>NZ_JBIVKJ010000005.1:51004-526541 GCF_044750705.1 Kitasatospora sp. NPDC088783
TCGCGGGTGCGCGGTGCGGCAGTCCGTCGACAGTTCGGCGCGGGCGCGGGTCACCTGCTCCGTCACGAGCAGCGCCGGGTGCGTCCGGGTGACCGCCTCGGCCGTGCCCAGGCGGTCGAGGGCCGCGGCCGGGCCGTGCGCCTCGTGGAAGGCGCGGGCGCCGGTCGCCAGGGTCCAGGCGTACTGCACCGGCATCCCGGCGGACCGGAACGCCTCCGCGGCCCGGGCGAAGTGCCCGGCCGCCGCGCCGTGGTCGCCGTCGGCCAGCTGGAGCCGGGCCCGGGCGCACCGCGCGTGGGCCTCCTGGACGGGCAGCCCGAGCCGCCGGGCCTCCGCCTCGGCGGTCCGGACCAGCCGCTCCGCCTCCGCCCGGTCCCCGCACGCCAGGGTGGCGGTCGCCAGCACGGCCAGCAGGAACGGCCGGGAGAAGGGCCGGACCAGGGGCAGCCGCTCGTCGGACCCGCCGTCCAGCAGGGTCCGCCGGCACCCGGCCGGGTCACCGCCGAGCAGCCGGGCCTGGGCGAGCAGGCCGGTCGCCGAGGCCGCCCACCAGCTGTGGCCGGACGGGACCGCCTCCGTCGCCTCCTCGACCAGCGCCACGGCGTCGGCGGCGCCCTCCCGACCGCGGGCCCAGACGAGCGCCGTCGCGCGGATCGCCCGTGCCAGGGCCAGCGCGGGCCGCACGCCCAGGCAGCGGGCGAGGTCCTCGGCCTCCGCGGCGTGCTGCCGGGAGGACTCCAGGCGGCCGGTCCACTGCTCGGCCACCGCGAGCCCGAGCAGGCGGTGGAGCAGGACGGGCCGCTGGGGCCTCCGGCGGTCGGCGGCCGGTCCGCGGTGGTCGGCCGTCAGTCCGCGGCGGTCGGTGGTCAGCCCGTGGCGGTCGGCGGTCAGCTCCTGGCGGTCGGCCGTCAGCCCGCGGCTCAGGTGGCGGGCCGCGTCGGCGAACCGCTCCAGGTAGAGCTCGGCGCTGCCGAGCAGGGCCAGGGTCTCCGGGGTGCGGCCGGCCATCGGGTCCGGCAGGGCGTCGACCAGCCGGGCGCAGTGGGTGACCTCGTCCAGGGCCTCGGCCAGGTCGCCCGCGTGGGTGACGCAGAGCGCGTCGAGCACCCGTAACACGATGCGGTCCGGCTCGCCGGCGCCGGCGCCATCCGCGTCCGCGTCTCCGTCGCTGGAGGCGGGGCCGGGGCCGCCGCCGTGCCCGTCGGCCCCGGCCGGGACCCGGACGGCTTCCCGGAGCAGGGCCCGGGCCTGGTCGTGGGTGCCGCGCAGGACGTGGACCAGCCCGTGCTCGATGACCAGTTCGGCGGCCTCGGCCGGCAGCGGCGACGGCAGCGGCCGGGGCAGCAGGCGGAGGGCCGCGTCGGCCAGGGCCGCCGCCTCCGCGTAGCGGCCGAGCTGCCGCTCGGCGCCGACGCAGACCGCGTACGCCTGGCACAGCTGCCGCTCGTCGAGCGTCGCGGCCCGGCGGCCCAGCAGTTCGTGCGCCCGGGTGCGGGCCTCGCCCGGGTGGCCCGAGGCGATCAGGGCGCGGCAGCGGGCGAGTTCCATCGCGTTCCGGGCGGCGGCGTCGGCTGCTCCGTCCCCTCCGTCGGGCAGGGCCTCCAGGGCCAGTCCGAGCCAGCGGGCGGCGGTGGCCGGTTCCAGCGCCGCGATCTCCGCGGCCCCGTCCGCCAGGGTGCGCGCGGCGAGCGCCGCGTCGCTGCCCAGCAGGTGCTCGGCGTGCCGGGCCCGGTCGCGGGCCCGCCCGTCCCGGCCGGTGATGAGTTCCAGGGCGCGGCGGTGGGCGCGCAGCCGGAAGGACAGCCCGGCCCGCTCGTGCGCGACGTGGCCGACCACCGGGTGGCGGAAGGCGAGCCGGCCCTGCCAGTCGGCCTGCCGCAGCAGGCCGGCCTCCTCCAGTTCGGCGAGCGCGTCGAGGGTGCGGTCCGCCCCCAGGCCGGAGAGCCGGGCGACGTCCTCCGGCCGGAACGGGCTGCCGGCCACGGCCGCCGCGGACGCGGTGAGCGCCGCGGGCGGCGTCAGCGCGTCGAGTTCGGCGACCAGCGGTTTCGCCGCGCGCAGCAGCCCGACCAGGTCGGTGCCCGCCCGCTCGGGCCAGTGCTCGGGCTGCCAGCGCGCCGCGACGAGCAGGCGCAGGTAGCGCGGATTGCCCTCGGCCGCGGCGCACAACCGGGCGGCGAACGCGCGGAGTTCGGCCGGGGTGCGGGCTCCGGGCTCCCCGTCGGCGGGCCGGTCGGCCAGCAGGACGGCCACCTCCTCGCCGGTGAGGGCGCGGGGTTCGACCCGGGTCACCGTCCCGGCCCGCACCCCGTCCTGCAGCGCGGCCCGGAGGGCGGGCGCGGTCTGCCCGGGCCGGTGGGCGACCGCGAGCAGGAACGGGGCGGGCGTCACCGACCGCACCAGCCGGACCAGCAGCGCCGTCGACGCCGGATCGCACAGGTGGACGTCGTCCAGCACCACGAGGTGCCCCGCCGCCCAGGCGAGCGGCCGGCCGTCCGGGCCGTCGAGCCGCTGCTCGGGCCCGGCGAGCCGCTGCTCCGGCCCGTCGAGCCGCTGCTCCGTCTCGCCGTCGTCGCCCGCCGACTCCCGGGCGTCGCGGAAGACCTGCCACGGGCCGGTGCCGCCGCGCCGGGCGTGGGCCCGGGCCACCGGGACCCCGCGCCGTGCGGCCAGCTCCAGGAGCGCCCCGGCCAGGCGGGTCTTCCCGATCCCCGGCTCCCCGGGCAGCTCGACGACCGAGCCCCGGCCGCGTTCCAGCGCGAGCACGGCCCGGGTGAGCACGGAGAGTTCGGCCTCCCGCCCCACGAGCCGGCCCCCGGCGGGCCGTTGCTCCCCGACGAGCTGCTCCGCGGCGAGGTGCCCGGCCGGAGAACTGTTGTGCTGCAAGGCGCTTGCCCACTTCCGTTGTCGACGCGAGGTGCCCCACCCGGCCCGCCCCGGACGCCCCGCCGCCGCCGCGCCCCTCGGCGGACCTCCCCGGCGGGGCCGGGCGGTCCTGACGACTCGGCGGCGTCGACCGGGTGCGCCCTGACACGGGCGGCCCGGGAGATACGTACGGAGATTACGTGCTCCCCCTGACGCTTCCGCGGGCGTGCTCGATGAAGCTGGCCTCTCCCGACCTTCCGATCCGGAGGACAACGTGAAACTCAGGAGCATGGCGGTGGCCGCCGCACTCGGCGCCACCGTCCTCACCACGGTGCCGGTGGTCACCGCCCCGTTCACCGCCTACGCGTCCTGCGTGGACGACCACTCCACCTGCGGCAACGAGGACCCGCCGCCGCCGGAGGACCCGGACGACCAGGACCCGCCGATCATCGACTTCCCCGACCCCGGCTACCCCGACTACCCGGGCGACGACCCGGGGCCGGCGACGGGCAGCCTGCCGACCGTCATCACCAACGGGTCCAACGTCAGCGAGGCGCCCGTGCCCGTGGCGGACGCCACCCTGCCCACCGTCGTGGTCACCGGCACCGCCACGCCAGCCCCCGCACCGGCCGACCCGGCCATCCCCGGCAACACCGGAGCCGTCGGCGGGGGCGGCGAGGACAGCACCCCGGGCGCGGTGCTGTACCGGCTCGGGAAGCTCTGGGAGAAGCACGAGAACTGCTACCGCAACGGCAACTCCATGCCGTACAAGGTGTCGGAGACCGTCAAGTACGACGTCACCTACCAGGTCAGCACCAACATCTCGGCGAAGGCGGTCGACGTGCTCACCGCCACGATCGGCACCCAGCTCAACACCACGATCAGCCGCAGCCAGACCGTCGACTTCACCCTCAACCCGGGCGAGAGCTGGTCGCTGTTCGTCGAGTACCAGACCAACGTCTACCGGATCACGACCTTCGACTACTGGAGCCTCTCGTACAAGACCGAGTTCGTGAACGTCACGGCCCCGACCGGCGTCGTGACCCCGCGCCCCTGCTGAGGCCGGTCCCGTCCTGATGCCCCGCCACCCCTCCGAACCGGCGGCACGACCGGCCACGCCCGTCGTGCCGGTCGTGCCGCCGCTCGACGCGGAGGTGATCCCCGGACCGGCCCGGGCCGCGGCGCTGGCCGCCCTCGCCGCGCTCACCGCGGCCGTCCGGCGCCACCTCGGCGACCCCGACCTGTTCCACCGCCCCCGCTACCGGATGAAGGCGCACCACCGCCACCTCGCCGGGCTGACGGGCGAACAGGCGACCGCCCGGATCGCCGAGGCCGCCGAGGCCCGGGCCGCGGCCGGGCTGCTGGCCGTGCACTCGGTCCGCGCCGAACGCGCCGAACAGCCCGACCGCCGGCCCTGCTTCACCCCGGACGCCCTCGCCGAACTGCACGGGCTGCTCGTCGCCGCCGACCCCAACATCCCCGGCACCGGCGGCTTCCGGAACGCCACCGCCAGGGTGAACTGGCCCGACGGGCAGCGCTTCGTGATGACCGTCCGCCCCGGCCGGGACCTGCGCGACCACGTCCGGCGCTGGCACGAGTGGGGCACCCGGACCACCTCGCCGCCACTGGACGCCGCGGCGCTCGGCATGGTGCGGCTGCTCACCGTCCACCCCTTCCCCGACGCCAACGGCCGCACCGCCCGGCTCCTCGCGGAGTGCGACCTGGTGGCCGCCGGCCTCCTGCCCGGCCTCCTGCTCGACCTCGAAGGCTGGACCGAACGCCACCGGGCCGAGCACGACCGGGCGGTGGTCGCCGCCGCCCGAGGCCGACTTCCCCGCTGGGGCGAGCTGTTCGCCCGCACCGTCACCGACACCGCCCGCCACCGGACCGCGACCGTCGAGACCTACGGCGCCCTGATCGACGCCGCGATCGCCCGCACCGACGGCGACGCCGCCGAGACAGCCGTCCTCAACTGCCTCCGCACCGCCCCCGCCCTCTCCGCGACCTGGCTCCACGACCGCATCCCGCACGACCCGGCCCCACCCCTCGACCGCCTCCGCAACGCCGGAATCCTCACCCCCCACCCCCGCCTCCCGGGCGCCCTGATCCACCCTCAGGCCCTGGCCGTCCTGGACACCCCGTACGAAGACCCCCCGCCCTGAGGCCACCCCGGGCACCGCCTGCCCCGGAGATTGCTGCCCCGTCCTGACACCGGCCGGGGCTTACTCGTCGGCCATCCGTTCGGGTCCGGGAGGAAGGCCGCAGTGAGGCGCAGATCGGTAACGACGTGTCACCGGAGTTTGTTCATGGGGGAACTCCTGGTTTCGGGCTGGCTACGGGCAGGTCTCGCCGAACTTGACGACCGTCAACGTCACCGGCTGACCGGTCAGTGCTGCACCTGCGGCCGGTGCCTGGGAGCACACCTGCCAGTTCGATTCCACCAACACCATTCGGCCTTGCGTCGCATCCTTCACCGAGAAGCTGGTGTTCTTCGGCAGCAGGTCCCGTACGGTCGCCACCGACTTCCCCCGCACGTCCGGCATCGACGCCCCGGCCTGGGGTGTCGCCGCACCTTGGTCCGCAACCGGGCACTGTTCGTCGAGCTTGACCGCAGCCATGTCCACCACCGTATTGGTGGGCTGCTGACCTGCGGCCGGTGCCTGTCCGCACACCTTCCAGTTCCGGTCGTCGATCTGCGCACGGGATCGGCCCAGGGCGTCATGCGAGGTGAGGCCGTAGAAGCCGTCGGCCTGGGCCTTGTCTTGCGCGGCCTGAAGCCCCATGCCGGTGAAGTCCGGAAGCTCCGCTGTCTTCGCCTGGCTCCCGGCTGCAGGCGCTGGCTCGCTGCTGGCCGGAGCTGCAGTCTGGGATGCCGGCGGGGGCGCGGCAGCGGGCGTGGTCGAGCCGCTGATGGTGCTGCTGGTGGTCGGGTCGCAGGCGGTCAGGGCGGCGGCTGCGATGAGCAGCCCGACAGTGGTGGTTCGGCGCACGTTCAACATCCCCGGAGTAGCGGTCAGATGGATGGACCGTAAAGGGGGTGGGGGAGCAGTGTTGGCGATGTGGCCGAACCGTGATCGGGTGTGGCGGCGCAGCTGACGCTGGGCGGGGCCCGGCACCGGAGCGGTTCGCGACGGACGTGCCGACTGCCGTAGTCCTTGCCGCCGGCCACGCCACCGTGTTGGCCGCCACGGTCGCTGTCGACGCGATGTCGCCTCCGGCGACTGACAGCTGAACAGAGCGACGTTGGGGCTCGCGTGTGTCGGCCCGCTTCCCGGGCAGCGGTCGGTGCGTACGCCACCCGTAAACGCGGCTGCGGTGCCTGAGCGTCCGGACGTGCCGAGGCGCCGGTCCTCCCGGGGGTGGGGGGACCGGCGCCTGGGGGTGGGTCAGCCGGGCCAGGTGCCGGTGAGGCGGCGGGTGGCGGTGGCTCCGCTGCGGTCGATGGCGGCTTTGACGAGGGCGAAGATCGCGCCCTGGAGGGTGGCGGCGAGCAGGACCTCGCGCCAGGTGCGGTCCTCGTCGGTGGCGTCCGGGGTGTCGTCGTCGTGGCCGATCAGCTTCCAGGTCTGCTTGAAGGCGACGCCCGCGAGCAGGCCGCCGACCACGCCGAGCGTCAGCCCGACCGGCTTGTACAGGATCTTGACCGCGTTCACTTCTGCTTCCGGCCGCGCAGCAGGAGCAGGGTGACCACCAGGACCCCGCCGCCGACCAGCAGCGGGGTGCGGTTGGCCCGGGCCGCCGCGACGGCGGACGCGGCCTTCTGCCGCAGTTGCTCCGGGGTCTTCTCGGCGGCCAGGTGACCGGCGTGGACCGCGGTGTCGCGGATCTGGGTGGCGGCCTGGTCCGCCTTCTCGAGCACCTGGTCCGGGGTCTTCTCCTTGACCAGGTCGGCGGCCTGCCCCGCCTTCTCCCGGAGCTTGCCGGTCAGTTGCGCGGCCTTCTCGGCGGCCTGTCCCTTGAGTTCTGCGGTCTTCTCCACGACCTGCTCCTTGACGTCTGCCTTGGCCGCCAACGCCTCGACCGTGCGGCCGAGGTCCTCGCGGGTGTGCTCGACCTGCTCGCGGAGCCGGTCGGTCTCCGCCGATCCGTCGCCCTGGGGCTGCTCGTTCATCGGTGTGCCCTCTCCTTGATCTCGGCCACGTCGGCCTTCACGCTGTCGATAGTCTGCTCGGGCGCGGGAGCGCCGGCCCTGGCCACCTGCTTGCGGCCGGCCTGGACCAGGACCGCGGCGACCAGTGCGAGCAGGGCCGCGACGATCAGCGCCGACGCCCACACCGGCAGGGCCAGTGCGAGGGCGGCGATCGCCGCGACGACCACGGCCTGGGCCGCCAGGACGCCGACCAGGCCGGCCCCGCCGACCAGGCCGCCGCCCAGGCCGTAGCGCTTGCCCTTCTCGGTCAGCTCCGCCCGGGCCAACCGCATCTCCTCCCGGACCAGTTCCGAGAGTTGCTGCGACGCCCGCGTGACGAGGGCGCCCACCGGCTCCTCGCCGCCGTACCGGGTGCCGTCCCCGATGCCGCTGCTCATGGCCTTGCTCCTTCCTGCTGCCGTCCTGCTCCCGTGCGCATCGGACCGGGATCCCTCCCGGCCCGCACGCGCCTACCCCTGAACTCGCGGGTCATCCGCCGCAGGTGCCGACGTGGTCGGCGGGGTGCTCTGCGGACCGGGGGAGGGGGAGGGGTTCAGCGGCCGGTGGCGGGGGTGACGACGGCTGTTTCGACGTGGGTGATGCCCAGGCCGGTCAGGTCCCGGGAGAGGAAGCCGTAGAGGGACTCCAGGTCGGGGAAGTAGCCGGCCGCGTGCAGGTTGGAGGGGCCGGAGGTGGCGAAGGCGCCGTGGACGGCCGGGTGGGCGGCCAGGGCGCGGCCGGTGGCGGCCAGGTGGTCCGGTGCCACCCGGAGGAGGAACTTCGCCTCGATGGGCAGCCCGAGCCGGCGGGGGTCGACCAGCACCTGGGTGACCAGCCGGCCCTCCGCGGCCATCCGGGCCAACCGGCGGCGGACCGTGCTCTCCGGGTGGCCGGTCCGGGCCGCCAGGGCCGTCGCGCTCAGCCGGGCGTCCGGGGCGAGGGCGTCCAGCAGGGCCTGTTCCAGCGGGTCGGCCTCCACACCGTACGGGCCGGGGGCGGGCGGTGTCGGTGCGGTCGGTACGGTCGGGGCGGTCGGGGCCGGAGCGAGCGGTGCCGGTGCGGTCGGGACCGGGGCGGCCTGGGCCAGGGCCGTGCGTTCGGCCGCCGTCAGCACCTGGTGGCGCCACTCGGAGGTGAGCCGGAAGACGTGCAGGATGGTGGCGCTCTCCACGGACGTCACCGCCTGGGTGGAGGGCAGTTGACGGAACACCAGCCGGTCGCGCGAACCGGGTTCGGTCCGGGCGACCGCGAAGATCTCGTCCCCGGCCGTGGTGACGTCGACGAACGGGACGTCCTCGCGCGCCGCCAGCGCGGCCACGATGGCGTCGAGCTTGCCGCGCAGCACCCTGATCCGCAGGAACAGCGCCCCGGCCGAGCCCCCGTGGCGCGGCCGGGCCACCGGGGAGACCACCACCCGCACCGTGCCGTCCGCGGTCAGCGCCCGCAGCCGGCGGCGGACGGTCGTCGCCCCCACCCCCAGCACCTCGGCCGCCCGTTCGGCGCCGAGCCGGCCGTCCCACTGCAGGGCGGCGACCAGCCGCTGGTCCAGGGGACTCAGAACGGAATGCGCCGATGCACGGACCATGACAGCGAGTTTCGCTCATCGCGCCGCCCCGCGGCGACCGTTCCGGCACCTCCGGGCCGAGGATGGGAAGCACCCCGACCGATCCCCACCGAGGAGGCTCGCCGTGTCCGAGATCCGGCAACGCACCGAAGTACGCTTCGCCAGCGGCACCACCACGTGCGCCGCCTGGCACTACCCGGGGTCCAACGGCGGCTGCGTGGTCATGGCCGGCGGGACCTCGGTGACCAGGGGACCGGCCACCGACCGGTTCGCCGCCCGCTTCCACCGGGCCGGGTTCAGCGTCCTCGCCCTCGACTTCCGGCACTTCGGCGGCAGCGGGGGCACCCCGCGCCAGGTCGTCCGCTTCGACGAGCAGATCGCCGACTACCGCGCCGCCGTCGACTTCGCGGCCGGCCTGCCCGAGGTCGACCCCGACCGGATCGCCGTCTGGGGCTTCTCGCTCGCCGGCGGCCACGTCCTGCGGGTCGCCGCCGACCACCCGCGGCTGGCCGCCGCCATCGCCCAGACCCCGCTCGCCGACGCCCCCGCCATCACCCCGCACGCGCTGCGCTCGATGACCCCCCGCGCGGCGCTGCGCCTGTTCGGCCGGGCCGCCGCCGACCTGCTCGGCGGCCTCGTCGGCCGCCCTCCGCTGCTGGTCCCGACCGCCGGACCGCGCGGCACCGTCGCCTCGCTCACCACCGCCGACGCGACGGACGGCGACCGCGCCCTCGACCCCGACCGCCGCCACACCGACTGGGACCGGACCGTCGCGGCCCGGATCGCCCTCCAGTTCGGCACCTACCGCCCCGGCCGCCACGCGGCCCGCATCCGCTGTCCGCTCCTGGTGGTCGTCTGCGACGACGACCGCAGCGCCCTGCCCGGACCCGCCCTGCGCGCCGCCGCGACCGCCCCGCGCTCCGAGACGCTCCGCCTGCCCGGCCGCCACTACGCCCCGTTCCTGGAGGCCCACGAACCGGCCGTCACCGCCCAACTCGCCTTCCTACGCACGCACTTGCTCGCCGACCGCCCGGACGCAGCCGGAGACCCGGGTCGGCGCGACCGTGCGCAGCGGGCCGCCGGGTGAGCGGTGCCCGGCCGTTCCTCCCGGGCCTCGGGACGGCAGCGGATCGGTAGGACCGGGGCCGGGACGAGGGGGCCGAGGTGGGACGAGGCGAGACGGCGGCCGGGCTGTTCGGGGCGCGGGCCGGATTCGGGTTGGAGTTCCACCTCGGACAGGACCCGGCGCTGCTGTGCGTCGACGTCTTCGCCGGCGGGCTCCGGGTGGACGCGCGGGACAACGCGTTCTACCCGCCGCTGCTGGTCAAGAAGCTCGGGGCGGAACTCGGCCGCTTCCGCACCCCGGCCGCGCCCCCGCCGGGGTTCACCTCGCCGGCCGAGTCCTTCCGCCGGTCCGAGCGGTGCAGGTACGGCGAGGACGCCGGCACCGGCACCGACGCGGCACT
Organism: Kitasatospora sp. NPDC088783; assembly: GCF_044750705.1. Lineage (NCBI taxonomy): Bacteria > Bacillati > Actinomycetota > Actinomycetes > Kitasatosporales > Streptomycetaceae > Kitasatospora > Kitasatospora sp. NPDC088783. The sequence goes on from NZ_JBIVKJ010000005.1 coordinate 61,029, forward strand.
CGCGCGGTGCGCGTTCCTGGAGTGGGGGGAGCGCACCGACGAGGTGACGGCCTTCGCCTTCCCCGACGGGGAACGGGTGCACCTCGCCTGCCGGGTGCGGGCGGACGGCGGCGCGGCCTGGGGCACCGGGGCCCGGCGCGGGCCGACGGTGGCGTCGGTGCGCCGCACGGCGCTCGTCGGGACGCTGGAACGCGCCCTCGCCGTCGCCGAACGGGAGTGGTCCGTCCGCCTCGCCGCCGGCCGTCGCGCCGGGGCGCGGCCGGACAGGGCCTAGCCTCATGGTCGTGGGCACCGACGTGTACGGCTGCATCGAGATCCGGGATCCGAACGCCGACGAGGACTGGTTCGAGTGGGAACCGTGGCAGCGCTGCATGGACCTGTGCCCGCTGTACGGGGGGTTCGGCGACTACCCGGCGTTCGCCCTGTTGTTCGGGGTGCGCAACGACCTGGGGTGGGAGCCGCTCGCCGCGCGCCGCGGACTGCCGGGGGACGTCTCGGCGGCGGTGCGGGCGGAGTTCGAGGAGGCGCGCCGCCTGGACGCGACGGTGCACGGCCCGACGTGGGTGAGCTGGGCGGAGCTGGCGCGGGCCGACCTGGCGGCCTCGCCCGCGGCCCTGCGCGGCGTGGTCCTGCTGCGCGAGCCGACCAGCGAGGGCGGGCACGTGCGGGGCGGGTACGTGCAGCGGCGGTTCTGGGTCGGCGAGCGGTGGGGCTCGGCGGAGCTGGTGCGGCGGATGGGCCCCGGGGTCGGCGGCCGGAGCCCCGCCGAACTGCCGTTCGGTGAATGGTCGGTGGGCGCCACGCGGGTCACGTACCGCCCGTTCACCCTCGGGGACGCCGTCGGGCCGGGCACCGGCTGGGAGCACGTGTTCGCCGTCATGGCGGCACTGGCCGGCCGGTTCGGCGACGACGGCGTCCGGCTCGTCGTGTACTTCGACTGACGGCCGAGGGCCGAGGGCCGAGGGTCGGCGGTCGAGGGCCGACGGTCCGGTGCCCCGGCTGCGGCGTGCGGCCGTTACATCGGACGAAGGAACAAATGTAGGGTTTGCGGCATGAAGCTGGTCAAGAGGCGGCCCCGGTTCTACCTGCTGCTGGGCGTGGCGGTGCTGGCGGTCGCGGCCCTGGTCACGGTGGCGGTCATCCGCAGCTTCGCCATGGTCACGGTCAGCCCCGGGCAGGCGCGGAAGCAGGCGAAGGGCGCGCCGGTCGCGGGGCGGGTGGACTGCTCGCGGGAGAAGTGCATCGCGCTCACCTTCGACGGCAGCCCCGGGGAGCCCACCGGGAAGGTCATGGACCTGCTGGCGGAGTACCGCGCCCCGGCGACGTTCTTCCTGGAGGGGCGGGACCTCCACAGCCACCCCGACGTGGTGCGGCGCATCGCGGCGGAGGGGCACGCGATCGGCGACCACACCTGGACGCACCCCCGGCTGACCGAGGTCTCCGACGCGCAGGTCCGGGACGAACTCGGCCGCACCGCGGACGCGATCGAGGAACTCACCGGCCGGCGGCCCACCCTGATGCGCCCGCCGGAGGGCCGCACCGACGACCGGGTCTCGGCGATCTCGCGGGAACTCGGCATGGCCCAGGTGCTCTGGACGGTGACCGCGCAGGACTACGCGACCGACGACACCGCGCTGATCACCCGGCGGGTCCTGGACGGCGCCGCCCGCGACGGGATCGTCCTGCTGCACCCGCTGCACGAGGGCACCGTCCCCGCCCTGCCCGCCGTCCTCAAGACGCTCAGCGACCAGGGCTACACCTTCGTCACCGTCGACCAGTTGCTCGCTCCCGGCACGGCGCGGCCCGGCACCATCTACCGGTGACGGGCCGTCGGCCCCGACCCCGTTTTTTCGGATGCATGTTCGTCCCGGCCATGGGCAGACGGCGGTTCGACACCGACTACGGAGGTTGCACGTGGTTCCCCTTCTTCTCGTCCTGCTGCTGGCCCTGCTCCTGTTCGGTGCCGGATTCGCACTCAAGGCCCTCTGGTGGGTGGCCATCGTCGTCCTGGTGGTCTGGCTGGTCGGCTTCGTCGCCCGCGGCGCCCACCCCTCCGGCGGCCGTCGCCGCTGGTACCGCTGGTAGGCGCTCCGGTCCGGGCACGCCCGGGAACCGACATCGAGCGGGGTCCGCGCGCAGGCGCGGGCCCCGCTCGTCCGTGTCCGCCACCCGGTTCGGAGCGGCGGGGTGTGCGCCACCGCTCACGGGGCAGACCTCCAGCAGCCGTCGGACGGGCCGGCGCGGAGAACGGCGCGGAAACGGCCCGGCCCGGTGCGAACCCGCCCTCCTCGTACCGCGTCCGAGCCGTGCCCGGAACGAGCCCGTCGACGAAAGGGATGGAGACCATGGAAGGACACGACCCCGCACTGCGGGCCGTGGGTTGGGCGCGGACGCTGCCCGTGTCCAGCGGCGTGCGGACCGGGCGCTCCTGGGCCCGCCGGCACCTCGACGAACTCGGCTGGACGGCCCGCGCACCCGAGACCGCCGACGCGGTCATCCTCACCATCTCCGAACTCATCACCAACGCCCACCTGCACGCCCGCAGCGACGCCAACCTCGTCCTCACCTGGGACGGTTCCTGCCTGTACGTCAGCGTGCACGACGACTCGCCGAGGATGCCGCGCCCGCGCGAGGCCGGGTCCGACGCCACCTCGGGCCGCGGGATGGCGCTGGTGGACAGCCTCGCCGACGACTGGCAGGCCCGGCCCGACGGGCGGGGGAAGACCGTCATCGCCTCCTTCCACCCGAACAACTGCACCGAACACCAAGGCGATTGATCCGAGGCCGGTCGGCGGGAGGGCAGGGGCACGGGGAAGGACCGCAGCCGTGGTCAAGGCCGTCCGGGTCACGGGTGTGTCCCGGCGGGCGGCCACGGCGGCGGTGCTGCTCCGGGGCCGGGTGAGCCGGCGTCAGGGCTGGTCGGGGGCGGCGGCCGGTGCCGCCGGAGCGGGCCGTTCCCGGCCGTACTGTCACAGCACTGTCCTGGGGGCGGACCGGACGCAACGGTTCGGCCGGGCGGGCAGTCCTGCTCTTCGGAAACCCGCTCGCACCGAACGGTCGGCACCGCCGTCCCGTCCTTGAGGAGAACACCATGCGCGCCCGCACGTCCGTCTTCGCCGCCCTGGCCGTCGCCGCCGCCCTCTCGCTCACCGCCTGCCAGGACGACGAGACGGACACCGCGCAGGGCGCCCCGACCGGGGCCGCGACGCGGACCGCGTCCACCGCGTCCACCGGGTCTCCCGCGGCCTCCACCGGTGGCGGCCAGGCTTCGGGCGGCGCGGGGAAGAGCGCCGCGCCGACCAGCGCGGCACCGACCGGCTCCGACGCGGCCGGGAAGGCGGCCAAGTGCCGGACGGCGGACCTGACCGTCACCGCCGCCGACCGCACCATCACCGGCGACGCCACCCGCACCGTCGTGGTCGAGCTGAAGAACCGCAGCGGCAAGGACTGCGCGATCTCCGGGTACGCGGGCGTCGACCTCCAGACCTCGGCGGGCCCGCTGTCCGCCGAGCGCTCCGGCGAGCCGGTCGTCGCGGGCGTCCTGAAGAGCGGCAAGTCGACCTACTTCGGCATCGGTTACCCGGCCAACACCTCGGGCGGCTCCGGCATCCGGATCACCGGCCTGGTGGTGACCCCGCCGGACGAGACCCAGTCGGTCACCCTGCCCTGGCCGGGCGCCGCCTCGCTGCCCGTCACGGACGGCAGCGGGACCCCGGTGCGGGTCGGCCCGGTGGGAAGCGCCGGCCAGGGCGAGTGACCCCGGGGCCGGGATGCCGGGGCGCGGTGGGGCCGCCGGGGCGGGATGGCAGACTGGCGCGATGAAGACCATCGGCCTGATCGGCGGCATGAGCTGGGAGTCCACCGCCCAGTACTACCGGCTGCTCAACGAGTTGACGCGCGAGCGGCTCGGCGGGCTGCACTCGGCGAAGTGCGTGCTGCACTCGGTGGACTTCGCCGAGATCGAGGAGTTGCAGACGGCGGGCCGCTGGACCGAGGCCGGGGAGGTGCTGGCCCGGGCGGCGAAGTCGCTGGCGGCGGCCGGGGCCGACCTGCTGCTGATCTGCACCAACACCATGCACAAGGTCGCCGACCAGGTGGCCGCCGCGGTCGACGTCCCGCTGCTGCACCTCGCCGACACCACCGCCGAGGCGGTCCGGGCGGCCGGGCTGGACCGGGTCGGGCTGCTCGGCACCGCGTTCACCATGGAGCAGGACTTCTACCGCGGCCGGTTGGCCGGGCACGGACTCGAGGTGCTGGTCCCGGACGCGCCGGGCCGGGCCGTCGTGCACCGGGTGATCTACCAGGAGCTGTGCCTGGGCGTCGTCCGGGAGGAGTCCCGGGCCGCCTACCGGGAGGTGATCGCCGAGCTGGTCTCCCGGGGCGCGCAGGGCGTCGTCCTGGGCTGCACCGAGATCGAGCTGCTGGTCGGGGCGGCCGACAGCCCGGTGCCGCTCTTCCCGACCACCGCCCTGCACGTCCGGGCCGCGGTCGACGCCGCCCTCGGCCCGGACGCGCCGTCCGGGCCGCCGCCGCGCACCCCCTGACGGGCCCGCGCTCCCTTTTTCGTCCTTCTGCCCGGCGGGGTTCTTGCGGACCGGCAGAACGGGTATCCGCCCTGCCGGGGCCACCCGGCCCCAGTCCGCGCAGGACGCGCACCGGTCCGCCGACCGGGCGGTGGGAGGAGAGGGAACCCATGGAACCGACCCGTGAGCCGAACCCGTCGGAGCACCCCGACGGCGAGGTGCGGCCGAACGACCCGACCGCGGAGGATCCGACCGCGGAGGAGCTGGCCCGCATCGCCGCCGAGGCGGAGGTCTGGGAGGGGCCCGTCCGGGACGACCCCGTTCCCCCGAGCGAGCGGAAGCGCCGGATGTCCGCACTCGTGGCCCGACTGGGCGGCAACCGGCCGGATCCGGACACCGCCCGGCCGGACAGCGCCCGACCGGGCGGCACCGGGCTGGCTACCCGGCTGGGCGGCGGCCTGCTCCGCGGCGGTCGCCGCCTCGGGACGGGGGCCCGCAGCGGGGCCGGGGTCCTGGCGGACCGCCTGCTCGACGCGGCCCCGCGCATCCCGGTGCGCGACCTGGCCACGCTGCGCGCCCAGCACCCCGGCGCCCGGACCCCCGACGAACTGGCCGACCTGATCGTCTCCGGCGCGGTGAAGGCGTCGGCGGCGGTCGGCGCGAGCACCGGGGCGGTGGCGATGCTGCCGGTGCCGCCGGCCCTGGCGGTGGAGATGGGCGCCGAACTGCTCGCCATCGCCGCGATCGAACTCAAGCTGATCGCCGAGCTGTACACCATCTACGGCCAGGCCCCGACGGGCTCGGTCCGGCAGCGTTCGCAGTCCTACCTGGCCGCCTGGAGCGAGGGCCGGGGCCTCGACCTGACCCGCCCGGGCACGCTGGTGGTGCTGAGCAAGGGCGCGGGCCTGCGGCGGCAGGTCAGCAAGCGGCTGACCCGGGCGGGGCTGCGCAAGCTCCCGACCCTCACCCCGCTGCTGGTGGGAGCGGTGATCGGAGCCCGGATCAACCGCGCGGACACCTTCCGCCTGGCCCTCGCCGTCCGCCGGGACCTCCAGGAACGCCGACCGATCGACCCCGGCTACTGGGACCGGCCCGGCGACTGAGCCGTCCGGCCGCGTACCGACCCGACCCGGCCCGGCTGCGGTGATGCCCACGGGCGGGGACGGGTGGTGCGGGCTCCGGTCAGGCGCGGCGGGCGGCCAGGTGGGCGGCGGCGGTTCGCCAGGCGGCGGTCACGGCTGCGTGGGCCCGGGCGGTGGCGGTGTCCACGTCGGGGTCCAGGAGCAGGGGTGCCCCGAAGTGGACGTGCACGGCGGGGCGGCGCAGCGGGGCGGTGGCCAGGCCCGCGAGCTGCTTGGCCGTGGACCCGGAGCTGATCCGTCGGGCACCCGCCTGCCCCAGCGGGACGACCGGGGCGCCGGTGGCGGTGGCGAGCCGGGCCAGGCCGGTGCGGAAGGGGCCGGGCGCGCTGTCGGCCGCGTCCACCCGGCGCGGGAGGCGCCCCTCGGGGTAGAGGACGACGACCCGCCCGGCCGCCAGCGCGTCGGCCGCGGCCCCGAGCGCCCGGGCGGCCCGTTCGGTGCCGCGGTGGACGGGGATGTGGCCCTCGCGGACCAGCGCGCCGCCCAGCAGCGGGACGCGCCACAGCCCGGCGGTGGCGAGCACCACCGGCTCGACGCCCAAGCGGCGGACGGCGGCGAGCACCACGCCCGGGTCGACCAGCGAGGAGTGGTTGGGCGCGACGATGCTGCCGGGGGCCAGGACCGCCGCCTCGTCCGCGGTGACGGTGAAGCGTCCGAGAACCGGGACGACGGTGCGGGCGACGGTGCTCAGCATGGGGGACGGTCCTCGGATCGTGATCGGGAGAGGCGGAATCGGCCTGGTCCTCGGGTGGCTCGCCCATGATGGCGGCGGGCCGCCCCGCCGAGCCTGAGTCCGGATACTCACCCCGCTACTCACCCGCGCTCCCGCGCCCGGGGGCCCGGTCCCGGCCGGTGGGGGAGCGGCGGGGTGAAGGGGGGGGCGACCGGGGGCGACCGCGCCGTACGGATCGCGGTTCGGGAGACGGAGAACGGGCGTCCTGGGCCCTACCTATGCGCGACCGATTCGCCCGGCCGCGCCGCTCCGTAGCGTTGGCCGCGTCAACCCCACCCCCTCCGCACGACCCCGGGAGCAGCCATGACCGCCTACGCCCTGGCCCAGGTGCACGCCGTCGACTTCGGGCCCGACGTCGTCGCCTACCTGCGGCGCATCGACGCGACACTCGACGCCTTCGGCGGGCGCTTCCTCGTCCACGGCGGCGCGTTCGAGACGCTGGAGGGGAGTTGGGGGGGAGCTGGGCCTGATCCTGATCGAGTTCCCCGACTACGGGCGGGCCCGCGCCTGGCACGACTCGCCCGCCTACCGGGACATCGTGGAACTGCGGACCCGCCACATGACGGCCGACGTGATCCTCGCCGAGGGCGTGCCGCCCGGCTACCGGGCCGAGCAGAGCCTGGCGAAGACCGGCCCGGACGCCGCCGGCTGAGCCCGGGCCCCGACCGGTACGGGAGCGGTGCGGGTCGGCACGAGCCGGGCCGGAGGCCGCTCAGCGGGCGGACCGGAGCAGGCCCCGGGCGGCCAGCAGCGGGAGCAGGCCCTCGCCCACCCGGTACGCCTCCTCCAGGTGGGGCACCCCGGACAGGATGAACTCGTCCACGCCCAGCCGGTGGTACTCCTCGATCCGGTCGGCGACCTCGGCGTGGCTGCCCACCAGCGCGGTGCCCGCGCCACCGCGCACCAGGCCGAAACCGGCCCACAGGTTCGGGTACACCTCCAGCCGGTCGACCGCCCCGTCGTGCAGCTCCCGCATCCGCCGCTGCCCCTCCGACTCGCTGCGCGCCAGGGCGAGTTGGGTCTCGCGGATGCGGTCCGGGTCCATCCCGGCCAGCAGCCGGTCGGCCTCGGTCCAGGCTTCGGCGGAGGTGTCGCGGGTGATGGTGTGCAGCCGGACGCCGAACCGCGGGCGGCGCCCGTGCGCGGCGGCCAGCGCCCGGATCCGCTCGACCTTCGCCGCCACCAGCGGCGGCGGCTCCCCCCAGGTGAGGTACACGTCCGCGTGCCGGGCGGCGACCTGCTCCGCCGCCGCCGACGAACCGCCGAAGTACACCGGGGGCACCGGATCGGGCAGCCGGGTCAGCTCCGCGCCCGCCACCCGCAGGTGCGCGCCCTCGTGGTCGACCCGCTCGCCGCGCCACAGCCGCCCGGTCACCGACAGGAACTCCCCGGCCCGCGCGTACCGGCCGTCCTTGTCGAGGAAGTCCCCGTACGCCCGCTGCTCCCGGGACTCGCCGCCGGTCACCACGTTCAGCGCCAGTCGGCCGCCGGACAGGTTCTGGTAGGTCGTCGCCATCTGGGCCGCCAGGGTCGGCGAGACCAGGCCCGGCCGGAAGGCCACCAGGAAGACCAGCCGCTCGGTCAGGCCGGACAGCATCGCCGTGGTCAGCCAGGCGTCCTCGCACCACGGGCCCGTCGGGGTCAACACCCCGGTGAAACCCAGCTGTTCGGCGGCCCGGGCGATCTGCCCCAGGTAGCCGAGGGTCGGCGGCCGGTCCGTGCCGGACGCCCCCGGGGTGGAGCCGTGGCCCCCGCCGACCACCTCGCGGCTGTCCCCGGTGGTCGGCAGGAACCAGTGCACGGTCAGCGCCACGGACCCTCCCCGGCGCCCGGCGCGAACCCGCCGAACCCGCCGTCGTGGTGCACCAGCGGCTCGCCGCCCGGCACGTCCGCCGCGACCACCTCGCCCACCACCAGCAGGTGGTCGCCGACCGGGTGCAGCCCCACCCGGCGGGCCGTCAGCCGGGCGGCGGCACCCTCCAGCAGCGGCGTGCCGTGCGGGCCCTCGTGCCACGGCACCCCGGCGAACCGGTCCGCGCCGCTGCGGGCGAACGCCCGGGCCAACTTCTCCTGCTCACGGCGCAGCACGTGCACGGTGAACGCCTCGGCCGCGCGCACCGCCGGGGCCGTGGACGCCCCCGAGGCGAGGTAGAAGGAGACCAGCGCGGGCTCCAGGCTCACCGAGGTGAACGAGGTGGCGGTGAACCCGGCCGGTCCGGGCACGGTGATCACCACCACCCCGGACGCGTGCCGCCGCAGGGTGCTGCGCAGCAGCTCGGCGGGTGCCGCGGTGGGAGGGCGTTCGTCGAGAGTCGTCATGGGGACGGTCCTTTCCTGGGAGGGGACGACGGCCGGGACGCCACCGGCCGTCGTCGGGGGGTAGGGGGAAGGGGGAGGGGGTGGCGGGGTGGTCAGCCGGTGGTGTCGGGGCCGGGCGGGCCCAGCGGGACGAGCAGCGGCGGCGGAGCGGACGGCAGCAGGTCGAGGCCGGCCCGCAGCTGCTCCAGCCACAGCACGGTGCGGGCCGCGACACTGCGGTGCACCGCGTCGTTGAACACGTCGTGGCGCCCGTCGGCCACCGTGACCGCCTCGACCGAGGGCAGCCGCCCCGCCAGCTCCCGCAGCGCCCCGACCGGGGCGACCGGATCGGCCGAGCCGTGGAACGCCAGCACCGGCACCGCCGGGCGGGCCGCCGCCGCGGCACCGGCCAGGGCGGCGGGCACCGGCTCGAACAGCGCACCGGGCCGGAACCCGGGATCACCGGCCAGCAGTCCGCGGTGGACCGGGCAGGCCGTCCGCGCGGACAGCTCGTCCTCCGCCCGGACGGGCCGCCCGCTCCCCGGCAGCCCGGCCAGCAGCAGTCCGTCCGGCCGCACCTCGGCGGCGAGGGCCAGCGCGAGCAGCGCACCGAGATCGGAACCCGCCAGCACCACCGGCCCCCCGGCCGGCTGCTCGGCCCGCGCCTGCGCGAACAGGGCGGCCGGACGGCCGGAGGGGTCGGAGGGGTCGGCAGGAGCGAACGGATCGGACGGATCGGACGGGGCGAGCAGGCCGGTCAGGTCGGTCAGGTCGAGCGCGTCGAGCGGGTCCGGTGCCGGGGAGGTGCCGGGACCGTGGCCGGTTGCCGGGCCCGTGGTGGGGACGGCGGCGGAGGCGGGTGATCCGGACGTGGCGGCAGCCGGGCCGGTCAGGGTGCGCGGACCGGGCCGGTCGAGCGGGTCCGGTGCCGGGAGGGCGTCGGAGCCGTGGCGGCGGCGGGGCGGGTCCGTGTCGGGGTGGCGGTCGGCTGCGGTGTCCGTGGCGGGGACGAGCAGACGGTAGCCGTCGGAGGCCAGCCGCCGGCCGAACCGGGCGTACACGCCGGGGTGTTCGCCCCGGCCGGGGAGCAGGACCACGGTGCCCCGGACGGCGGTGCCGGGGGCGGGCTCCCAGCGGCCGTCCGGCCCTGCCACCGGTTCCACCGCCGGTCCCGCTGCTGGTCCCGTTGCCGGTCCCACGGCCGGCCCCGCCGCCGGAGCGGGACCGGTGGCGGGGAGTGCGGGCGCGGTCACCGGGCGCCGGCGGTGGCCGGGGTGGTGGCGGCGGCGTCGCGGCGGGCGACCTCCTGGCGGACCAGCGGCAGCAGCTCGCGACCGTAGTCGAGGGCGTCGTCCAGCGGGTCGTAGCCGCGGATCAGCAGGGTGGTCGCGCCGATGTCCACGTAGTCCAGCAGGGCCTGGGCCACCGTCTCGGGGGAGCCGACCAGCGCGGTGGAGTTGCCCCCGGCGCCGGTGGCCTTCGCGGTGGCGGTCCACAGCGCCCGGTCGTGCAGGTCGCCCTTGGCGGCGGCGGCCAGCAGGCGCTGCGAGCCGACGTTCTGCGGCGTCGCGTCGGCACCCGCCAGCGCCGTCCCCCGGCGCCAGCCGAGGGTGCTGCCGCGCTGCTCGATGGTGCCCAGGATGGTCCGGGCCCGCTCCCACGCCTCCTCGTCGGTGCGGCCCAGGATCGGCCGGAAGGAGACGCTGATGCCCGGCACGTCGGTGCGCCCGGCGGCCTCGGCGGCGGCCCGGACCCGGGCGATCTGCTCGGCGGTCTCGGCCAGCGGCTCGCCCCACAGGGCGAAGGTGTCGGCGTGCTTGCCGCCGACCCGGTACGCGGCCTCGGAGGAGCCGCCGAAGTACAGCGGGATGCGCGGCTGCTGCACCGGCCGGACGTCGGAGCGGAAGTCGGCCAGGCGGTAGTAGGGGCCCTCGTGGTCGAACGGGGCCTCCTCGGTCCACGCCTTCTTCACCACCGTCAGGTAGTCGTCGGTGCGGGCGTAGCGCTCGTCCTTGGACAGGTAGTCGCCGTCGCGGCGCTGCTCGGCGTCGTGACCGCCGGTGATGATGTGCACCGCGACCCGGCCGCCGGAGAACTGGTCGAGGGTGGCGAAGGTGCGGGCCGCGACGGTCGGCGCGAGGAAGCCGGGGCGGTGCGCGACCAGCAGGCCCAGGCGCTCGGTGTGCGCGGCGGCGAAGGCCGCGACCTGGTTCGGGTCGGGGCTGCCCGAGGACTGGGCGATCAGGATGCGGTCGAAGCCGGCCTGCTCGTGCGCCTGGGCGAAGCGGCGGGTGTAGTCGACGTCCACCACCGGGCCGGTGGCCGGGCGGATCTCGGAGACGTCGTGGGTGGAGATCATGCCGACGAACTCGACGGGCATGGCTGGTCCTTTCAGTGAAGGGGTGTAACGGAAGTGACAGGGGGTTGGATCGGTGAAGGGGTGCAGGAGTGACAGGAAGTCAGTTTGGTGAATGCCTGTAACAGGTGTGAGTAGTCATCGCTTGAGTGAATTGGTATAGCGATGGTGAGGGGAAGTCGGAGGGGCGAGCGGCTGTAGGGGAAGGGAAGCGGCAGGCGGTCAGAGCGGGCGGACCCGCCCGAGGGCGGTGCGGCCCGCGGCGAGCAGCACCGAGTCCTCCTGCGGGGTGTGGACCCGGGCGCACAGCACGTCGCGCAGGTGGCGCTCCAGCGGGTGGTGGCGGGTCAGGCCGTGGTTGCCGACCAGGGCCACCGCCTGCTGGACGGCGTCGATCGCGGCCCGGGTGGCGAGCACCTTCGCGCCGCCGGCCTGTTCGGCGGCGCCCGGTTCGCCCGCGTCGACGGCCGCGGCGAGGGCGGCGACCAGCCGGTCCGCGCCGGTCAGGGCGACCTCGATCTCGCCGACGGCGGTCTGGAAGCGGGGCAGCGAGGCCAGCGGCGCGCCGAGCGCGCTCGGGGTGCGCTCGTGCAGGAAGCCGAGCAGCCAGTCCCGGGCGCTGCCCGCGACGCCCAGGTAGAGAGCGGCCAGGCCGAGGCTGTTCCAGGCGCCGCCGACCGGGTCGCGTCCGCCGTCCGTGCCGGGCAGCGACAGTCCGGCGACCCGGTCGCCGGGCACCGGGACGGCGGCCAGGTGGACGTCGTCGCTGCGCGAGGCGCGCAGGCCCAGGTGGTCCCAGACCGGTTCGACGGTGACGCCCGGACTGCCGGCCCGGACCAGGAACGAGCCGACCCGGGGCTGCTCCTCGTCGGTGGCGGCCCAGACCAGCAGCCAGTCCAGCAGGTACGCGCCGGTCGAGTAGATCTTGTGGCCGGTCAGCTCCCAGCCGTCGCCGCGGCGGCGGGCGGTGGTCGCGGGCAGGCCGCCGCGCACCGGGCTGCCGAGTTCGGGCTCCACCCGCAGCGAGTTCACCAGGACGGGACGGCGGGCGGACTCGGCGAGCAGCTCGGCCAGCGGTCCGGCCGGCCAGCGCGGGGTGCGGGCCTCCAGGGCGTGGGTGAACAGCGTCATCGCGGTGATCAGCGCCACCGCCGGGTCGCCTGCGCCGAGGGCGCGCAGGATGCGTACGGTGTCCGCGAGTCCGGCCCCGGGGCCGCCGTGCCGGGTGGCCACCGTCGCGGTCAACAGGCCCGCCGCGTGCAGGAGTTCGAAGTCGACGAGGGGGAGTTCGGCGTCCCGGTCGTGCGCGGCGGCGCAGGCGGCCAGGGCGGCGGTCACCTCGGGCAGCCCGTCCAGCGCCGGGGTCGGGAAGGCGGACGGTGCCGGGGCCGGGGAGGCGGGCGGGGCGGCGGTGGTCATCGGGGGGCCTCCGGGGTCGGGACGGCGGTGGTCATCGGGGGTCTGAGGGCTCGGCGCGCAGGGCGGGCGGGTGGCGGACGGTCACCGGCGGCGGGTCGCCGCCCGTCCAGCGTTCGAGCTGGACCAGGGCGTGCTGGCCGGTGCAGCCCTGGGAGAGCCGGGAGCTGGGCTGGTCGGCGGTCAGCACGTTGGGGTTGCCGTGCGCGCACAGCGGGGGCTCGGTGCCGGGGACGGGGTCGAACCAGGCGCCGGTGGGCAGCCGGAGCACGCCGGGCCGCAGCCGGTCGCTGAGCCGGGCCCCGGCCAGGCAGGCGCCGCGGTCGTTGAAGATCCGCACCAGGTCGCCGTCGGCGATCGAGCGCTCCGCCGCGTCCGCGGGGTGGAGTTCGACGGCCTCCCGGCCGGCGACCTTGTCGGCCAGGCTGGCCGCCCCGACGTCGAGTTGGCTGTGCAGCCGGGTGGCGGGCTGGTTGGCGATCAGCAGCAGCGGGTGGCGCCGGGCGGCCGGGGTGCCGAGCCGTTCGGGCGGGTCCAGCCAGGCGGGGTGGCCGGGGCAGTCGGGCAGGCCGAGCGCGGCGATCGCGGGGGAGTGCAGTTCGATCCGGCCGCTCGGGGTGGCCAGCGGGTGCCGCTCGGGATCGGCCCGGAACTCGGCGAACAGGGTGCGCTCGGCGGCCTGTTCGGGCAGCCGCCACTCGCCGTCGGCCCAGAACCGGTCGAACGGCGGCGGGTCGCCCGCGCCGTCCGCGCGCAGCCGCTCGGCCCACTGCCCGTACAGGTGCTCCAGCCACTGGCGCGGGCTCCGGCCCTCGGTGAACTCCGCTGCGAAACCCAGGCGTTCGGCGAGCGCGGTGAGGATCGCGTAGTCGTCGCGGGCCTCGCCGACCGGGTCGACGGCGCGGTGCATGGCGATCAGGTGGGTGTCGCGCCGGCCGCCGCCGAGGTCCTCGCGCTCCAGCGGGGTGGTGGCGGGCAGCACGATGTCGGCGTGCCGGGCGGTGGCCGTCCAGTGCGGCTCGTGGACGACCACGGTCTCCGGGCGGGCGAAGGCGCGGCGCAGCCTGCCCAGGTCCTGGTGGTGGTGGAACGGGTTGCCGCCCGCCCAGTGCACCAGCCGGACGTCCGGGTAGCGGCGGGTCGTCCCGTCGTACGCGTACTCCTCGCCGGGGTGCAGCAGCAGGTCGGAGATCCGCGCGCAGGGGATGAACTCGCCGGTGGGGTTGGCCGGTTGGGGCAGGAACGGCAGGCGCAGCGCCGGGCCGGTGTCGCCGACGTCGCCCATCGAGCCGTAGCCGTGGCCGAACCCGCCGCCGGGCAGGCCGAGTTGGCCCAGCGCGCAGGCCAGCGCGAGGGCCGCCCAGACCGGCTGCTCGCCGTACCGGGCGCGCTGCAGCGACCAGGTGACGGTGACCAGGGTGCGGGTGGCGGCCATCTTCCGGGCCAGCGCCCGGATCCGCTCGGCGGCCAGGCCGCAGATCGGCGCGGCCCAGTCGGCGTCCTTGGGCGTGCCGTCGGCCCGGCCGTCCAGGTAGCGCTCCAGCACCGGCCAGCCGCTGGTGCAGCGCTCCAGGAAGGCCCGGTCGTGCCGCCCCTCGGCGACCAGGGTGTGGGTCAGGGCCAGCAGCAGCGCGGTGTCGGTGCCCGGGACGATCGGCAGCCAGTCGGTGGCCGGCCCGTCCGGCAGGTCGTCGCGCAGCGGCGAGACCAGCGCCACCTCCGTTCCGGCGGCGGCCAGTTGAGCGAGGAAGCCGGGCGTGGAGTGCCGGGTCACCCCGCCGGGCGTGACGTACACGTTCTTCGCCGGGACGCCGCCGAACGCGACGATCAGCCGGGTGTGCCGGACGATCGTCGGCCACGAGGACGCGGCCCGCAGCACCGCCTCCGCGTCCCCCACCACCCGGGGCAGCAGCACCAGCGAGGTGCCCAGGCTGTACGAGTTCCGGGACGCCGTGTAACCGCCGAACAGGGCCAGGAACCGGTGCAGTTGGCTCTGCGCGTGGTGGAACCGGCCCGCCGACGCCCAGCCGTACGAGCCGCCGAACACCGCCTGCGGCCCGAACTCCCGCTTCACCCTTGCCAGTTCCCCCGCGACCAGGTCGAGCGCCCGCTCCCAGGACACCTCCACGAACGGCTCCCGCCCGCGCCCCTCGCCCGACCCCGGCCCGCCCCGCAGCCAGCCCTCCCGGACGGCCGGCCGGCGCACCCGGGTGCGGTGGCGCAGCGACCCGGCGACGCCCGCCAGCAGCGGCGAGGGCGCCGGATCGTCCGGGTGCGGCTCGACCAGGACCCCGCCGGCGGGGCGCGGACGGACCCGGAAGGCACCCCAGTGCGAGGTGGTGGGACGGCTGGACATGGCGGATTTCTCCAGGAGTCGACGGAACGTCAGAGGGACGTGCGGGTGCGCCGGTCGCCGGCGTGGTGGCAGGCCACCGTCCGGCCCGGCAGCGGCGCGGTCTCGGCCGGGCGGGGCGCGCAGGCGGCGTCGGCGAACGGGCAGCGGTGGGCGAACGCGCAGCCGGAGGCGTCCGGCCGGTCGGGCGCCGGGGCGCGCAGCACGGCCAGTTCGGCCCGCCGGGCCGCCCCGCCGCCCGGCGCGGACGCCGCCAGCAGGGCTGTGTACGGGTGCAGCGGGCGGCCCAGGACGTCCGCCGCCGGGCCGCTCTCCACGATCCGGCCCCGGTACAGCACGGCCAGCCGGTCGGCGACCCCCGCCAGCGACTCCAGGTCGTGCGAGATCAGCACCACGGCGAGGTCCAGTTCGCGGCGCAACTCGTCCAGCAGCCGCAGCACGTGGTTGCGGTTCGAGGCGTCCAGCGCGGACACCGGCTCGTCGGCGAGCAGCAGGCGCGGGCGGGTGACGATCGCCCGGGCCAGCGCGACGCGCTGGCGCTGGCCGCCGGAGAGCAGGGCCGGGCGCCGCTGGGCCAGCGCGTGGTCCAGGCCGACCAGGTCCAGCGCCTCCAGCACCCGCCGCCGGCGCTCGGCGGCCGGGACGCCGGCCACCGCGAGCGGCTGGCCCACCAGCCGCAGCACCGTCAGGTCCGGATCCAGCGAACGCAGCGGGTCCTGGAACATGTACTGCACCGTCCCGGCCCGCCGCACCTCCCGCAGCGCCCGCCCGCGCAGCCCGGCCCGGTCCCGCCCGTCCAGCGAGATCCGCCCGGCGGTGACCGGCGCCAGCCCCACCACGGCCCGCGCCAGCGTGGTCTTCCCGGAGCCGGTCTCCCCGATCACCCCGAGGATCTCCCCGGCCCGCACCTCCACGTCGACCCCGTCCAGCACGGGTGCGCCGCGGTCGAACTCCACCTCCAGCGCACGCACTTCGAGCAGAGCGGTCATGACTGGGCACCTCCGGAAACTCTTGGGCGGAACGGAACGGAACGGATCGGGACAGGTCGGGACAGTCCGGGACAGGTCGGGAGCGCAGCGGCCGGGCGGGCGCGCGTCGGGGTGCGCCGGTTGGCGGGCTCTGAGACAGCCCGTGGGCCTTGGCGGCCAGGGAGCCTTGGGGCGGCTAGCGGGGCTTGAGGCAGCGCACCCGGCGGCCGTCCGGCCCCGGCGTCAGCGGGACCGGGGCGAGGGAGCACTCCGGGGCCGCGTACGCGCAGCGCGCGGCGAAGCGGCAGCCGGGGCCGGTGGTGCCGGGGGCGGGCGGGCGGCCGGGGATGACGGGGAAGCGGGTGCGCTCGCCGGCGCCGAGCCCGGCCACGGTGAGCAGCGCCTCGGTGTACGGGTGGGCGGGGGCGGCCACCACGCTCGCGGTCGGGCCGTCCTCGACGACCTCGCCCGCGTACAGGACCAGCAGCCGGTCGGTGGCGTCGGCGACCACCGCCAGGTCGTGGCTGACCAGCAGCAGGCCGAGGCCGCGCTCCTCCCGCAGCCGGGCCAGCAGGTCGAGCACCTCGGCCTGGACCACGGTGTCCAGCGCGGTGGTGGCCTCGTCGGCCACCAGCAGGTCCGGGTCGCCGCTGACCGCGATCGCGATCAGCACCCGTTGCAGCATGCCGCCGGACAGCTCGTGCGGGTAGCGGTCGTACACCGCGTCCGGGTCGCGCAGCCCCACCGAGTCGAAGAGCTCGACCGCGCGGCGGCGGGCGTCCGCCCGGGACAGGCCGCCGTGCAGCCGCAGCGGTTCGGCGAGCTGCCGGCCCACGGTGAGCGACGGGTTGAGGAAGGAGCCCGGGTCCTGGAACACCGCGCCGAGCCGGGTGCCGCGCAGCCGCTGCCAGCCGCGCCCGTCCAGGCCGAGCAGGTCGGTGCCGCCCAGGGCGAGGGTGCGGGCGTCGGCCTCGACCCCCGGGGCGGACAGGCCGAGCACGGCCCGGCAGGTCAGCGTCTTGCCGCTGCCGGACTCGCCGACCAGCCCGACCGACTGCCCGGCGAGGACGGTGAAGGACACCTCCCGCACCGCCTCGGCGGCGCCGTGGCCGACGGCCACCCGCAGCTCCTCGACCTCCAGCACCGGGCTCCCCGGCGCCGGGCGGTCGGACCCGGAACGGTCGGACCCGGAGTGGTCGGACACGGGGCGTTCAGACACGGACGCGGTGCTCATCGCGGGCCTCCTCCGGCGCTCGCAGCGGGGTCGGGACGGGCTGCTCCGCCGGGGCCTCCGGCGCGGGCGCGGACGGCTCGGCGTCCCGCAGCGCGTCGGCCAGCAGGTTCAGCGCCCCGACGGTCAGCATGATCAGTGCGGTGGGCACGGCCGGGGCCCACGGCTGCTGGGCCAGGAAGCCCAGGTCGCTGGCGAGCATCCCGCCCCAGGTCGGCGCGGGCGGCTGGACGCCGATGCCGAGGAAGGTCAGCGAGGCGACCGTCAGCAGCGCGGTGGCCAGCGCGTGCGCCGTGGTCACCGCGACCGTCGGCAGCACCTTGCGCCACACGTGGGTGCGCAGCACGGTCAGCCGCCCGGCGCCCATCAGCTCGGCGGCCTCCACGTACTGGGCCCGGTCCAGGCCGAGCGCCGCCGCCCGGGTGACCCGGAAGAACAGCGGGGCCAGCAGCACGCCCAGGGCCAGCATCGCCTGGTGCAGCCCGTTGCCCAGGACGCCGACCGCGGCGATCGCGAACAGCGTGAACGGCAGCGTCATCAGGGCGTCCACGGCGCGCAGCGAGACCCAGGCCAGCGGGGCGGAGAACCGCACCGAGGCCAGCCCCGGCAGCACGCCCAGCAGCAGGGCCGTGCCGACCGCCTCGGCCGCCGCGGCCACCGACAGCCCGGTGCCGGAGAGCAGCCGGCTGAGCACGTCCCGGCCCAGGTAGTCGGTGCCCAGCAGGTGGTCGGCGCCCGGCCCCCGCAGCAGGTGCGCGGTGTCCTGGGCGAGCGGGTCGAGCGGGGCCAGCCGGCCGCCGAACACGGCCAGCAGCGCGACCGCGGCCAGCACCGCCAGCGAGGCCCGCACCACCGGGCGGCGCAGCGCCGCGCTCACCGCGCACCCGCCCCGGCCGGGCGCCGACGGGCGGCGGGGTTGAGCGCCAGCAGCCCGGCGTCCACCGCCAGGTTGGCGACCAGCACCACGGCGACGGTCACCAGCAGGGTGCCCTGGATCACCGGGACGTCGTGCTGCTCGGCGGCCTGGAGCGAGAGCTGGGCGATGCCCGGCAGGTTGAAGATCCGCTCGGTGACCACCGCGCCGCCGATCAGCATCGGCACGCTCATCCCGAGCACCGTCACCGCGGGCCCGGCGGCGTTGCGCAGCACGTGCCCGAACAGCACCCGGCGGCCGGACAGCCCGCGCATCGTCGCGCCGGTCGCCCAGTTCTCCCGCAGCGCGCCGACCAGCGAGGTGCGCAGCTGCCGGGCGATGCCCGCCGCCGCGTCCAGGCTCAGCGCCAGGGCGGGCAGCAGCGCGAACCGCAGCCACTGGCCCGGGTCCTGGCCCAGCGGCACGTAGCCGCCCGAGGGCAGCAGCCGCAGCTGCACCGACACCAGGGTGATCAGGCCGATCGCGACCACGAACGCGGGCAGCGTGCCCAGCAGGGTGCACAGCGCGGTCACCGACCGGTCCAGCCGGCTGCCCGGGCGCAGCGCCGCCGCGATGCCCGCGGCGGCGCCCAGCAGGACGGCGAACAGCAGGGCCAGCCCGGCGATCGACAGGTCCACCGGCAGGGCGGCCGAGATCGAGTCCGCCACCGGCAGGGTGGTGAACCAGGACCGGCCCAGGTCGCCGCGCACGGCGTGCCCTAGCCAGCTGCCGAACTGCGCCCACAGCGGCCGGTCCAGGCCGAACTCGTGGTTCATCCGGGCGATGTCGGCGGGCGTCGCGGTCTCGCCGAGCACCGCCGCCGCCGGGTTGGCGTCGGAGACCGCGCCGAGCGCGAAGGTGAGCAGCGAGGAGAGCAGGAACACCGTGACGGCGGAGGCCAGCACCCGCCCCAGCGACCGGGGCGCCCGGGCCGTCCGGCGCACCACCCACCCGGCTGCCCGCGACCGCGGGCCCGCCGCCGGGAGCACCGCGCTCACGCGACGCTCACCCCCTCGAAGCGCTGCACCACGGTGAACGCCGGGATCGGCGACACCGACTTCCGCCGGGCCAGCAGCCGCGGCACGCTGTACAGGAACACGTTCGGCATCGTCCGCACCGCCAGCGCGGTCGCCGCCTGCAACGCCTTCGGGTAGTCCGGCGAGTCCAGCGGCGTGCGCGACACCTGCTGCACGGCGGCCAGCAGCTCGGGCGGCGTGCTGCGGCCCGGGTTCATCAGCCCCTGCTCGCCGAACAGCACCTGGAACGCCTGGGCGGCCGAGTCGCGGCCCGCGAACTGGTCGGTGAACAGCGCCCTGGAGTGCTGCACGTAGACGATCTGGGTGGCCTGCGCCGCCGGGATCACCTCGATCTGCGCCCGGATGCCGACCTCCTTCAGCTGCGCCTGCACCTGCTCGGGCAGGCCCTGCGCGGCGGTGGTGGTCAGCGTCAGGTCCACGCCGTCCGGGTGCCCGGTCTTCGCCAGCAGCGCCCGCGCCTTGTCCGGGTCGTAGCGGAACAGGTCGGCCGAGCCGGCGTCGTAGCCGACGTAGCCCTTCGGGAACGGCTGGTAGTTGACCTCGCCGTGCCCGAACAGCTGGGTCTTCACCAGCGCCTCGCGGTCGATCGCGTACTTCAGCGCCTCCACCACGTCCGGGTTGTCGAACGGCGCCTTGGTGGTGTTGAGGTCCAGCACCGCCACCACCAGCGACGGGATCTCCTGCACCTCCAGCCCGGCCGCCTTGGCCGCCTCGACCTGGCTGCCGGGGATCTGCGCGACGTCGAACTGCCCGGACTGCAGACCGCTGACCACGGTGGCGGCGTCCGGCAGCGGGTAGACCTCGAAGTTCTCCAGCCCGATCGACCCGGCGTCCCAGTAGTGCGGGTTGCGCCGCAGCACGGCCTTGCTGTTCTGGACGTAGGAGACCAGGCTGAACGGGCCCGCGCCGGCCGGCTTGGAGGCCAGCGCCGCGGGGTCCGACTCGAACGACTTCGGGTTCACCACCAGGCCGGTCTTGCCGGCCAGCAGGTTGGGCAACTGGTAGTCGGGCGAGGCGAGTTCGATCACCACGGTGGTGGCGTCCGGGGCCAGCACCTGCTTGACCTGGGTCAGTTGGGGGGCGACCAGCGACTTGGGGTCGGTGCGGCCGCGGTCCAGGCTCTTCTTCACCGCGGTGGCGTCCAGCGGCGTGCCGTCCTCGAAGACCAGCCCGGGGCGCAGGGTGAAGGTCAGCTTGGTGCCGTCGGCGTCGTACTTCCAGTCGGTGGCCAGCGCGGGGACGGCCTTCCCGCTCTGGTCGAGCTTGGTCAGACCGGCGTACACCAGGGAGAGCACGTGCACGTCCCAGCCCGCCGAGGAGAACACCGGGTCCCACGAAGTGGGCAGCGCCCAGCCCCACTTGAGGGTGCCGGAGCTGCCGGACGCGCCGGTCTGCGCGACCGTGGCGCCGCCGCACGCGGCCAGGGCGAGGGCGGCTCCCGCGCCCAGGCCGAGGCCGAGGAAGGAACGTCTGGCGAGGGGGGAGGAGGGCAGGGCGGAGCTGGTCATGGGCGTGCGTCACCTTTCACGGCGCGGCGGGTGCCCGGACGCAGGCGTCGACGCGGGGGGACCGCGGACGGCGGGGAACGGGCACGACGGCGCGACAGGGCACCGGCAGGGGGAGGGGGCGGCAGCCGCCGCCGCCCGGTCACGGGCGGGACGGAGCCTGGCAGGAGGAGGAGGCCCGGGAACGGCGGCCGGGGCCTGCCGCACGGCGCGGGACGGCCGTGTTCCGGGAGCGCGGGCGGGCGGTGCCGCCGGCGCGGAGGGGGGCACTCAGAGACAGAGATCGCTGCTGGTGCGCCGGAAGTCCACGTAGCGGCACACCACGTTGGGGTGCGTCGAAAGCATGCCGCCATCCTGTCGGGCGGGCGGGCCCGGTGTCAATGGACACCAAAAGGTGTCCCATTGGGTGGCGGGCCGCCGGGGCGGCTGCGGGATGCGGTGCGAGCCGCCAATCGCACCGCAGCAGAAGGAAACTGACGGACCGTCGGGCAGGAGAGGGTGAGCTGCGGTCCGATCGGCGGTCGCGCCGGGCGTCTCGTGATCCGGGAAGGGGTGTCTCACATGGTGGGAAACGGTGATTCGGAGGCCGGGTGGCGGAGGGCCCCGGGGCCGGGGTTCAGGGCGCGGGGAGGAGCGGGGAGACGGCGGCCTCCTCCGGCGACAGGTACAGCGGGCCGCCCGCGGTGGCGACCGTCACCGCGCCGTCCGGCGGGCCGTCCGGCGACTCCGGCGCGGTCAGGCTCCGGTAGCGGCGCAGCAGCTCGGCCGGATCGGGGCGCTCCTCCGGCCTCCCCGCGGGCAGGTCCGGGCACACCGCCCGGGCCGCCGCCAGGTACTCCGCCGACGGACGCCAGCCCGGGACCACCCGGCACCCCGCCGGGCCGCGGAACAGCAGCGTGGGCAGGGCGTAGCGGCGGCCGTCCGCGATCTCCTTCGCCCCGCCCGGGTGCGGGCCCGACCCGCGCAGCCCCACCACCTCCGGGCGCGGCGCCCGGGTCTCGGCCCGGTCCCGGGCCACCCGCTCCCGCACCGGCGCCGAGGCCGCGGCGGACGCCAGCGCCGCCGCGTCCAGGCCGGGCACCCCGCGCAGCGCCCCGGCGATCCGCTCCGGGGTGTCGGCCGGCTCGCCCCGGACGAACGCCGACTCGCGCAGCCGCCGCAGCACCCGCTCCGCCACCTGCGGCCCCTGCTGCTCCGCCGCGGCGGCGGCCAGCGAGGCGGGCCAGCTGCTCGCCGCGACCCAGCGCAGCCGGGCCGGTCGCGGCGCGCCCGTGTGCGCCGACACCCGGGCCACGAACTCCCCGTACCAGGCGGCCTCCGCGGCCGGGTCCGGCGCCGGGTCCTCGTCGTCGTCGAACAGGATGCCGAACACCCGCCGGTGCGCGGCGGCCCCGGCCAGCACCCGGCGCAGCGCCCGCAGCACGGGCTCCGACCCCCAGGCCCACGGACAGAACGGGTCGGTGAACTCGACGACTTCGAGGACGGGTTCGAGCGCTGGTTCGCGGACGGGTTCGAGCGCGCTCTCGCGTGCGCTCTCGCGCGCGGGCCCGCCCTCCGGCCGGACGGCCTCCGGCTCGGTGTCCCGGCCGGTCACACCGCCTCCGCGACCGGCCGGGGCAGCGGGCGTCCGGAGCGGCGGACCAGCGCGGCCACGGTGGTGCCCGCCAGCACCTCCCCGGTGCGTTCCTCGACCTCGCGCCAGATCCCCGGCAGCGCGTCCGCCGGGCCCGGGTAGGCGAGCCCCGCCAGCGGTTCGCCGCGGAGCGTGATCAGTTCGCCGTCCACGGCGCGCACCACGTCGAGCAGCGTGATGTCCGAGGCCGGGCGGCCCAGCCAGTAGCCGCCCTCGCAGCCGCGCTGGCTGCGGACCAGGCCGGCCCGGCGCAGGTCGCCGACGACGGACTTCAGGAACCGGAACGGGATCTCCTGGGACGAGGCGATCGCCTCGCAGGTGAGCGGACGCCCCGTGTCGCAAGCCAGCTCGACCAGTGCGCGGGCGGCGTAGTCCGCCTTGGCGGAAATATGCATACCCCGAAGTATCCACCGGGCCGGGCGATCATCAAGTCCCGTCCGGGGCCGCCGGTCCGGCGTCCGGCCGAAAGGACACCTCTTGACATCCTTTTCGGGCCGCGCCTAGCGTTCCCCTCGTCCCGCGCACCCCGCGCACCCCGCCGAGCGTCTCCGTGGCCGCGACCGCGTTCCGCCGTCGCACCCGCCGCCGCACCCGCCGTCGTCCGCCGGTGCTCCGTGCGCACCACCGCCGTCCACCTCCGGGAGAGCCCGTGTCCGCCGAACCGCACCGTCCCGCTCCGGCGCCCGCCGCGACCGCCGCGACCGACGGGGGTGGGCGGACCCGTGCCGGCGAGGGCTTCCACCCGCACCTGCCCGCGCCGGACGCCACCGGCCCGGACGCCGCCGTCCCGCTCCGTGCCCGCCTGCACCACATCCGGGCCGACGCGCTCGACGGCGACACCGCGCAGACCGGGGGGATGCGGCGGTTCGCGGCGATCAGCGGAGGCACCGTCGGCTCGGAGAAGCTCTGGATGGGCCAGACCCACGTCGCCCCCGCCACCGCCTCCTCCGACCACCACCACGGCGAGTCGGAGACCGCGATCCACGTGGTCAGCGGCCACCCCGAGTTCGTCTTCCTGGACCACTCCTCCGGCGAGCCGGTCGAGGTCAGGCTGCGCACCGGGCCGGGCGACTACATCTTCGTGCCGCCGTACGTCCCGCACCGCGAGGAGAACCCCGACCCCGCGCACGAGGCCGTGGTGGTGATCGCCCGCAGCACCCAGGAGGCGATCGTGGTCAACCTGCCGAGCCTGCACGCCGAACCGCCGACCGCGCCCTGACGGCCGCTCGGCACTCCCCACCGGACGGCACTCCCCACCGGACGGCGCGCCGCGCCGAAGGGCGCGGAACGGCGCCGGTGCTCAGCGCAGGACGGCGGAGAGCAGGTCGGCGCCGAGCATGGCGGTGGCGCCGAGGTCGAGCGCGTGATGGACGTGGCGGCCCCGGCGGCGGGCGGTGAGCAGGCCCGCGCGGCGCAGCACGGCGAGGTGGCGGGAGACCTCGGGCGGGGTGAGCTCCCAGGCGCGGGCGAGTTCGCCGGTGGTGTGCGGGCCGCGGGCCAGGGTGCGGACCAGCCGCAGCCGGACGGGGTGGGCCAGCGCCTCCAGGCGCAGGGCGACGGTGTCCAGCGGGACGGCCGCAGGGCGGTCGCCGTCCGCGGCCGGGTACTGGACGACGGGCTGCCAGCCCGGGGCGTACACCGCGACCAGGTGCGGATGCCCGAAGACGCTGGGCAGGAAGGTGACGCCGGCCGGGCCGGCCTGCGCGGCGGAGTCCTGGAGCTTGTCGAGGACCAGCGAGCCGCCGTCGGCCGTGAGCGCGATCGCCGTCGACACCTCGGCGAGCGCGGCGGGCAGGCCCTGACGGCGGCTCAGCTCGGTCTTGTCCCGGACGTCCCGGCCCAGGCGGGCGGCCAGCGCGGGCCACTCGGTGTCGAAGAACGCCTCCGCGCACCGCTCCAGGGTCTCCCGCAGCCGGGCCCGGACGGCCGGCGGATCGGCCAGCAGGCGCTCCGCGAACGCCTCCTGGACGGGGCCGCGGGCCTGCGCCCGGTCCAGCGCGTCGGCGCGGGCGGCCGGGTCGTGCAGCGGGGAGCGGCCGGCGAAGGTGCGCCGGTTCGAGCCGCAGGTGGTGACCAGCGCGGCGTGCGCGTACCGCTCGTCCCCGATCAGGTCGACCTGGTCCAGTTCGGCGGCCAGGGTGGCCCGGGGCCGGGCCGGCACCAGGAAGTCGGCCCGCGAGGACCGCCACAGGAACTCGGCCTCCCGCAGCCGCTCGGCCAGCTCGGGGCGCAGGCCCGCCCACACCCCGGCCGCCCACCCGGCCAGGTGCGGGTGGTGCTCCGGCGAGGCCAGCACGTGCAGCATCGCGGTCAGTTCGGCGAGCGGCGAGACGCCGAACCGGATGCGCTCCGGCGGCGTCCCGGCGAGATCGATGCGCAGGGTCACCCCCGCATTCTCGCTGTTCACGGCCGCGCCACCGGCACCGGTTGACGGAAAGCGTCAATCGACGTGACCGCGCCGCGCCCCCGCCCGCACCTTGGCGCCATGACCACCAGCCCCCCTGCCGCCCGCACCACCACGACCCGGCCGCCGACCCAGCCACCGCCGACCCCGCCACCGGCCCGCCCCTCGCCCCCGCCGTCGCCCCCGCTGTCGTCCCCGCCGTCGACCCGTCCGACGGTCCGGCAGCTCGTCCGGGCCGGCGGCGGGCCGCGCTACGCCGCCGCGCTGCTCGTCGACGCCCTCGGCACCGGCCTGCTGCGGCCGTTCCTGCTGCTGTACGGGATCACCGTGCTCGACCTCGGCACGGCCGCCACCGGCCTGGCGATGACCGGCGGCATCGTCGCCGGGCTGGCCTGCATGCCGGCGCTCGGGCACTGGCTCGACCGGGGGGCGCGCAGCACGGCGGTGGCCGCGTCGATGCTGGTGCGGGTGCTGGGCGTGGCCGCGCTGCTGGCGGCGCCCACCGGCGGCGTCGCGCTGTTCACCGTCGCCGCGCTGTTCCTCGGCATCGGCAACCAGTCCTGGCCCGCCGCGCACGCCGCACTGGTGGCCTCGGTCGCCGAGGAGCACCTGCGGGACACCGTCCTGGCGGCCGCCCGGGCCGCCCGCAACGCCGGACTCGGTACCGGCGCGCTGCTCGCCACCGCCTGTCTGGCCGGCGGTCCCACGGCCCTGCGGGCGCTGGCCCTGGCCTCCGGGCTCGGCTTCCTCACGGCGGCGGCGCTGGCCCGCTCGGTCCGGGTCCGCGACGGGGCGGCGCGGCGGACCGCCCCCGCGGCGGACGGGGCGGCACCGCGGCTCGGGGCGCTCCTGCTGGCCAACGTGGTGTACGTGTTCTGCCTGAACGTGCCCGAAGTGGCGCTGCCGCTGGTGCTCGTGACCGTCCTGCACGCCTCGCCGGCCTGGCCGGCCGCGGTGTTCGTCGCCAACACCGTGCTGGTGGTGACCCTCCAGGTGCCCGTCACCGCGTGGGCGGCCGCCCGCTGGTCGCGGGCCCGGGTCCTGGTCCTGGCCGGGGCGGTGCTCGCCGCGAGCTACCTGGCGTTCCTGCTCGCCACCCCGTTCGGGCCGCTCGCCGTCGCCCTGGTCGCGGTGCCCTGCACCCTGGGCGAGATCCTCTACGCGGGCAGCGCCACCGCCCTGGTCACCGCCCGCACCCCCGCCCCCCGCCGCGGCCGCGCCCTGGCCCGCCTCCAACTCTCCACCGGCTTCGGCCTCGCGGTCTCCCCCGCCGTCCTCACCGCCCTCACCCCCGTCGTCCTCTGGCCCGTCCTCGCCGCCGCCACCCTCGCCGCCGCCACCCTCGTCCACCGCACCACCCCCGAAGCCCCCTGACCCCCGCCGCCCCTCACCGGGCGGGGGCGGGGCGTGGGCGGGGGCGAACCCGGGCTCGACCGGCATCCGGGCGTTCGTTTCCCGGGGCGGTCACGGTGGGGGCCGGACGGTGTCGCGCAGTCATATCCGGTCATGATGCGATCAATAGGAGAAGTCGGTCCGGGTCGAACTGTTCGCCGCCCTACCTTGGTCGGCGGCACGAGCTGACGCGACGTCAGTTCGGCTGCCGATCCGAGGTGGAGAAACAGTGCTGAGAAGCCCGCGTCCGCCCCTTCCGATCCGTCGAGCCCGTCGAGTCCGCCCGTCGCGCGCCGCGCTGGCCGCGGCGCTCACCACCGCCCTGCTGCTGCTCGGACCGGGCGGCACCGCCCCCGCGAGCGGCCGGACCGCCGACACCGCCGCCGTCGCCGAGACCGCCACCGCCGAGACCCCCGCCGAGACCGCCGCCGCGGGGTCGACGCTGGTGAAGAGCGTGCGGAACGCCACCCACCCCGGCGCCGCCACCGCCGAGCACGGGGACACCCTCGACTGGACCGTCCAGTACGAGAACCGGACCCCCGGGGACGCCGCCGCCCCCGCCGCGGTGACCGACCCGATCGCCGGTGCCGGGGCGGGCCAGAGCTACGTCCCCGGCTCGCTGCGAGTGCCGCCCGGGTGGACGCCGTCCTGGTCCACCGACGGCACCACCTTCGGGCCGACCGACACCGGCGCGGCCACCGTCGCCGTCCGGGCCGAGAACCCGGTCGCCCGGGCCGGCGGCACCGAGCTCTCACCGCTGCTGCTCGCCCCCGTCCAGCCCACCGCCCAGGCCACCGGCGGCGACGGCTACACCCCCGTGCTGTACCGGACCCCCACCGGGGAGGTGCAGGCCTGGAACATCTACCACCACGCCGCCCCGGCCGCGCCGAAGGTGGTGTGCAGCAGCCTGACCACCGGTCAGCCCTGTACCGGCGGCCCCTGGCCGCGCCCGCTGAACACCGCGACCGGACCGCTCGGCAGCGGCGCCACCGGCGACCTCGGCAGCCCGCTCACCTCCAAGTACGTCCTCGACCCGCAGCAGCCCAACCTGCTGTACTACCCGGCCACCACCGCGACCGGCGTCGGCATCGGCTGCCTCGACCTGGCCGCGCACGCCAACTGCGGCTACACCGCCCTGGCGGCCAACGGCACCGCGCCCAGCAGCGCCAACAACCTCGCCGGACTGGCCCGGGTCGGCGACGCGCTGTACGCGGTCGCCAGCACCGGCCAGGTGCTCTGCCTGTCGCTGCCCGGCCGCACCCCCTGCCCCGGCCAGCCGTACGCCCCGATCGTCGCCCCCAACCACGACCTGCCGAACACGCCCGCCGCGCTCTACCAGGGCGGCCTGACCGCCGTCGGCGACAAGGTGTTCGCCTCCTCCGCGCCGCAGGCCGGCGGCTCCAGCGCGGCCGGCCCGCCCGCCCTCGGCTGCTTCGACACCACCACCCGCGCGGTCTGCGCCGGCTGGAGCACCCCGCACCCCGTCGGACCGACCTCCGGCTACTACACCTACGACGCCTTCACCGCGTACGACACCGCCGGACACCCCGACGGCGTCTGCACCAGCACCGTCGGCGGCGCCACCGTGCTGACCACCTGCTACGCCGTCGACGGCTCGCCGCTGCCCGCGCCCGGCATCCTGTCGGCGTTCAGCGGCGGCACGCTGACCTTCGACCCCGAGACCGTCACCACCGACAGCGGGACGCGCAGCTACTTCCCGGCCTGGGGCGGCACCGGCGGCAACGGCAGCACGCTCTGCTACGACTGGACGGCCGCCGCGCCCTGCGCCGGCTTCCCGCTGCCCGCCACCCACCCCAGCGCCAACGGCGGCGTCACCCGCGACTACGGCTACGCCTACGACAGCACCACCCGCTGCCTGATCGGACTCGGCGACGCCGGCGTGCTGTTCTCGATGGACCCGGCCACCGCCGCCAGCCCCTGCCTGCACAGCGGCGCCACCGTCACGCTCAGGCCCGCCGACTTCTACTGCGACGGCGGCAGCGGCCACGTCCGGTCCTACACCCGGGCCCGGCTCACCGGCCTCGACCTCACCCACGTCGACCCGACCGCCTCCCGGGTCCTGGTCACCGACCCCGACGGCACGCCCGTCACCACCCCCGGCCTCGCCCCCGACGGCACCGTCGACCTGTCCGGCGTCGACCCCGCCGTGCACCCCGCGCTCACCGTCACCGCGCAACTCGTGCTCACCACCACCGGGGACTTCACCGCGGACAACCACCCGATGCTGGTCGTCGAGTACCGCGGCGACGCGCCGCAGGTCTGCTTCCGCACCACGGTCGCCGCCGACTGCGCCACCACCTCCGTCGGCAACACCGCCACCGGCACCGACGCGACCGGCGCGCTCACCTCCAACACCGTCACCGTCCCCGTCGCGCCCGGCGAGGGCTGCCAACCCCGGGTCAGCGTCCAGAAGGAGATCTGCGGCTCCGCGAACTCCCGCGACTGCGCCCCCGGCGGACCCGGGCCCTGGGCCAAGACCAGCCCGGTCGGACTGCTGGGCCTGCTCGGCACCGCGCACTGGCGGATCACCGTCACCAACGCGGGCCCGGTCGACGCCGCCGCCGTGACCGTCAACGACCCCACCACGCCCGCCTGTCGGAGCGCCGCCGGCACGTTCGCGCTGCCGGCCGGGAGCAGCCGCCAGGTCTACTGCGACTCGCTGCTGCTGGCGCTGCCGGTGAAGAACACCGCGTCCGCCGACTTCGTCGCCGCGAACGCACCCGCCGGGACCGTCCCGACCACCACCGCGCCGTCCGCGGCGGTGGCCTGCTCGCTGCTGTGCCTCCTGGCGGTGCCCTAGCCGGAACCGAACCCGCCACGGCCGACCGGCCGCCGGGCACCCCGCCCGGTGGCCGGCCGGCCGACCGTTCGCGGTCCCGGGGGTTCTGCTGAGGGCAGAGCGGTACGGCCCGTCCGGCGGGCGTGCGGTGCCTAGGCTTGGGGGATGAGAACTCATGCGTCGGACACCCAGGCCCGCGTCGTACCGCTGCGCCCGCCGCAGGCGCCGGAGCGCAGGGAGCCGCTGCTGCGGGACGTGGTGGGCGGCGTGCTGCGACGCGAACGGCTCACCCAGGGGCGGACGTTGAAGGACGTCGCGGAGGCGGCCCGGATCTCGGTGCCGTACCTGTCGGAGCTGGAACGCGGCCGGAAGGAAGCCTCCTCCGAGGTGCTCGCCGCCGCCGCCCGGGCGCTCGGCCTGGGGCTCGGGGACGTCCTCTCGCTGGTCCAGCGGGACCTGGTCGCGCTGCACGGCACCGCCGCCCGGGGCCGGACCGCCACCGCGGCCGCGGCCGCGGGCCGCTACGGCGGGCTCTGCCTGGCGGCCTGAGCGGCGGGAAGCCGCCCGAGCGGCCGCAGGGTCGTACGCCGTACGCCCGGGCCCGGAAGCGGTTCCCCCACCGCTTCCGGGCCCGGGCGTACGGGCGCGTACCGCCTCAGGAGGCGGGGACGCGGCTGCTCAGCACCCGGTCGGCCAGGCCGTACGCGACGGCCTCCTGCGCGCTGAACACCTTGTCGCGGTCCATGTCGGCGCGCAGCGCGGCCACCGGGTGACGGGTGTGCCGGGAGAGCACCTCCTCGACCTGGGTGCGGATCCGCAGCACCTCCTTGGCGGCCAGGCTCAGGTCGGAGACGGTGCCGCGCTGTCCGCCGCTGGCGGGCTGGCCGAGCAGCACCCGGGCGTGCTGGAGGACGAAGCGCCGCCCCGGGTCGCCGCCGGCCAGCAGCACGGCCGCGGTGGAGGCGGCCTGGCCGACGCAGTAGGTGGCGATCGGGCACTGCACGAACGTCATCGCGTCGTAGATCGCCATCAGTGAAGTGAACGACCCGCCGGGCGAGTTGAGGTAGAGGGCGATCTCCTGCTCGGGGCCGGCGGCCTCCAGGTGCAGCAGCTGGGCGATCACCACGTTGGCCACGCCGTCGTCGATCTCGGTGCCGAGGAAGACGATCCGCTCGCTGAGCAGCCGGCTGAACACGTCGTAGGAGCGCTCGCCCTGGGCGGTCCGCTCGATCACGTAGGGAATCGGGTAGGAGGCCATGTCACAGCCCCGCCCGTCGACGGGACGCGGCCGTGCCGATGTCGGCGAGCGACTCCAGCACCTGGTCCACCATCCCGTACTCGCGGGCCTGTTCGGCCGTGAACCAGCGGTCCCGGTCGCCGTCCCGGGCGATGGTCTCCGGGCTCTGCCCGGTGTGCTCGGCGGTGATCCGCTCGATGGCCTGCTTGGTGTACTCCAGGTTCTCCGCCTGGATCGCGATGTCGGACGCGGTGCCGCCGATGCCCGCCGAGGGCTGGTGCATCATGATCCGCGCGTTGGGCAGCGCGAACCGCTTGCCGGCCGCGCCCACCGTCAGCAGGAACTGCCCCATGCTGGCGGCGAACCCCATCGCCAGGGTGGAGACGTCGTTCGGGATCAGCCGCATGGTGTCGTAGATCGCCAGCCCCGCCGTGACCGAGCCGCCCGGGCTGTTGATGTACAGGCTGATGTCGGCGCGCGGGTCCTCGGCCGAGAGCAGCAGCAGCTGCGCGCAGACCCGGTTCGCCGACACGTCGTCGACCTGGGTGCCGAGCAGGACGATCCGGCGGGCCAGCAGCAGCGCCGCCAGGTGGTCGTCGAACGGGTTGGGCGGGGTGTCGCCCTCCTCCGCCCGGGGGCGGAGGGCACGGAGTGGAGTCATCGGGTCTCCCGGTGGTGACGGAGGGTCGGTGACTCCACTGTTGCCCGCCGCGGGCCCCCGGCGGACGCCGCTCTGCCCGCCGCAGATTCGCTGCGGGCAGAGGCGGCCGGGAGCGGCCCCCCGGCCGGTCGGTCGGTGCCGGTCGGTGCCGGTCGGCGGTGCTCGGCCGTGCTCAAGGGCGGGCCGCGAGGCGGTGCAGGTCGGCGGCCAGGCGGTGCAGGTGGTGGCGGGTGGCGTCGAAGTGGTGGTGGTCGGCCGGGACGGCGGGGGCCAACGCGGTGTCCACCGTCCGCTCCACCTCGTCGATCAGCGCGGCCCAGCGGGCGGTCGCCGCCTGCCGCCACGGCGGCTCGCGCCGGGCCCGTTCGAACTCGGCCCGGGCCGAGGCGAGTTGCAGGTGCGGGGCGCCACCGCCGCGGGGGCGGGGCGGGGCCAGCGCGAGGGCGGTCTGCTCGACGGCGGCGGCCAGCCGGCGGGCCACCGCGAGCTGCCGGTGGCGGTGCGGGCCGAGCAGCTCGCAGGCGAGCACCGCGGCCAGGCAGCCGATCGCGCAGCACGCCAGGTTGGGCAGCAGCAGCGGCAGGCCCGGGTCGCCCGCGATCTGGGTGACCATCAGCACCACCGTGGCCAGCGCCGCCGCCTGGTACAGGTAGCCGGTGCCGGACAGCGCCGGGACCAGGCCCGCCGCCAGCGCCAGCACCGCCAGCAGCGCCCCGTCCGGCCCGGCGCAGGCCAGCACCAGCCCGCTGCCCAGCAGGCCCAGCGCGGTACCGCAGAACCGTTCCAGCGCACGCCCGGTGACCGGGCCGACGTCCGGACGGCAGACGAAGACCACGTTCAGCACCGCCCAGTACGGGTGCGGCAGTTCCCAGTACGCCGCCGCCGCGCCCGCCAGCAGCAGCGCCAGGCCCACCCGCAGGCCGCACAGCCAGGACTGCGGGTCCGCCAGCACCGCCCGGGCCGCCGACCGCCGACGGCCCGGGTGCCGGCGGGCCCGCCCGCCGGCGGACCCGACCGGCCCCGGCGTCACCGCGGACCGGGCCGCCCGCAGCAGCCGCGCCTCCAGCGGGCCGCAGGCCGGCGGCCACGCCCCGTCCGACGCCGGGCGGCCCGCCGCGACCCGCTCGGCCTCGGCGCGCAGCCGCCCGCGCAGCGCCGGACCGGCGGCCAGCCCCCGGGCCCCGGCCGAGGAGGCCGTCTCGGCGAGGGCCAGCAGACCCGGCAGGTGCCGGGCCAGCAGCGCGCCGCCGCCGACCGCGCCGGTGTGCCGGGCCTGCTCCAGCGCGTCGTGCAGCGCGCGCCGCCGCGCCGTCCCGGCCGGGCCCGCCGCGTCCGGCTCCAGCACCGCCGCGCAGCCCGCCAGGCACCGGGCCAGCAGCGCCCGTTCGGCTCGGCCCCGGAAGAACGGGCGCCCGGCCAGCGCCAGCACGACCACCGACAGGCCGCCCAGCAGCATCAGCGCGGGCGGCAGCCAGAGCGGCCCCGGCAGCGGCAGGTCCCGGGCCACCGCGGCGTCCATCAGCAGGACCATCGCGCCGAGCGAACCCTCCGGGCCCAGCCGGGCGAGCACCCCCGCCGCCACCCCCAGCGCGGGCAGCAGGTACGGCTCACCCGCCCGCCCCGCGGCCGTCAGCGCGGCGAACGCCCCCACCACGCCCAGCAGTTGGGGAAACAGCATGGTGATCGCCCGGTGCCGGTAGGCGGCGGCCACATCGGTCAGCACCGCCGAGAGCGCGCCCATGGCCACCATCACCCCCTCGGCGGGCCGTCCGGCCCACAGGCCCAGCCCGGCCGGGGCGGTCACCGCCGACAGCGCGCGCCAGGCCGCCGGCGAGACGGCGGGCCGCCGCCGGGGGGCGCAGGTCTGCCGCACCCAGGGCAGCAGCCGTCCCGCCCCCGGCGCCCGGGACGGAGCCCGCTCCGGGCGGGGCCGGGTCTGCCGCCCCCGGGGCAGCGGAAAGTCGGACCGGAGCGTGCGGTGACGCCCGTGTCGAAGTGTTGACATGCCGCACATGCAAGGCGACGCCCCACCGCCGCCGACCCGCCGCCACCGCCGTGCTGCGCCGCCTGGAGGCGGGATTTCGCTTGGCCGGGGGAGCACCCGTGACCTCCCGGTGTCGCCCGGATGGAGCGCGTGACCTCCGCCGCGCCGCCACCCGCCCCGACCGCGGGAGGGGCCGTTCCGGCGGGACGTTTCTGCCCGTGGCGGCCGGACCGGGGACGGTCTCGAGGATCTTCCCGCCGCCGTCTGCGCCCGCCGTTACGCTGACGCCATGACGAAGCGTCACCTCGGCAGGGCGACAGCGGCCCTGCTCCTCGCGGGCACCGCCGTCGCGTGCGGCAGCAGCACGGAACGCACCGGGTCGGCCGACATCGCCGACTCCGCCGGGCCCGGCGCGTTCGCCGTCCCCGCGGGGCTCACCGCCACCTGCGGACTCCTCGGCTACGGCTCCTTCTCCGACACCCTGGGAACGCCGACCGGCACGGACACCCTCGGCGACACGGTCTCCGGCACGGACCGGGAGAAGACGGTCGACTGCCGGCAGGACGTCGCCCACCAGGCGAACGGCACGGCCGACCTCTCGAAGCCCCAGGGCACGGTCGAGACCCAGTTGGCGTTCTGGCGCGACGTCGACACCGCGAAGTCCCAGTTCCCGGCCGAGCGGACCGTGGCCCGCGACCAGCTCGCGAAGGACGCGGCCACCACCCCCGTGCCGGGCGTGGGGACCGAGGCGTTCCGCTACCTCAACAAGGAGTCCATCGGGACGGCCGGCACCTTCGTGCTGGTGGTGCGGCAGAGCAACCTGATCCTCACCGTGCAGGTGACCGCCCTCGGCACCACCCCGTTCACCGACCGGCAGCACACGGAGATCTTCGACCGGATGGCCGACCACGCGAAGGCGGCCCTCCCGGTGGTCCGGCGCGCGGCCACGGCACCGGCCGGTTCCTGAGGGTCCGTCCGGCGGCCCCGGACGGATTGCGCGCGGACCGGCCGGGTAGCCGCGAGGGCGAAGCACCCGACCCGAAGCACCCGACCCGGGGAGACGCCGATGACCGCACACCGCGAACCCGCACCGGACGGGCGGGGCCGCCCGGACGCCGAGGGCGACCGCCGCTACGGCGACCGGGCCGCCGACGTCCGGCCCGCCCGGGAGCACGACCCGGACGTCCACGGCCCGCAGGAGGGCTACGACGCGACCGCCGACGCCGCCGAGCGCACCGGCACCGACGCTCCCGACGCCGACGCCGACGCCGACGCCGACGCCGACGCCGACGGACGCTGACGCCGACACCGGCTGACGCCTGCACCGGCTGACGCTGACGCCAACCCGACGCCCCGCGCGGCCCGGGACGGGCTCGGCCGGGCCGCTCAGGCGGGGGCGGGCGGCTCCTGCGGCTGGAGGTCGAAGACCCGGTCGGCGCCGACCACCTCCAGCAGCCGCATCACGTTGGCCGAGGGGCGGGCCAGTTGCAGGACGGCACCGGTGTGCCGGGCGGTCCGGCGGGCGTCGAAGAGCAGGTTCAGGCCTGCGGAGTCCATGAAGGTGACCGCGGCGAGGTCGACGGTGACCAGGGCGGGCGCGTCGAACTGGGCGGAGGCGAGGGCGGCCCGCAGCCGGGGCACGGTGTGCAGGTCGAGTTCGCCGTAGCAGGTCAGCTGGGGGCCCAGCGGACTGTTCTGCCGGGTGACGGTAAACGACACGGGGTTTCCTCTCGGCCGGGGCGCGGACGCGGCAGCGAGCGTACCGGCCGCACGAGGCCCCGGGCAGGGCGCAGGCGGCACCGCCCCGCGCCGCGCGCACGCCCCGCCGCCCGTACGTGTGGCCGGCCGCGCGTCCGCTGCCGGGGGCGGGGACGTGTCGTACCGCCGTTCGGTCGACGGGACGGCGCGGTTGGTCCGTCCGGTGGTGATCCTGGCGGTAGGACGGGGCCCGCAGCCGGCCGCCGGGTCCTCCTCGCGCTGCTGCGCGCCGCCCGGGCGGTCGACACTCCGGACGACGGCCGCCGTGCCCGGTCTCCGGCGCCTGGCGCACCGGCCTCCGACACTGCCTCGCCGAACGCCGCCGGGAACTGCTCCCGACCGGCACCGTCGCGCGCCGGGGCGCCCGGTCGCCCGCCGTCCCACCGCCGCTGCGGGCGGTCCTGGCGCTGCGCGCCGGTCGGTGGCTGCCCGGGGTGCTGCGGACCTCCGTGCGGTGACCGGCGCGGTCGGTGCCGGAGCCGGTCCCGTGCTCCGCGCGGTCGGGCTCAGAGGTCGATGACGACCTTGCCCCGGACGTGCCGGTCGGCCTGGAGCTCGACCGCGGCCCGGACCCGGTCGATCGGGAAGGTCGCCGCGACGGGCACCCGCAGCCTGCCCGCCGCGACCAGGCGGGCGATCTCCTCCAGGGCGCCGGGGGCGGCGTTCGCGCCGTTGGCGGCCGTCACGCCGTCGACCTGCGCGGCGATGGTGCAGATCCGGCCGTCCGGGACGCCGAGTTCCCGCGCCACGTCCACCGTGTCGGTCCCGTGCAGGTCGAGCGCGGCGGTGACGCCGCCGGGGGCGAGGGCGCGGACCCGTTCGGCCAGGCCGTCGCCGTAGGTGACCGGCTCGGCCCCGAGGCCGCGCAGGTGGTCGGCCGACGCCGCGGACCCCGTCCCGATCACGCGCGCCCCGGCGAGGCGGGCCAGTTGGACGGCGAACACGCCGACCCCGCCGCCGGCGCCGCCGATCAGGACGGTGTCGTCCGGGCCGGGGGCGATCGCGGCGAGGGCGGCGGACGCCGTGCGGCCCGCGATGGTGAGGGTGGCGGCGGTGCGGTCGTCGACGCCGTCGGGGGTGCGGTGGGCCTCGTCCGCCGCGGTCTCCCCGGACGGGGTGACCAGCACGAAGTCGGCGACCGCCCGGGACAGGGCGCCCCCGAACACCCGGTCGCCGGGGGCGAAACCGCTGACGCCCTCGCCGACCTGGTCGACGACGCCCGCGTAGTCGGTGCCGAACCCGACCGGGAGGGTCAGGCCGAAGCGGGCGGCGGTGTCCGCGTCGGAGGTCATGAACCAGTCCATCGGGTTCAGTCCGGCCGCGGTGACCCGCACCCGGACCTGCCCCGGCCCGGCCTGCGGCGCCGGGACCTCCCGGACGTGCAGGTGCTCGGGGCCGCCGAAGGAGTCCATCCGTACGGCCCGGCCGCCGGTCGCGGGTGCTCGGTCGGTCTGTGTCTGCATGTGCGCCATGTGCGCCGTCTCCTCGATGGTGAAGGTCGCCGGTGGAGGGAGGATCGAAACGGACTATGCTCCGTTTACATGAGTGACCGTAACAGAAACGGAGCGCGTTCCGTTTCTTCCGGGGCGGAGACCCGCCCGCCGCGGGCGGACGCGGCCCGCAACCGCGACCAACTGCTCGCGGCGGCGACCCGGGTGTTCATGTCGGCCGACGAGGAGCCCCCGATGCGCGCCATCGCCCGGGAGGCCGGGGTCGGCATCGCCACGCTCTACCGCCACTTCCCGACCCGCGAGTCGCTGGTCGACGCGGTCTACCAGGACCAGGTCGAGCGGCTGACCGGCGGCGCCCGCGAGCTGCTCGGCCGACTGCCCCCTGCGGCGTCGATGCGGTGCTGGATGGACCTGTTCGGGGACTGGACGGCCGCCAAGAACGGCATGCTCGACACCCTGCGGGCGATGATCGAATCGGGTCGGATCGCCCACACCGGGACTCGGGCCGAGCTGCTGACGGCCATCACCACGATCCTCGACGCGGGCCGCGCGGCGGGCGACCTGCGCTCCGACGTCGCGGCCGAGGACATCGCCGCCGCCCTCATCGGCATCTTCACCGTCGCCCCCCGCCCCGAGCGGGAAGACCTGGCCGCCCGCCTGCTGGACCTGCTGATGGACGGCCTGCGGCCCGCCGCCCGGACGCCCTGAGACCGGTCCCGGTCCGGCCCGGTCCCGCGCGGCGGCTACGGGACGAGCCTCGGGCGGGCCCCGCCGTCCGTCCGGTCCGCGGCGGGCCGCTCCGGGCCGCTCCGGCGGGCGGGGGAGCCCCGGCCGGGCTCGTCCGGGCGCGGTGGCCGGGCCGTCGGCGGGGGGCGGTCGCCGGTCAGGACGGCGCGGTAGAGCGACTGGAGTTCCGCGCCGGGGGCGGCGCCCAACTCCTCGGCCAGGCGGCGCCGGACGGTGCCGTAGCGGTCCAGCGCCTCCGCGCTGCGTCCGGCCGCGTGCAGGGCCTGGATCAGCACGTGCTCCAGCGGTTCGGCCAGCGGGTACTCGGCGGTGAGGTCGGGGACCGCGGAGATCACCGCGCCGGGGCGGCCGAGCCGGAACTCCGTCCGCGCCCAGCGCACCGCCGCGTCCAGCCGCCGCCGGTGCCAGCTCGCCCGGACCTGCGCGGCCCACTCGCCCGCGAGACCGGCCAGCGGCTCCCCCCGCCACAGGCCCAGGGCCTCGGCGAGCTCCGCGGCCCCGGCCTCGTCGTCGTGCTGCCGGTCGGCGCCCTGCTCGACCAGCCGGCGGAATCGGTGCAGGTCCACCAGTTCGGGGTCGACGTCCAGCACGTAGCCCGCGTGCCGGCGCTCCAGCCGGGCCGCCGTCCCGCCGCCCGGAACGGCGGTCTGCCGCAGCAGCCCCCGGATCCGGCTCAGGTGCGCGTACAGCACCGGCCGGGGGTGGGCGGGCGGACGGTGACCCCAGACCCGGTCGACGAGCGTCTCGATCGCGATCGGCCGGCGGGCGTCGACCAGCAGCGCCGCCAGGACCACCTGCTGCCGCGGCGTCCCCACGTCGAGCGGCCCGCCCGCCGACCGCACCTCGATCTCGCCCAGCAGCCGGAAGTCCACATGTACCCCCCAGGTGATCAACGCGTGATCGGCGGCGCGCGCGAAGCGCCCGGCTGCCCATGCTGGCTGCCCCGCAAGGCGGCCGCAAGGTCGGTGCACAGGCCACCGCGCCAGGGTGGGACGCCCCGGCCGCCGACCACCCGGAACCCGCGGTCGCCCCCCACGGCCGCAC
Source organism: Kitasatospora sp. NPDC088783 (assembly GCF_044750705.1). Classification (NCBI taxonomy): domain Bacteria; kingdom Bacillati; phylum Actinomycetota; class Actinomycetes; order Kitasatosporales; family Streptomycetaceae; genus Kitasatospora; species Kitasatospora sp. NPDC088783. The sequence goes on from NZ_JBIVKJ010000005.1 coordinate 98,615, forward strand.
CCCCACGGAGGAGACCACCATGCGGACACCCCTTCCCCGACGGCCCGACCGCCCGGGCCGCTCGGACAGCCAGGGCCGGACCGGGCGTGCCCGGTTCACCCCCGCCGCGCTGGCGGCGGCCCTCGCCTGCGTGCTCTTCGCGGCGCTCGCCCCCACCCCCGCCCAGGCGGACGAACCCACCCGCTACGAGCTGGTCAACGCCCGGACCGGGCTGCGGGCCGACGTCATGTGGGCCTCGGCCGCCCCGTACACCGGCGTCTTCCTGTGGCCGGACAACACCAGCGCCTCCCAGGAGTACGAGCTGCTCGACAGCGGGAACGGCTACTTCCGGATCAAGGCCCGGCACTCCGGCCAGTGCCTCATGCTCGACTGGCGCTCGGGGACCTACGCGAACGGCACCCCCGTCCTCCAGTACCCGTACTGCGACGCGGGCTACGCCCCGGCCGAGTGGACCACCGCCTGGGTCGGGCACACCTGTACCTGCTTCCCCACCACCATGCTCCTGAAGAACCGGGCCACCGGCCGGTGCCTGGACGCCGCCGCGCCGTCCGGCACGCCCGCCCAGCAGGCCGTCCTCCAGCAGTGGGACTGCATCACCGCCGACGACGCGTGGAACACCGGCAACCAGAGCTGGAACCTCCTCCAGCTCAACAACCTCCCCGTCGTCAACTAGTGCCGCGTCAGGCCGCCTGCGCCCGCCGGGGGACCGGCGGGCGCAGGCGCGTGCGTGGTGGCGCGGGCCCGGGCCCTACGGGGCCGGGCTGCCGGTGGCGGTGATCTCCGCGGCGCTGGTCCACGGCCCGCGGTTGCCGGCCTCGGTCAGGGCGCGCAGCCGCAGGTAGCGGCCGCTCTTCGCGGTGAACTTCACCGACTTGAGGGCGGCGGTGTCGGCGAAGCTCCCGGTGGCGACGGGTGTGCCCCAGGAGGTGGTGCTGTCGGAGACGTAGACCTCGTAGGAGCCGATCCGGCCGTTGACGCCGCCGTCCTGCCGGGGCAGGTAGCCGAGGCCGTCGACGGAGTAGCGGGCGCCGAGGTCGATCCGGATCTCGTGCGGGAGCGGGGCGGGGGTGCCGGACCACTGGGTGTGCCAGAGGGTGGCGGAGCTGCCGTCGATCGCGTGGGCGGCGGCGCCGTTCTCGTTGGCGGTCTCCTGGCTGTCGGCCGAGACCACCTTCCAACCGGCCTGCGGGATCGGGCCGCTGCCGCCGACCGGGGTGCCGGTGGGCAGGGTCAGGCCCTTGGCGGTGACGGTGAACGCGCCGGTGACGGCGTGGTCGCCGGCCTTGACCCACAGGGTGCCGGAGCGGTCGGCGGGGTCGAAGTACCAGCCGGTGGCGGCGGACTGGTAGGCGGCCTTGCCGCTCAGCTTCGGCAGCGCCGTCCCGCCGACCGAGACGCCGCTCGGCGCGCCGGCCGCGTGCACGGTGAACTCGTAGGCGCGGCTGGCGAGTTGCCCGGTGTAGCTGCCGTTCGCCGCGCCGACCGCGAGGGTGACGTCGCCGGTGCCGGAGTTCGGCGCGGTGACGTCGACCCGCTGCCGGGAGGAGGCGCCGTTCCGGTAGGCGCGGGTGGTGCCGTCGTCCTCGTACAGGGTGAAGGAGGAGGTGCCGCGCGGGTAGACGTCGTAGGTGAGGGTGGAGACGGGCTTCTCGCCGGTGTAGTTCATCTGCGGCCACATCGGCACCGCCGCACCGGACTTGACGAACAGCGGCAGTGTGTCGAGCGGGGCGCTGTAGCCGTTCAGCCAGCCGGGGCCGGTGTAGACCTTGCCGGTCCAGTAGTCGGTCCAGCTGCCGGCCGGCAGGTAGATGCCGTCGCGGACGCTGGTGTCGCTGACCACGGGGGCGACCAGGAAGGAGTCGCCGGCCATGAACTGGCCGCTGGTCCGGTTGTCGCGCGCCACCGGGTCGTCGGGGTACTCCAGCACCATGGCGCGGGTGGAGGGCACGCCGGTGTCGGTGGCCGTCCGGCTCATGGTGTACAGGTACGGCATCAGCCGCATCTTGAGCTGCAGGTACGTGCGGTTGATCGACAGGTACGGGTCGGCGTACCGCCAGGGCTGCTTGTCGTTGTAGCCGGCCGACGGGTTGGTCGCGCCCCAGCCCGACATCGTCATGAACGCCGGGGTGAACGCCTTCCACTGGAGGTCGCGGACGTACGTCTCGGGGCTGCCGGCGAAGATGCCGTCCACGTCCCCGGAGGCGTAGTTGAGGCCGGACAGGCCGGCGCCCGCGATGGACGGGACGTGCCAGCGCATGGCGTCCCAGGTGCCGGAGGTGTCGCCGGTCCAGACCACGGCGTTGCGCTGGGTGCCGGCCCAGCCGTCGACGGTCCAGACGAAGCGGCGGGCGTCGGAGTTGTTCTCGATGCCCGCGACGGCCTGGTTGACGCCGGTGAAGGCGGTCTTGTAGCCGCCTCCGATCCAGGCCACGTCGGTCTTGACGGCGCGCGAACCGGCCGTCCCCACCTCCCAGTTGATGTTGTTCAGGCCGGTGGAGGTCCACAGGCCGGTGTGGACGCCCCGGGCGGCCAGGCCGGAGACGGTGCCGGGCAGGTCGGTGTAGCCGCACCCGTAGCCGTCGTTGGGCAGGAACCAGCCGGAGGGCATGTCGGCGGCGCGGGCGTCGGTGGCGTAGCCGACCGCGTCGGGGGTGGTCTGGTGGCGCAGCCGGTCGTGGTCGCCGCTGTAGGCGGGGTTGGAGGCGTTGAAGCAGTCGGCGTTGCCGAGTTCGAGGCCCCAGATCGGGGCGAGGAAGGGCTTGCCGGTGACGTCGGTGTAGGCGTTCAGGACGTCCTTGAGCGAGTTCCCGGCGAAGTACCAGGCGTCGAAGCGCTGTTCGTTGTGGGTGAGCCGGGTCGGCGCGCCGAAGTCGTAGCTGCCCGGGGCCCAGGTGTTGCGCATCACCCCGTAGCCGTTGGTGGACATGTAGAACGGGGCCGGGCTGGCGTTGCTGTTCTCGGTCCAGGAGTTGGTCACGGCGACCGGGACGGTCCGGTCGCGCAGCGCCCAGTCGCCCAGGTGCAGGCCGGTGCCGTAGAACTGCTCGTCGGCGCCGCGGCTCAGGTACTGGGTGGTCTGGCCGGTGGTCCAACTGGTCGGCTGGGACTCGGCCCAGAGCAGGGTGGCGTTGTCGGCGCGGTAGAGCGCGAAGGTGAGCGGCGCCTTGGTGATGCGCAGCGAGATCGCGGAGGTGCCGATCCGCCAGTAGCTCCCGGCGTCGGTGAGGGTGGCGGTGACGGCGCCGAAGGCGGTGGTGGTGGCCAGGTCGGTGCCGGCCGGGTCGTCGGTGAACGCGCCGTTCGGGCTGAGCCAGATCCGGAAGATGTCGGCGCGGGCCAGCTGGACCCGGGCGACCGCACTGCCGGAGGTGGTGACGGTGAAGGTGTTGCCCGAGCGGGTGACGGCGGTGGCGTTCCCGGCGGTGGCGGCGTGGGCGGCCGGGGCGGGGCCGAGGGCCGCGAACAGGGCCGCGACGGTCAGCAGGACGACGGAGAGCACGAGGGAGCGGCGCCCTCCGCTGCCGGGCCTGGGCAGCGGGGGGCGCGGGACGGAACGCATCGGTGGATGCCTCCTCGGTGGTGATCGGGGGCGGTGGAGGGTGACCGCGGGGCCCCGGACCCGGCGCGAGGCGGCCGGGCGGACCTGCGGGACGCTGCGCTGTGCTGTCGACCGGACGGGGCGTCAGGCCCCGCCGAGCGGAGCGGGGTGGGGAGCTCCGCCGGTTCGCCGGTGGGCCGGGTTTGACCGGTGTACATCGCAGCAGCAGGCTGACGTGACGTCAAGTGCTCGATGAGGCGCAGTTTCGAACATCTTCGCGCAGAACGCGCAGTCGGGATGCGCGGAACGGCGCGCAACGGCGCACAACGGCCGCAGGAGGGCGCGGGGGAACGGCGGCGGGAGGGTGCGGGGGAACGGCGGCGGGAGGGCGCGGGGGAACGGCGGCGGGAGGGCGCCGGGAGCGCCGGGAACGCCGTCGCCCCGCCGGGTGGGCGGGGCGACGGTGGTGCGGGGGAGCGGTCGTGCGGGGGCGGGTCAGCCGTGGTTGACCGCGAGGGCGTAGAAGGCGACCCGGGCGCCCTTGGTGGTGCTGTCCGAGGAGGACTGGTTGTAGGAGCCGGCCTTGAAGTACTGGTGGTAGGCGTTGAAGGAGGACGGGATCGGGTAGTGGGTGGTGCTGCCGTTGACCGTCAGGTCGATGGTGTTGCCGCCGGAGACGGCGATGGTGTAGCTCCACTTGGTGCCCACCGCGACGTGGCCCACGGTGTGGGTGGTCTGCCCGCCGTCGGGGGAGTTCTCCACGCCCGCCACGATGTCGCCGCTCGCCCGGTAGTAGAGCTCGATCAGCGGCTTGGTGGAGGAGCCGCCCGAGCCGAGGTGGATCTGGCCGACGCAGACGTTGGAGGTCACCGAGACCACCCGCAGGGTCGCGGCCAGCCGGTGGCTGCCGGCCAGCGCCCAGTCGGCCGCGCCGCCGTTCGGGTTCATCTCGCGCAGCTCGGAGCGGGCGTAGTTGGAGTTGGGCGTGGTGACGCCCTTCTCCGGGGCCCAGAAGGTCATCGCGCCGTCGCCGCCGTCGGTGTAGAAGTACGCGTCGTGGAAGCCGTTCGGGCCCTGGAGCGCGGCGGAGGAGACGGTGGTGGGCGAGCCGGGGGAGCCGACCGGCTCCTGGAGCTGCCAGCGCGAGAGGTCGAAGTTGCCGCCGGGGGAGACCGCGGGGTTCAGGCCGCCGGCGGGCGGGGTGGAGCCGGTGGGCGGGTTCCACTGCTGGTTCGTCCCGCCGGTGCAGGTCCACAGTTGCAGCGGGGTGCCGTTGGCGATGGAGCGGTCGGTGACGTCCAGGCACTTGCCCGCGCCGGTGTTGACCAGCCCGCCGCCGTCGGCGGTCCACTGCTGGGCGGCGGTGCCGTTGCAGTCGTACAGCTGCACCCTGGTGCCGTTGGCGGTGCCGGCCGCGGCGGCGTCCAGGCACTTGCCGAGCGCGCGGACGGTGTGGTCGGAGGTGTCCACCGTCCAGCTCTGCGCGGCGGTGCCGTTGCAGTCGTAGAGCTGGACGGCGGTGCCGTTGGCGCTGGCGGCCGCGGCGACGTCGACGCACTTGCCGCCGAGGCCGGTGATCGGGCCGGTGGCGGTCGCGGCGGAGGCGGCGGGGCCGAACAGGCCCAGGGTGCCGACGACACCGGCGGCGGTGGCCGCCGCGAGGAGGGGAGAACGGCGCTTCATGGGAGTCCTTGGTCGCTCGTGGTGGGGGCCCGGATCGCGAGCGCGGATGCGGGGACACGGGGGCGCGGGGCGCTGTCCGGCGGGGCGGTCCGGTGGGGCCGCGCACCCGGGGGAGCCGATGGACAGCAAACCTTACTGACGATCCGCCGGAATCCTGCTGGCTTGCCAAGACCCTGTCAAGATGCGGCGGGTGCGCCGGGCGGCGCTGCCCGGCCGGATCACGGTTGCCCCAAGCCCCCTCCCCGGCGCGGGAGTTCCGCGTTAGATTGCCGCGGTACGGGCACCGTACGGGGAGGCCGGGGTGAGCTTCGGATGAGCAACCAGATCGTCAAGGCCCTGGAGCGCGGCGCGCAGAAACTCGGCAGGACGCTCGCCGAGGACGCCGGGAAGGCGCTGAAGGACTTCTACCGCAAGGCCGGCGACAACCTCAGGACCGTCGCGAGGAACACCCGCGAGACCGAGGCCAGGCACGTCGAGGACCTCGAGCGGATCATGCGCGGCGAGGGGCGGGGCGGCGTCCCGCACCCGCGCCCGGGCGGCGGGCGCGGCCGGGGGAGCGGACCGCTGGGCCGGGGCGGGCGGCGCGGGCAGTCCGTGGACGGGAACTCCGGCTGCCACACCGCCGGCGACCCGGTGGACGTGGTCTCGGGCCAGGTCGTCACCGCCGAACGGGACCTGGTGCTGGCCGGGCTGCTGCCGGTGGTGCTGCGCCGCTCGTACGCGTCGGGGTACGTCGGGGGCCGGCTGTTCGGGCAGGGCTGGTCCTCCACGCTGGACCAGCGGGTGGAGGTCGACGCCACCGGGGTGCACTACGCGGGCGACGACGCGCAGATCCTGCACTACCCGCTGCCGCCGCGCCACGGGGCCCGGGTGCTGCCGGACGCCGGGGCGCGCTGGCCGCTGACCTGGGACGCCGACGGGGGCTTCCGGATCGAGGACCCCGGCACCGGCCTGGTGCGGCACTTCGCCGACCCCGGCCCCGGCGGGGCGTACCGGATCGGCGAGGTCCGCCCGATCTCGGCGATCAGCGACCGCAACGGGCACCGGATCGCGTTCCGGCTCGACCCGGACGGCGTGCCCTGCGAGGTCGTCCACAGCTGCGGCTACCGGGTCGCCGTCGACCGCACGGTCACCCCCGGAGGCGTCCGGATCGAGGGCCTGCGGCTGCTCGACGGCACCGACGGCGGGCGCGGCACCGCCGTGGTCGGCTTCCAGTACTACCCGGACGGCAACCTCGCCGGGGTGGTCGACTCCTCCGGCCTGCCCCACGTCCACGAGTACGACGAGGCCGGGCGGATGACCGCCTGGATCGACCGCAACGGCCACTCCTACGCGTACACCTACGACGAGGAGGGCCGGGCCGTCTCCGGCACCGGCGAGGACGGCGTCCTCGCCGCGGCGTTCCACCACGACCCGCGGGCCCGGGTCGCCGTCGCCACCGACAGCCTCGGCCACGCCACCGCCTACCACTACGACGAGCAGCACCGGGTGGTGCGGGTCGTCGACCCGCTCGGCCACGCCACCGGCACCGAGTACGACGAGCACGGCCGGGTGGTGGCCCGCACCGACGAACTCGGCCGCACCGTCCGCCTCCGGCTGGACGAGCACGGCGACCCGGTCCGGGTGACCGCCCCCGACGGCAGCGAACTCACCGTCCGCTACACCGGGTTGCGCCGGATCGCCGCCCTGGAGGAGAACGGCCGCACCACCGCAGCCTTCGACTACGACGCCGCCGGGAACCTGCTCGGCCGCACCGACGCGGCCGGCGCCGTCACCCGCTACGCCTACGACGGCCAGGGCCGGATGACCGCGCTGACCGACCCGCTCGGCCGCACCCACCGGATCGCCACCGACCCCGCCGGGCTGATCACCGCCGTCACCGACCCGCTCGGCCGGACCGCGACCGTCGAGTACGACGCGTTCGGCCGGGTCGCCGCCGTCACCGACCCGCTCGGCGCCACCACCCGGCTCACCCGCCGGGTCGAGGGCCAGGTCACCGAGCGCCGCCACCCGGACGGCACCGCCGAGACCTGGAGCCACGACCCCGAGGGCAACACGGTCGAGCAGCGCGACGCCGCCGGAGCCGTCGTCCGCTTCGAGACCGGCCCGTTCGGACGCCTGCGGCGGCAGGTCCGCGCCGACGGCGAGGTCCAGACCTTCCGCTACGACACCGAGCTGCGGCTCACCGCCGTGACCACCGGCGAGGCGGTCTGGGAGTACCACTACGACCCGGCCGGACACCTGGTGGCCGAACGCGACCTCAACGGCCGCACCCTGCGCCACACCAAGGACGCCGCCGACCAACTCCTCGCCACCACCGACCAGGACGGGCGCACCACCGCCTTCGCCTACGACCCGCTCGGCCGGCTCGTCGAGCGCCGCGACCACGACGGCACCACCACCACCCTCGGCTACGACGAGCACGGCCACCTCGCCGTCCTGACCGACGGCCGCTCCACCGTGACCTTCACCCACGACCCGGTCGGCCGGGTGCTGACCGAGGACGTCGACGGCCGCACCACCCACCACCGCTACGACCCGCTCGGCCGCCGCACCGGCCGCACCACCCCCACCGGCCTCACCTCCACCTGGAGCTGGGACGAGGCCGACCGCCCCGCCGCGCTCACCACCCTGCTGGAGGAACTCACCTTCACCCGCGACGCGGCGGGCCGGGTCACCACCAGCCGCCTCGGCTCCGGCGCCGCCCTCACCCAGAGCTGGGACCCGTCCGGCCGGCTGACCGGCCAGGCCCTCTGGGCCCGCACCGACGGCGCCCCCGCCCCGCTGCACCGGCGCGGCTACCGCTACCGCGCCGACGGCCTCCCCGAAGCCGTCACCGACACCCTCCGCGGCACCCGCACCTACGCCCTCACCCCCGCCGGACGGATCACCCGCGTCACCGCCGACGACGCCCACGAGAGCTACGCCTACGACGCCCTCGGCGCCGTCACCCGTGCCCACGACACCCGCCGCCCGCAGGACGGCTGCGCCGGCGAACGCGCCTACACCGGCTCCCTGCTGCGCACCGCGGGCCGCACCGCCTTCGACCACGACGAGCGCGGCCGGCTGGTCCGGCGCACCGTGCGCACCCTCTCCGGCGGGCGCCGCGAGTGGCACTACCACTGGGACGACCGGAACCGGCTGACCGGCCTCGACGCCCCCGACGGCACCCGCTGGGCCTACGGCTACGACGTCCTGGGCCGGCGCACCTCCAAACACCTGCTGGACGCCGGGGGCCGGATCCGCACCGACGCCGAACGGACCTGGTTCAGCTGGGACGACAACCAGCTCGCCGAGCAGCGCACCGTCCTGCCCAACGGCGCCGCCCGCACCGTCAGCTGGGACTGGGAGCCCGGCACCTGGCGGGCCGTCGCCCAGCGCGAACGGATCACCGGCCCCGACGGCGACCCGGTCGACGAGCGGTTCTACGCGATCGTCGCCGACCTGGTCGACGCGCCGAGCGAACTCGTCCACCCCGACGGCCGGATCGTCTGGCACGCGGACACCAACGTCTGGGGGCGCCGCTTCCGGCACCCTGCCGCCGACGGCGCCCCCGACTGCCCGCTCGGGCGGCCCGGCCAGTACCACGACGCCGAATCCGGCCTGGAGTACAACTACTTCCGCTACTACGACCCCGCCACCGGCCGCTACCTGAGCACCGACCCGCTCGGCCAGGAGGCCGGACCCGACCCGCACGGCTACGTCCCCAACCCGCTGTACTGGACCGACCCGCTCGGCCTGGCCCCCAAGCAGCCCTCCGGCTGGGGCGGCTGGTACGGCAAGCTGACGCCCGCGAACTGGACCGACGGCAGCGACACCACCCGCTACGAGGTCAACCACATCCCGGCCAAGGCCACCTACCTGGGCCTGGGCACCCCCGACCTCAAGGAGAGCACCGGCCCGGCGATCCGGATGGAGTACGACGACCACCGCGACTTCATCAGCACCGGCTCCTCCGCCGCCAGCGAGCAGTGGCGCGCCACCCAGAAGAGCCTGATCCAGCAGGGCAAGTTCGACGAGGCGATGAAGATGGACATCGACGAGATCCGCCGCGTCCACGGCACCAAGTACGACGCCGCGATCAAGGACATGGTCGACTCGCTGCCCGGCAACCGGAAGTTCCAGAAGTACCTGGCGGGGAACGGCTGGAAGATCCGCACCTGCCTCCTACAATGACCGGCATGGACATCGACCTCGAACCGGCCCGGGGCATCACCGGCTTCCCGCTCGGGATGGCCGCCGAGGACCTCGAGACCGCCGCCGCCGCGCTCGGCCGGGTCAGGGTCAAGGACGAGGGCCTCGCCGGGCGGTTCGCCTACATGAAGGTCACCGCCCTGCACGAGCAGTTCGAGATCGTCTTCCACCTGGAGGACGGCCGCACCCTCACCGCCGCCGAGGTCTGGGCCCCGCGCCCCGGCCCGGAGCGGATCACCGTCCGGCTCGGCGGCACCGACGTCTTCGCCGTCCCTGCCCGGCAGTTGCTCGACGAGCTGCGCGCCGCCGGGCACACCGTCATCGACAAGGTCCAGCACGCCTACGTGACCGACCTGCCGCTCGGCCTCACCCGCACCGCCGGGCACGACGTCCCGCTGGACACCGACGGCGAACCGCTCCACTTCCAGGCCGCCCTGGTCGCCCGCCCCGGCTACTACGACTTCCTGCTGCCCGCGGCCGAGTAGCCCGCCCCCCGGAGGAACCCGTGTCCGCACCGTCCGGCCCCGTCGCGTTCGAGCGGGTCGCCCCGGTGGTCCCGGTCCGCGACCTGGCCGCCGCCCTGGAGCGCTACGGCCGCCTCGGGTTCACCACCGAGCCGTACCGGGACGGTTCCGGGTACGGCTTCGTCTCGCGCGGCGCGGTGGAGCTCCACCTGACCGAGTGGCCGGAGCACGACCCGCTGCGCACCGGCGCGGTGGTCTACCTGTACGTGTCGGACGCGGACGCGCTGCACGCCGAGTGGGCGGCGGCGGCACCGCCGGGACGGCTGACCGAGCCGGCCGACACCCCGTACGGGCTGCGCGAGTTCGGCTACGTCGACCCGGAGGGCACGCTGCACCGGGTCGGCTCCCCGCTCGCCCGCTGAGCGGGCCGAGGCGGAGCGGGCCGGGCCGGGTCGGGGCGAGCCGCGCCCGGCGAGCCGCACCGGGCCGCCCGTCGGTGCTCCGGGGGCCGTTCCCGTCCGTTCAAGAGGTGAATCCTGCACGCCACTTGACGGTGGGTCGTCACCCCCTCAACACTTCCGTACGAACCCAGAGAGCGCTCTCAACCGGTCGGGTTCAGCAGAAAGGCGAAACCACCCCTTCTCCCACTTCGGCCCGGCGTTCACTTCACGAAGCCGGACGAGAGGACCCCCATGCGAAGGACGACCGCCCTCTCCCACCCCCACCCCCGGCAGCCCGCCCGCCCCCGGGTGCTCGCGCTGCTCGCCGCGGTGGCGCTCACCCTCGCGGCCCTGTTCGGCCTGGCCGCCACCGCCGGCCCCGCCTCCGCCGCGGGCGACTACACCCAGAGCGCCACCCAGCTGAACGCCTCGCAGGTCAAGATCGTCTTCACCCCGGCCACGCCCGCGCTCTACGTGGACGTCCACTACCTGGTCAACGGCGCCAACCAGCAGAACGTCCGGATGGCCAACAGCGCGGGCACCTGGAGCTGGACCGTCGGCTCGCTCACCACGGGCAACGCCCTGGAGTACTGGTTCACCTACGAGAAGAGCGGCCCGCAGTACGACAGCCCGCACTTCACCTTCACCGTGGGCGGCGGCGCGAGCAGCCCCAGCCCCAGCCCCACCGCCAGCGCCAGTCCCAGCAGCAGCCCCACCGGCGGCACCGGCGGGACCTGCCCGGCCCAGTCCGACACCCCGAACTTCGGGCCCAACGTGCACGTCTACGACCCGAGCATGTCCAGCGCCACCATCCAGGCCCAACTGGACGCCCACTTCAACCAGATGAAGGACACCCAGAGCGCCCAGTTCTCCGAGAACCGGGTCGCCGACCTGTTCAAGCCCGGCACCTACAACGTCAACGACAACGTCGGCTTCTACACCTCGGTGGCGGGCCTGGGCCAGAACCCCGGCGACGTCACCATCAACGGCAACATCACGGTGGACGCCTTCAACGCCTCGGACGCGGGCAACGCCACCCAGAACTTCTGGCGCTCCGCCGAGAACCTGGCCATCAACCCCGGCGGCGGCACCGACCGCTGGGCGGTCGCCCAGGCCGCCCCGTTCCGGCGGATCGACGTGCGCGGCAACCTGGCGCTCTACCCGGCCAGTTACGGCTGGGCGAGCGGCGGCTACGTCGCCGACACCAAGGTCAGCGGCCAGGCCGCCTCGATCTCGCAGCAGCAGTGGTACACCCGCGACAGCAGCCTCGGCAGCTGGGACGGCGGCGTGTGGAACATGGTCTTCTCCGGCGTCCAGGGCGCCCCGGCCAACACCTTCCCCAACCCGCCCGAGACCACCCTCGCCACCACCCCGGTCTCCCGTGACGTGCCCTACCTGTACGTCGACGGCTCCGGCAAGTACCGGGTGTTCCTGCCGAGCCTGCGCACCAACGCCACCGGCCCGAGCTGGGCGTCCGGCAGCACCCCGGGCAGCTCGCTGCCGATGAGCCGGTTCTACGTGGTCAAGGCCGGCGACACCGCCGCGACCATCAACAACGCGCTCTCCCAGGGCTGCAACCTGTTCGTCACCCCCGGGGTCTACCACCTCAACCAGACCCTGAACGTGACCAGGGCCGACACCGTGGTCCTCGGCATCGGCTACCCGACCTTCGTCCCCGACAACGGCGTCAACGCGATGCAGGTCGCCGACGTCGACGGCGTCCGGCTCAAGGGCCTGCTCTTCGACGCCGGCACCACCAACTCGGCCGCCCTGCTGACCGTCGGCCCGAGCGGCTCCTCGGCCAACCACGCCGCCGACCCGACCACCATCCAGGACGTCTTCTTCCGGATCGGCGGCGAGATCGCGGGCAAGGCGACCACCAGCCTGATCGTCAACAGCAACCACACGATCATCGACCACATCTGGGCCTGGCGCGCCGACCACGGCAAGGCCGGCACCTTCGGCTGGAACGTCAACACCGCCGACAACGGTCTGATCGTCAACGGCAACAACGTGCTGGCCACCGGCCTGTTCGTCGAGCACTACCAGAAGTACGAGGTCACCTGGAACGGCCAGAACGGGAAGACGATCTTCTTCCAGAACGAGATGCCCTACGACGTGCCCAACCAGGCCGCCTGGGTGTCGCCGACCGGCGTGAACGGCTACGCCGCCTACAAGGTCGGCAACGGCGTCACCAGCCACGAGGCGTGGGGGCTGGGCAGCTACTGCTACTTCAACGTCAACCCGGCGGTGAACGCCTACCACGCGTTCGAGGTGCCGAACACGGCGGGCGTGAAGTTCCACGACGTGCTGACGGTCTCCCTCGGGCACCAGGGCACGATCTCCCACGTCATCAACGACACCGGAGGCGTCACCCCCGACGGGACCGTCCCGGTCAACGTGGTCGCCTACCCGTAGCGGCAGGTCGAACGAAGGGCGGGCGGCGGGCCGAAGGGCCCGCCGCCCGCCCCCGCCGTGCGGACGCGGGGCCGGTCAGGCGTGCGGGACGAGGGCCACCGGGGCGGTGCTGTGCTGGACGGCCGCGTGGGCCACCGCGCCCAGGTCGCTGCCGAGCAGGTGCGGGCGGCGGCCGACCACCACCAGGTCGGCGTGCTCGGCGGCGGCGACCACCGCGCCGACGGCGCCCCCGAGGCGGGCCTCGACACGCAGTTCGACCTCCGGGTGGGCGGCGGCGGCACCGGCCAGCGCCCGGGTCAGGTCGGCCTCGATCTGCGCGCTCCGGTGGTCCGGGTCCGGGTCCGGCGGCAGCCAGCCGGGCGCCCCCGCCCAGAGCGGGACCATCTCCCAGCCGTGCACCGCCCGCACCACGGCGCCCGAGCGGGCCGCCTCGGCGAGGGCGAACTCCACGGCGGGCAGCGAGGAATCGCCCGCCAGGGCCACCACGATCTCCGGCCGGGCCGTGGCCCCGCCCAGCCTCGTGGGAGTGTCCACCGCGGCACCCGAGCCCGGCATCGCGGGCGCCTCCACCGCGGTGAGGGTGTCGGTGTCGGTGTCCACGGCCGTCGCCGTGGCCGTGGCCGTCGGAAGCGTGGCGGTGGCCGTCGTCGCGGGCCCGGGCGCGGTCGTGCCCGCGCTCGCGGCCGTCAGCGTCTCGGCCTCCGCCAGCACCTCGGCCTCCATCCGCGCGTCCGGCTCGACCGGTACGTCCGCGTCCGTGCGCGCGGCCACCGCCGCACGCGGGTCCCCGACCGGCTGCAGGGCGTTCTCCTCGGCGGGGTGCTCCCGGACCAGGACCACCGGGCAGGCGGCCCGGGCGGCGACCGAGAGGGCCACCGAGGTGCCCAGCATGTCGGCCAGGGCGCCCGGGCCGTGCGAGCCGAGCACCACCAGGTCGTAGCCGGCGGCGAGTTCGAGCAGCGCGTCGGTGGGGTCGCCGGCGGCGGCCTGGGTGCACACCGAAAGCTCCGGGTGGGCGGCCAGCAGGTCCGCCGCCAGGGTCTCCAGGTCGTCGTGCTCGGCCTGCTGGAGCGGGGCGGCGTCCGGGCCCTCCGGCCCGGCGGTGCCGAGCCAGTGCCAGACCCGGAGCAGAGTCAGTTCCGCCTCGCGCCGCACGGCCTCCGCCGCCGCCCACTCCACCGCGGCCCGGGACTGCGGGGAGCCGTCGTAGCCGCTCAGGATCTTCTGCGTCATGGTCCACGTCCCCTCTCGCGCCGGACGGCCGACCGCCGTCCGTGGCGGTCGTCGGCTACCCCGCTGAGCGGCGGACATGCGGGGGACGGGTGGTGCGGGTGGGGCTGGGCCGCGCGGGTGAGCGTGCCCGGCCCCGGGTGCGAGATCCCCGGGGCGGGCGGGGCCGGGTGCCAGAGTGACCGTGGTTCCGATCATCAGACCGAGGACGGTGGACACCGGTGTCCCGTGCCACACCCCGATCCTGGCGGGCCGCGGCCCTGCTGCTGGCAGCGCTCCTGTTCGTCCCGGCGGTCCCGGCCGCCGCCGACCCCGCACCCCCACCGCCCGGCGCCGACCAGGCCGGAGCGGCCACCGGGGCGGACCGGCCGCTCGACCGGCTGGCCGCGGACGTCGCCGAGGCCCGGCACGCCGCCGAGGCCGCCGAACAGCAGTACACCGCCGCCGCCGGGGAGTTGGCGCAGCGCCGGAAGGACTCGGCGGACGCCGCCCGGCAGGCCGACCGGCAGCGCGGACGGCTCACCGAGGCCGAGACGGAGGCCGCCCGGCTGGTCGCCGAGCAGTACCGCAGCGGCGGACTCGGCTCGCTGGCCCGGCTGTTCCTCGCCGACCGGCCCGAGGACTTCCTCGACCGGCAGCAGCGCGCCGCGTCCGACACCCGCAGCGCCGCGGCCGTGCTGCGCGACCTGCGCGAGGCCCGCAACCGGATGGTGCTGCTCTCCGAACAGGCCGCGCAGGCCGAGCAGTCGGCGTCCGCCGCCGCCGACCGGGCCCAACGGGCCCTGGACCAGGCCCGGCAGGGCGCCGCCCGCACCGAACAGCTGCTGGCCGCCGCCACCGCCGAGCAACTCGGCCTGCTGGAACAGCGCGAGAACGCCCTCGCCGCCGACGCGGACCGCCAACTCCTCACCGCGGGCCCCGGCGGCGGGGCGTCCGCGGCCGGACGCCGGGCCGTCGAGTTCGCCCTCGCCCAGCGCGGCAAGCCCTACCTGTGGGGCGGCGCGGGCCCCGACGCGTTCGACTGCTCCGGCCTCACCTCGCAGGCCTGGCAGGCCGCCGGCGTCCCGATCCCGCGCACCAGCCAGCAGCAGTGGGCCGCCCTGCGCCACATCGCCCTGCGCGACCTGCGCCCCGGCGACCTGGTCGTCTACCACGGCGACGCCGGCCACGTCGCGCTCTACCTGGGCGCCGGAGCCGTCGTCCACGCCCCGCACACCGGCACCGTGGTCAAACTCGCCCCCGTCACCATGCTCCCGATCCTGGGCGCCGTCCGCCCCGACCCGGGCACCCCGGCCGAACCCGCACCCCCGGCCGAACCCGCACCCCCGGCCCCGCCCGCCGCGCCCGGGCCGCCCACCGCGGCCCCGCCCGCCGAGGCCGCGCCGCCCTCCTGACGGCAGATCGACGAGGACCCCTCCGACGTGCCCGGCCCGACGGCACCGGGCCCTGCCGGACGCCGGCCCGACGCCCCGCGAGGAGACCGCGCTCCGGCTGGGGCCGCCCCACCGTCCGGTGGGACGGCCGGGGTTGGCAGGATGGCAGGTCAGGGGCGGGCGGTGCGAGTGGAGGGTGGGACGGGTGGGCGGCTGGGAGCGGGCACTGGACGCGGCGGGGGTGCGGGAGCCCGCGCTGCGGGCGGCGTACGGGCGGGAGCGCGAGCAGGTGGTGGCGTACAAGCGGGAGGTGGCGCTGGCCGCCGGGCTGCTGCTGCCGCCCGGGACGCTGCCGCACGTGATCGTCGCGACCGCGTTCATGCACCGCACCGACGACCTGCTGGACAGCGGGCCGCCCGCCACCCGCCGGGCCGCGTCCACCCGCTGGCGCGAGGAGGTCACCGCGGCGCTCGACACCGGCCGCACCGACCGGCCGGAGCTGCGGCCGCTGCTCGACAGCGCCGAGGCCCGGCCCGTGCTGCGCGCACGGGTGCGGGACTTCCTCGCCGCCGCGGACGCCGACCTCGACTTCGCGGGCTTCGCCACCGAGGCCGACTACCAGTCCTACCTGGACGGGTACTCGCTGCCCGGCTTCATGGTCGTCGCCGCGCTGCTCGGCCCGGACGGCGACCAGACCGCCTACCGCGCCGCCTGCCGGACGTTCATCGACTCCAGCCAGCGGCTCGACTTCGTCAACGACCTCGCCGAGGACCTCGCCGACGGCCGCCTCACCCTCCCGCGGCAGACCCTGGCCGAGTACGGCGTCACCCGCGCCGACCTGACGGGCGGCGCCGCGACCGGGCCGGTCCGGGCCCTGCTCGGTGCGCTGCTGGACCGGGCCGACCGCGACCGCGCCGCGAGCGGTGCGCTCGTCGACCTGGTGCCGCCCGCCCACCGGCCGATGGTCCGCTGCCTCGTCGGCGTCGAGCAGCTCACCGCCACCGCGGCCCGGGCCGACCTCGACGCCCTGCTGCGCCGCTCCGCGAGCCCCGCCAAGCCCGCCCTGCTGCGGCTGCTGGCCCGCGAGCACCTGCGGGCCCGCCGGGTGCGCCGGACCCGCCGGGTGCGCGGAGGGCGTTGAGAGGTCAGGCGGTGGCCGTCGGCGGGTGGGCGGCGGCGATGCCGGCCAGGACCAGGTCGAGGCCGGAGCGGAACTGCTCGCGGTCGTCGTGCTCGCGCAGCTGGTCGGCGACGGTGCGGGTGAAGGAGTAGGCGGCGGGGTCGAGGCCCTGCCAGGCGTTGGCGGCGTCGGCGAGCACCCGGGGGCGGTCGACGCCGGGGTCGAGGGCGTGGGCGGCGGCGGTGTTGGCGGCGTTCAGCGCGGTGGCGCCGAGGATGTAGTGCATCAGGGCCGAGGCGGCGGTGAACCAGCCCTCGACGGGCACGCCCATCGCCCGGACGTGGCGGCCCAGCGCCTCGAAGATCCGCGGGCCGACGGTGCCGCCAGGCCGCCCGGCCAGCTGGGCGGCGATCTGGGCGGAGAGCCAGGGGTGCGCCTCGGCGGCCTCGAACAGGCGCAGCGCGACGGCGTGGACGCCCTCCCGCGGCCGGTCGGCGTCGGGGCCGTCCGGAGCAGCCGGGCCGTCGGGGGCGGCCGGGCCGTCCGCGACGTCCGGTGCGGCGGGGCCGTCGGGGGTGGCCGGGTCGTCCGGGGCGAGCGGGAGGGCGCGGGCCACCACCGCCTCCGTCGCGGCGGCCAGCAGTTCGTCCTTGTTGGCGACGTGCCAGTAGATCGCGCCCGCGCCGGTGACCAGCCGCTCGGTCAGCACGCGGAAGGTCAGCCCGCCCTCGCCCGCCGCGTCCAGCACCTCGACGGCGGTCTCCACGATGCGCTCGCGGGAGAGCGCGTCGCTGCGGCGGGCGGTACGGCGGGGGGAGCGCGGGGTCGGGCTGGGCATGGGTCGAGTTTGACATATCTGGAACGACGTTCCAACAATGGAATGGCGTTCCAGTCCATTCGACCCCGCCGGGAGGCAGCCGTGAACACCCCCGCCCACACCCCCGTCACCATCGTCGGAGCCGGCCTCGGCGGCCTGCTGCTGGCCCGCGTCCTGCACGTCCACGGCATCCCCGCCGAGGTGTACGAGGCCGAGACCTCGCCCACCGCCCGGGCCCAGGGCGGCATGCTCGACATCCACCCCGACAACGGCCAACCCGCCCTCGCCGCAGCCGGGTTGACCGAGCAGTTCCGCGCCCTCGTACTGCCCGGACGGGAGGCCGCCCGGGCCCTGACCCCCGACGGCGGCGTGCTGCTCGACCAGCCCGACGACGGCACCGGCCAGCGCCCCGAGGTCCAGCGCGGCGACCTGCGCGACCTGCTGCTCTCCGCGCTGCCCGCCGGCACCGTGCACTGGGACCGCAAGGTCGTGGACGTCCGGGCGCTCGGCGGCGGCCGCCACCGGGTGGAGTTCGCCGACGGCGGCGCCGTCACCACCGACCTGTTGGTCGGCGCGGACGGCGCCTGGTCGAAGGTCCGCCCGCTGCTCTCCGACGCCCGGCCCGCCTACACCGGGACGTCCTTCGTCGAGACCTACCTGCACGACGCCGACACCGCCCACCCCGCCACCGCCCGGGCCGTCGGCGGCGGCGCGATGTTCGCACTCGTCCCCGGCCAGGGCATCCAGGCCCACCGCGAGGCCGGCGGCGTCCTGCACACCTACGTGGCGCTGCGCCGTCCGCTGGAGTGGTTCGCCGCCGTCGACTTCACCGACCCGGCCGCCGCCAGCGCCCGGATCGCCGCCGAGTTCCCCGGCTGGGCGCCCGAACTCACCGCCCTGATCACCGAGGGCGCCACCCCGCCCGTGCTGCGCCCGCTGCACACCCTGCCCGCCGACCACCGCTGGGAGCGCGTCCCCGGCGTCACCCTGATCGGCGACGCCGCGCACCTGATGATCCCGTCCGGCGAGGGCGCCAACCTCGCCATGTACGACGCCGCCCGGCTCGGGCAGCTGCTCGCCGCGCACCCCGGCGACCCCGAGACGGCGCTCGCCGCGCACGAGGCGGAGATGTTCGCGCGCAGCGCCGCCGAGGCCGCCGACGCCGCCGTCCTGCACGAGCTGATGCTCGGTCCGACCTCCCCGCACGGCCTGATCGCCATGTTCACGGGCGCGGGTGAGGGCGAGAGCGCAGACGCGGACGCGGACGCGGGGGAGTCGGCGGGAGTCTGAGGGGCGGGCGTCCGACTCGGGGCCGGTGCGGGCATGGCCGTCCGGGAAACGGGCAGGCGGTGAGCGGCGGACGGTTCGGCGTGCCGGATCAGGTCGACCGGCACGCCGTCCCAACCGCCGCCGTCGGCACGGGAGTCCGAGCCGTGCCGTCGGGTCGGCCCGGTCTCGCCGGGCGGTTCGGCGGACGGTTCGGCGGCTGACCCGGGGTCAGGCGGCCGAGATGCGAAATATCGCACAGGTGAGATATGTTCGCGCAGTGACCGAAGACTACCTCTCCCGCATCGGCAAGCTCGTCCGCGCCGCCCGTACCCACAAGGGCTGGACGCAGACCCAACTGGCCGCGGCCCTCGGCACCACCCAGAGCGCGGTGGCCCGGATCGAATCGGGCGGCCAGAACATCGGCCTGGACCTGGTCGCCCGGATCGGCGAGGCGCTCGACAGCGAGATCGTCTCGCTCGGCGTGGCCGGCCCGATGAACCTCCGGGTGGTCGGCGGACGCCGCCTCTCCGGCAGCATCGAGGTCCGCACCAGCAAGAACGCCTGCGTCGCCCTCCTCGCCGGCTCCCTGCTGACCACCGGCCGCACCACCCTGCGCCGCGCCGCCCGGATCGAGGAGGTCTACCGCCTGCTGGAGGTCCTCGCCAGCATCGGCGTGCGCCACCGGTGGATCAACGACGGCCTCGACCTGGAGATCACCCCGCCCGCCGAACTCGACCTCTCCGGCATGGACGAGGAGGCCGCCCGGCGCACCCGCAGCATCCTGATGTTCCTCGGCCCGCTGCTGCACCGCGCCGACCGCTTCGAGATCCCCTACGCGGGCGGCTGCGACCTCGGCACCCGCACCGTCCAGCCGCACCTGTCGGCGCTGCGCCAGTTCGGACTGCACGTCAACGCCACCACCGGCAGCTACCGGGCCAGTGTCGACCGCGGCGTCTCCCCGCAGCGCCCCATCGTGCTCACCGAACGCGGCGACACCGTCACCGAGAACGTGCTGCTGGCCGCCGCCCGCCACCCCGGCACCACCGTCATCCGCAACGCCAGCGCCAACTACATGGTCCAGGACCTGTGCTTCTTCCTGGAACTGCTCGGCGTCGAGGTCGAGGGCATCGGCACCACCACGCTCACCGTGCACGGCAAGGCCGTCATCGACGCCGACGTCGACTACGCCCCCTCCGAGGACCCGGTGGAGGCGATGAGCCTGCTCACCGCCGCCGTCGTCACCGACTCCGAACTGACCATCCGCCGGGTGCCGATCGAGTTCATCGAGATCGAACTCGCCGTCCTCGACGAGATGGGCCTGGAGTGCGAGCGCGGCCCCGAGTACCCGGCCGCCAACGGCCGCACCCGGCTCACCGACCTGACCGTGCGCCCCTCCAAGCTGGTCGCGCCGATCGACAAGATCCACCCGATGCCGTTCCCCGGCATCAACATCGACAACCTGCCGTTCTTCGCCGCGATCGCCGCCTGCGCGCACGGCTCCACCCTGGTCCACGACTGGGTGTACGAGAACCGCTCGGTCTACCTCACCGAACTCGGCCGGGTCGGCGCCAGCGTCCAACTCATGGACCCGCACCGGGTCCTGGTCGAGGGCCCCACCCGCTGGCGCGCCGCCGAGATGATGTGCCCGCCCGCGCTCCGCCCCGCGATGGTCCTGCTGCTCGCCATGCTGGCCGCCGAGGGCACGTCCATCCTGCGCAACGTCTACGTGATCAACCGCGGCTACGAGGACCTGGCCGCCCGCCTCAACTCGGTCGGCGCGCAGATCGAGGTCTTCCGCGACATCTGACGCCGCGTCCGGCACCGTGTCCGACGCCGAGCCCGGGGCCGGACCGGCCGCCGCGTCCGGCCTCCGTACCCGGCCCCGCCCCGGCGGGATATCGCACCAGTGCGGTAGCGGTTCCTTCACGGCGGGGTCGGGGCGGAGGTCCAGCGGGCGTACCGCCGGGTCTCCGACCACCGGGGCGCCCCGGAACGCGCGCTGCGGTGAGCGGGGCCGCCCGCCGCGCCGGGGCGCTGGACGGCGTGCGGGACGGCGTGCGGGACGGGCCCGGTGGCCCGGGGGCGTGACGTAGATTGGGGGCGGACGAAGGGGGAGCTCCGATGGCGGTGCGCACGGAGGAACCGGCCCGGGTGGGGCCGCTGCTGGCGCAGTGGCGGCGGCGCAGGCGGGTCAGCCAGCTGGAACTGGCCAACCTGGCGGGCGTCTCGGCGCGGCACGTCGGCTTCGTGGAGACCGGACGCGCGCAGCCCAGCCGCGAGATGGTGCTGCGGCTGGCCGAGCACCTGGAGGTGCCGCTGCGGGAGCGCAACGCGCTGCTGATGGCGGCCGGGTACGCGCCCGTGTTCCGGGAGAAGCCGCTCGACGACCCGGCGATGCGGCCGGTCCTGGAGGCGGTGCGGCGGGTGCTGCGCGGCCACCACCCCTACCCGGCCCTGGCGGTCGACGGCCGGTGGGACATCGTCGCCTCCAACGCCGCGTTCGACCTGTTCACCGAGGGCGTCGCCGCCCATCTGCTGGAACCGCCGGTGAACGCCCTGCGGCTGGTCCTGCACCCCGACGGGATGGCCCCCCGGATGGTCAACCTCGGCCAGTGGCGCGGCAAACTGCTCACCCGGCTCGCCCGCTGCGCGGCGCTCGACGAACGGCTCCGCCCGCTGTACGAGGAACTCCAGGGCTACCCGTGCGACCAGCCGGTGCCCGAGGTCGACGTCCCCGGCCCGGACGACATCATGGTCCCGCTCGAACTGCGCTGCGGCGACCGGGTGCTGACCTTCATCGCCACCCTCGCCACCTTCGGCACCGCCCGGGACGTGACCATCTCCGAACTGCTCATCGAGAGCTTCTTCCCGGCCGACGACCGCACCGCCGCCCACCTGAACGCCCTCACCGGCCCGCCCCCCTCCTCCTGAACTCCCGGCCGGGGGCACCTACCCGGGGGCACCTACCTGGCGGGTAGTTGAGGCGCCCGGCGGCCCCGGGGAGAGTGGATCGCGTACCGCGCCCCGCACCCGCCGCCCCGGCGGGGCGGAGCGGCGCGGGCCTCCCACTTCCCCGCAAGCCGCAGGAGCCTGTCCTCCCATGACCGACAGCACCACCGTGCCCGCCGCTCCCGTCCCCGCTCCCGTCCCCGCCCAGGCCGCCGCGCCACCGGGCGCGCCGCACCCCGCCACGCTGCCGATCGTCCTGGTCGGCGTGTTCCTCTCCGGGCTCGACTTCTTCATCGTCAACGTCGCCGTCCCCGCCATCCGGCTCGACCTGCACGCCACCGACGCCCAGATCCAACTCGTCGTCGCCGCCTACGCGCTGGCCTACGGCGTCGGCCTGATCACCGGCGGCCGACTGGGCGACCTGTACGGGCGCCGCCGCGTCCTCGCGCTGGGCATGACCCTGTTCACCGCCGCCTCCGCCGCCGCCGGCGCCGCCCCCACCGCCGAGCTGCTGATCGCCGGACGGGTGCTCCAGGGCGCCGCCGCCGCCCTGATGGCCCCCCAGGTGATCGGCATCATCACCACCTCCTACCAGGGCCAGGCCCGCACCAGGGCGCTGAGCTGGTACGCCGCCGCGGCCGGGATCGCCGCCGTGTTCGGCCAGTTGATCGGCGGCGTGCTGATCCGCACCGACGTGCTGGGCCTGGGCTGGCGGGCCTGCTTCCTGGTCAACCTGCCGATCGGCCTGGCCGCCGCCGTCGCCGCGGCCCGGCTGCTCCCGGAGTCCAAGGCTCCCGGCCGGTCGCGCCCGGACCTGCTCGGGCTGCTGCTGGCGACCGCCGCGCTGACCGCCGTCTGCCTGCCGCTGATCGAGGGCCGGGAACGCGGCTGGCCGCTGTGGACCTGGCTGCTGCTGGCCGCCGGACCGCCGCTGCTCGCCGCGTTCGCCCTCCAGCAGCGCCGACTGGCCCGGACCGGCGGCTCGCCCTCGCTCGACCTCTCCCTGTTCCGGGAGCGCGCCTTCACGGCCGGCCTGGCCGCCCAGCTGATCTTCTGGGCGTCGATGGCCTCGTACTTCCTGGTGTTCGCGCTCTACCTCCAGCAGGGCCGCCACCTGGCGCCGATCTCCTCCGGCCTGGTGTTCAGCGTGCTCGGCGTCGGCTACGTGGCCGCCTCCGCCACCGCCCGGCACCTGGCCGCCCGGATCGGCCGGCACGCCATCACGGCGGGCTGCGTGCTGCGCGCCGCCGGGCTGCTGCTGGAGCTGTGGGCCGTCGCCGACACCACGACCAGCCTGTGGTGGCTGGTGCCCGGCCTGCTGCTGGACGGCTGCGGCATGGGCCTGTCCTTCGCCCCGCTGACCGCCACCGTGCTGGCCCGCGTCCCGGCCGCGAGCGCGGGCTCGGCCGGCGGTGTGCTGACCACCGGCCTCCAGGTCGGCAACGCCCTCGGCGTCGCCCTGATCGGCCTGGTCTTCTACCGCGTCCTGGCCGACACCCCCGGCCCCGACGCCGTCCCCGCCGCGTTCCGCGCCTGCCTGCTGTACGTGCTGGCCGCCACCGCGCTGCTCGCCCTGGTGGTCCAGGCGCTGCCCGGCCGGAAGGCGGCCGAACGGTGACCGCCCCGGCGCAGGGGGCGGCGGCCGGGCCCGACCCCGAGGAGCTGGCCCGCCGCTACGTGCGGCTGTGGAACGAGCCCGACCCGGACCGGCGGCGCGCCGCCGTGGCGGAGCTGTTCGCGCCCGCGGTCGCGCACCGCACCCCGACGACGGCGGTGGACGGCCGGGCGGCGCTCACCGAGCGGATCGCCCTGGCCCACGCGGCGTGGGTGCGCGACACCGGGCACGCGTTCCGCCTGCTGCCCGGCACGGACGGGCACCACGGGGTGGTCCGGCTGCGCTGGGAGATGGTGCGGGCGGCGAGCGGCGAGTGCGTCTCGGCGGGCACCGACCTCCTCGGACTCGACCCGGCCGGGCTGGTCCTGACCGACCACCAGTTCATCGACCGCTGAGCCCGGCCCGACCGCTGAGCCCGGCCCGACCGCCGGGCCCGGCCCGACCCTGACGGCCCGGGCCCGGACGGACCGCCGGCCCCCGAGGGGAATCCCCTCGGGGGCCGGCGGTCCGCCGCGGCCGGGCGCTTCCGCTCCGCCCGGCCGCGGTGCGTCACCCTCGCCGGTGGCGCGTCACGGCTGCCCGCCGCGCTCCAGCGGGATGCGCTCGCCGGCCTCGACCGCCGCCGGGAGGCGGTTCTCGGCGGGCGGCAGCGGGCAGGTGGCCAGGTCGGTGTAGGCGCACGGCAGGTTGGTGGCCCGGTTGAAGTCGACCGTGACCCGGCCCTGCGCGTCCGGCTCGTCGATGCTCAGCGAGCGGTTGGCGGCGTACGTGGTGACGCCCGAGGTGGCGTCGGTGAACAGCACGTGGAAGCTGCCCGGCCGGAAGCCGTTGAACGCGGTCAGCCGGTGCGTGCCGCCGCCGTCGGGCAGCGTGAACTCGATCTCGCCCGGCGCGTCGTACACGTGCTGCAGGCCCTCCACGGCCGCGCCGACCGTCACCGGGCGCGGCTCCTCGAACGGCAGGTAGCGGCCGGTCAGCGCCCAGCGCGGGTCCGGCGCGTAGGCCGGGGTGCGGGTGAAGGCGCGCAGCAGCGGGTTGTCGGGGTGCCGGGGCCGGACGATGTCGTGGCCGCCGCGCTTGGCGACCTCGATCACCGCCTCGCCCGCCGTCGCGTACCGGCTGGCCCGCTCCGGCAGGACGCCGAAGTCGTACCGGCCGCGCACCGGCTCCCCGTCGAGGAGCAGCTCCTCGCCCTCGTCCAGCTCGACCCGCACCCCGTCCGGGCCGGTCGACCAGGCGCCCGGGGCGTCCGGGAAGCGGGTCGGCTCGGCGTCCAGCCAGTGCAGGCTGGTGACGGCGAGGAAGCCGTGCGGGTCGGCGAGGGCGCGCTGGCTGGCGGCGTGCCACTCCTCCCACTCGCGGGTGAACTCCTCGGTGCCGGCGGGGTCCTGGGCAGTGGTCGGTTCCTGAGTGGTCGTCATATCGCTTCCTCGGCAGTGCGGACGGGGACGGGCGGAAGGTCGAGGTGTTCGCGCAGGGTGCTGCCCTCGTACTCGGTGCGGAAGACGCCGCGCTCCTGGAGCAGCGGCACCACGGTGTCGGCGAACTCGTCCAGGCCGCCGGGCGTCAGGTGGGGGGCCAGGATGAAGCCGTCGCTGGCGTCGGACTGGACGAAGCGGTTCATCTCCTCGGCGATCCGGGCCGGGGTGCCGACGAAGGACTGGCGGGCGGACACCTCGATCACCAGGTCCCGGACGGACAGCTTCTTCGCCGCGGCCAGCTCCCGCCACTCGCGGGCCACCGCCAGCGGGTCCCGGCCGGTCCGGACCGAGGCCCGGCCCCGGGACACCGTGTGCTCGCCGACCAGCGGGTCGACCTCCGGCAGCGGCCCCTCCGGGTCGTGGTCCGACAGGTCCCGGTTCCACACCTGCTCCAGCAGCCGGATCGCGGTCTGCCCGCTGACCTGCTGGCGGCGCACCAGCGCGGCCTTCTCGCGGGCCTCCGCGTCGGTGGCGCCCAGCACGAAGGTCACCGCGGGCAGGATCTTCAGCGCGTCCGCCGACCGCCCGTGCCGGGCCAGCCGGCCCTTCACGTCCGTGTAGAACGCCTGCCCGGCCTCCAGGGTGCCGTGCCGGGAGAAGATCGCGTCCGCCGAGGCGGCGGCGAACTCGCGGCCCTGCTCGGAGTCGCCGGCCTGGAAGATCACCGGACGGCCCTGCGGCGCGCGCGGCACGTCGAACCGGCCCGCGATGTCGAACTCGCTGCTGCGGTAGGCGAACCTGCCCGCCTCCGGATCGCCCAGGAACACCCCGGACGCCGGATCGGCCACCACCTCGTCCCCGCGCCAGGAGTCGAACAGCCGCCAGGACGCCTCCAGGAACTGCCGGGCCCGGGCGTACCGGTCCTCCTCGCGCAGGAAGCCGCCGCGCCGGAAGTTCTCGCCGGTGAACGCGTCCCAGGAGGTCACCACGTTCCACGCCGAGCGGCCCGCCGAGAGGTGGTCCAGGGTGGCGAACTGCCGGGCCACCTCGTACGGTTCGTTGAACGTCGAGTTGATCGTCCCGGCCAGGCCGAGCCGGTCGGTGACCGCGGCCAGCGCCGCCAGCACGGTGAAGGTGTCCGGCCGGCCCACCACGTCCAGGTCGTAGATCAGCCCGTTCTGCTCGCGCAGCCGCAGGCCCTCGGCCAGGAACAGGAAGTCGAACTTGGCGCGCTCGGCGGTCCGCGCCAGGTGCGCGAAGGAGCTGAACGCGATCTGGCTGCCCGCCGCCGGGTCGCTCCACACCGTGGTGTTGTTCACGCCCGGGAAGTGCGCCGCCAGGTGGATCCGCTTGAGCGGCTTGCCGCTGCTGCTCTGGTTGCTCATGTCTGCTGCGTTCCTTCGGAGTTCAGGCGCTGACGGCGGTGGCGTCGGCCGTGGCGGCAGCCGTGGGGCCGGTCTCGGTGGACGCGGTGGACGCGGGGTCGGTACCGGCGGTCTCGGCGGGTGCGGCGGCGTAGCGGTTGGCGGGGCGCGGCAGGCCCAGCAGCCCGCGCAGGGTGGACGCCTCGTAGGCGGTGCGGAACAGCCCGCGGCGCTGGAGCTCCGGCACCAGGCCGCGGGTGATCCGCTCCAGGTCGTACGGCAGCGCGCCCGGCCGCAGCCGGAAGCCCGTCAGCCCGGCCGTCGCCAACTCCGCGAGCAGGTCGGCCAGTTCGGCGGGCGTCCCGGCGAAGACCCGGGCGTCGCTGGTGTACTCGGCGCCCGCCGCCGCGTCCAGCCGGGCCAGCCGCTCGGCCGCCGCGCCCGGCTCGTCGTCCAGGAACACCACCAGGTCCGCGAAGACGTGCACGGTCTGCGCGGCCCGCCCGGCCTCCCGCTGGGCGGCCCGCACCTCGGCCACGATCGCCCGGGCCTGCTCCGCGTCGTGCGGCGTCACGAACGCCAGGTCGGTGGAGCGGCCCGCCAGCCGGAACGGCTCGCCGCGGTGGGCCAGGGCCGCCACCGGCGGCTGGCCCTGCGGCGGGCGGGGCGTGATGGACGGGCCGCGCACCGAGAACCGGGGCCCCTCGAAGTCGATGTAGTGCAGCTTCTCCCGGTCGATGAACCGGCCGGTCGCCGCGTCCCGGATCTCCGCGTCGTCCTCCCAGCTGTCCCACAGCCGGCGCAGCACCTCCACGTAGTCCTCGGCCTCGCCGAAGGACTCCGCCAGCGCCGCCAGCGCGGCGGGCGAGTCCAGGTCGTCCAGCCGCAGCTCGCGCGGCTCGCGGCGGCCGAAGTGCCCGACCTCGTCGACCCGCCCCGAGACCCTCACCCGCAGCCCGGCCCGGCCCTCGCTCACGAAGTCCAGGGTGGCCACCGCCTTGGAGAGGTGGAACGGCTCGGTGTGCGTCACGATCGCGGTCGGCACCAGCCCGATGTGCCGGGTCAGCGGCGCGATCCGGGCCGCCACCAGCACCGCGTCCAGCCGGCCCCGGACCCGGTCGGTGCGGGCGTCCGGCTCGAACGGGTGCTCCGACTGCAGGCTCAGCCCGTCCTCGATGGTCAGCAGGTCGAGCAGGCCGCGCTCCGCCTCCGCCGCCAGGTCCGCCCAGTACCGGGCGGTGAACAGCTCCTTCGGCCGGGCGTCCGGCTCCCGCCACGCGGCCGGGTGCCAGCCGGCGCCGTCCAGCGCGACGGCCAGGTGCAGCGGGGCGGGCGCGGCGGGGACGGCGGAGGACGCCTCGGGGGAGGGGGATGCTGCTGGCGATGCGGGCATGGCGGGACCGGTTCCTGTTCACGGGAGGGGCTGGCGAACGCGTCGGGGCGGGCACCGAGGGCGCGGCCGGGGTGCGGCTGCGGCGGTGGGGAGAGGGGGCCGGGAGGGGCCGGGGAGAGCGGAGGGCGCGGGGCGGTGCGGGCTCAGCCGACCGGGCCGGCCGGACAGAGCGCGGTGCTCACCCGCAGCAGGTCGACCGGCCGGTCGAGGTACACCTCGCGCTCCAGTGCCCGCACCGCCGTCACCTCCCCGTCCGCGTCCCGCGGCACCGCCCGGGTGCCGCCGTCCTCGCACCGTAACCCCGCACCGGGGCCCGGCACAACGCTGTTCATACAGCGGTAACGAACCGCCGACTCCGGCCCGCCGGGCGGCCGTTGACATCCCGTCCGGGCCCGGCCTAGCTTGACCAGGACGAGGGACGACGACGCGACGGAGCGGCGCGGCCGTGACGCGGTGCCGCCGCGACCACGACCGCGACAGCCGGCGCGGCGGGCGACGAGCGACGACTGCGACAACCGACGAGCGACGAGCGACGGCCGAGCGACGAGGCGACCGGGGGGTGCGGGGTGGTGCGGCCAGCGGAGCGCGCGGTGTACCTCGACCGGCCGGTCGACCTGCTGCGGGTCAGCAGCGCGCTCTGTCCGGCCGACTGAGACCGCGCCGCCCGTCCACCCGTACCAGGAGCCCGCCCCGCCATGAGCCCGCGCACCGCCCTGCCCGCGCCCACCGCCAGTACCGCCACCGCCAGTACCGTCGCCGACACCGCCGGTGCCGCCACCGGCGCAGCCGCCCACGTCCTCGACAACCCCGCCTGGGCCGCCCTCGCCGGGCCGCACGCCCACCTCGCCGAACGCCGCGGCCGGGCCGCCCGCTACCCCGCGGACGTCTCCCCGTTCACCGCGCTCGCCGACCCGGCCGACTCGCTGGCCTGGCAGGACCTCGCCGCGCTGGCCGGACCGCCCGGCAGCACCACCCCCGTCACCGGCGCCGCCGCCGCGCCCGCGGGCTGGGAGGTGCTGGAGTCCGGCCACGGCGTCCAGCTGGTCGCCACCGCGCTGCGCACCGAACCCGCCCCGGAGGCGGTCGAGTTGGGCCCGGCCGACGTCCCCGAGATGCTCGACCTGATCGCCCGCACCCGCCCCGGCCCGTTCCTGCCCCGCACCATCGCCCTCGGCCGCTACCTCGGCCTGCGCCGGGACGGCCGCCTGATCGCGATGGCCGGCGAACGCCTGCACCCGCCCGGCTGGACCGAGATCAGCGCCGTCTGCACCGACCCCGACCACCGCGGCCGCGGCCACGCCACCCGCCTGGTGCGGGCCGTCGCGCACGGCATCGAGCAGCGCGGCGACACCCCGTTCCTGCACGCCGCCGCCGACAACACCCGGGCGATCGCCCTGTACGAGTCGCTGGGCTTCACGCTGCGCCGCCACACCGCGTTCCTGCGGGTCCGCACCCCCCTGGACGCCGGCCCGGCCGTCCCCGCGGGCACCACCTCGAACCGGGAGAACTGACGCCATGGCCGACCGCCCCACCACCGCCTTCCACTGGTTCCTGCCGACCGGCGGCGACGCCCGCGACCTGGGCGGCGCGGCCCACGGCACCGGCATCGGCGGCGCGTCCGCCGCCGCCCCGGCCGGCCGCCCCGCCACCCTCGGCTACCTCACCCAACTCGCCCAGGCAGTCGACCAGTTGGGCTACGACGCGGTACTCACCCCGACCGGTGCGCACTGCGAGGACGCCTGGATCACCACCGCCGCGCTGATCGCCGCCACCCGCCGGCTCAAGTTCCTGGTCGCCTTCCGCCCCGGCCTGATCGAACCCGCGCTCGCCGCGCAGACCGCCGCCACCTTCCAGCGCCTCTCCGGCGGCCGGCTGCTGCTCAACGTGGTGGCCGGCGGCAGCGACGCCGAACAGCGCGGCTACGGCGACCGGCTCGACCACGACGAACGCTACGCCCGGGCCGGCGAGTTCCTCGACGTGGTCCGGGCCGCCTGGCGCGGCACCCCGTACGACCACGCGGGCCCGCACTACCGGATCGAGGGCGGGCACCTGCGCCAGCCCCCCGAGCCGGTGCCCGAGGTCTACTTCGGCGGTTCCTCCGACCCCGCGCTCGACGTCGCCGCCCGGCACGCCGACACCTACCTGACCTGGGGCGAACCCGTCGAGCAGGTCGCCGAGAAGATCGCCCGGGTCCGCGAGCTGGCCGCCGCGCAGGGCCGCTCCCCGCGCTTCGGCCTGCGGGTGCACGTGCTGAGCCGGGCCACCGCCGCCCGCGCCCGGCAGGACGCGGACGACCTGATCGCCGGGCTCGACGACAGCGCGATCGCCGCCGGACAGCAGCGGCTGCGCGCCCTGGAGTCGGTCGGCCAGCGCCGGATGCTCGACCTGCACGGCGGCAGCCGCGACCGGCTCTGGATCGCCCCCAACCTCTGGGCCGGCATCGGCCTGGTCCGCGGCGGCGCGGGCACCGCCCTGGTCGGCAGCCACCGCGAGGTCGCCGACCGCCTCGCCGAGTACCGCGACGCGGGCGTCGACGAGTTCGTCCTCTCCGGCTACCCGCACCTGGAGGAGTCCTACACCTTCGCCGAGCACGTCCGCCCGCTGCTCTGACGGCCCGCTCGCCGGGACACGGGGCCCGACGGACCGCCGCCCGCCCCCAGGGGCCGAACCTCCCGCCACCCGGGACGTTCGGCCCCTGCCCCTTTCCCGCCCCCGCCCCTACCGTGGAACCTCACCCGTTGGCCGGGCCGGCGGGGCCGTGACACCCCGCCGGCCCCGGGCGGACCGCAGCGCGGGCACCCCCGGCCTCCGCCCCCCCGGCCTCCGCCCCCCGGCCCCCGGCCCCCCGGCCC
Source organism: Kitasatospora sp. NPDC088783 (assembly GCF_044750705.1). Lineage (NCBI taxonomy): Bacteria > Bacillati > Actinomycetota > Actinomycetes > Kitasatosporales > Streptomycetaceae > Kitasatospora > Kitasatospora sp. NPDC088783. The sequence continues at coordinate 128,755 of NZ_JBIVKJ010000005.1, forward strand.
CCCGGCCTCCGGCCCCCGGCCGCGGTCCGGGCCTCCTTTCCCGGCCTCCGCCCCGGCCCCTGCTGCCGGGCCGCCACCGTCCGACGCGCGCGCTCAAGCGGTAGCGCACCCGCTTTCGTTCATTTTCATGACTCGGTCGTTTTTTTGCGTGAAGCTCGATACGCTTCGGCCATGACGAAGAAGCTGGACGAGGTGGCCCGGTTCGCCGGTGTGAGCGCGGTGACGGTGAGCCGGGTGCTGCGCAACCGGCCGGGGGTGGCGCGGGAGACCAGGGAGGCGGTGCTGACGGCGCTGGACGTGATGGGGGTCGAGCGGCCCTCGGCGTTCCGCTCGGACCGGGCGCCGCTGGTCGGGCTGGTGGTGCCCGACCTGCAGAACCCGGTGTTCCCCGGGTTCTGCGAGGTGCTGGCGGGGGCGTTGAGCAAGCAGGGGCTGATGCCGGTGCTGTGCACCCGGACGGCCGACGGGGTCTCGGAGGCGAACTACATCGAGATGCTGCTGCGGCAGAACGTGGCGGGCATCGTCTTCGTGGGGGCCAGCTACGCGGACGCCGGACCCGAGCAGGGGCGGGCGCTGCGCGAGCGCGAGGTGCCGGTGGTGCTGATCAACGCGGCGGACGGGCACCGCGGTTCGGCGCTGATCTCGGTGGACGACGCGGCGGCCGTCGAGCAGGCCGTGGCGCACCTGGAGGCGCTCGGGCACGAGCGGATCGGACTGCTGCTCGGCCCGGCCGGACACGTGCCGTCCGTGCGCAAACTGGACGCGTTCGCCCGGCACCTGCGCCGCCGCGGGCGGGAGGGGGAGCTGAGCCGGCTGGTGGCCCACGCGATGTTCTCGATGGACGGCGGGGCCGCCGCCGCGCCCCGGCTGGTGGAGGCCGGGGCGAGCGCGGTGGTGTGCGCGAGCGACGCGCTGGCGCTGGGGGCGATCCGGCGGCTGCGGCGGGAGGGGCTGGTCGTGCCGCGGGACGTCTCGGTGGTCGGCTTCGACGACTCCCCGTACATGATCGCCACCGACCCGCCGCTCACCACGGTGCGCCAGCCCGTCGCCGCGATGGCCGCCGCGGCGGCGAAGGCGCTGGTGGAGCAGATCGAGGGCCGTCGGCTGCCCGCCGAGGAGGTGCTGTTCGAGCCCGAGCTGATCGTGCGCGGGTCGACCTGCACGGCACCCGCGACCGTGGCCGCCCGCGGCTAGCGAGGATCGCGAAACCGGTTCGTAACGCAAGCATGTTGCGTCATCCCGTTGACTTCTTGCGTTCACAATGTCAGTGTTCGGGTCACCGACGAGCGCCCGGTGCCACCGATCCGGGCCTCCTCATCCATCACACTGTTTGCGCTGCGAGCCGGGCTCGGCGCAAGCGGTTGCAGGATCCACGGAAGGTCCGAATCAGCATGGGCAGCAACAGAATCCGCCGGGTCTCCGCCGTGGCACTGGCCGCGGCCACCGCCTTCGCCGCCACCGCGTGCGGCAGCGGCGGCAGCGGCAGTGGCAGCGGCGACGCCGGGGGAGTGGTCACCATCTCCGTCAACGGCCTCCCCCCGGCCACCCAGACCGTGGACCGCAAGAACTTCGAGGACGACGTCAAGGCGTTCGAGGCCGGCCACCCGAACATCAGGATCGACGCCCACGAGGGCATGATGGACCCGAAGACCTTCGCCGCGAAGCTCGCCGGCGGTCAGCTGGAGGACGTCTACTACGTCTACTTCACCGACCCGGCCGGCCTGATCCAGCGCCACCAGGCCGCGGACATCACCCCCTACCTGAAGGACGTCCCCGCCCTCGCCGACGTCAAGCCCGCGTTGCAGGACGTCTTCAAGGGCCGGGACGGCAAGGTCTACGGCCTGCCCACCGGCAACTACTCGATGGGCCTGGTCTACAACCGCGAGCTGTTCACCAGGGCCGGGCTCGACCCGGACAAGCCGCCGACCACCTGGGACGAGGTCCGCACCGCCGCGCAGAAGATCACCGCGCTCGGCGACGGCGTCACCGGCTACGCCGACTTCTCCAAGAACAACCAGGGCGGCTGGCACCTGACCTCGTGGATCTACTCGCTGGGCGGCGACGTCGCCACCCAGGACGACTCGGGCAAGTGGAAGGCCGCGGTCGACTCCGACGCGTCCCGCAAGGCCCTCCAGTACCTGCACGACATGCGGTGGACCGACAACACCATGGGCAGCCGCCAACTGCTGGAGATCCCCGACGTCCAGAAGATGATGGGCGCGGGCAAGCTCGGCATGTACCTCGCCGGCCCCGACAACATCCCCACCATCGTCAAGCAGTTCGAGCGAAAGTACGACGAGTACGGCCTGGCCGCGATGCCCGGCACCGCGACGCTCGGCGGCGGCGACGGCTTCATGTTCAACCCCAAGGACACCCCGGCCAAGATCAAGGCCGGCCTCGCCTGGGTCCAGTGGAAGTACCTGAACCCGGACCGCGAGGAGGAGACCACCAAGAAGTCGGCCGGCTCCGACATCCCGATCGGCCTGCCCCAGCCCGACCTGTTCGACGGCAAGAGCGGCGAGACCACCAGGGCGGTGCACGCCGAGTACGCCAACGTCCCGCAGCGCAACTACCAGCCGTTCACCGACCGCGCCGCCGAGGTGAAGGTCAAGGTCGAGCCGCCGAACGCGCAGCAGATCTACACCGTGCTGGACGGCGTGATGCAGGCCGTGCTGACCAAGCAGGACGCCGACCTCGACGGCCTGCTGAAGGACGCGCAGAAGAAGGTCGACACCATCCTCGCCACCGCGCAGTGAGCCCGGGGCGCGGCCGGCCGACCACCTCCCGCCGCCGGCCGCGCCCCGTCCGACCGCCCGCCCCGCCCGCCCCCGCCGGTCCGCCCGCTCCCGCCCGGGCCACAAGCCGGCGGCCCGTCCTCCCGCTCCCGTCCGAGCCGAAAGCCACCCGCCCATGAAGGTCGACACCGTCGGCGCGCCGCGCCCCACCGAGCAGCGGCCCGCCACCGACCCCGCACCGCCCCCGTCCTCCTCCCCGCGCCGGGCGGGACTGCGGCGCCGCCTCGCCGACAACCTCGTCGGGTACCTGTTCCTCGCCGCCGGCATCCTCGCCTTCGCGCTGTTCTCCTGGTACCCGATCGTCCGCGGCTTCCTGCTGAGCTTCCAGCAGGTCAACTTCACCGAACCCGCCACCTGGGTCGGCCTGGACAACTTCCAGCGCCTGTTCGACGACCCGCTGTTCCTCACCGCCTGGCGCAACACCCTCTGGTTCACCGCGCTGGCCCTGGTGTTCGGCTTCGCCGCCCCGTTCGTCACCGCCGTCGTCCTCAACGAGCTGCGCCACGGCCGCGCCTACCTGCGGATGACCGTCTACCTGCCGGTGATGCTCCCGCCGATCGTCACCGTGCTGCTGTGGCGCTGGTTCTACGACCCGGGCCCGGGCCTGTTCAACCACGCGCTGGCGGTCCTGCACCTGCCCCCGCAGCAGTGGCTGGAGTCGGAGAACCTGTCGATGCTCTCGCTGGTCCTGGTCTCCACCTGGGCCAACATGGGCACCACCACGCTGATCTACCTCGCCGCCCTCCAGGGCGTGCCCGGCGAACTGTACGAGGCCGCCCAGCTCGACGGCGCCTCGATCCGGCAGCGGCTGTGGCACGTGACGGTCCCGCAGATGCGCTTCATCCTGCTGATCACCCTGCTGCTCCAGGTCATCGGCACCATGCAGGTGTTCATCGAACCCTTCGTGCTGACCGGCGGCGGACCGAACGACGCCACCGTCACCGTCCTGCTGCTGCTGTACCGCTACGCCTTCGTCTACAACGACTTCGGCCTGGCCAGCGCGATGAGCACGGTCCTGTTCGTCGTCCTCGGCGCCTTCGCCGGGCTCTACCTGCGCCTGACCCGCTCCAAGGGCTGAGAGGAACCCGCCATGGCCACCGCCGAATCCGCCGCCCGCACCCTGATCGCCCCCGCCGAACTCGACCGGCCGCTCGGCCGGCTGCTCTACCGCGCCGTGCTGGGCACCGTCCTGGTCACCTTCACCGCGGCGTTCGTCTTCCCGCTGTACTGGATGGTCTCCGGCGCGCTGAAGTCCTCCGCCGAACTCGCCGACCCCAGCCCGACCCTGATCCCGCACAGCTTCCACCCCGAGAGCTACGGCCAGGCGTGGAGCAGCACCGGACTGGGCCGCTACTTCCTCAACACCCTGCTGCTGGCCGCCGGGGCGCTGCTGTGCCAGCTGCTGGTGGACGTCTGCGCGGCGTACGCGCTGTCCAAGCTGCGGCCGGTGCTCGGCAACGTCGTCCTCGCGATGATGCTGGCCACCCTGATGCTGCCGGTGTCCGCGCTGCTGGTGCCCACCTACCTGACGGTGGTGGACATCCCGCTGATCCACGTCAACCTGATCAACACGCCGTTCGCGATCTGGCTGCCCGCCTGCGCCAACGCCTTCAACATCTTCGTGCTGAAGCGGTTCTTCGACCAGATCCCCGAGGAGCTGATCGACGCCGCCCGGATCGACGGCGCGGGGCCGGTCCGCATCCTGCTGCACGTGGTGCTGCCGCTGGCCCGGCCGGTGCTCGCCGTGGTGTCCATCTTCGCGGTGGTCGGGGTGTGGAAGGACTTCCTGTGGCCGATGCTGACGCTGCCCGACCCCAAGGGCCAGCCGATCACCGTCGCCCTCAACACGCTCGCCAACGACATGCCCGCCAACCAGCTGCTGGCCGGCATGGCGATGGCCGCCGTCCCGCTGCTGGTGATCTTCCTGCTGTTCCAGCGCCACATCATGGCGGGCCTGACCGCGGGCAGCCTCAAGGGCTGACACCCGCCCGACGGGAGGTCGGCTGACGCCACGTCGGCCGCCCCTCCCGCTCCGCGCGGGCCGCCGTCCCCGGTGCCGACCTCCCGGGGACGACGGCCGCCCCACCGACCCGGCACCGGCCGCGGCGGTCGGCCGTCCGACCCGCCCGGTGCCGCCGCACCGCCGCACCACCGCAACGCCCCCACCCCACCCCCACCCACCGGGAGCCGCCGTGCCCCGGTCAGCTTCGGGAGCCCACGTGTACCCTGCACCCGGCACGTCCCGCGCCACCGCGACCGCCCGCGCCACCGCGACCGTCCGCAGCCGCACCACCCATGGCCGCACCACCCGCGGCACCGCCCTCGCCGCGGCCGCCACGCTGGTCGCCGGCCTCGCCCTGTGGACCACGTTCACCACCGGCGCCCGGGCCGCCTCCGTCGTCCTGGAGGCCGAGTCCGCCGCGCTCTCCGGCGGCGCGGTGGTCGCCACCGACCACTCCGGCTACACCGGCGGCGGCTTCGTCGGCGGCTTCACCGACGGCAACAAGGGCGCGGCGAAGACCTCCTTCACCGTGCAGGCCCCGAGCGCGGGCGCCGCCACCGTCACCCTCCGCTACGCTAACGGCACCGGCTCCGCGCAGACCCTGAGCCTGCTGGTCAACGGCACCAAGGTCCGGCAGGTCACGCTGCCCGCCACCGCCAACTGGGACACCTGGGCGGGCAGCGAGCAGACCGTCACCCTGAACGCCGGCGCGAACACCGTCGCCCTCGCCTTCACCGCCGCCGACAGCGGCAACGTCAACCTCGACAACCTGACCGCCACCACCGGCACCACCACCCAGGGCGGCACCCTGGAGGCCGAGTCCGCCGCGCTCTCCGGCGGCGCGGCGGTCGCCGCCGACCACTCCGGCTACACCGGCAGCGGCTTCGTCGGCGGCTTCACCGACGGCAACAAGGGCAACGCCACCGCCGCCTTCACCGTCCCCTCCGGCCAGGCCGGCGCCGGCAGCGTCACGATCCGGTACGCCAACGGCACCGGCTCCGCCAAGACGCTCACCCTGCTGGTCAACGGCGCCTCCGCCGGGCAGGTCACGCTGCCCGCCACCGCGAACTGGGACAGCTGGGCCACCGTCCGACAGGCCGTCACCCTCGCCGCCGGGACCAACACCGTCGCGCTGAAGTTCACCACCGCCGACAGCGGCAACGTCAACCTCGACAGCCTCACCCCCACCACCCCCACCGGCACCGGCAGCCCCAGCCCCTCGCCGTCCGACCCGGGCACCCCGGCCCCCACCGGCGCGGGCGCCACCCTCCCCTTCACCGGCTACGAGGCCGAGGCCGGCACCACCAACGGCACCGTCCTCACCCCCGACCGCACCTACCTCAGCACCGCCGCCGAAGCCTCCGGCCGCAGCGCCGTCAAGCTCACCCAGACCGGCCAGTACGTCGAGATCAAGCTCACCGCCCCCGCCAACGCCGTCAACCTGCGCTACTCCCTCCCCGACAGCGCCGACGGCAAGGGCCTCGACGCCACCCTCAGCGTCTACGCGGACGGCCAGGCCCTGCCCGACCTGTCGCTCACCTCCCGCTACGCCTGGGTCTACGGCGCCTACCCCTACACCAACAACCCCGGCGAGGGGCAGGCCCACCGCTTCTTCGACGAGACCCGCGCCACCCTCGGCCGCACCCTGCCGGCCGGCACCGTGCTGCGCTTCCAGAAGGACGCCGGGGACACCGCCGCCTCCTACACCCTCGACCTGGTCGAGGCCGAACAGACCGGCACCGCCGAGACCCTGCCCAGCGGCTACCTGTCGGCCGCGAGCCTCGGCGTCACCCCGGGCGGCCCGGACGTCACCGCCGCCCTCAACAGCGCCCTGAACACGGCCAAGAGCCAGGGCAAGGGCCTGTTCCTCCCGGCCGGCACCTACACCGTCTCCGACCACGTCAACCTCTCCGGCGTCACATTGCGCGGCGCGGGCGTCTGGTACACCGTGCTGCGCGGCACCGGCCTCAAGGGCGGCCTGTACGGGCAGGGCGGCACCAGCACCGTCGAGAACCTGACCATCGACGGCCAGAACACCGTCCGCGACGACGCCGGCGGCCAGGCCGGCATCGAGGGCGACTTCGGCACCGGCTCCGTCATCCGGAACGTCTGGATCCGGCACACCAAGGTCGGCCTCTGGATCAACGCGCCCACCAAGGGCCTCCAGGCCAGCGACCTGCGGATCCGCGACACCTACGCCGACGGCGTCAACCTGCACGGCGCGGTGAACGGCGCCGTCGTCTCCAACAGCAGCATCCGCGGCACCGGCGACGACGCGCTGGCCATGTGGTCCGACGGCGCGGCCGTCACCGACAGCGCCTTCCGGCACAACACCGTGCAGCTGCCCGCCCTCGCCAACGGCGCCGCCGTCTACGGCGGCAGCGGCAACAGCGTCCAGGACAACCTGATCTCCGACACCGTCACCGCCGGCGCCGGCATCACCGTCTCCACCCGCTTCGGCCAGCCCTTCACCGGCACCACCACCGTCTCCGGCAACGTGCTGCGCCGCACCGGCAGCATGGAGGTCAACTGGAACTCCAAGCTCGGCGCGGTCTGGATCTACGCCGACCAGAGCGACCTCACCCAGCCCGTCGTGCTGAACGGCAACACCGTCGAGGACTCCACCTACAGCGGCCTCCTGCTCTCCTGGCAGAAGCAGATCGCCGACCTGCGCGTCGACGGACTGACCATCACCAGGACCGGCGCCAACGGCATCGAGGGCAACGCCACCGGCCGGGGCACCTTCGCCAACACCAAGGTCTCCCAGACCGCCGAGGCCCCGCTGAACGTGACCGGCGGCTTCACCATCCAGCGCGGCACCGGCAACAGCGGCTGGTAGCCCCGCCCGCACCAGCGGCTGGTGGCCCCGCCCGCCCGTCCGCACCACGGCCCCCCGGCGGACCACCCGCCCGGGCCCGCCCGCACCACGGCCCCGGTGACCACCCGTCCAGGCCCGCCCGCACCCGCGGGCGGGCCCCGGGCCCCGGGCCCGTCCACGAACAAGGAGAAGAACCCCGTGAGCAAGTCCACCGAACGCCACACCCGGCCCTGGTGGCGCACCGCCGCCATCTACCAGGTCTACGTGCGCAGCTTCGCCGACGGCAACGGCGACGGCGTCGGCGACCTCGCGGGCGTGCGCAGCCGCCTGCCGTACCTGCGCGACCTCGGCGTGGACGCCCTCTGGTTCAACCCCTGGTACCGCTCCCCGATGGCCGACGGCGGCTACGACGTCGCCGACTACCGCGACATCGACCCGCTGTTCGGCACCCTCGCCGAGGCCCGGGAACTGATCGCCGAAGCCCACGGCCACGGCCTGCGGGTCATCGTCGACCTGGTGCCCAACCACTGCTCCGACCAGCACCCCTGGTTCCGGGAGGCGCTCGCCGCCGACCCCGGCTCCGCCGCCCGGGAACGCTTCTGGTTCACCCCCGGCCGCGGCGCCGACGGCGAACTCCCGCCCAACGACTGGCAGTCGTACTTCGGCGGCCCCGCCTGGACCCGCACCACCGGCCCCGACGGCGCCCCCGGCGACTGGTACCTGCACCTGTTCGCCCCCGAGCAGCCCGACCTCAACTGGGAACACCCCGAGGTCCGCGCCGAGTTCGAGTCCGTCCTGCGGTTCTGGCTGGACCACGGCGTGGACGGCTTCCGCATCGACGTCGCCCACGGCCTGGCCAAGAAGCCCGGCCTGCCCGACGTCGGCCCGCACCCCGACGTCACCGACCTGCCCTACCAGGACGTCGACGCCGTCCACGAGGTCTACCGCTCCTGGCGCAAGATCACCGACAGCTACCCCGACGACCGGGTCTTCGTCGGCGAGGTCTGGCTCCCCACCCCCGAGCAGTTCGCCCGCTACCTGCGCCCGGACGAGCTGCACTCCGCCTTCAACTTCGAGTTCCTGTGCTGCGCCTGGGAGCACGACGCCGTCCGGGACGTCGTCGACGGCACCCTGGCCGCGCACGCCCGGGTCGGCGCCCCGCCCACCTGGGTGCTCTCCAACCACGACACCATCCGGCACGCCACCCGCTACGGCCGCGAGGACACCTCCTTCGACATGGGGAACAAGCGGCTCGGCGCCCCCACCGACCGCGCCCTCGGCCTGCGCCGGGCCCGCGCCGCCGCCCTGCTCACCATGGCGCTGCCCGGCGGCGTCTACGTCTACCAGGGCGACGAACTCGCGCTCGCCGAGGTCGAGGACATCCCCGACGCGCTGCTCCAGGACCCCACCTTCGTCCGCTCCGGCGGCACCGACCGCGGCCGCGACGGCTGCCGCGTCCCGCTGCCCTGGTCCGGCACCCGGGCCCCGTTCGGCTTCTCCCCGGACGGCGCCGCCGACCCCTGGCTCCCGCAGCCCGCCGCCTGGGCCGAGCAGAGCGTCGCCGCCCAGCAGGCCGACCCGCACTCGGTGCTCGCCCTCTACCGCGACGCCCTGCGGCTGCGCCGCGACCGCCTCGCCGCCCTGCCCGAGACGCTCGACTGGCTGCCCGCCGACCCCGGCGTGCTGGCCTTCACCCGCGACGGCTCGTTCGCCTGCCTGGTCAACTTCACCGACCGCCCGCTGCCCCTCCCGCCCGGCAGCACCCCCCTGCTGACCAGCGCCCCGCTGGACGCCGGCCGGCTGCCCGCCGACGCCTGCGCCTGGCTGGACCTGTCGCTGCCGGTGACCGGGCCGTGACGGGCGCTGGCGGGCACCGACGGGCGCCGCGGGCACCGGCGGGCGATGCGGGTCCCTGCGGGGTGTGAACTCCCTTCTGTAACTTACGAGTTGTTCATTGACACCGGTGCGGCGGCGTGGCCACCATGGACGCCGCCCACCGCCTGTCGACACCGTCCCGAGCCGCTCGGGGTGTGGGAGCGCTCCCATGGTGTTCGGGCAGGTCGCGGGCCATCCGATCGGCTACCCCCACACCCCCACCCCGCAGCCGCCCCGGAAGGACACCATGCCGCACCCCGCCGCACCCCCGCCCGGCCCGCCCGGCCCGCCCGCACCCGTCCGCCGCACGGCCGCCCCCCGGCACCCCGGCTCCGCCCGGCGCGCCCTGTGCGGACTGCTCGCGGCCGGGGCCCTGGCCGCCGGGGCGCTGCTGCCGCTGCACACCGCGCCCGCCGCCGCTGCCGACAGTGCCGTCGCCGACAGCGCCGCCGCCGCGTCCGCGTCCGCGTTCAACTACGGCGAGGCGCTACAGAAGTCGCTGCTCTTCTACGAGGCCCAGCAGTCGGGCAAGTTGCCCGCCACCAACCGGGTCGGCTGGCGCGGCGACTCCGCGCTCGACGACGGCAAGGACGTCGGGCTCGACCTCACCGGCGGCTGGTACGACGCGGGCGACCACGTCAAGTTCGGCCTGCCGATGGCGGCGTCGACCACCATGCTGGCCTGGGGCGGCATCGCCGAGAAGCAGGGCTACACCGCCTCCGGGCAACTGCCGTACCTCAAGAACAACCTGCGCTTCGTCGACGACTACCTGCTCAAGGCGCACCCCGCCCCGAACGTGCTCTACGGCCAGGTCGGCAACGGCTCGGCCGACCACGCCTGGTGGGGCCCGGCCGAGGTGCTGCCGATGGCCCGGCCCGCGTACAGGATCGACGCCTCCTGCCCCGGCTCGGACCTGGCGGGCGAGACGGCCGCCGCGCTCGCCTCCTCGTCCATCGTCTTCGCCGACAGCGACCCGGCGTACGCGGCGACCCTGCTCACCCACGCCAAGCAGCTGTACACCTTCGCCGACACCTACCGCGGCAAGTACAGCGACTGCATCAAGGACGCCCAGGGCTACTACAACTCCTGGAGCGGCTACAACGACGAACTGGTCTGGGGCGCGATCTGGCTCTACAAGGCCACCGGTGACAGCACCTACCTGGCCAAGGCCGAGAGCTACTACGCCAACCTCTCCACCGAGCCGCAGACCACGACCAAGTCCTACAAGTGGACGATCGCCTGGGACGACAAGTCCTACGGCGCCTACGTGCTGCTGGCCCAACTCACCGGCAAACAGCAGTACGTCGACGACGCCAACCGCTGGCTGGACTGGTGGACCGTCGGCGTCAACGGCAGCCAGGTCACGTACTCGCCGGGCGGCGAGGCCGTGCTCGACTCCTGGGGCTCGCTGCGCTACGCCGCCAACACCTCCTTCGTGGCGCTGGTCTACTCCGACACGCTCACCGGCGACCCCACCCGCAAGGCCCGCTACCACGACTTCGCGCTCCGCCAGATCGACTACGCGCTCGGCGACAACCCCCGCAAGTCCAGCTACCTGATCGGCTACGGCACCAACCCCCCGAAGAACCCGCACCACCGCACCGCCCACGGCTCCTGGACCGACCAGCTCACCAACCCCGTCAACAGCCGCCACACCCTGATCGGCGCCCTGGTCGGCGGCCCGAGCTCGGCCGACGACTCCTACACCGACGACCGCTCCAACTACGTCAACAACGAGGTCGCCACCGACTACAACGCCGCCTTCACGGGCGCACTGGCCCGGCTCTACGGCGAGTACGGCGGCGCCCCGCTCGCGAACTTCCCGCCGAAGGAGACCCCGGACGGCCCGGAGATGTCCGTCCAGGCCTCGGTGAACGCCGCCGGCCCCAACTTCACCGAGATCAAGGCGTACCTGATCAACAAGTCGGCCTGGCCGGCCCGCCCGCTCAAGAACGCCTCGCTGCGCTACTACTTCACCCTGGAACCGGGCGTGAGCCCGAACCAGATCACCCTGACCACCAACTACAACCAGTGCGGCACGGTCAGCGGCCCGACGCTCTACGCGGGCTCCACCTACTACGTCACGGTCGACTGCTCCACCACCGTGATCGCCCCGGCCGGGCAGTCCGCCTACCGCAAGGAGGTGCAGTTCCGGATCGCCTCCTCCGGCGCCTGGGACCCCACCAACGACTGGTCGTACCAGGGCATTTCGCCGGTCCCCGGCTCGACGCCGGTGGACGCGGCCAACATCCGGCTGCTGGACGGGGGAGTGCCGCAGTGGGGCGCCGAACCGGGCGGCGGCACCGGCCCGTCCTCGTCCCCCTCGCCCTCGCCCTCTCCCTCGCCGTCCTCCTCGGCCTCCCCGTCCCCGTCCCCTTCTCCGTCGGCATCCCCCTCGCCCTCTCCCTCGCCCTCGCCGAGTGCGAGCGGTGGTCCGACCCGGCCGGTCACGGGGTGCGCGGTCAGCTACACCGTGGGCAGCAGCTGGGGCACCGGGCTCACCGCCGACGTGACGGTGCGCAACACCGGCAGCGGCACCGTCTCCGGCTGGAAGCTGGCCTGGACGTACCGGGGCAACGAGGCGGTCAGCAACGCCTGGAACGCCCAGGTGGTCCAGAGCGGCGCGGCCGTCACCGCCACCGACGCGGGCTGGAACGGCACGCTCGCCCCCGGCGGCACCGCCTCCTTCGGCTTCCAGGCCACCGGCACTCCCGCCGCGCTGCCCGCCTTCACCCTCAACGGCACCGCCTGCACCACCGCCTGACCCGTTCAGCCCGTTCAGCCCGCCGGACCCGCCGGACCCGCCGGACCCGCCGGACCCCGAACGCCCCCGTCCCCGCCGCCACCGCGCGGGGGCGGGGGCGTTCGCGCGCGGCCGGGACGGCCCGGATAAACCTCGGGATCCGCAAGATCACCGCATCGAGGTAAATACCCCCGGCCCCGTGGGCGGAGCGCGCCTACGGAGCGTTAGCGTTCCTCAAGATCCGACCGAGCCGGTCACAGCTTCTGACGGTTCGTCAATTCTGCATTCCCCGAGGAGTGTTCGTCCCGTGACCATTGAGGCCGGCCCGGTCGTGGAGCCGGCACCGCTGCCGACGCGGACGTCTGCACGGACGCGGGTCGACCCGCCGAACGCGTCCGCGGCCGCTCCCGGAGCAGGCTGACCACGAGATCCCCGCTCGTGGCGGACGGTCGCAGGCCGCCCGCCCCCGTCCGCACGCCCGGACGCGCCTCCGCCGGCCGTCCCGACCAGACCGCCCCCTCCCAGTAAGGAGTCCAGGATGCCCGAGCCAGGGCCTTCCTCTCCGTCACCGGCCCCCGCCGCCCCGGCCGACCGCACCGCCCTCACCGCCCTCCCCGCGCTGCCCGGCCCGCCCGCCGTCCCGTTCCGGGCCGCCGCCACCGCCCTCGCCGCACTCGCCGCGCCCGCCGTCGTACCCGCCGCGCCCGGGGCGTCCGGTGGCGGGCTGGAGCGCATCCTGCGCGGTCCCAGCGGACTCGGGACGGGCGGCCTGCTGCTGCCCCGCCTCCCGGCACCGGCCGCGCCGCCACTGCCCGCCGCCGTCCCGGAGCCGCCCGCCGCCACCCCGGCGGAGGGCACCCCGGTGCCCGGCCTCTACCACCACCCGGTGCCGGAGCCCGACCCCGTCCGGGTGGCCGAGGTCAGCCGCCGGATCAAGGACTGGGCGGTGGACGAGGTGGAGCTGTTCCCCGACGAGTGGGAGGGCGAGTTCGACGGCTTCTCGGTCGGGCGCTACATGGTGGCCTGCCACCCGGACGCCCCGACCGTCGACCACCTGATGCTGGCCACCCGCCTGATGGTCGCCGAGAACGCGGTCGACGACTGCTACTGCGAGGACCACGGCGGCTCCCCGGTCGGCCTCGGCAGCCGGCTGCTGCTCGCGCACACCGCCATCGACCCGCTGCACACCACCGCGGAGTACGCGCCGGGATGGGCGGAGTCGCTCGGCTCGGACGCCCCGCGCCGCGCCTACCGCTCCGCCATGGCGTACTTCACCGGCGCCGCGACCCCCTCCCAGGCCGACCGCTACCGGCACGACATGGCGCGCCTGCACCTGGGCTACCTGGCCGAGGCCGCCTGGTCCGAGACCGACCACGTGCCCGAGGTGTGGGAGTACCTGGCGATGCGCCAGTTCAACAACTTCCGCCCCTGCCCGACCATCACCGACACCGTCGGCGGCTACGAACTGCCGGCCGACCTGCACGCGATGCCCGGAACCCAGCGGGTCATCGCGCTCGCCGGGAACGCGACCACCCTGGTCAACGACCTCTACTCGTACACCAAGGAGCTGGCGAGCCCCGGCCGCCACCTCAACCTGCCCGTGGTGATCGCCGAACGCGAGGGGCTCTCCGACCGGGACGGCTACCTGAAGGCCGTCGAGGTCCACAACGAGCTGATGCACGCCTTCGAGGCCGAGTCCGCCGCCCTCGCCGCCGCCTGCCCGGCCCCGCCGCTGCTGCGCTTCCTGCGCGGGGTGGCCGCCTGGGTGGACGGCAACCACTACTGGCACCGGACCAACACCTACCGCTACAGCCTGCCCAACTTCTGGTAAGAACCGGCAAGAAACGGACACGTGGACATGACCAGCACCGAATTCGACACCGCCGCCACCACCGGCACCGACGCCGCCACCCCCTTCGTCCCGGCTCCGGCGACCGCCTACCAGGGCGACATCGCCCGCTACTGGAACAACGAGGCCCGGCCGGTCAACCTGCGCCTCGGCGACGTCGACGGCCTCTACCACCACCACTACGGCATCGGCGAGGTCGACCACGCCGCCCTCGGCACCCCCGAGGACAGCGCGTACGAGAAGAAGCTGATCGCCGAACTGCACCGGCTGGAGTCCGCCCAGGCCGAGGTCCTGCTCGACCACCTCGGCCCGATCGCGCCGGGCGACACCCTGATGGACGCCGGCTGCGGTCGCGGCGGCTCCATGGTCATGGCCCACCAGCGCTTCGGCTGCAAGGTCGAGGGCGTCACCCTCTCCACCACCCAGGCCGAGTTCGGCAACCGCCGCGCCCGGGAGCTCGGCATCGCCGACCACGTCCGCTCCCGGGTCTGCAACATGCTCGACACCCCGTTCGCCAGCGGCCTGATGTCCGGCTCCTGGAACAACGAGTCCAGCATGTACGTCGACCTGCACGACCTGTTCGCCGAGCACGCCCGGGTGCTCAAGGTCGGCGGCCGGTACGTCACCGTCACCGGCTGCTGGAACCCGCGCTACGGCCAGCCCTCCAAGTGGGTCTCCCAGATCAACGCCCACTTCGAGTGCAACATCCACTCCCGCCGCGAGTACCTCCGCGCGATGGCCGACAACCGCCTCGTCCCGCAGGCCGTCATCGACCTGACCCCCGACACCCTCCCCTACTGGGAACTGCGCGCCACCTCCTCGCTGGTCACCGGCATCGAGGAGGCGTTCATCGAGTCCTACAAGGACGGCTCCTTCCAGTACGTCCTGATCGCAGCCGACCGCGTCTGACCCCTCTGTCCCCCTCTACCCCCCTGTCCCCCTCTACCCCTCTGTCCCTCTACTCCCTCTTCCTCTCCTCCGCCCCACCGGTCCCCGCCGCCACCCAGGCGCCGGGGACCGGTGGGACGCTGGGATCAGGCGCTGTGGCCGTAGACGGCCGTGACCGGGGCGTGGTCGGACCAGCGTTCGGCGTGGGTGGCGGCGCGTTCGACGTGCGCGCGGGTGCAGCGGGCGGCCAGGCCCGGGGTGGCCAGCTGGTAGTCGATGCGCCAGCCGGCGTCGTTGTCGAAGGCGCGACCGCGGTAGGACCACCAGGAGTAGGGGCCGTCCTGGTCGGGGTGGTGGTGGCGCAGGACGTCCACGTAGCCGTGGTCGTCGAGGACGCGGGAGAACCAGGCGCGCTCCTCGGGGAGGAAGCCGGCCTTCTTCCGGTTGGCCTTCCAGTTGCGCAGGTCGGCCTCGCGGTGGGCGATGTTCCAGTCGCCGCAGACCACCACCTCGCGGCCCTCCGCCGCCGCGCGGGCCCGCAGCTCGCCGAGGTGGAGCAGGAACTCGGCCATGAAGCGCTCCTTCTCGTCCTGTCGCGCGGTGCCCACCTCGCCGGAGGGGAGGTACAGCGAGGCGACCGTCAGGCCGGGCAGGTCGAGCTCGGCGTAGCGGCCGGAGGAGTCGAACTCGGCGGACCCGAAGCCGATCCGGGTGGCCTCGGGCGCGCGCCGGGAGAGCACCGCCACCCCGGCCCGCCCCTTGGCCGCGGCGGGCGCCCAGACGCCGTGCCATCCGTCGAGCCGGGCCAGCACGTCGTCGAACTGCCCGGCCTCGGCGCGCACCTCCTGGAGGCAGACCACCTCGGACTCGGTGCCGTCGATCCACTCCAGGAAGCCCTTCTTGGCGGCCGCCCGGATCCCGTTGACGTTCACAGTGCTGACAGTGTGCAAACCTACCCCTTGAACTGCGGCGATTCCCCGAAGGGGCAGCGCTGGTGCCTACTCCTACCGACCTGTCGCAGGTCGGTCCCCGACGTTACCCGAAACAGCCGCAGCCGACGTCCGCACAGCCGCGCGAACCGGGCCGCGCACGGGCCTGACGGACGCCGCGCGGTACGCCACCATCGCCCAGCGGCGCGCAACACCGACTCCGGCACCGCCGTCCGCCGCGCAGGCACCCCCGGCACCCGGCCCTGCAACACCACCTGCCCGTGGCGGAGGTGGACCGACATGCTGAGGGCCGGACAACCAGGCCGTACGCTAAGGGAGTTGAGCTACGGCGGAGGGTAGGGACGGGGCTGTGGAGCCGACGAACAACGAGATCAGCGGCGGCAGCGTCGGGGCCTCCGTCCAAGCCGGGACAGTCAACGGCGGCGTGCACATCCATACGCCTTCGACGGTACAGCCGCCCGGAACTGACCTGCGGGACACCTAGACAAAAGCCTATCGGGCGCTGAAGTCTGCCCTTCCTGTTCGCCATGGAAATTATTGGCTTATGCTCCACAGGCGAACCGTCCGGGAAGAGTACTTGAAAAGACTGGCCCCTATTATTGTGGAGCTGAGGGAAGCACTGCAAGAGGTTGAACTTTTCGCTCCTGGCCGAGTCAGAAATTCCCTCGTGCGGGCCGTCTGGACGGTGGAGCGGATACCTGAAGCCCTAGCCCGCTTGCACAAGAGCGAGAAGAGCAAGCTGAAGGACTACCCATTCGGCTACCTGCGCATGGCGGAGGAGGCTGTAGAGCGACTGGAAGATGACATTGAAATTTTCTCCGGCGAAGTGAGAAAGCTGACGCTGGGGCAGTAGCGAGGCCGAGCCCTCGGCGCGGTGCGAAGACGTGGGCCTTAGGGCTCAGGCCGGTTCAGTAGAACGCTGGGCCCCGTGAACTCCGAGGCCAGCGCGTCCATGAGCAGTTCGTCGCACACCGCGCCGTGCCAGTACCCGGCCTGGCGCATCGCGCCGACGTGCTGGAAGCCGGCCTGCTCGTAGACGTGGACGGCGGCCTTGTTGGGTGCGAGTACCTTGAGCCACACGGACCGGAGGTTGGCGACGTGGAAGCCGAAGTCCAGCGTCAACCGGGTCGCCGGGGTGGCGAGGCCCTTGCCGCGCGCCTCGGGCGCGATGACGAGGATGTACTCGGCGGTGCGCGCGTAGGTGTCGGGCTGGAGGGTGGTCGTGCCGGCGGGCACCGGGTTCTCGGGGGCGGTGAGGTCGTAGACCGTGAACCGGATGTTCCGGCCGGCGAGCTGCTGCTGGAGGCCCTGGGTGCGGCTGGGCAGCGACTCGGGAACCGGGCGGCCGAGCCCGATCAGGGAACTCGGGTCTTCCTCCCAGCGCCAGTACTCTGCTGCCAGGTCGGACCGGAAGGGGCCGAGGCCGCAGGTGCCGGCGGA
Source organism: Kitasatospora sp. NPDC088783 (assembly GCF_044750705.1). Taxonomy (NCBI): domain Bacteria; kingdom Bacillati; phylum Actinomycetota; class Actinomycetes; order Kitasatosporales; family Streptomycetaceae; genus Kitasatospora; species Kitasatospora sp. NPDC088783. The sequence goes on from NZ_JBIVKJ010000005.1 coordinate 146,115, forward strand.
CAGCCAGATCATCTGTTCAATGGACATGGTGTGCTCCGGGAATGCTGAGAATCGTGGTGAACAGGCCAACGGACGTGGATTCGGCGATCGGAATGCCGTCAACGGTCTCGATCCAGGCGTGCAACCGTATCGGGTCGGGGGCGACCCCCGTGACGCCAAACCGCCGCCCTGCCCGACAGGCGGAGCAGCAGCACCGAGGCCGCCGACTCCTCCAGGCAGTTGGTCCGGCCGGGCGAGTACCAGCCGGCGCTGCGGACAGCGCGGACGGCCTGCTCGGCCTCGCTGACGGTGGCCGGCCTTCTGCGCCCCGCCGTACCGGCGGAGTGAACCAGCCGCAGAACACGGCCCATCGCCTCGTGGGCCGGTCCTGCGGCCTTCACAGCGTGGACCACCGCGAGGGCGGCAGCCGCCGCCAGCGTCCGGGCACGCGAAACGGGCACGGGAGGGGTGAGCCCGGCCCGGAACTCGGCGCTGCCCCAACTCGCCTTCGGCGCCTCTGCCGTGCGGACGTTGTGCCAGGGCCGGGGTCGGTCGGCCGCCAGCAGCAGGCCCGCCGCCAGCAGCGACTCCAGCAGCGGCTCCGGGAGGTTCCGGGCGCTCCCGTGCTCCGCCGTGCGACGGAGAGCTGCGCCGGCCGACGGGGGGAGCGTGCTGACCCGGCCGTTGCGGTAGTCGACCAGCACGACGGCGTGTCCCAAGTCCAGGCCGCGGACATGGCGGGGCATCGTGACGAACGACGGCGAGTCAGCCACGGCCATCCACTCCCTCGACCCACTGCGGTTCCGGTTCCCGGTCGAGCGCCTGGAGCCACGCCTCGACGGCCAGCGTCCGGTCCAGAATCCCCATCGGCACCGGCACACCCATCGCGGCCTGTTTCAGTGCGCGGCGAAGTGCCCGGGGCTCGACCAGTCCGAGGGCGGAGAGGAACCCGTCCGCCAGGCCGAGCAGGGCATCCAGGTTCGCCCGTCTACCGGTGTAGAAGTCGGCATTGAACGAGCCCTTCGTGGTGCGGGTGGCGAGTGCGGCCGGCAGCAGATCGCTCATCGCCCGGACCAGGTGCGGCTTGTAGGCGTACACCGGCGGCCGGGCGTCGAGCGGGACGCGCAGAACGGCGTCGACCACGCTGGCATCCAAGAACGGGTTGCGGAGCCTGACACCGACTCCCTCCGCCGGCACGGTGTCCGCCTGCGCAGTCCGGGCGACTTCCCGGATCTCGTCAACGATCGTGTGGACTCCGGCATCGAGCCTCGTGAGGGGGTTCGGGGCGGCGGCCACCCGCTCGATCTCACTCCGCAGGTGCGGCAGGGCCTCAACACCCACCCACGCCGGAAGCTGCACCGGGGGGAACCAGTGAACACTGCCGACCGCCGAGGCGTGCCCCTGGGCGATCTGCTCGGCAAGCATGGACAGCGCATCGGCCCGCGAGATCCGGGCTGCCGCGGCCGCTTGCCGGAGGACGTTCGAGAGCGGAAGGTGTCGGAGTCGGGCCCAGCCCGCAGACTGCTGGACGGCGGCTCGGAACCGTCGGTGCCGGACAAGATCCGCGAGGTGGGCAGGCGGCTGCGAAAAGACGCTGTCGCCGCCGTCACCGGTCAGGTGGAGCGTGGTGCCGAAGCGATCGGCCATCCACTCCAACTGTTCGAGTAACCCGGCCCAGGTCAGCGAGGACGGGGCCGGTTCGTCGGCGGCCGGCACACGGGTGATCCCGGTGTACGGCAACTGCTCGCGCCGGATGGGCAGGAGGTGGTGCTCGACCCGGCCGGACATCGAATCCGCCACGAGCCGGGCGAACCGCAAGTCCGCCCCCGACTCGTCCCCGTCCGGGTGGACCGTGACGGCGTTGACGCACACGTTGTCGGATGTCCGGCGAGCGGCGAGGAGGGTGATGGACGACGAGTCGAGCCCACCCGACAGGTCGGTGCTGAACGCGTTGTCGTCCAGCCCGAGGCCCACCGCCTTCTCGAACTCGGCCCGGAAGCGCCGAGTCGGCCCGGCTCCGACATCCGGCTGCGGCAGCCAGAGGTTCGTGACCTCGGGGGTGGTGCCCGGAGCGAGCCGGATGCGGGCGCCCGGCGGTAACTGCTCGACTTCCGCGAAGAACGACCGGCCCGCCACGAGGGCGGGGTGCAGCGGCGTGAACACTGCGGTCACGAGGCGCCGCGTGTCGACGGGGGCCTTGTTGAGCCCCGCGAGCAGCCGCGCCGACGACGACCAGGCCCACCCCTCCCCGAAGCGGGTGACGTAGACCGGCTGCGCGGCAGCCGGGTCGGTGAAGACCACCGTCTCCTGCTCGGCCTCGCTCACCACCACGTAGGCCCCCGGCCAGCGCCACGTCAGATCGGCCGGCAGCGGCCCGGTGCTCACCGTCTTCAGGTCTGCCGGTCGGGCACCGCTCAACCCGAGGACGAACAGCCGGCGGTTCCGGCCGCCCTCCGGAACATGAAACCGAGTCGGCGTCATACCGGTCACCCACACACTCGACTGCCAATGCAGCCGTGTCGCTCCCACCGGGCGCGGCGTGCCCGGTGCAGAACTGCTGAAGCCCCCGAAAGCCATGGTGTCCCTCCCTTTGGCAGATCACTGGCAGAAGGCGGAGCGGTGCGGCCCCGGAAGGCCGCACCGCCGCTGGAGGAAGAGGATCAGCCGGCGTACGAGTACACGAACCGCTTGCCCTCGCCGCCGTCCGCCTGGCCGCCCATGGTGAGGGCCGCCGCGTCACCGATCACGGTGACGGTCGCCTCGTCGTCCTCGCTGACCAGGTCGATGTTCTCGTTCATTTCTCGGTTCCTTCCTGCTGGATGGTGCAATCGCCCATCGGGGATTCCCGGTGGGCCCGCCCGACCATTGGTGGCCAACGGCGGGGGCGGGAGTTCAAAGGGGGTTACGCGGCGTCGACGGCGCCCGGGCCGGCTGTGCCACCGGGCGGGATCGGCCGCGGCGCGTAGCCGGTTTCGACCATCAGGACCGAGTCGTTGTCCGGGTTGGCCGGGTCGTCGGTCTGCAGGGTCATCAACACGACGCGGCCGAGTCGTCGCTTCGCGTGCCCGTCGGACTCAATGCTGCTGTGTGCCATCGGGGTTCACCCGGTACGTCGTCATGGGGAGGTGCGCCTTCGAGGGAGAGTGCTGCGGGTTTTTTCGGTCGGCGTCGAGCATCGGGACCTCGCGGTCACGGGTGTCGAGAGGACGGTGGTGCCGTCGCCCGGCCCGCATAGGGGAGCAGGCCGGGTGACGGAAGCAGCTCCGGTGACCCGGGAGATCGAGTTGACCTCGCCGGGGTGGCCACACACAGTCAACGCGCTGCGTGTCCAACTCGAAGGGGCCGCGCAGGGGGCCGTTTTCCTGCGGGGGCCGCTTCGGGGGGCCAGGATGGGGACTTCACTCGAGGGTGCTTTGGGGGATGCGGCATGATGGGTGCCCAGGGAATCGGCGACTTGCTTCGATGTCTGCGAGTGCGGGCCGGTAGGACTCGGCCTGAGCAGGCGCAGCACATCGAGTCAGTGCAGGGGCAGTGGTTCGACCCTGAGCGGGTCAAGCGCTGGGAAACCGGGAAGCGTATCCCCACGAGTACCGATTTCCAGTTGATCGCCGACTCGTACGGGATTGCGATCGAAGTAGTGCGGGCAGCGGTTTCCTGCAGCCGACAGCAGCGGCGAATCGGGCACCTGAACCCGCCGGAGGAAGGGGCGGATCAGGTGCAGAGGCGCACCTTCATGGGGTTCGCCCTGGCGGCCGGCCTCGGCGGGGAGCCATGGGGCCGCCTGGCGGCGGCGCTTGAAGGCGCCCCCGTCGACAAGGTGACGGCATCTCAACTAGTGAGCAAGACGGCTAAGTTGTTCACCGCGGAGGAGCGCACTCCAGCGAGGATGCTCGCCGCGCAGCTCTCCGCCCACCTCGACACCATCACCACCGTCCTCCCCACCTCCGGTACCCACCGGCGCGAACTGACGATCGCCGCCGGAGAAGCTGCGGCCCTCGCTGGCTGGGTGCACTGGGACCTCGGCGACCCCGAGACGGCGATGCGCTACTACGACACCGCGGCCCTCGCCGGCCGCCGAGCCGGCCATCCCGCGATCAACGCCCTCGTCCTCGGATACACCTCGTACGGTGTCGGCCCAGTCGAGGCTCGGAAGATGCTCGCCGCAGCACAGGAACACGTCCGGGAACCGGGCTACGCGACGGCGAGGGCGTGGCTGTGCGCCCGTGAAGCCGAAGAAGCCGCAGCGGTCGGCGACCGGGAGGCCGCGGTGCGGGCGCTCGATCGGGCGACGACCGCGTTCGACTACGCCGACCCTGGCGGCGAACAGGCGTGGGTGTCGTTCTTCGTGCCGGCCCGGTTGGCGTCGATGCGCGTCGCGACCTACGCGCGGCTTCGGCATCGGGCCCTGGAGGCCGCAGCCGACGAGGCCCTCGCCGAACTCGGCACCACCGAAACGAAGATGCGCGTCGCCGTTCTCGGCGACGTCGCCTCGGGCTACCTGGTGGCCGGTTCGGTGGATCAAGCCGTCGAGGTTGGCCGCAGGGCCTTGGCCGCCACGCTGGAGACCGAGACGACCATGGGGAAGCTCCGGCTGGCGTCGCTCGCGACGCAGCTCCCGGCGCGGCATCGCGAGGCCCGGGCATTCCGTGAGGAGATCCGGGCCTCGCTGGGGTAGGTCAGTCTGTCGTCTCGGCGGTGATCCACTCCAGGTAGGAGGGCGAGCCGGTGACGACGGGAACGGCGATGATCTCCGGGGTGTCGTAGGAGTGCTGCTCGCCGATGAACGTGGTGAGTCGGTTGCCGAGGTCGGCGCGGGTCTTGAAGTCGACTCTCCATTCGGCGCCGGACTGGACTTCCCCGTCCCACCAGTACACCGAGCTGATCGGGTAAACCTGTGCGCAGGCCGCAAGGCGTTCCTGAACGACTGCGGTGGCGAGTTCGCGTGCCTTCGTCTCGTCGTCGTGGGTGGTTGTCACCACGAGGTAGCTGCCCTGATTCGTCATGTTCAGAGCGTAGAGCCTGGTGACTGACTGCCAGGGCCTGCTTGGGATGCCGCTGTGGGGTGATCGGTCTGTGAGCTCGAAGATCCCCCACTACGGTCCCCGTCGTACTCCTCGATCCGTTGCGGGTTGATCGCGTGCCGGCCCTGGATGCTCAGGTCCCGCTCGCGCTCGTCCTTGCGCGTCGGCCGGCTCCGTGGGGCCGGCGAGTCGATCACCGGCCGGGGTCGACTGCCTCGTGCGCTGCGCACGTGTCCACGGTCTCTCTGAACAACGCTGGTGGTGGATGCCGAACGGTCACGACTGCTGTCGTGATGATGCTGTGCACGGAGCGAGGGTACCGGTCGGCTCCGACAGCCCGGCATTCCGGGCGAACCGGTGCGCCATACCGGGTCGGCGGGCGATCCGCAAGGAACACCTCCCATTGGTCTTGACCATCTCCCGGGGCACCCCCTACTGTCACTTACTGCAAAGACCTTTAATAAAGAAGGACGGATAAAGCCCGCCTCCCCCACCTGCCGAAACGGGGAGTCGCGGTGGGCCTGTCGTCCCTCAGGGTGGAGGACACGGTGGGGCAAGGAACGCTCGCGGCGGTGGCGGAGCCGAAGTACTGGCACCTGCGCACGGTGCTGCTGCGCACCATGGACACCGAGTTCTCCACCGGCCAGGTGCTGCCCAACGAGCGGGAGCTCTCGGCGCGCTTCGGCGTGGCCCGGGCCACCCTCCGGCAGGCCCTGGACCAGCTGGAGCTGGAGGGCCGCCTGGTCCGCCGTCGCGGCATCGGCACGCTGATCGCCGCCCCGCGGGTGGGCGTCCCGGTCGGCGGGCGCGAGTCCGGCCGCCCCGGCGCCGCCCGCGACGGGCAGGAGTGGACGGTGGTGGACTGCACCACCGGCCCCGCCACCGCCGCGCTGGCCCGCACCCTGGGCCTGGCCGAGGGCGACCAGGTGCACACCGTGCGCCGTCTGCGGACCGTCCAGGGCGTGACGGTCGCCGCCGAGTCGCTGCACGTGCCCTCCGCCGCGCTGCCGCACCTGGCCGTGGTGGTGAAGGGCGGCGACCGGGCCCGCGGCGTGCTGCGCCAACTGGAGCGGCTCGGCGTCGACGGCGAGTCCCGCTCGGTGGAGCTGGGCGTCGCGGAGGCCGCCGAGGCCGCGCTGCTGGAGCGCCCCCCGGGCACCCCGGTGCTGGTGGTCACCACGCAGTACGCGACGGCGGGCCGGCTGGTCGCGGTCGGGGTCTCCACCTACCGGGCCGACACCTGCAAGCTGACCTTCGGCGAGTCCGGCGCGGCCGTCCAGGTCGCCTCCGCCGTCCCGGTCGCCGCCGCCGTCTCCTGAGGCCGGGCCCGCCACCCGCCACCCGCCACCGTTCCTGACGGACCGTCAGGGCGCCTTGTCGGTGGCCGCCGTTACGCTCCTGCTCACTGACGACCGGTGAAGCAGGGGAGCGGCGCCACGATGGATCAGACGGACCAGACGGACCAGACGGATCAGACGGACCTGACCGAGCAGGCGGACCACGGCAGGGTGCTCACCGAGCGGGCGGTCGCCGCCGTGCGGGAGGACCCGGGCCGTCAGGTGCTCGACTACCACCGGTTCGCCGGCCCGTGGGTCGAGGGCGCCCTCCGGCCGCGCCCCGAGCTGACGGCCTTCCCCAGCGGCCACCCGCTGCCGCCCAGTCTGCGCACCTGGCTGGCGTACGACAGCGGGATGCTGGCGCGCCACGACTGGTTCGACGAGGACGGCGCCCTCGCGCCGCGCACCCTGGGCGAGATCGCCGTCGAGGAGTACGGCGAGCCGTGGGGCTCCTGCTTCGAGCCGTTCTCGGAGCGGTTCGGCGAGTGCTTCCTGCTGCCCGGCGGCTCCGACTCCCGCCGGGTGCTGTCCGTCGGCCCGCACGGCGAGCGCGACGGGCTCGGCGAGTACCCGGTGTTTGCGCTGGACGTCGACGACCTGCCGTACGCGGTGCTGATGTACCCGGGTTTCGACGTCTACCTCGCCGAGACCGCGGGCGTGCTGCCGCCCGACGACCGCCCCGGCTACGACTCGCTCAAGCACGACCCCCGGTACGCGCGGCGGATGCTGGCGCACGCCCGGGCGCGGCTCGGCGGTGCGTACGACCTGCTCTGCCTGCCGTAGCCGGGCGCCGCGGGCGGGCGGCTACCGCGCGGTGGGCGGGTCGACGGCGAACAGCTGTTCCTCGACGTGGTCGAGGGCGACCCGCAGCGCGCCCATCGCGACCACCTCGGAGCCGAGCGCGGCGAGCGCCACCTCGGGGGAGCGCAGCGTGTAGCGGGCGAGCTGTTCGCGCAGCGGCTCCAGGACGCCGTCCAGCCCGGCCGCCCAGCCGCCGACCACGACGAGTTCGGGGTCGAGGGCGAGGACCAGCGCGGTGACGTCGTGCACCAGGCGGCTCAGGAAGCGGTCCATGGCGATCTGCGAGACCTGGTCGCCCTCCCGGGCCAGTCGCAGCACCCGGGCCACGGCGGCCTCGTCCAGCGGGTCGAGCGGCTTGCCGGTGGTGGACAACAGCCGTTCGGGGGTGGCCTGTTGGCCGAGCAGGTGGAGCGCGCCGATCTCGCCGGCCGCGCCGCCGTGGCCGCGGTGCAGCCGCCCGCCGATCAGCGAGCCGGCGCCGGGGCTGAGCCCGGCCATCACGAACACCACGTCGCCCTTGCCGACCGCCGCGCCCTTCCAGTGCTCGGCGATGGCGGCCAGGTTGGCGTCGTTCTCGATCACCACGGGGCAGCGGAAGGAGCGGCGCAGCCGGGCCCCGAGGTCGAGGCCGGTCCAGCCGGGCATCGCGGTGCCGAGCCGGACGGTGCCGTCCCGGTCGACGATGCCGGGGGTGCCGACGGCGACCTCCCACAGGCTGTCGCGGGAGACCCCGGCCTTGCGCAGCACCTCGCCGACGGTGGTGCGGACCAGGGCGAGCCGCTCCTCGGCCTCCACCGACTCGTCCACCGTCCGGGAGTGGCTGGTCAGCACCTCGCCGGCCAGGTCGGCGAGGACGACCCGCAGGTCGTGGACGCCGATCTCGATGCCGAGCACGTGCCCGGCCTCGGCGCGGAACCGGAACCAGCGGGCCGGGCGGCCGCGCTGACGGCCCGACTCCTGGACGTGCTCGACCTCGGCGACCAGCCCGGACTCCAGCAGCCCCTCGATCACGCCCTCGACGGTGGGCCTGGACAGGCCGGTGTCGCCGACGAGCTGGGTCAGCGTGACGGCCTGTCCGTCGCGCAACGACCGCAGGGTGACCGCCGCGTTGATGCGCCGCAGCAGTGAGGAGTCCCCTCCGGTGAGCCGGTCCGTCAAATCGCTGCCCTTCCGCTTCGCGCGACTGCCCTGGCGCGCGGTGACGTGGAGCGCGGCACCGCCCGTCCGACCGTGGTGAGGCCGTCGCGGGCCCGCGCGGAGCCGCCGCCCGCGGCCTGGCACTTGTGGGGTGCACCGGACGGGGCGTCTGCCCGGATCGTACTCGGGCGGTCCCGCGCGGGGCGAGCGTTTCCGCAGCTCATAACGGCTTCGGTATCGAAACGGTACGTCGTCCGTGATCACGGGGTGACCCGCCGTCGGCGCGGCGGAGGACCGGTGGGAGACGGCAGGGAGACGGGAGGGGCAGGGGGAGACGGGAGGGGCAGGGGGAGACGGGGGGAGACGAGGGGAGACGGGGGAGGGGACGGCGGCGGGCGGGCGGCGGGGTGCCGTGGACGCCCTAAGCTTCCGCCCATGGGGAACGACACCGCCGCAGCGCACCCGACCGTGCACCCGCCCGTGCGCCCGGTCGCCGGGGAGGACGCCGAGTTCGTCCGCGCCCACACCAGTCCCGGGCCGGTGCCGTTCGTGCCGGAGGTGCGGCTGCGGATGGCGGGGGACGCGATCGAGCTGTGGGAGACCACCGAGCGGGCGCGCGGGCGGGAGGGGCTGCCGCCGCCGTTCTGGGCGTTCCCGTGGGCGGGCGGGGTGGCGGTGGCCCGGTACGTCCTGGACCATCCCGAACTGGTGCGCGGACGCCGGGTGTTGGACCTGGCGGCGGGCTCCGGCCTGGTCGGCGTCGCGGCGGCGCTGAGCGGCGCGGCCGGGGTGCGGGCGGCGGAGATCGACGCCTACGCGGTGGCCTCGATCGAGGTGAACGCGCAGCTCAACGGCGTCGCGGTGACGGCCGAACTGGCCGACGTGCTGGACGGTGACGGTGCGCCGGACGAGGTGGTGCTGGCGGGCGACGTGTTCTACGAGCGGACGATGGCGGCCCGCTTCCTGCCGTTCCTGGAGCGGGCCGCCGCCCGGGGCGCGACCGTGGTGGTCGGCGACCCGGGACGGGCCTACCTGCCGCGCGGGCGCTTCACCGCGCTCGCCGAGTACACCGTCCCGGTCGCCGCCGACCTGGAGGACGCGGCCGAGAAGTCCACCACGGTGTGGGCGCTGCGCGGCTGACCCGGCGCCGGGCCCCGGTGGGGCGGGGCGGGCGAACCCGTTGGCGGGCGGCCGGGCGGGGCTGGTAGGAACGGGGGCATGAGCGAGTACGAACTGCGGGCCGCCCGCCCCGAGGACATCGACGCGGTGCTGGCGTTCTGGGCCGAGTCCGCCGAGGGCACCAGCATCAGCGACGACCGGGCGGGCGTCGCCCGGCTGCTGGAACGCGACCCGCGGGCCCTGCTGCTGGCCGAGCACGAGGGCGCGATCCTCGGCACGGTGATCGCGGGGTGGGACGGCTGGCGCTGCCACCTCTACCGGCTGGCCGTCCACCCCGCCGCCCGCCGCCGGGGCATCGGCACCGCCCTGCTCGACGCCGCGCACGCCCGCTTCGCGCAGGCCGGCGGTCGCCGGGCCGACGCGATGGTGCTGGAGCACAACGCGCTCGGCCGAGCCGCCTGGGAGGCCGCCGGCTACGGGCGCGAGGACCAGTGGCGCCGCTGGACCAGGCCGCTGGACGGCGACCCCGTCGCGTCCTGACTCCTGACGCGCCGCCGGAGCGGGCGCGCGGGGGAGTGCCGGGAGGGTCGCCGGGGTCGCCGGGGTCTCAGGGGCGGATCGGGAGGATCGGGCGGATCATCGCCGTCAGCTCGGGGGAGAGCGGCGTCGAGCGCTGGGAGTTGAACCTCCGGTAGCCCCAGCTCTCGTACCGCCGGAGCACCTTGCCCTCGCCCGCCAGCGGGTTGACCATCAGGGCGGCGCGCTGTTCCGGGCGGTCGGCGAGCAGGACGTCGTGGATCAGGCGGGCCGTTCCGCTGCCCCGCCAGGGGGCCCGGACGCCGATCTCCCGGAGGGCCAGCACCGGGGTCGCGGTGAAGCCCGCGGGCAGCGGCTCGGCCAGGCGCCGCCAGTAGCCGTCCGCGGGCCCGACGGTGTTGCCGTAGGCGTAGCCGATCGCGCCGCCCCCGCCCCGGCCGGGGGCGGCCACGGCCAGGACGAGGGCGAAGCCCGGTGTGGCGGCGTGCTGGTCGAGGCGTTCGGCGAAGGCCCGGACCCGGTAGTTCGGGTGGTCCAGCAGCGGGGCCCGGACGTCCGCGTACACGTCCAGCAGGGTCCGCCGGACGTCCGGCGCGAGGGTGGTGAATCGGCGCAGGTCGACGGCCACGCGGGCTCCTCCGGACGTCGGGGGCGTACCGGGCCCGCGGTCGGTGCGGGCCCTGCCGGGAGTCTCCCGCACCGAACGGCGGCGGCGGACCCCGGGCACCCCGGCCCCGCCCCGGCCCGCCGCCCGCCCGGACCCCGGGCACCCCGCCCCGGCCCGGCGCACGTCCTTCGGCCGGGTGCGGCCCGGCCGCCGCTCCGTCACTCGAAGGCCGCCGCCGCCTCCCGCAGGGCCCGGGCCACCGTCTCCGGGTCGTACGGCGCGGCCGGGCCCGGCAGGTAGGTCACCGAGCGCAGCTCGCCGGTGTAGCGGAAGGAGCGGTGGCGCTCCCACAGCGGCCAGGACACCGGGGACTTGCGGTCGACGCCGACGCTGATGCCCTGGAACGGGGCCATCCCGATCAGCTGGTGCACCGGGCCGAGCGTGCCCGTCACCGCGCCGTCCACCCGCACCTCGAAGCGCCACTTCAGCTCGGCCACCGCCGTCGCCTCCAGCGCCACCAGGTGCGCCCCGGGCGGGAGTTCGCCCGCGTCGGCCTCGAACAGCTCGCCGTACTGGTTGTACGCCAGGCGCAGCCGCCCGTCCTCCACGTACAGGCTGTAGCCGCCGCCCTGGTCGCCGTGCGAGACCAGCACGCCCCGGTCGTCCGCGCCGTGCCGGTCGAGGGCCACCTCGGCGGTGAAGGAGCGGAACGCCACCAGCCGGGAGGAGCGGTAGCGCTCCAGCTCCGGGGTACCGGCCAGCAGCGTCACCGGCCGGCGCAGCGCCTCGTCCTCCGGGTTGCGCAGGGCGAACGCGCCGGAGGCGTCGGCCAGCGGGAAGACCCCGTTGCGCCAGGCCGCGTCCTCCCACGCCTGCGCCAACTCCTTGACCAGCTCGGGTCGTTCGGCCGACAGGTCGTGGATCTCGGTCGGGTCGGTGCGCAGGTCGTACAGCGCCCACTCGCCGTCGTCGTAGGGCGCGCCCGGCCGGTGCAGGGTCACCAGCTTCCAGCCGTCGCGGTAGTACGAGCGGTTGCCGGTCATCTCGCAGTACTGCTCGTGGTGGGTGGACGGCGCGTCGGCGGCCCGCAGCACGGACGCGAACGACACCCCGTCCAGCTCCTGCACCGGCACCCCGCCGCGCTCCGCCGGCCGCTCCACGCCCGCGAGTTCGAGCAGCGTGGGCAGCAGGTCGGTGACGTACTGGTACTGGCCGCGCACCCCGTCGTCGCCCGCCGCGCGCGGCAGCCCGGCCGGCCAGGACAGCACGAACGGGACGCGCACGCCGCCCGCGTGGGTCTGGCCCTTGTACAGCCGGAACGGCGTGTTGGAGGCCATGCCCCAGCCGCGCGGGTAGTGCACCAGCGACCGCGGGCCGCCGATCAGGTCGATCTCCCGCTGCACGTCCGGGTTCCAGTCGGCGGGCAGGTTCGGGTGGTGGACGAAGCGGCTGAAGTAGCTGCGGGTGCCCTCCGCGCCGCCCTCTCCGGTGCCGCCGTTGTCGGAGGTGAACACCACGATGGTGTTGTCGAGTTCGCCGAGCTGCGCCAGCACGTCGGTGAGCCGGCCCAGGTTCTGGTCGACGTTGTCGACCATGGCGGCGTAGACCTCCATGTAGCGGGCGTACAACTTCCGCTGCACCGCGTCGAGTTCGTCCCAGGCCCCGACCTCGTACCCGGCCTCGCCGTTGCGCTCCGGCAGCTCGGTGCCGGGCGGGAAGTGCCCGGCCGCCAGCTGCCGGGCGAAGCGCCGCTCCCGCAGCTCGTCCCAGCCGCCGTCGTAGCGGCCCCGGTGCCGGGCCAGGTCCTCCGGCTTGGCCTGGAGCGGGCCGTGCACCGCGTTGTGCGCCAGGTAGAGGAAGAACGGCTTGTCCGGGTCGTGCGCGCGCAGCGACTTGACCATGCCGATCGCCCGGTCGGTGATGTCGTCGGTGTAGTAGTAGCCGTCCGGGAACTCGTCGATGTCCAGCGGCGAGTTGTCGCGCACCAGCTGGTGCGGGTGGAACAGGCTGGTCAGGCCCTCCAGCACCCCGTAGTACTGGTCGAAGCCCTTCTGGAGCGGCCAGTTGGCGCGGTCGTCGGCCGCCGAGGAGGCGGAGTCCCGGGTCAGGTGCCACTTGCCGACCGCGTACGTCGCGTACCCGGCGTCGTGCAGGGTCTGCGCCAGGGTCGGGACGTCGCCCGCGATCTCCATCCCGTACCCGGGGAAGCCCGGGTCGGCGTTGGCCACGAACGAGTACCCCACCCGGTGCGGGTTCAGGCCGGTCAGCAGCGCCGCCCGGGCGGGCGAGCACAGCGGCATGGTGTGGTAGTTGGCGAGCTTGACGCCGCGCGCGGCCAGGCCGTCCAGGGTCGGCGTCGGCACCTCCGAGCCGAACGGCCCGACGTCGCTGTAGCCCAGGTCGTCGACCAGCACCACCACCACGTTCGGCGCGCCCTCGCGCGGGCGCACCCGGCGCCGCCAGGACGGCACCGACTCGCCGAACGTCCGCCCGACCCGGCCGGGGAAGCCCGCGTAGGGGTCGCGGCGGTGGCCGGTGCCGGGGCTCGCGCCCTCGGTCGCGTTCCGGTTGGTGTCGCTCACAGCAGGCTCCCGGAGGTAGGGGCGGGCAGGGCCGGGACGGCCGCCAGCAGTTCGGCCGTGTAGGGGTGTTCGGGCGCGGTGACGACCCGGTCGGCCGGGCCGCTCTCCACGATCCGGCCGCGGTGCAGCACCGCGATCCGGTGGCTGACCTGCCGCACCACCGCCAGGTCGTGCGCGATGAACAGCACCGCCAGCCCCAACTCCCTTTGCAGGCGGGCCAGCAGCTCAATCACCTGGGCCTGGATCGACACGTCCAGCGCGGAGACCGGCTCGTCGCACACCAGGACGCTCGGCTCCGGGGCCAGCGCCCGCGCGATGCCGATCCGCTGCCGCTGCCCGCCGGAGAACTCGCGCGGCGAACGGGCCGCCGCCGACGCCTCCAGGCCCACCTGCTCCAGCAGTTCGGCCACCCGGGCCTGCCGCTGCGCCCGGTCGCCGATCCGGTGCGCGATCAGCGGCTCGGCGATGATCCGGCCCACCGTCAGCCGCGGGTTCAGCGAGGCGTACGGGTCCTGGAAGACCATCTGGATCTCCCGCCGGGCCCGCCGGCCGTCCAGCGGCTGCCCGGCGAAGCTGATGCCGCCCGCGTCGGGCGCGTGCGCGCCCACCAGGGCCCGGGCCAGCGTGGACTTCCCCGACCCGGACTCGCCGACCAGGCCCAGCGTCTCGCCCGGGTGCAGCTCCAGGTCGACGGACTCCAGCGCCGCCGTCCGCCGCCGCCGCGGACCGTACCCCTTCGCCAACCCGCGCACCACCAGCAGCGGTTCGGCGCCGGGCGTGCTGTTCGCGGCGGCCCGGGACGGCGCGTCCAGCCGTGGCACCGCCGCCAACAGGGTCTTGGTGTAAGGATGTCGAGGTGACGTCAGGAGCCTTTCGACAGGGCCCTGCTCGACCACCTCGCCGTCGCGCATCACCAGCAGCCGGGAGCAGGTCTCGGCGATCACGCCCAGGTCGTGGCTGATCACCACCAGGGCGGTGCCGCGCTCCCGGTTGATCCGGGCCAGCAGGCGCAGGATCTGCCGCTGCACGGTCGGGTCCAGCGCGGTGGTCGGCTCGTCCGCGACCAGCACCTGGGCGTCGTGCGCCAGGGCCAGGGCGATCATGATGCGCTGGCGCTGGCCGCCGGAGAACTGGTGCGGGAAGTCGCCCAGCCGGGACACCGCCTTCGGCACCCCCACCAGCTCCAGCAACTCCACCGCCCGCGCGGCCCGTTCGGCCTTCGACCGGCGCCCGCCGTGCGCCCGCAGCGCCTCGTCCAGCTGGCGGCCCACCGAGAGCACCGGGTTCAGCGAGGACATCGGGTCCTGGAAGATCATCGCGATCCGCCTGCCGCGCACCGCCCGCAGCGCCTCCTCCGGCAGCCCGGCCAGGTCCTGCCCGTCCAGCTCCACCGCCCCGCCGGTGATCAGGCCCCCGGCGGGCAGCATCCGCAGCAGTGCCAGCGCGGTCGTCGACTTGCCCGACCCGGACTCGCCGACGATCCCCAGGCTCTCCCCGGCTCCCAGGGCGAAGTCCACCCCGCGCACCGCCGGCCGCCCCCCGAACGCCACGTGCAGCCCGCGCACCCGCAGCAACGCGCCGGTGGGGGAAGGAGGTTGGTCCGCCGACGGCGGGCGGTCGATCAATTCGGTCATCGTACGGCCCTCCGGGTCGGGTCGGCTTCCCGTGCTCATGTGCGCGCCCCACGGTTCAGGGCCTCGGCCAGCAGGGTGAAGCCGAGGACGAGGGCGGTGGTGACGGCCAGCGGGGCGGCGGCCAGCAGCGGGTGGGTGTCCAGGTAGGCGACCGAGCCGCTGATCAGGCTGCCCAGGGTGGGCTCCGGCGGGCGGACGCCCAGGCCGAGGAAGCTGAGCGCGCCCTCGATGAAGACGCCCACCGACAGGGCGACCGCGCCCTGCACGATCAGCGGGTCGACCGCGTTCGGCAGCACGTGCCGCAGCAGCACCCTGGCCCGGCCCGCGCCGCCGACCCGGGCGGCCAGCGCGTACTCGCGCTCCCGCTGCACCAGCACGCCCGCCCGCAACTGCCGTCCGAAGTACGGCACCTCGGCCAGCGCGATGATGATCACCACCGGCCAGCGGCCCGGCCCGAGGATCGCCGTCACCGCCAGGCCGAGGATCAGCCCGGGGAAGGACAGCACCAGGTCGAACAGCCGCTGCACCACCAGGTCGGCGGTCCGCGAGGTGGCCGCCAGCAGGGCCAGCCCCGCACCGGCCAGCGCGCCCGCCGGAACGGCCGTCAGGATGATCGACAGGTCGGTGAGGATGCCGTGCAGGAGCCGGCTGAGCAGGTCCCGCCCGATGTCGTCGGTGCCCAGCGGGTGCGCCCCGCTCGGGCCGGCCAGCGCCTGCGGGCCCTGCGCGTCCGGGTCGGCGCCGGACAGCAGCGGCGCCAGCAGCCCGGCCAGCGCCACCGTCCCGACCAGCACCAGCCCGCTGACGCCCCGCCAGGTCAGCAGCCCGGCGACGTAGCGGTTGCGCGAACGGGCAACCAGGGGAAAGGGGATCGTGGTCATCGTGTCGTCACTCCCACCGCACGCGCGGGTCGAGCCAGGAGTACAGCAGGTCGGTGAGCAGTTGCACGGCCACGTACCCGGCGACCACCAGCAGCAGCAGGTCCTGCACCACCGGGTAGTCGCGGCGCTGGACGCCCTGCTCGATCAGCTGGCCGAGGCCCGGCCAGGCGAAGATCCGCTCCACCACCACCGCGCCCGCGACCAGCTGGCCGATCTGCAGGCCCAGCACGGTGACCGCGGCGGGCAGCGCGTTCGGCAGCGCGTGCCGCCACAGGATGCGGCGGCGCGGCACCCCCAGCGCCGTTGCGGTGCGCACGTAGTCCTCGCCGAGCGCCCGCTCCAGCCCGTCCTGCAGGTACCGGGCCAGGATCGCCGCGCTCGGCAGCGCCAGGCACAGCGCCGGCAGCGCCAGGTACTGCACCGCCAGGTCCGGCGCGTCGAACAGCGAGGCGTACCCGCCGGCCGGCAGCAGGCCCAGGCCCACCGCGAACACCAGCACCAGTACCACGCCGGTGACGAACGGCGGCACCGCCAGCGCCCCCGTGGTCAGCGCCCGCAGCGCCCCCGCCAGCGCCCGCCGCCGCGCCGACACCGCGTACAGCGCCGTCGGCACGGCCAGCACCACCACCAGCAGCAGCGCCACCAGGGTGAGCTGGACGGTCGAGGCCAGGCCGTCCCCGATCAGCTCGGAGACCTGCCCGCCGATCGCGTAGCTCGGCCCCAGGTCGCCCGTCAGCACCTGCCCCAGCCAGTGCAGGTACTGCGAGAGCAGCGGCGCGTCCAGCCCCAGCCGCTCCCGGATCGCCGCGATCACGGCCGGCGAGGCGTCCGGCCCCGCCAGCGTGGTCGCCGGGTCGCCCGGGATCAGCCGCAGCATCAGGAAGACCGTGAACGAGGCGGCCACCAGCACCGCCACCCCGCTCGGCAGCCGTTTGAACAGGAAGGTCCGCACCGCTCAGCCCGCCAGGTACGCGTCGTCGAGGTTCAGGTACGAGTACTTGTTCAGCGTCACCCCGCGCACCTGCGCGCCCGCGACCTCCACCAGCCCTGCGATCGCCAGGTCGATGATGAACTGCTCCTCCAGCAGGATGTCCGTCACCTGCTGGTAGAGCGCCTTCGCCTCCGGGCTGTCCGCGTCCGAGCGGTTCCACGCCTTCTGCACGGCCTCGGTGTACGCCGGGGAGGAGAACTTCGAGGTGTTCTTCGCCTCGTTGAACGGGTACGCGCTGACCGCCAGCGTCGCCGGGTGCGCCTGCGAGAAGCTGTGGCTGAGCGTCCACAGCGCCGGCATGGACTGCGAGATCAGCTGCTTCTGCATGGTCGGCGAGTCCACCGGCTGCAACTGCACGTCGATGCCGACCTGCTTGAGGTCGTACTGCAGGATCTGCGCCACCGCCGTCGACCCGGCGTCCGACTGGTGCGCCAGCGGCAGCGACAGCGAGGTCACCCCGGCCTCCGCCAGCAGCGCCTTCGCCTTCTCCGGGTCGTGGTGGTACCGGTTCGCGTCCTGCTCCCGGTAGGCCGGCGAGGACTTCGGCCACGGCACCGAGGAGACCGTCGCGTACCCGCCCAGCGCCTGCTGCACCAGCCGGTCCCGGTCGATCGCCCAGGCGATGGCCTGCCGCACCCGCCTGTCCTGCACCTCCGGGAAGGACAGGTTCGCGCCGATGTAGAACGCGCCCGCCCCGGTGTCGTACTGGGTGATCCGGAACCGCTTGTCGTCCTTCAGCGTCGCCACGTCCTTGCCGCGGACCGCGTACGACAGGTGGGTCTGGCCGGTCTTCACCGAGGACAGCAGCGTCTCCGCCTGCGGGATCACCTTGATCTCCACCCCGTCCAGGTACGGCCGGCCCGGGTTCCAGTACTTCTCGTTGCGGGCGAAGCTCAGCGAGGACCCCGGCTTGCGGTCGGTGAAGGTGAACGGGCCGGTGCCGATCAGCCTGGTGCCCGCGACGGCGTCCTCGACGGACTCCGAATCCGGGATGATCATGAACTCGAAGAGGTCGAACAGGTTGGACACCTGGTGCGCCAGCACCAGCGTCAGCTCGAAGTCCCCGTTCTTCCGGAAGTCCGCCACGGTCAGCGCCGTCGAACGCAACTGCGCCGAACGCACCGGGTTCTGCAGGTTCTTGATCGCGAACACCACGTCGTCCGCGGTGAACCGGCGCCCGCTGTGGAACGCCACGTCCTCGCGCAGCTTCAGCGTCACGCTCAGGCCGTCCGCCGCCACCTCCCAGCTCTTCGCCAACTCCGGCTGCGGGCGCAGCTGTTCGTCGTAACGGGTGAGCGTGTTGAACACCAGCCGCTGCAACAGCGAGTTGGCGCTCTGCGCGAACAGCAGCGCCGGCGTGAAGTCGACCCCGACACCCACCGTCAGCACCCCGCCCCGGCGCGGCGAGGCCGCGTCCGACGCCGCCGCCGCGTCCGTCCCGGACGAGGCGTCCGCCGCCGAGCGGCACGCCGACAGCGCCAGCAGACCGGTACCCGCCAGGGCGCCGCGCAGCAGCGCCCGGCGCGAGATCGCGGAGAGGGGGAGCGGGCCACCGGAGCCGGCGGAGAACACGGTCATGGTCAACAGTCCTTCGGGAGAAGCGGGTTCGGGATGGGACGGGGTGGAGCAGGGAGCGGGGAGCGGGGAGCGGGGAGCGGGGAGCGGGGAGCGGGGAGCGGGGAGCGGGGAGTGCGGGTGGAAAAGGGGGTGTCGGGCGGGCGGGTCCGGCGGCTCAGAGGCCCGGCAGCGGACGGGCGTACAGCTCGCCCAGCACCGGCGCGCAGGCCGCCACCGCCAGCGCGTCCGCGCCGAAGCGCTGCGCCACCAGGAGGTCGGCGTCCCGGTGCAGGTGCGAGCGGAGCGCGAACTCCGCGCGCACCTCGTCCAGGTAGACCGGGTCGGCCAGCGCGAAGGTCTCGGTCAGCACCAGCAGGTCCGGGTTGACCACGTCGGCCAGCAGGGCCAGCGCCCCGCCCACCACCCTGGCCCGCTCCCGCACCAGCGCGTCGGCCCGCCCGTCACCGGCCCGGACCGCCGCCAGCAGCAGCCCCCGGTCCGGCCGGGCGATCACGCCCTGCGCGACCGCCGCCTCGAACAGCGTGTCGTCCGAGGCGGCCACCGACAGGCAGCCGCGGCGACCGCAGTGACATCGCGCCGTGCTGCCCGGCACCGGCAGGTGCCCGCCGTCACCGGTCACCGACGGCGGACCCTGGTGCACCGTCCCGGCCACCGAGATGGACGCGTCCACCACGTGGCCCACGAACAGCTGCACCATCGAGCGCCGGGCCGCCGGATCGCCGAACAGCACCTCCGCCGCCGCCAGCGCCCGGGCGTGGTTGTCCACCCGCACCGGCAGCCCGGTAGCCCGCTCCAGCAGCGCCCGCAACGGCACGTCCCGCCAGCCCAGGGGCTCGTGCCGGACCGTCACCCCGCGTTCGCTGTCCACCGCCCCGCCGGTCACCGCGCCCAGCCCCAGCACCCGGCGGCCGGACTCCACCGGCGCGGCCGCCGCCAGCAGCCGCGGCAGCCGGGCCAGCAGCGCCTTCAGCACCGCCGGCCCGCGCCGCCCGCCGTTCGGCAGCTCCTGCCGGAACAGCACCCGGCCGCGCAGGTCCAGCAGCGCGAACGTGCTGTACGGCAGGCCGATGTGCAGCCCGGCCACCGCCAGCCGCTCCGCGTCCACCTCCAGCGGCAGCTGCGGACGACCCCGCGAACCCGGCGCCGTGACCGCCAACTCCGGTCGCTCCGCCAGCAGTTCCAGCCGCAGCAGATCCACCACCTGGCGTGACACCGCCGCCGGGCTCAGTCCCGTCAACCGGGCCACCCCGCTGCGCGCCACCGGCCCGTGGTCCAGCACCGCCCGCAGCACGGTGGCGGCGTTCGCCTCCCGCCGGTCGTCCCCGGGCCGGAAGGCCGGACGCTCCCCGGCGGTACTGCGGACGGTGCCGTTCACGCGGCGGACTCCTCTGCAACTGCTCTGCTGGAATGGGTCGTTGATCGGGAAACGGTGGGCCTGACCGGCCTGACCGGCCTGACCGGCCTGACCGGCCTGGTCGGCCCGGTCAGGAGACCGGGCCGGCCAGCGCCTCCGCCTCCAGCTCGACCGCCGGGACCAGGCCCGCCACCCGCGGCGGGTCGGCCGGCTCCAGCAGGCGGCTCGGCCGACCGTCCACGCCCACCGGCAGGTCGCCGTCCAGGGTGATCCGGCGCACCAGGCGCGGCTCGTCGCCGTAGTCGTTCACCGCGTAGTGCTGAGTGGCCCGGTTGTCCCAGATCGCCACGTCGCCGACCTGCCAGTCCCAGCGCACGCTGTTCTCCAGCCGCTCCACGTACCGCTGGAACAGCTCGATCAGCGCCCGGCTGTCCTTGCCCGACACCCCGACGATCTTCTGCGCGAACGACCCCAGCAGCAGGTGCTTCTCACCCGTCACCGGGTGCACCCGCACCAGCGGGTGCTCGGTCTTGAACGCGGTGGACACGAACACCTGCCGGAACCGCTTCGCCACCTCGGCGTTGTCCGCCAACTCCGGTGCCAGCGCCAGGTTCGCGGCGTAGTCGTAGTCGTTGGTGTGCACCGCCCGCAGGCTCTCCGCGAGCGCCTTGAGCGGCGCCGGCAGGTCCTGGTACGCGGCCGCGGTGTTCGCCCACACCGTGCTGCCGCCCGCCGGCGGCAGCTCCAGCGCCCGCAGGATCGACGCCTTCGGGTACGAGGGCACGAAGGTCACGTCGGTGTGCCAGTTGTTCGCCCGCACGCCCTTGGTGGCGTCCAGCTCGAAGATGTACCGGCCGTCCGCGCTGGGCACCGTCGGGTGGAACACCGGCTGCCCCAACAGCCGTGCGAACGCCTCGTGTTCGGCATCGTCCAGGTGCTGCTGCCCACGGAAGAACAGCACCTTGTGCTCGTACAGCGCGGCCTCCAGCGCCGCCACCGTCGCGGCCGGCAGGTCGGCGCCCAGCTTGACGTCGTGGACCACCGCGCCGATCCGCCCCGCGGCCGGGGTCAGCCGCAGCTCGGTGGACGCGGGCGTGGACGTGGGAGCGGGGGCGGACGTGGAAACGGACATGGCGGAACTCCTTCGGTGGGACGGAGAGACGGAGAGACGGCGACGGTGACACGGCGACAGTGGCGGCGGCAGCGGATACGGCTGCCCGACGCATCAGCCGAACGCGGATGCGGACACGGCACGGCATCCGGGCAGCCCGAGGGCGCGCCGCCGTACCGGAGAGAAGGGGAGAACGGTGAGAGGGGCGTCGTGACTACGCGCGGCAGCGCGGACAACAGCCACCGCGGCACACGGACACCGGGACCGGGCACGACGCACGACAGACGACAACGGCGGTACGCATCGGCCCTCCTTCCGGCTCGCTGCGAGTGGGCTCGGCGCTCATCGTGCTGGGCCGCGACGCCCGCTGTCAATCGCCATCCGCCCAGTTGGGGGCGGGTGTTGCGGAGTATTTCGACATGTTGCGGCGTGGTGACGGCCCCGCGACGAACCCCCGTCCGCCCTTGTCGCCGCGCCCTCGCCCGAGCAAAACTTCCCGAGCGGAAACAACCCGGGGCCGCGCCCCGAACCCGCTCCTCAGGGCCACGACTCATCGGCCGACCCATGACGACGCACCACGAACAGACCGACGACCACACCACTGTGCGGACGAGTCCTAGGCGCGTCGGTGGTCGGCCATCACCTCGGCGAGGACCCGCAGACTCGTCTCCGCCCGGGCGGAGACGGCCGCCGTCGGACGGCCCGCCTTCCTGGCGCTCTCGACGCTTTCGGCGAGGACGAGCAGTGCCTTCCAGGTCAGCCAGCCGCGGGCCCGCGCCCAGGTGCCCTCGTCCTGCCCCACGGCGTGCCGGAACGCGGTCCGGCTCGGGCCGGTGAACAGCCCCCAGGCCATCACGAGGTCGCAGGCCGGGTCGCCGACGCCGCAGGTGCCGAAGTCGATGACGGCGCTCAACTCGCCGCCGGAGACCAGCAGGTTGCCCTCGGCGAGGTCGCCGTGGAACCACACCGGCGGGCCCGTCCACTCCGCTGCCAGGGCCTCGTCCCAGATCGCGGTGGCGTGCGCGGTGTCCACGTACCCGCCGAGCGCGGCGAGACAGCGCCGGGTCTCCTCGTCGTAGTGGGCCGGCGAGGCCCCCCGGTGGAAGCTGTGCGCACCCGCGAGCGGTCCGCCCGTGGTGTCGCACCGGTGCAGGGCGAGGATGAACTCGGCCACGGACTCGGCGAACCGGGGCAGGTCGGCGATGTGTCCCGCCGCCGCGGTCTCCCCGTCGATCCAGCCGCGCACCGACCAAGGATGCGGGTACCCCTCACCCGGCCCGCCCCTGCCCAGCACCTGCGGAACGGGCAGCGGCAGGGACGGCGCCAGGCGCGGCAGCCAGGTGTTCTCCTTCTCCACCGCCGGGACGTAGGCGGCGTGCGTGGGCAGACGCACCGTCATCCGATCGCCGAGCCGGTAGGTGCGGTTGTCCCACCCGTCCACCGCCACCGGCACGACCGGCAGTTCCGCCCACTGCGGGAACTGGGTGCGCAGGAGACGACGCACCAGCCCGGCGTCGATCCCGGCCCGGCCGTCCGGCGGAGGGTTCCTCGTCTCGCTCATCACCGAGGATCCTCCGCCGCGGCCGGGACGGCCGCAAGACGATTTCCCGGCGCGGATCCGCCCGGCCCGTCGGCGGCGGAACCCGGGAACCGGACCGCTCGGCGCCCGAGTCGTTCCCGTGGGCACGCGACGGGGCGGTCGAGCCACTGCGGCACCCGTCGCGAAGCTCGCGAGGCGGTTCCCGCTCGGAGCCGCGCACACCACTGTCCGGCGCCCGCCACCGAGCGGGAGGGAACGACGGGTCATCCGGCACGTGCTGCACCCCGGCTTCCGCGCAGCGCCTTTCGGGTCGGCCTCGACCGCCCGGACCACCCTGCCGGACAACCCGTGATCGACCACCGGGGAGGTGCCGACGGGTTCGGCGGCCGCGCTGGATCGGACCCCAGCCGCAGGCCCGCCGGGTGCGGACGTGGCCGTGTCGACTCCGGCCGCAGGGCCCGGGCGACAGCGGACATCCCGAGGCGGGCACGGCCCGGACGGTCGATTCCGAGGCCGGTGCCCGTACACGGAGAGTGGTCGCGGGGGCGGTCGGCCGCCCCCGCGCCGTCTGCGCGGCCGCTCCCGGGCCGGGAGCCGGTCCCCGTCATCCAGTGGCGGTCGCTCCTACTGGCCGAGCAGGTGGGCGAAGTCGTTGCCCAGGTTGCCCAGCATCGGCAGGGCGCCCAGGTCGGTGATCGCGCCGACCGGGATGCTGTAGCCCTGGTTCGGGACCGGCCCGGCGGCCTCCTCGGCGGCTGCGCCGGCGGGGGCGGCGGCCGAGAGGAGCGCGGCGGCGAGGGCGAGGGCGGGGAGTGCGGTGCGCATGCGGCGTTCCTCGGGCGTGCGGTGACGGGGCAAGGGCTGACGGCCCTTCAACGCGCGACCGGCCGGGACGGTGACGCGGAGCCGCCCGTTCGGAGCAGGGGGCGGAGCCGTGACGGGGGCGGTGCGCCGTCCCGCCCCCTCCTCCTCCCGTCCCGCCGTCAGGGGCGCCGGACCGCCAGGTCCGCGAGCGCCGAGAGAATCCGGGCGAAGGCGTCCTCGCTCTCCGTGGGCCGGAACGTCGCGGGGCGGTGGTCGCACAGGAAGCCGTGCGGGACGCCGGGGTAGCAGACCAGGTCGGTGCGGACGCCCGCGGCGGTCAGGCGGGCGGAGATCCGGGCCCACTGCTCGGGCGGGACGACGTGGTCCTCCGCGCCGACCAGGCCGAGTACCGCGGTGCCGTGGGCGGCGAGCGCGGCGGCGCCCTGCTCGGTGAGCGGGGGGTGGTCGTCGGCGAGCGGGGTGGGGCCCTCCAGGGTCCAGCCGGGGTAGCAGGCGGCGACCAGGTCCAGCGGCAGACGCGTCCCGGCCAGCAGGCCCAGGTGGCCGCCGACCGAGAAGCCGACGAACGCCCGCCCCGGGCCCCCGCCGAGGGACGCGCCGACGGCCAGCGCCGCCGCCGTGTCGGCGGTCACCTGCTCGGCCGTCAGCGTGCCCAGCAACTCGAAGCCGGTGACCCGCCCGGTGTCGTCGTACGGCAGCTCGGCCCGCTCCGCCGCCCGCCCGTAGAAGTCCGGCGCGACGGCGGCGTACCCGGCGGCGGCCAGCCGCCCGCACACCTCGCGCACCCACGCCGTGACCCCGAACAGCTCCTGCCCGACCACCACGGTGGCCACCGGCGGCACCCCCTCGGGCGCGGCCAGGAACACCTCCGGCCCACCCCGTCCGGCCGCACCCAACGCCCCGTCACATCTCCCGCGTCCATCCCGCGCCGCTCCCCGCCGCCCTCCGCTGACCCGACCGGGCCCCGCGGGCCCCACGCTACCCGCCACCGCCCGGCCGGAGACCACCCGTCCCGGCCCGCCGCGTCAACTCCCGGACCGAGTAGAGCGGCTGACGTTCCACCGGAAGGAACAGGGCTCAGGCCGCGACGGCCGCGACGGCCGTGACGGCCGTGACGGGCGCGGTGGGCAGGTGTTCGGCGAGCAGGGCGGCGAACTGTTCGGGGTCGAGGATGCGGATGCCGAGTCCTTCGGTCTTGGCGCGCTTGGAACCGGCCTTCTCGCCCGCGACCAGGAGGGTGGTGCGCTTGGAGACGGAGGAGGACGCCTTGCCGCCGGCGCGTTCGATCAGTTCGTTCATCTCGTTGCGGGAGAGCGCCGCCAGGGGGCCGGTCATGCTGCCCGTCACCACCACGGCCTCGCCGGTCAGTGGGCCGGTGGCCGGGGCAGCGGCGGTTTCGGCGGGGACGGGGGCGGCGGGCGCGGTCGGGGTGGTGACCTGGGTGCCCACGCCGAGGTCGGCCAGGCGGTCCAACAGGGCGGACAGTTCGGCGAATTCGGAGACCACCAGGCGGGCCTTCTCCGGGCCGATGCCGTCCACGGCGGCCAGGGCCTCGGCGTCCGCCGACCGGATGGCCGCCATCGAGCCGAAGTGCGCGGCGATCCGCCGCGACATGCTGCGCCCGGTGCCGCGCACGCCCAGCGCGCACAGGACGCGGTTCAGCGGGCGGGTGCGGGCGGTGGCGATCGCGGCGAGCAGGTTGTCGGTGCTCGTGGTGCCCATCCGCTCCAGGGAGAGGAGTTGCTCGCGGGTCAGGGTGAACAGGTCGGCGAGGTCGGTGACCAGCCCGGCCGCCACCAGCTGCACCGCCCGGGTCGAGCCCAGGCCCTCGATGTCCAGCTGGTCGCGGCCCGCCGCGTAGATGATCGACACCACCGCCTGGCAGTCGCGGCCCCGCACGCAGCGCCAGCGCTGCTCGCCGGTGTCGATCCCCTCCCCGCAGCGCGGGCAGGTGGCGGGGAAGACGATCGGCCGCTCCGTGCCGGTGCGCTCCTCCACCAGCGGGGCCTCCACCCGCGGGATCACGTCCCCCGCGCGGTAGACGAAGACCCGGTCGCCCAGCATCAGCCCGCGGCGGGTGATGTCGGCGGGGTTGTGGAGGGTTTTGTAGGGGCCACTGTTCTGTGGTGTGACGTGGCATGGGAGTCTCTACAGGGTTTGTATGCAACACCTTTGTGTAGGTGTGGCTCACGTTGCGAGACGTACACCATGCGAGGGAGAACACCAGGTGAGAGCTTTCGCGGTGACCCTGCCGTCAGGGCAGCGGTACTGGACGGTGCTGGACGAGTCGTTGGTCCCGGTGCCGGCTGCGGACAGGTTTCTGCGGCACGTGCGCTTCGGGAAGAACGGGGCCGAGTCGACGACGGAGACGTACGCGTACGCGCTTGCACTGTTCCTGCGCTGGTGCGCACGCACGGATCGGGACTGGCGGACTGCGGCGCCGGATCTGGGCCTGTTCATGACGTGGCTGCGGCACGCGCCAAAATCAGTCTCCGGTGTCGAGCCGTCGTTGGGGGCGGCGCTGATGCTCGGGCCTGGCGCGAAGCCGGCCCGGAGCGAGAAGCGCGTCAATGCTGTGTTGACCGCAGTGCGGGGGATGGTCGCGGAGGCTGTCACGCACAAGGACGCCCCGGGATGGGTGCTTCCCGTGCTGTTCGATCTGGCGTCGACGGCGGATCTGCCGGCCGTGGCTCGGGGAGAGAACGCCGGGACGGAACTGCGGCTCGGGGCCCGGCATCGCATGAAGGAACCGAAGCGGCCGGTGGACCGGGCGAGCGATGAGGAGATCGTGGCACTGCTTCGAGCCTGTCGGTCGGCCCGTGACCGGCTGATGATCCTGCTCATGGCCCGTTCCGGTCTGCGGCGGGGGGAGCTGGTGGGCTTGCGGCGGGAGGACATGCATTTTCTGCTCGACTCCTCCTCGCTGGGCTGCCCGGTCTCCCGAGCCCACCTGCACGTGGTGCGGCGCGAGTTGAACCCGAACGGAGCGTGGGCGAAGTCCCGACGCGAGCGTGTCGTGCCCGTCGACGGATTGCTGGTGCGGGCTCACGATCACTACGCCATGGAGCGGCTGGCCTGCCGGGCGGCTGCGGCATGCGACTTCGTGGTCGTGAACCTGTTCCGGGCTCCGCTGGGGGCGCCGATGCCACCGCGGGCCGTGAACGAACTGCTGACCGCACTCAGCGAACGGGCCGGCCTGGCGCGAAGGGTCCGACCGCACCAACTCCGCCACGCCTTCGCCAGCAACGCCCGAGACGCGGGCGCGGAGTGGGACGAGTTGTCGGAGCTGATGGGCCATGAGTCGCCCGAATCGCTTGCTCCCTATCTGCATCCGGATCCCCAACGGCTGCGTGCGGCCGTCGAGCGGGTCCCCTCTCCGCGCCTGCTGGACACAGACACGCAGGTGCAGCGATGAGGGCTGGCACTGTCCATGGCGTGGGAGCGTCGTATACCTCCTCGCCGGAGCTGGAACGCTTCAGAGCACGGTTGGACCCGCAGTTCTTGGCCGAGGCTGGCTGGGACGAGGACCGGCAGACGCTGGTCATCAAGCCGGGCCACACCCTTCTGGCGTGGGCTCCGTGCGTCAACTCTCAGTGCGAGGCGGGGGCGACCCTTTTGTCGGGGTTGTGCCACTCCTGCCAGAAGAGCTGGAACCGATCCAAGCTCTCGATGGAGGACTTCCTGGTCAGTCAGGCAGCCGAGAAGAAGCAGCCACGGCAGCGCTGTTCGGTTCCCGGCTGCGCGCGGATGTGGGCCAGTTCAGTTGCCAAACTGTGCGGGCCGCATCGCAGCCGATTCCGCAAACTCGGGTTGCCGCAGGAGGAGTTCTTCGCTCATCCGTCGGTCAAACCGATGCCTCCGCTGGGGAGTTGCGGGGTGGTCGCGTGCCTGCGGGAGCGGGAACTGACGACAAGTCCGTACTGCCAGGCACACATGACCAAGTGGAAGCGGCTCGTGCGGGACGGCGAGCCGGAGGCAGCCGACGAAGCACGGTGGGTGCGGACGGAGGCCCCGGCGCCATCGTATCCCGGGGAGGTGCCCCTGCTGGGGCTGGCTCCACTGGTGGTGGCCCAAGTGCTGTTCGCTCTGCAGGAACGCATCGGACACGAGATCAAGGTCCCGCCCCACATCCTGCGGTCGGCGGTCAACTGGATCCGCCGCCAGGAGTTGACGTCGCTGATGAGCCTCCCCGAGGACATCGGCCCGGACCGGAAGAACACCGCAGCGCTCAACACTCGGTTGCTGCGGGACCATGTGGTGCACGCACTACTGGACCCCGAGGTGGAGCGACGCAAACCCGACCGCTGGGACGCGCGGGCGTGGGGGCATCGAGGGGTGCTGGACTTCACCTGCATCAGCCAGGGGTGGCTGCGTGAGGCAGTAATGATGTGGACCGTCGACGAGCTGCCCCGCCACCACGGCAAGAGCGCCACCCGGTTCCTGCAGGCCCACATCAACTCGGCTGGGCGGCTGTCGACGAGCCTGCGTGCCCACCGTGAGGACCGCGGTGACGTGGTGACTGCCGTGGCCCGGGCAGACATCGAGAACTTCCTGGGCAGGCTGTCCTTCCAGGTGAGCCGCCAGGACGACGACATGACGGAGAACCTGCGCTGGAACACCTGCCGGATGCTGCGCAAGGTCCTGAACGGCACCCGGGCTCTGGGCGCGACCCGATCGGGCGGGCCAATGGCCGGCGTCTCAGAGGACTTCGCCCTGCGCGCGGTGGACATCCCCAAGGAGGACAAGCGCAAGAAGCCCCGGGACCTACCGCCGGGGGTGATGCGGCAAGTCTGCGGATACCTGGACGTCCTGGAGACGATGTCTTCGCGCGAAGTCAGGGTGGCCATCGACCTGATGATCGATACCGGGCGGCGGCCCGATGAGATCTGCACACTGGAGTGGGACTGCCTCGTCACGGACTCGACGGGGAAGTTCGAGCTGATCTGGACCAACATCAAGTGCAAACGGCTCGGTCTGCGACTGCCCATCGTGCAGGCGACCGCTGACCTGATCCGGGCCCAACAGCAGCGGGTACGTGAACGGTTCCCGGACACGCCGACAGCCAAGCTCGCACTGTTGCCGGCGCCGATCCGCAACCCGCGCGGCACCAAGTCCATCGCGATGGGCACGGTCGGCGACCGGCACGTCGACTGGGTGGCCGCTATGCCACCTCTGCTGCTGGAGGACGGCAAAACAGAGTTCGACCGGTCCAAGGTCGTGATGTACGCCTACCGGCACAGCTATGCCCAGCGGCACGCAGACGCGGGAGTGCCGATCGACCAACTCCGCAAGCTCATGGACCATGATCTTCTGGAGTCGACGCGCCGGTACTACCGGATCACCGAGGAGCGGACCCGCAAGGCCGTGGACGCGGTCGCCAGGTTCCACTTTGACCGCCACGGCAACCGTATCTGGCGGGAGGCGAAGCAGTTGTTGGACTCCGAGCACGTGCGGCAGAACCTGGAAGCGGTCGCGGTGCCGTTCGGTCGCTGCAGCGAGCCGTCCAACGTCCAGGCGGGCGGGGGCGACTGCCCGATCCGGTTCCGCTGCGCGGGCTGCGACCACTTCAGCACCGACGTGTCGTATTTGCCCGAGCTGGAGACGTATCTGTCGAGCTTGCTGCAGACCCGCGAGCGGATCGCCGCCATGACCACGGCTGACGAGTGGGCCAAGGCGGAGGCGATGCCCTCGCACGAGGAGATCCGGCGGGTTCGGCGGCTGGTCGCGAACGTAAAGGACACGCTGGCCGGGCTCGCGCCAGACGAACAGGACCAGGTGCACGAGGCGATGGTGACGATCCGCAAGAGTAGGGCTGTCATGCTCGGCATGCCCAGCGTCCGCCAGCCGTTGCCGGACGTTCGACCGGAGAGGCCCTGACCGATGAGCAAGCCCGGCTCCCCCCGCACGGACGCCATGGTCCGTGGTCGGCAGGCCGACACCGACCGCCGCCGCATGCGGGTCGAGCAGTCACTTCGCGACCTCCAGGCCGCGGGTGAGGAGGTATCAGTGACCGCAGTGGCCCGACGCGCGGGCGTTGACCGCACGTTCCTCTACCGCCACCGCGACCTGCTGACACAGATCCATACAGCTGAGCAGAGCCCTTCCGAAGGCGCTGTGAAGGGAGCCGGGGTCTCACGGGCCTCCTTGATGGCCGATCTGGCCGCCGCGAACGAGCGCAATGCCCGGTTGATGGGCCGAATCAGCGTGCTCGAGCAACGCCTATCGCAGGTGATGGGCGAGCTGACCTGGAGGGAGTCCGGACTCGGTGCCCCTGACAGCGTCGACAAGCTCCAGCAAAGAATTGTCCAACTCGAGCAGGAAAAGGGAGACCTCAAGCTCAAGCTCGATGAGGCCGTGGAAGATCTGGACGCCGCCCGGTCCACCAACCGCGAGCTGACCCGAGCCCTCAACCAGACTGGCTGACCAACGAAGTAGGCACCGGTACGGCACGATCCTGCTGGACGTCGTCATTCAGGCAGTGCCGTGCCTCACCTGCACATTTCTCATGGCCACCGTCAATAGCGGAGCCACTCGTTCGAGTGAACGACCTTGCCTGTTACCGTACCCAAGCTCGCTACCCACCCGTAATAGCTAGCGCACCGAACAGTTTCGGGGATAGGGTTTACCCAGCCAAGAGGAGGCGCCGTGGACCGTGTGACCAAGTCATACCTCGATGAGTTCAAGCAAGACCAGACCCTGAATGGACTTTCCGACTCGGACGCGTTTGAACATTTTGCGAACTACTGCGTCACATCTGACATCCACGATGACGAATTCTTGCTCGATGACGTTAATATGGGCGGAGGGAACGATCTCGGATTGGACGGAATCGCTATCCTGCTCAACGGAACGCTCGTCACTTCGGTCGATGAGGTCAAAGACCTTCTCGCAGTAAATGGGACCATGGATGTGACGTTCTCATTCATCCAGGCCAAGAGCGGCGGCAACTTCAGCACGGAGCAGATCGGCAGCTTCTTCGAGGGGGTCCAGGATTTCTTCTCCGAAGACCTTTCAACCCCCATCAACGATCGTATAGTCAATGCCCGTGACACCATGCAGGAGATTTACAGGAACAGTACAAAATTTCGCCGGAATAAGCCTACGTGCCTCCTCTACTTCGTCACCACGGGCGAATGGAAAAACGAAGCTCACGTGGCAAGCCGGGTCAAGAAATGGGAAGCGGGGCTGAGGTCGCTCAGCCTCTTCTCCTCTATTTCCTTTACTGCCATGGGCGCCGACGAGATCCAGAACTCTTACCAGCGCAGCAAGAATAGTGTCACCACCGAGTTCATCTTCGCCAACAAGGTGCTCCTCCCTGAGATCTCCGGAGTCAAGGCAGCTTATCTTGGCACCGTGCCGGCCACCGAGTTCCTTCGCCTCATTGTCGACCCGACCGATAACATCAGGAAGCCTCTCTTTACGGAGAATATCAGGGACTTCCTGGAGTATAACTCCGTAAATACTGAGATCCAGGAGACGCTTCGGGACTCGGCGACACATGACCGATTTGCTGTCCTCAACAATGGCATCACCGTGGTCACGCGCGATCTTCAGGTGACGGCCAACAAGTTCGAAATTTCGGACTATCAGATCGTTAATGGCTGTCAGACAAGCCACGTCCTTTTCGATGAGCGTGGAGTACTGTCCGACCGGATCCACGTGCCACTGAAGGTGATTTTCACTCAGGATGACGAAGTAATCAGCTCGGTTATCACGGCAACTAATAGGCAGACTGCCGTGACCAGCGAGGATCTTTATGCCCTGAGCAGTTTCCAGAAGAAACTTGAAGCCCTCATGGGCTCTTATCCCTCAAAGAAGAAGCTCTACTACGAGCGGCGATCGAGGCAGTACAGCTCCGCAAACGGCGTCGAGAAGGTTCGAATCGTTACCAAGCAGCAGCAGATTAAGGCGTTTGCGGCAATGTTCCTAGACGAGCCTCACAAGGCTAGTCGCTACTACGCGGATCTGCGCGCGATGGTCGGCAAGAGGATCTTCCACGAGACCCACAAGCTCGATCCTTACTATACTGCCGCCTACGCCAACTACAAGCTTGAGTATCTGTTCCGAAATAATGCACTCCCTGTTCGCTATAAGCCAGCACGCTTCCAGCTCCTCATGGCTTTCCGCTACGTTGTCGCGGGCAGCAATATGCCCGCATTCCACGCAAATAAGATTCAGTCGTACTGCACGGTGATCTGCGACTCCCTTTGGGATGAGAAAGCGGTTCTTGACGCCTTTGCCAAGGCGATTGAAGCTGTCGATTCCGCCGAGCAGGATCTTGGCACTCTAGATCGGGAGATCGTGAAGACCCAGAGCTTCACGGATGCGGTGAAGCAGGCCCTCTGAAGTAGTTGGATCCTGGGTTGGGAGGGGCGACGTAATTCTTCCGGCCCAGGGAACCATCAGCTCCTCCGGCGGTACTGAAGTTGAATGTGTGATGTCGGTCAGCCATGTGTGATCAGGGGGCGTCCCGGTCCCAGCTGCGACTCGGTCCGTGACTACGCCGTCTATGTCGAATCCAACATCTGGGTCCCCACCACCTCTGACGTGTCAGCACCCTCGGTCGTAGATCGCTCGCAGCCACGGTTCCCTGACGGCGGGCATCCGCGCGAGCGTGTACCGGAACGCCTCCCTGGACGGCTGGAACGGGTACCACGGGTGCGGCGGCAGCGGGTCGTCCCGCTCCACGCCTGCCGGCAGCCCGCCGACCACCGGCAGCCGGGTCCGGTGTGGTGGGAAGGCGAGTTCGGCCCAGAGCGCGGCATCCATAGGTACCGGCACCGCCCCGGCGCGCGGCTGCCACATATCCCCGGTCTGCGGATGGACCGGCACCAGCACAAGGTCAGTGGCCGGCTCGCCGAACCCCGGCCCAGCCAGGTCCAGCCGCTTCGCACCTTCCCCGGCGGGCAGCAGCGCGCCAAGTGCCCGGCCGAGGAGCTCCGCGACCGGCCCGGGCGCCACCTCGACCGGCACGCCCCCGGCGGCCACCACCACGTGGGCGAGGGCCACGCCTGCCGGGATGTCCCGGTACTTGCTCAGCCGGTGCCACAGCGCGCCGGTGGCCAGCAGCTCCGCCCAGTCCATGATCGGCCGCTCCGGCGGGCCGGGCAGCCGCACTACCGCCTGCGGGACGAGCCGGACGACCTGCCAGCACCCGCAGTCGTCCATCCTCGTTCCGACCGGTAGGTCGCAGCCCAGGCAGGCAAGGTTCGGCCCGTCCCTCCCGTCGATCCCCATGCAGTAGCCCTCGGCCCGCTCGAGGATCAACCTGGTGCCGCGCATGTCGCCGGGCGCGAGGAGGACGGTGTCTGACGGTCCGCCGGACAGCGCGCCAAACGGCGCGAAGCGCCCCCGCTCCGCCGCCTCGCGCTCCCCGAACTCTTCCCACTGCCGCCACGGCGGCCCGTACGGCTCGGGGTCGACGGCGTAGGACCCGGACTCCAGCAGCGGCGGGTGAAGCTTCTCCCAGTGGGTGTCGGCCAGGTGGACCGGCAACGCCACCTCCGACACCACCGCCGTCAGAACCGCACCGCAGCCCGCACACCCGAACACCGCCAAGCCGTCCCCTCCCGCTGTCGAAGCCCCTGCATCCCACCAAGCAGACGGACCGGGGAGCAAGGGGTTTTCAGACGACGCTAGACGCCCCACCGATAGGCAGAGCGTGTCTCTCCCCCGGAGGCCGACAACGCCGTCCACCGCAGGGCCCGAGCCCGGGCCGAGCACGTCTTCTCGCAGATGAGGAACTGGAAGATCCTGCGTGACTGCCGCCTGCGCGGAGCTGGCGGCACCACTCCATGCTCGGCGTCGCACGGCTCCACAACATCGCTTTCACCGGATGAGCTGGTCCCACCTCACCGTGAACTCCTCGCGTCCGTCCGGCGTCGTGACGCCGTGCGGCGAGGTGGAGACGGTGACGACCTCGTCGTTCTCCAGCAGGCCGTGGCCTTCGGCGACCACACAGGCGACGGTGACCTCCACCGGGTAGGCCGAGTCCGGGCCGAGCCTGCCCATCACTGCGAAGATCGGGGCCTTGTCGACCAGTGACCAGCACCGCCCCGCCGCGTCCGTGAACTGAACCTCGACCACTCCGGGCCACGGATCCTCGTCCACCCAACGGACCGCCTCACACCGCATCTCAAACACGAATGCTCCCCAGTCGAACAAGGTCAACAACGAGCGCCAGTATGCCGCGTGACCTCAGTTGTCGGCATGCGAGACAGCCTTGGCTGGCGCCCGCTTCCCGAGCCAGGGCGGCGACGGTGCGGCGTTCGACGAGGACCGCCGCCCTACAGGTTCGACGTTACGACCGGCGCGGGCAGGTCCAGGGCGCGGGCGAGGGCGGCGGTTACGAGGGTGGCGTGGTTGGGCAGATGCTGTGCAGCCCAGCCAGCGGCCAGTTGGAGGAAGTCGGTCAGGTCGCGCTCCGCTTCGGCGAGCAGGCAGCTCAGTTCGGCGACGGGCAGCTCGATCACCGGGCTGCCTTCCTTGTCGGCGTCGACGGTCAATCGGACGGTGTCGCCAAGGCGTTCGGCAAGCGGGGAGGGGTCGTGGCCGAAGGAGGCTCGGCCGTCTCCATCGACGACCTCAAGCCAGTCGCGCCACTCCTCCAGCCCGTTGCAGCAGCCGGGCAGCAAGATGGTCCCAGTGGCGGTGTCGATGACTCGCAGGCCGCCGGACGCGTAGGTGCCGTCCATGGTGAGCAGTCCGTGCAGGAAGGCCCCGAGCGGATCAGCAGGCCGCGGCAGGCGGTCTTCGTCCTCGGGATCGATGTCATTGCAGTCAGCGATGCGCATCACCGCCGTGCCGACTTCGGCCGGGCCGAGCGCGCCGCTGAGTGGCAGGAAACCGTACGGCTCGGACTGGGCCACCGGCCAGAGGGCGAAGCTGTCGGGGGCGTAGACCTCCAGGACAGGTTGCAAAGCGATCACTCGGAGAGTGTGCCGCACGCCTCACCCACACCGCCTCCCGATTACCAAGCAGCTTCCCGCAATTCTGGCCGACGGCTTGGGGAGAGGAAGATTGGACTCACCCGATCAATCGAGTGGGGTCCAGACAGGCACAGCCCACTTGCACGACACCTGTTGTACTCGATAACCTCCGAGCTATAAGGCATATGAGCTGCACTTATTGAGACTCGATCGGCCACGCAGAGCCGCGCTCCCCGACAGAAGGAGGGTGGCGTAGGTGACGGTGACGCCGTCGATGACCACCGGCTCCAGGACGGCGCGCGGCGCGATGATGCCGGTGCGGCCCACCGCCCACTCCACCGCCAGCAGCCGGGTCACCTTGTGCTCCGCCGCGAGCTTGCGGGCCACCGCCCACCGCGGGGCCCGGGAGCCGGAGCCGGCCTGCCGCTGGTCCGCGGCCGCGTCGGCCTTCACCACCACGCCGTCGATGCCGAACGGCAGCGCGCCGCGCAGCGCGGCGATCCCGGCGATCCGCTCCCGGACCTGCTCGATCGTCTCGCAGCGCACCGGGGCGGCGGCGGTGCCGGCGGCGGTGTTCGCGCCGAGCCCGGCCAGGGACTCCAGCAGGGCGCTGTGGCCCAGCTCCCCGTCCAGGCCGATCGCCCCGTAGGCGAAGAACGTCAGCTCGATCCGGTACGGGTGGTCCTTGGCCCGCAGCGTCCCGGCCGCGCCGCTGCGCGGGTGGGCGAACGGGGCCGCCTCGTGCGCGAGCCGGATCCGGTTGGCCTCCTCGAACTGGGCCGTGGTCAGCAGCACTTCGCCGCGCAGCTCCACGTCCAGCGGGCGCGTCAGCACGGCGGGCAGGCCCAGGACGGCGTCGGCGGCGTGCGTGATGTCCTCGCCCGCCAGGCCGTCGCCCCGGGTCAGCACCTGCTGGAGCCGCCCGCCCCGGTAGCGGGCGGCGACGGCCAGCCCGTCCAGCTTCGGCTCCACGCACCACCCGGCCACCGCCCGGCCCAGCCGCCGCTCCAGGCCCGCGGCCCAGTCGGCCAGCCCGGCGTCGTCGAACACGTTGTCCAGCGACAGCATCGGCACGCCGTGCGGCACGTCGCCCACCACCGCGCCGCCCGCGACCTTCCCGGTCGGCGACTCCGGCAGCACCTCGTCCGGGTGCGCCTGCTCGTAGGCCGCGATCGCCCGCACCAGCGCGTCGTACTCGTCGTCCCCGAGCGGCGTCGTCCCGTCCCCGTAGTAGGCGGCGGCGGCCCGCGCGGCGGCGGCAACGGCGTCGGCGTAGTCGCCGGAGGAGAGCGGAGCGGCGTTGTCCATGACCGTCATCCTTCCGTTCCGCACTGACAATCGACCGCCTCCGACCGAACCGCCTGACACCCCGTCAGCGACGGGTGAAACCCGTTCGGGCGAGAGTGGGATCGCGGAAGCGGGGAAGGCACGCCGAGCGACCCCCCGCGAGACCCAGGAGCCACTGACGTGACAGCACCGCCCACCACCGCCTCCCGCGCCGACGACCGGCCGGTCCTCCTCGTCCTGTTCGGGGCGACCGGGGACCTCGCGCGCCGGATGCTCTTCCCCGCGCTGTTCGAACTGTGGGAGCGCGGCCTCCTCCCGGACCGGTTCGAGGTGATCGGCTCGGGCCGCCACTCGCCCGGCACCGACCAGGACTTCCGCCGCGACGTCGTGGAGGCGGTCGCCGCCTCCGCGGACGGCGCCGACCGCGCGGCGCTGGAACGGTTCGCCGAACGGGTCCGGTTCGCCACCGCCTCCGCCGAGGACGGCGCCGGGCTGGCGGCGGAGGTGGAGCAGCGCCGCGCCGCGCTCGGCGAGGGCTGCCGGACCTTCCTCTACCTCTCCGTGCCGCCCGGGCAGACGGACGGCATGCTGCGGATGACGGAGCGCGAGGGCCTCGCCCGGGACGCGACCCTGATGGTGGAGAAGCCCGTCGGCGAGGACGTCGACACCGCCCGCGCGCTCAACGCGCTGCTGGCCACCCTCGCCCCCGAGGAACGCGTCCTGCGGGTCGACCACTTCCTCGCCAAGGAGTCGGTGCGCGCCCTGCTGGCCCTGCGCACCGCCAACCCCTGGCTCGCCGGGTCGTGGGACGCCCGGCACATCGCCTCGGTGCTCATCGACGTCCCGGAGAAGATCGACATCGAGGGCCGGGCCGCCTTCATGGAACGCACCGGCACCTTCCGCGACATGATCCCCACCCACCTGTGCCAGGCGCTGGCCGCCGTGGCGATGGAACCGCCCTCCTCCGACGACCCGGAGGCGGAACGCGCCGCCCGGCTCCGGCTGTTCGAGCAGACCAGGCCCTTCGACCCGGCCCGGACGGTGTTCGGCCAGTACGAGGGCTACCGGGAGGAGGACGGGGTGGCCGCCGACTCGACCACCGAGACCTTCGCCGCCGTCGAGGTCCGGATCGACAACCCGCGCTGGCAGGGCGTCCCCTTCCTGCTGCGCACCGGCAAGGCCCTGGACTCCGCCGACCACCGGCTCACCGTCCGCTTCCGCCCGACGGACCCGAAGGACTCGAAGGACCCGAAGGACCCGAAGGACTCGACGGACCGGACGGACTCGACGGGCCGGACGGCGGACGCGGAGCAGGGCGGAGCGGAGGCCGGCACCGAGCTGGTGGTGGGCCTGAGCGCCACGGCGGACGTCCGGTTCGGCGTCCGGCTCAGCCGCCCCGGCCCCCGGCCCGGACTGGTGGACGGGGTGCTGGGCCTGGAGCCGCTGCCCGGCGCCGACGCGTCCCTCGGCGCCTACGCGCAGGTCTTCCACCACGCGCTGAGCGGCGACCACCGGGTGTTCACCACCGCCGCCGAGGTCGAACGGCTCTGGGAGCTCGCCGCGCCGGTCCTCGCCGACCCGCCGCCCGCCGTTCGCTACCCCCGGGGCTCGTCCGGACCGGAGGTGCCGGGGGTGGCGGACCCGGCGTCGGACCGCGAGGGCTGAGCGCGAGGGCCGGGCGCAGAGGCTGAGCGCGGAGGCCGGGCGCGGCGCCCGCGGCCGGTCAGTGGCCGGTCGCGGGCAGGTCGCGCAGCGCGTTCTCGACGACCTCGGTCAGTGCCGGGTGGATCCACAGCGGGCCGTCGGCGAGTTCGCCGGCCGTCATGCCGGTGGTGAGGGCGACCACCAGGGGCTGGATCAGGGTGGCGGCCTGCGGGCCGAGGATGTGCGCGCCGAGCAGCCGTCCGGTCCGGCGGTCGGCGAGCACCTTGCAGAAGCCCTCGGTGTCCTCCAGCGCCCAGCCGTAGGCCACGTCGGCGTACCGGTGCACGGCGACGGCCGGGTCGAGCCCCTGTTCGCGGGCCTGCCGCTCGGTGAGGCCGACCTGGGCGATCTGCGGGCGGGTGAAGACGGCGGAGGGCACCGCGCCGTAGTCCATGGACCGCTCCTCGCCCGGGTGCAGCAGGTTGTGCGCGACGATCCGGGCCTCGCGGTTGGCGACGTGCTTGAGCGGGACGGGCGTGGCGATGTCGCCGAGCGCCCACACCCCGTCGGCGGTGGTGCGCAGCTGGGCGTCGACGGTGATCCGGCCGTCCTCCCCGGTGGCGACGCCGGCCCGGTCGAGGTCGAGCAGGTCGCTGTTGGGGCGGCGCCCGACGGCCACCAGCAGGGTGTCGGCGCGCAGTTCGGCGCCGTCGTCCAGGGTCAGCCGCAGGTCGCCGGGGCGGCCGGTGACGGCGGTCAGTTCGCGGCCCAGCCGCAGGTCCCAGTGGCCGCGCATCGCCTCGGTGAACGCGGCGGACACCGCCTCGTCCTGCTGCTTCCCGAGCAGCCGGTCCTCCTTCTCCACCACGGTGACGTGGCTGCCCACGGAGCGGAAGACGTGCGCCAGCTCGGCGGCGATGTAGCCGCCGCCGAGCACCACCAGCCGGGCGGGCGGCCGGGGCAGGCGCATCACGGTGTCGGAGGTCTCGTAGGGCAGACCGGAGGACGCCACCACGGGCGGGACGACGGGACGGCCGCCGGCCGCGATGACGATCCGGTCGGCGGTCAGCTCCAGCGGGCCGTCGGCGGTGTCCACGGTGAGCCGGCGCGGCCCGGTGAACCGGGCGAGGCCCCGGTGGACGGTGGTGTTCGCCGCGTCCCGGCGGTCCCGCTCGCCCTCGGCGGACGCCGCGTCGAGCCGGCCGAAGACCCGGTCCCGGACTTCGGGCCAGCGCACCTCCCGCAGCCGCGCGTCCACGTCGTGCCGCCCGGCGTCCCGGACGGTGTCGGCGACGTCGGCGGTGACGGCGAGCATCTTGCTGGGGATGCAGCCCGCGTTGAGGCAGGTGCCCCCGAACGGGCCGGCGGAGACGACGGCGACGTCCAGGTCGGCGAAGCGGTCGTCGAGGAGGAGGCTGCCGGAGCCGGCCCCGAGGACCAGGAGATCGTGATGGCGCATGTTCGGAACGTAACCGTTTCCCCGCGGACCATTCCGGACGCCGGTCCGGACGCCGGTCCGGACGGGTGCCGCCCGGCGGCTTCCCCCGGGGCCGGCGGGCCTGTCCGGCGGGCGGACGGAGGAGCGGACGGAGGAGATGTTCACCCGTTCGGCGCATCCGCACCCATGAGTCGCGCGGAATGGGGGAGGCGTGAGTCAGCACCGTGCAGAACGACATCCCGATGAGGAGAACCCGCCATGGCCCGCACCGCCAACCGTGACGCCAACCGCCCCGCCTACACCGTCCCCGGCCTGACCACCGAACAGGGCGCGGAGCTGATCGTCACGCTGCAGGAGCGGCTGAACGCGCTGAACGACCTGCACCTGACCCTCAAGCACATCCACTGGAACGTGGTCGGCCCGCACTTCATCGCCGTCCACAAGATGCTCGACCCCCAGGTCGACCGGGTGCGCCTGATGGCGGACGACGTCGCCGAGCGGATCGCCACCCTGGGCGGCGTCGCGCACGGCACCCCCGGCCGACTCGTCGCCGAGCGCGGCTGGGACGACTACAGCGTCGGCCGGGCCGACGCCATCGCCCACCTCGGGGCCCTCGACCTGGTCTACACCGGCGTCATCACCGACCTGCGCAACGCCGTGGAGCAGGCCGGCAAGATCGACCCCGCCACCGAGGACCTGCTCATCGAGCAGCTGCGCGACCTCGAGCAGTACCAGTGGTTCGTCCGCGCCCACCTGGAGAGCTCCAGCGGCACCCTCGCCACGGCGGACGCCCCCACCGAGGCGCGGGCCGCGAAGAAGGCCGTCCGCAAGAGCGGCAAGTCCGCGGGCTGACCGCCCCGCACCCCCGAAGGCCGTCTCCGAAGGCCGCCCCCCGCCCGACCGGTTCGCCGGTCCGGCCCGGGGCGGCCTTCGGCGTGCCCGGGCCGGTCAGGCGGGGCGGTGCGCGGCTGCGAACGCCGTCGCGTCCCAGGTGCCGCCCAGGGCGGGGGCGAGGGCGGCGGTGGCGAAGGGGTGGAAGGTGGCGGGGGTGTGGGCGGCGGCGCCGGTGGGGAGGGCGCCGAGGAGGGGGGCGCCGGCGGCGGTGGGGAGGTCGGCGAGGTTGCAGCGGGTGGCGAGGTCGGGGGCGGCGGGCCAGCAGCCGATGACGACGCCGCGCAGCGGGAGGCCGCGGTGGCGCAGCGCCTCGGCGGTGAGCGCGGTGGCGTTCAGGGTGCCCAGGCCGGCCGCCGCGACGAGCAGGAACTCGACGTCCAGGCCCAGGTCGCGGCAGGCCAGCGCGTGGTCGGCGAGGGTGCGGCCCCGTTCGTCGTAGCGCACCAGCAGCCCGCCCGCGCCCTCGACCAGGACGGTGCGGTGCCCGGCGGCGAGCTCGGCGACCGCCTTGGCGACGTCCTCGGGCGCGAGGGGCGGCAGCCCGGCCCGGCGGGCCGCCGTCTCGGGGGCGAGCGGCTCCGGGTAGCGGGCCAGCTCGACCGCGTGCACCAGCGGCCCGGCCAGCCGGGCGACCTCGTGCACGTCCCCCGGCTCGTCGGGCCCGAGGCCGGTCTGGCCGGGCTTGAGCACCGCCACCGGCTCCGGGCACAGCGCGGCGACGGCGGCGGTGGTCAGGGTCTTGCCGACCTCGGTGCCGGTGCCGGTGACGAAAAGGACGGTGGACATGGTGCCGGTGCTCCTGTGCTGGGGGTGGGTTCCGAACGGCCGGGCCGGGCCTAGGCGGTGGCCGTGGCGGATGTGGCGGATGTGGCGGATGTGGCGGTGGCGGCCGTGGAGGCGGTGGCCGCGGCGGCGATCGCCCGGCCGATCGCGGCCAGGTCCTCGTCCGGGGTGACGAACGGCGGCATGGTGTAGATCAGGTCGCGGAACGGCCGCAGCCACACGCCCTGCTCGGCCGCCGCCGCGGTCGCCGCGGCCATGTCCACGGGCGCGTCCAACTGCACCACGCCGATCGCGCCGAGCACCCGGACGTCCGCGACCCCGGGCCGCCCGGCGCACGGGGCGAGCGCGGTGCGCAGCGCGGACCCGATCCGCCCGACCTCGCCGCGCCAGTCCTGCCGCAGCAGCAGGTCGATCGAGGCGTTGGCGACCGCCGCCGCCAGCGGGTTGCCCATGAAGGTCGGGCCGTGCGCCAGCACCGGGACCTCGCCGCGCGAGATGCCCTCGGCGACCCGGCCGGTGCACAGCGTCGCGGCCAGCGTCAGGTAGCCGCCGGTCAGTGCCTTGCCCAGGCACATCACGTCCGGCGAGACGCCCGCGTGGTCGGCGGCGAACAGCTCGCCGGTGCGGCCGAAGCCGGTGGCGATCTCGTCGAAGACCAGCAGCACGTCGTGCGCGTCGCACAACTCCCGCAGCGCGCGCAGGTACGCGGGCGAGTGGAAGCGCATCCCGCCCGCGCCCTGGACCACCGGCTCGACGATCACGGCGGCCAGCTCGCCCGCGTGCCGCCCGATCAGCTCGGCCAGGTGCGCGAGGTACGCCGGGTCGGCCGGGGCGTCGTACCCGGCGGGCGGCTCGGCGGCGAACAGCTGCCGGGGCAGCACCCCGCCCCACAGGTGGTGCATCCCGCCCTCGGGGTCGCACACCGACATCGGGTGGAAGGTGTCGCCGTGGTAGCCGCCGCGCCAGGTCAGCACCCGGTGCTTCTCCGGCCGGCCGAGCGAGCGCCAGTACTGCAGGCACATCTTCAGCGCGACCTCGACCGCCACCGAACCGGAGTCGGCGAGGAAGACGTGCTGCAACGGCTCAGGCGTCAACTCGACCAGTTTCACCGCCAGTTCGACGGCCGGGCGGTGGGTGAGGCCGCCGAACATCACGTGGCTCATCGAGTCGAGCTGCCCGCGCACCGCCGCGTCCAGCGCGGGGTGCCGGTAGCCGTGGATCGCCGCCCACCAGGACGACATGCCGTCGACCAACTCCCGGTGCCCGCCCACCGGTTCGGCCAGCCGCAGGCGCACGCCCGCGGCCGACTCCACCACGAGGGGCTGCGCCGTTCCCGGCATCGGGCCGTACGGGTGCCAGACGTGCGCCCGGTCCAGTTCGAGCAACCGGGCGGCGTCCGGGGTGTTCTGACGGTCCATCAGGCGTTCGGGGCCAGCTCGGTGCCCGCGCCGCGACGGCGCACCCGGACCAGGTCGGTGCGCGCCTCGTCCTCCGCGCCCGGGGCCGCGACGGCTCCAACGGCTTCGACGACTCCAACGGCTCCAACGGCTCCGGCGGCCCCGACGGCCGGCGCGCTCTCGCCGTGGCCGCCGCACGGGCCGCAGCCGCCGCCCGTCCCGCAGGCGCCCTCCTCCTGGTGGCCGCCGCAGCCGGTGGCGGCGGCGTGGACGCGGTGGCGGGGGAGGGTGGTCTGCTCGGCGCCCTCCACCTCGAAGCCCGCGTCCTTGATCATGTCGAGGTCGGCCTGCCCGGCCTGGCCCTCGCTGGTCAGGTAGTCGCCCAGGAAGATCGAGTTGGCGATGTGCAGGCCCAGCGGCTGCATCGAGCGCAGGTGCACCTCGCGCCCGCCGGCGATCCGCACCTCGATGTCCGGGCAGACGAACCGGACCATCGCCAGGATGCGCAGGCAGCGCTGCGGGGTGAGGTTCCACTCCTCGGCCAGCGGGGTGCCCTCGAACGGGATCAGGAAGTTCACCGGCACCGAGTCCGGGTCCAGCTCGCGCAGCGCGAACACCACGTCGACCAGGTCCGCGTCGCTCTCGCCCATGCCCGCGATCAGGCCCGAACAGGCCGACAGGCCCGCGCCGTGCGCCTTGGCCACGGTGTCCACCCGGTCCGCGTAGGTGTGGGTGGTGGTGATGTCGCCGTAGGTGGCCTCGGAGGTGTTCAGGTTGTGGTTGTACGCGTCCGCGCCGGCCGCCTTCAACCGCTCGGCCTGGTTGTCCGAGAGCAGGCCCAGGCAGGCGCAGACCTCGACGCCCTCGTCCGCGCCCTTGATCGCCGCGATGGTGTCCGCGACCCGGTCGATGTCCCGGTCCGTCGGGCCGCGCCCGCTCGCCACCAGGCACACCCGCTTCGCCCCGCCCGCGACGCCCGCGGCGGCGGCCTGCGCGGCCTGGTCCGGCTTGAGCCAGGTGTACTTGAGGATCTCCGCCTTCGAGCCGAGGCGCTGCGAACAGTACGAGCAGTCCTCCGGACACAGCCCGCTCTTCAGGTTCACCAGGTAGTTGAGCTTCACCCGGCGGCCGAACCACTGCCGGCGCACCCGGCCGGCGGCCGCGACCACGTCCAGCAACTGGTCGTCGGTGGTGGCCAGCACGGCCAGCGCCTCCTCCCGGGTGGGCAGTTCCCGGCGAAGGCCCTTGTCGGTCAGGATGTCGAGGAGGTCCATGGCCCGATCCTGCCCGGGTGGCCCCGGCGTCCGCCAGAGGGAACCCGCCAGAAGATCCCCCGCAGGCTGTGCGAGTTGTCACAGTGTCGCGGCTCACAGTGACCGCCCCGACACCGGCGCGGGCCGCGTCGGGCCGCGCCGTCGGGCCGCATCTGGCCGCGTCGCGCCGGGCCGGGAGCGGGCGGGGCGGCCGGGACCGGGGTCAGGCGGGCTGGACGGGGGGACGGTGGTCGATGACGATCCGGGTCAGCGGACGCTCGTCGACCGCCGCCGTGGAGTCCGCGGGCAGGGTGCGGCGGATCTCGTGGGACAGGTCGACGTAGTACGCCAGGGCCATGGCGCTGTCCTGGAGGTCGCGGGCCGGGCCGGTGCCGGTCTCCCAGTAGGTGGTGTACAGGGCGTGGACGGCGGACATCAGGCTGGGGCCGGACAGCCGGACGGTCACCATGTCGCTCTTCTCGTCGGTGGCGGCCGGCGGCAGCTGGAAGTACTTGGCGCCGACGGCCCGCGCGACGATGAACTGCCAGGCGTGCGGGTGGCAGACCAGTTCGGCGGTACCGATCTGGGCGGCGGTCCGCAGCACGGTGGACAGCTCGGCGTCCAGTTGGTCCCGGAGGCGGTCCGGTCGCACGGCGGGAGCGGAGACGGCGGGCGCGGAGACGGCGGGAGCGGGGGCGGCGGTGGGCTCCGGCGCGGGCTGCTGCCGGCCGGTCAGTTCGGAGAGCAGACCGGCGGCGGCCTGCTGCTCGGTGCTGTCGCTGTTGTCGGTGGGGGTGGAGGCGGGGTCGGGGAGCGGGTCGGGGGTCGGGTCGGACGCGGCGGACAAGGCGGTCTCCTTCGGGGCGGCGGGCTCGGCGGTCTCGGTGGTGGCAGCGGTGCGGGCGTCGGTGCCGGTGTCGGCGGCCGGCACCGCCGCAACGGTGGTCGTGGCCGCTGCGGCGGGCTCCGGCGCGGGCTCCGCCCCGGCGTCCGGTCCGGACGGCGGTGCGGTCCGGACCGTCCGCAGTTCGGCGAGTCCGCTCTCCCAGGCGGCCCGGGCCTCGGCCAGTTCGCGGCGGAGCCCGTCGATCTGCCGGTGGGCCAGGGCGAGGTCGCGCTGGTCGCGGTCGAGGGCGCGGAGGACCTCGGTGCGGGTCCGGTCCAGGCCCTGGCCGAGGGCGGCGGCCAGATCGGTGCGCAATTCCGCTTGGCCGGAACGGAGTTCCCGCAGTTCTTCGATCAGCGCGGGGGCGGTTTCGGTGCGGAGGAGTGCGATCTGTTCGGCGGTTCTCGTCATGTTCCCTCCCGTTGGTGGTGGGTGCCGCCGCGGGCCGGCCTGCGGCGGTCGGCGGTTCCCGGTGGTGTCCGGGCCAAGCGTGGTGGGCCTGTTCCGGGCGGGTGGGCAGGTCGGGGCAGGCTGTCGGGATT
This sequence comes from Kitasatospora sp. NPDC088783, assembly GCF_044750705.1. Lineage (NCBI taxonomy): Bacteria > Bacillati > Actinomycetota > Actinomycetes > Kitasatosporales > Streptomycetaceae > Kitasatospora > Kitasatospora sp. NPDC088783. Next base: position 190,201 of record NZ_JBIVKJ010000005.1, read on the forward strand.
GCGGCGATCACTGGCCGGAATCCCCTCGCCGCCATGTTCGAATGGTTTGTTGCGGGTTTCCCCGTCCCCGCCGGGAGCCCTTCTCGCGGATTTCCGACCCGGCCGGGAAACGGATTCTCCGGGGCGCGGCGGAAACGTCGACCGGGCGGAGCGGGCCGGGTCGGGCAGGCGGACGGGTTCGGTCCGAAGTGGGCGTGCGTCCGACCCGAAGGAAGGACCGTCCGATCAACTGCTTACAATCTGCGCCATGACCATCCAGCGGGGCCCGCACGCGCGCGGGGACGACGAGCAGCCGCCGCCCGGGCACCGGGCGAGCGGCGAGCGGCGTCGGCTGGCCGTGCTCTGGGGCGTCGTCGCGGTGCTCGCGGCCGGCGGGGTCTGGGTGGTGGCCACCCCGCACCACCGGGGCGCGGCGTCCGGGGCGCCCAGCGGCGACAAGCCCACGGCCCAGGCGGCCGGGGCGGGCCAGCCGGTGGAGCCGCTGACGGAGTCTCAGTCCTTCCTGGCCGAGCGGTACTTCCCGGCCCAGCGCGGCTACGACTACGACAACTACCGGGCCCGCCGCTCGACCGCCCGGGAGGGCGCCGAGTGCCGGGGCGTGCAGAACGACAAGGCCCGCGACCTGCTGGCCGAACTCGGCTGCCAGGGCTGGCTGGGCGTCGCGCTCACCCGCAGCGACCAGCCGGTGGCCTCCAGCGTCACGGTGCTGCGCTTCCTCGACGAGGGGGCGGCGGCGCGGGCCCTGCCGACCGTCCGGGACAAGGCCGCGGACTTCGAGTTCACCTACCCGGAGGGGATGTTCGCCCCCGCAGCGAACGTCCGGCCGATGTCGGCGACCCGGGTCGAACTGGTCGGCCACCACATCACGCTCACCGTCTCGCGCTACCTCGACCAGCGGGTCGGAGAGAAGCCCGACGACCTGCTCACCGCCAGCAGCCGGTCCGCCGCCGCCGTGGCCGGCCAGCCGTTCATGTGGATGTAGGGCCGTACCGCCCGGACGCCGCCCGCCCGCGCCGCCCGGCGGCCGTCGCCCGCAGCAGCGCCCCGGCCGCCAGCGCCAGCACCGCCGCCAGCCCGAACACCGCCGCCGCCCCGAACGGCAGCGCCACCCCGCCCAGCACGCTGCCCGCGCCGATGCCCAGGTAGATGCCGGACGCGTTCAGCGACACCAGCAGCGCCCCCTGTTCGGGCGCCGCCGCCAGCAGGCGCAACTGCTGCGGCGGGGTCTGGCACCAACTGCTCGCGCCCCACAGGAACGCCAGCGCCCCGACCACCGCCGCCCCCGCCCGCACCGGCCCGGCCGCCAGGCCCGCCAACACCGCGAACGCCGCCGCCATCGCCGCGTACCCGGCCGTCAGCACCCGCACCGGCCCGCGCCGGTCGGCGAACCGTCCCGCCAGCAGGTTCCCGGCCACCGCGCCCGCCCCGTACAGCACCAGCGCCACCACCACCGCCGTCCGCCCCGCGACCCCGACGGCGGCCAGCACCGGCACGCTGTACGCGTACGGGACGTAGCAGGCGGCCATCCCGAGCACCGTCAGCGGCAGCACCGCGAGCACCCCCGGGCGGCGCAGCGCCGCCAGCCGGGCGCGCAGCGGGACGGGCTCGGTGCCCGGCAGCGGCGGCAGCGCCAGGCGCACCGCGAGCGCGCACAGCGCGGTCAGCGCCGCGACCGCCCCCAGCGCGGCCCGCCAGCCCAGCCCGACGGCGGCCACCCGTCCCAGCGGCACGCCCAGCGCGGTGGCCGCCGTCAGCCCGCCGATCACCACCGCCAGCGCCCGCCCGCGCCGTTCGGGGCGCACCAGCGCCGCCGCGCTCGCCCCCGCCGTCGGCGTGAACGCCGCCGCCCCGAGCGCCGCGAGCAGCCGGCCCGCCAGCAGCGCCGGGTAGGTCGGGGCGAGCGCGGTGAGCGCGTTGGCGGCGGCCAGCAGCACCAGCGCGCCGACCAGCAGGGCCCGCCGGGGCACCCGGGCGGTGGCCACCGCGAGCAGCGGCGAGGCGAGCGCGTAGCAGGCGGCGAACAGGCTCACCGACTGCCCGGCGGCCGAGGTCGACACGTGCAGCGCGGAGGCCGTCGCGGGCAGGAACCCGGCGGTGACGAAGGCGTCGGTGCCGACCGCGAAGGTGCCCAGGGCGAGCACGGCGGCGAGACCGAGACCGGCCCCGGTGGGGGGCGGGGCCGGGGCGGTGGGGGGTGGTGCCTTGAGCGCGTCGGTCACGGGGAGCCCTCCTCGGAGGCAGGCGCGGGCCGCTGTTCCGGACATTCGGTGTCCTGAATCATTCGGGACACACTGTATCCAGAATTGGCGGACGGGGAAGGGGGGTTCCGGCGGGTGGGCGCTCAGCCGGTGGCGGCGGCGGTGCCGGCCAGGCGGGCGTGGTTGGCGCGGACCCGGGCCACCGAGGCGGCCGGGGTGGCCGCCGCCAGGTCGGCGACGCTCTGCCCGGAGAGCTCGCGCCGCCAGGCCAGTTCGGCGCGCCGCATCGCGGTGGAGACGCCGCACGGGCGGGCGAACTCGCGGGCGGACGCGCCCGTCGCGGAGACGCCCCGCTGCCGGATCTCGACGCAGGCGAACAGCGGGTCCGGGCCCTCCACGGCGGCCACCACGTCCATCATGCTGATCCGCTCCGGCTCCCGGGCCAGCCGCACGCCCCCGCGCGGCCCGGAGACGGACGTCAACACCCCGGCCCGGGTCAGCCGTTGCAGCACCTTGTTCAGGTACGTCGGCGACAGCTCGAACATCGCCGCCAGCCGCGCCGAGGGCACCGGCTCCGCCCCGCCCACCCAGACCAGGGTGAGGCAGCAGTGCAGGGCCCACTCCACGCCTTCGCTCGTCCGCATATTCCGGATGGTAGCTATCCGGAACCCGGCCGCGCCAGCACGGACCGGTGCCCCGGGGGCGTCCGTACCGTCGGCGCGGCAGCGGCGCGCGGATCAGCCGTCGAGGTGCTGCTGGACGCGGCGGGAGGGGGAGAAGACGTACAGGTCGAGGATGGCGGGCAGCGGGGCCAGGCCCGGGCCGCCCGCCTCGATCCAGGCGGTGATGTCGGCCCCGGCGTCGCGGTCGTTGACCAGGCCGAGCCAGACCGGCCGGCCACCGGCCCGGCGGCCCGCCGCGGAGGGCTGGACGACCACCACGTTGGCGTGGTCGCAGGCGTCCAGGCAGGCCACCGGGCGGACGGTGGCGACCTCGGCCAAGGCGCCGCGTAGGTCGGCGAGTTGGGCGGCGTGGTCGAGGCCGGGGATCTTCGGGGTGCCGCAGCAGCACCCCCGGCAGACCGAGACGGTGCAGCGGGCGGGCGCACCCTGCGCGCCGACGGCGGCGGCCTTCTCGCGGGCCCGGCGGCTCATCGCAGGACCCCCGCGGCGGCCCGTCCGGTGACGGCCCGCCAGGCGACCGGCCGCCCGGCGGCGGCGGTTCCGGCGGCCCGGTCCCACGCGGCGTCGCGCAGCAGGCGCAGGCCGTTCAACCCGACCAGGACGGTGGAGCCCTCGTGGCCCAGCACGCCCAGCGGCAGCGGCAGGGTGCCGACCAGGTCCCACACCACCAGCACGGCGATGAACGCGGCGGCCAGCACCAGGTTCTGCACCACCATCGAACGGGCCCGCCGGGACAGCGCCACCACCGCCGGGACGGCGGCGAGTTCGTCCCGGACGACCACCGCGTCCGCGCTCTCCAGGGCGAGGTCCGACCCGGTCCGGCCCATCGCGACGCCGCTGTGCGCGGCCGCCAGCGCCGGCGCGTCGTTGACGCCGTCGCCCACCATCAGCACCCGCCGTCCGGCGGTCTCCAGTTCCTGCACGGCGGCGACTTTATCCTGCGGCAGCAACCCGGCCCGCACCCCGGTGACCCCGGCCTCCGCCGCCGCCCGCCGCGCCGCGCGCGGATTGTCGCCGGTGAGCAGCACCGGAGCCGCCCCGGTCAGGGCGCCCAGCGCGGCCACGGCCGCCGCCGCGTCCGGCCGCACCCGGTCGGCGGCGCCCAGCACGCCCACCGCCGCGCCGTCGCGCGAGACCAGCACGGCCGTCCGGCCCGCCTCCTCCAACTCCGCGACGAACGAAAGGGGTTCGATCGGGGCGGTGACGGCGACGGACCGTCCGGCGACGGTGGCGGTGACACCGACGCCCGGGGTGGAGGCGAAGTCCGCGGCGTCGGCCAGGGTGAGGCCGCGGGCCCGGGCGGCGGCCACCACGGCGCGGGCCAGCGGGTGCTCGCTGGGCTGCTCGGCCGCCGCCGCCAGGGCGAGCAGCCCGTCCGGGTCCAGGCCGGAACCGGGCAGCGGGCGGACGTCGGTGACGTGCGGCGCGCCCTCGGTCAGCGTGCCGGTCTTGTCGAGCGCTACGGCGTCCACCCGGCCCAGGCGCTCCATCACCACCGCGGACTTCACCAGGACGCCGTGCCGCCCGGCGTTGGCGACCGCCGACAGCAGCGGCGGCATGGTCGCCAGCACCACCGCGCACGGCGAGGCCACGATCATGAACGTCATCGCGCGCAGCAGCGCGTCGGTGAACGCCGCGCCGGCCAGCAGCGGCACGGCGAACACCGCCAGCGTGGCGGCCACCATGCCCAGCGAGTAGCGCTGCTCGATCCGCTCGACGAACAGCTGCGTCGGCGCCTTGGTCTCCGACGCCTCCTCGACCAGTTCCACGATCCGGGCGACCACCGAGTCGCCGGCCTCCCGCCCGACCCGCACCCGCAGCGCGCCGGTGCCGTTCAGCGTCCCGGCGAACACCTCGTCACCCGCCCGCTTGGCGGCCGGCAGCGGCTCGCCGGTGATGCCCGCCTGGTCGACCTCGCTCGCCCCGTCCAGCACCAGGCCGTCCGCGCCGATCCGCTCGCCGGGACGCACCAGCACCACGTCCCCGACCGCCAACTCCTCGACCGGGACGGTCCGTTCGGTGCCGTCCTCGGACAGCCGGGCCGCGGTGGCGGGCGCCAGGCCGAGCAGGCCGCGCACCGAGTCGGCGGTGCGGGCGGTGGCCAGTGCCTCCAGCGCGCCGGAGGTCGCGAAGATGACGATCAGCAGCGCGCCGTCCGTCACCTGCCCGACCGCCGCCGCGCCCAGCGCCGCCACCACCATCAGCAGGTCGACGTCCAGCGTCCTCCCGCGCAGCGCCCGCAGCCCCGCCCGGCCGGGCTCCCAGCCGCCGCACCCGTAGGCGAGCGCGTACGGCGGGCCCCAGGCCCAGGCCGGCGCCCCGGCCAGGTGCAGCGGCAGGGCGAGCAGGAACAGCAGCAGCGCGGCGGCGGCCCACCGGGCCTCCGGCAGCGCGAGGAGCCGGGTGCGCCGGGCGTCCCGGGCGGGCGGGGCGGGTGGGGCGTTCCGGAGGTTCGGGGTGTCGGTGGAAGGCATGGCGGCGGGAGTCCTCGGGCGTGGGCGGGAGCGGGCGTGGGCGGGAGCGGGCGTGGACCCGGCCACCATACATGAACACATGAAGGATCGTTCATGTGTGCGCTGTACGATGGTCGCCATGGGTCATGGAGCTTCCCCCGCCACGAGCGCCGTCCCGCGCACCCCGCTGGACGCCGACAGCGCCGCCCGGGTCGCCACCACCCTCCAGGCCCTGGCCACGCCCTCCCGGCTGCTGATCCTCTCCCGCCTGCGCGAGGGCCCCTGCGCCGCCACCGAACTGGCCCACGCCGTCGGCATGGAGCAGTCCGCCTGCTCGCACCAACTGCGCCTGCTGCGCAACCTCGGACTGGTGGTCGGACGGCGCAACGGCCGCTCCGTGGTCTACGAGCTGTACGACAACCACGTCGCCGAACTCCTCGACCAGGCCGTCTACCACATCGAGCACCTGCGCCTGGGCCTCAGCGACGCCGAACCCGACCACCCCGACCCGCGGTAGCGCGTGGCGGCCCGTGGCGGCGCGCAGCCCGCGGCCGTTTCAGGCCGGTGCGGTCCGGGAGCGGCGCAGGCAGAACTCGTTGCCCTCCGGGTCTCCCAACACACAGAACTGGATGTTCTGGAGTGTGAGAGATGGCAGCGGCGTCTGTGCTGGTCAGAGGCTCGGAAGCGGACAGCGGGCGACCCTTGCTCCCCATGTGGGGTATGGAAGACGCACGCAACCCACTGTCCGGCACCGTATTCACCGAGACGCTTCGGGGTGTCCGGTGCATCCGGCTGTCCGTCCTGACGGACGAGACCACCAGCCCCGAACGGCAGCGGGAAGCCTGCGACCACGTAGCCAGAGAGCTGCGGGTCACCTTCGGCGCGGGTGACGCGCTGCGCGAAGCGGTGGACCTTGACGTCAGTGCATCCAAGACCAGCCCTTGGGAGCGCCCGCAGCTCCTACGCTGGCTCAGCAACCCGCAGGCGTATGACGCTCTGGTGTTCTGGCGGTTCGACCGCGCCATCCGGTCCATGGGGCACATGTACGCCCTCGCCAACTGGGCGCGCGAGCACCGGAAGGTACTGATCTTCGCCGAGGGGCTGGGCGGGGGTCGGCAGGTGTTCGACTTCCGCAACCCCATGGACCCCATGGCGGAACTCCAACTGTTCATGCTCGCTTTCGCCGCACAGTTCGAGTCGCAGTCCATCAGCGACCGCGTCAGCGGCGCGCAGGCCGCCATGCGCAGGATGCCGCTTCGCTGGCGCGGCGGTGGCCGTCCGCCGTACGGCTACATGCCCGCGCCCATGCCCGAGGAGTTCGGCGGCAAGGGCTGGACACTGGTGCCCGATCCGGACGCCGTGGCGGTCATCGAGCGCATTGTCCGTGAGCTGCTGGAGGGTGCCACGGTGTCCGGCATCGCTGCGGGGCTCAACGCCGATGGAGTGCTCAGCCCGCGTGACTACTGGGCCGACAGGATGGGCCGCGAGCGGGGCGGCAAGACCGGCGGGACCAAGGGTCAGCACGTCGTCCGGGAGACGTTCCAGTGGACCCCTGCGGTCGTTACCCGGATGCTCCGCAACGAGGTCCTGTTGAGCTGGAAGATGCACAACGGCGTGCCCGTGCGCGACGACCAGGGCAACCCGGTCATGTGCAGCGAGACACCGATTCTCACCCGCGAGGAGTTCGACCAGATCGGCGCCGTTCTGGACGAGCGCAGCATCAACAACGGCGAGCGGTCCGACACGGAAGCGCTGTTGCTGCGGGTTATCCACTGTGATTCGTGCGGCGGGCGCATATACTTGAACCGGCAGGAGAGCAAGAAGAATCAGGCGCCTGTCTACAAGTGCAACCACCACGCCCGGGGCGACAAGTGCGAAGCGCCCGCGAACATCCGTGGGGACTGGGCGGACGAGTACGTGATAGCCGAGTTCCTGCGCCTGGTCGGGGGAATTCAGACCAGGACAACCATGGTGGTACCTGGGTACGACCCCGAGCCGGAATTGAACGCGATCGTGGCCGAGTTCACCGCGCACCTGAAAATCCAGGGACAGCAGAAGTCCAAGCACGCCGCGCAGGAGTGGCAGAAGCGGCATGACGCGCTGGACAGCCGCATAGCCGACTTGGAGTCCCGCGAGAAGACCGAGCCGCAGCGCATCACCACAGCGACCGGGCGCACCTTCGCCGACGACTGGACGGCTGCCGATACGGCCGAGCGGCGCGGCATGCTCGTTGACGCCGGAGTCCGCCTGAACGTCCGCCGGGGCACCCGTGGCGGGTGGCGCACGCTCGACACACGGCGGGTGGACTTCACCATGAGCGGCGAACTCGACCCCGCCGCCGAGGAACTGTTGGCGGTCGCCCTCGGCATTGAGTCCGAAGCCAGGGCCGAGATGTTGCGCGCAGCCGCGTGACGGCCCCATAGAGCCCTGCACAGCCCTGGTTGGTCCCCGCGGACCGGCCGGGGCTTTCTGCTGCCCGCAGACGGGCGCCTGTGGCCTCGGCCCGCCGGCTCGGGCCCGGGGCCTACAGCGGTGGTGGTGGGTGGTGGTTAGTACCTATTTTTTTGAACACATAGAAAAAACTAAGAGAAAACAGAAGAAGGACCACTTTCGCCACCTCGCCACCGAAGGCGGGAAACCTCCGCCCTCCACTATGACGAGGGAAGGGCGGCGACTGCACGGCGCCGTAAGACGTCCGGCAACGCTTGCTCCCCATTACGTACAGAGGCCGTAACAATCCACGGCCATGAAGGACGGAGAACACTATGAGTGACACCCCGCACCGGGCCAGCTACCTGGACGGCCCTCGGGACAAGGATGCGATCCGCGCTGCCGAGTGGCAGCGAGACGAGCGCATGGAGAAGCTGGCCGCCCTCCGGGACGCGAACCCCGAGGTGTACGACCGCATGAGCACCACTGCCCGCATGTCCCTTGGCTACTACGAGAACGCGAAGAAGATCGCAGCCCAGTACGGGCGCGACACCACGAAGGGTGACAACTGACATGAGCGCCGAGATCGAGAAGGCCGCCGAGCGGGTCGCCAAGCTGCAAGCGCAGATCGATAAGGTTTCCGGCCCGCTGGCCGATGCCGAGGCACAGTTGCGCGCCGCCGAGGACGCCGAGAAGGCCCGCCGAGCCGAGCGAGAGATCGAGTACAGCCGCGACTTCGCTAGGAACTGGTCGGAGCGGGCCAGTGAGGCAGCGAACTCCGGCGACGAAGCCCGCGAGCGGTTCTATGACGCGCTGTCGGCAGAGCCCTGGTTCGCGGCGTATGTCGAGTACCGGGCCGCCCGATACAAGCGAGGGCACGTCATGGACGAAGCACAGCGCGCACAGCGGACCATCGGTGAAGTCGTCACCGTGCCCGAGCAGCGGTATTACGCGGCGCAGATTCTCGATAAAATCGTTGATCGCCTTGAGAAGGAGTCGGCACAGCTTGCCGACGAATTCAGTCAGGATCTCGTGAGTCAGCGTGAGGCATACGTTGCTGCGCGGGGCTGACGAGGCTACCGAAACGGCGGTACGGCATGGCCGTTGACGCACTCGACCCCGGGTCGGACGGAACCTATCCGCACTTTCCTCGGGACACGCAGGGTCGGCCCGTCTGGTCGGACGCACCAACTGGGCTGCCAGTAGCCAGCGGTGGGGCGCCGATGCCGCGCGGAGTCCAGCGAATGCGCGATCCGAGGTCCGGTCGCGTGCTGGTGGTGGACGTGACCCCGAGACAGCCGGACGGAATTCCGATCAATCCGCCGGCCATCCCACCGAGGGGGCCCGATGCCTCGTAAGCCCCGCCCCTCGTGCCCCGTTCCCGGCTGCCCCGAGCTGACAACTGGTGGACGCTGCAAGGAACATGAGCGTGAGGCAACCAGGAACCGAGCCACGCCGGGCGCCATCGCGTACGGTCCAGGCTGGCCCCGTGCCCGCCGCGCCTACCTGTACGAGAACCCCTGGTGTGTGCTGTGCGGCTCGGTGGCCACGGTCGCGGACCACTTCCCCGAGCCTCGGCGCGTGCTGGTGGCCCGTGGCGTGCCCGATCCGGACGCGTTCCATCGGATGCGGCCGTTGTGCACGCTCTGTCACAACCGGCAGACGGCGAAGCACCAGCCGGGCGGTTGGGCTACGGCGAACGCCAAGCCCGTACGGCGCTGACCAGGGCCGCTACCAGGGGGTACTCCCCTCCCGCGAAAGCACGGCAGGGAGGGAAAAACTCGCGCCGGAGCTGTGGCCGTTCTTGGGGCTCCGAGTGCCATTACAGCGAGTTGGAAAGGAGACTATGGCTGATCGGTACCGCCCCAAGCCAGCGGCAATACGGGCCCGCGAAGGGAACCCGTCCAAGGCTGAGATCAGAGAGGGGGTGATTGTTCCGCGCGCTGTTCTCGCCGAGCCCGATTGGCGAGATCTGTTCAAGGACTCGCCGGCCCCCGAGATCCAAGAAACCAATATCCGCTGTCGAGAAATAGCCTCGGCTGAGTGGCGGCGCGTTGTGCCGATTCTCGAAGTGGCCGCAGGGCTCGGCGAAGTGGACCACTCGACCGTCAAGGACCTGTGTGTCTGTGTGGCCCGCATCGACCAGGCCGAGCGCGACCTGTCCGAGCGTGGACTCATGGTCACGGCCGAGCGCGGGACCGTGAAGAACGGCGCCGCCACCATCGCAGCACAGTACCGCTCCCAACTCGCGCGCTACATTAGGGAATTGGGTCTCTCACCGAGTGCGCGAGTGGCCATTGCCCCGCCGGAGTCAGCAGACGACTCCGATATCTGGGACTGACCGGTCCCACCTTCCGCGAACGCCCCCGTCCCTTCCTCCCTCATCGGGTGGTTGGGGCGGGGGCCTTCTTGCGTTCCCGCTTGCTGCCCTGCCGTCACTCGCCCCTTCCCACGTGCTCGGTTCGAGTCGGTGTTGGCCCGGCAGCGCTGGTCCTACTCTTACCCCATGGCTATGGCTGTCGATCCGGCGCTGTCTGTTGGTCAGCGCATCAAGCTTTTCAGGGAGCGCGCGGGCAAGTCCCGTGCCGTGCTGGCCGGGTTGGTAGGCCGCTCAGAGGGATGGTTGAAGGCAGTTGAGAACGGCCGCCTCCTGCCGCCGAGGCTGCCCATGCTCGTCAAGATCGCAGAACACTTGGGCATCGAAGACCTGTCGGCCCTGACGGGGGACGTGTCGATGCCCCGAGCGTTGTTCTCCGGGGCGGAGCATCCGGCGCTGTCGGTGGTCCGGCGGGCCGTTGACTCGGCGCCGCTGGGCCTGGCAGATGGGCCGGTCCCGAGCGTCAATCACGTTGCGGCTCAGGTGGCTGCGGCTTGGCAAGCTCGGGACTCCCGGGGCGACCACCGTACGGCTCTTGGGGACCTGCTCCCGGCGCTGGTATCGGCTGCCTCGGCCGCCGCATCGCACCCTGACTGCCCGGATCGTCGGCGCGCTGAGGTGCTGTATGCCTCGGCTCTGAATCTTGTCCAGATGTTCGCCGCCTACCAGGGGGATGGAAACCTGGTCTGGCGCGTGGCTGAGCGCTCCTTGGCGACCGCCCGAGCGTCCGGTGATGCCGTCGCCGTTGCGCAGGCTTGTTGGTTCCTGGTGGAGGCGTTCCGGAAGTCTGGGCAATGGGACAGCGCCCAGACGCTCACGGAGGAGGCTCTGCGGCTGCTGGGACCGGCCCGGGGTGATTCTCCGTCGCTTGCTGCGGCATGGGCAGATATGGCGTTCCACGCGGCCATTACGCACGCTCGCGCGGGAGAGTCGGGCGAGGCTTGGGGCTGGTTCGATCGGGCCGAGGAGGTCGCCAGGACCCTGCCGGCTGACTTCTGGCACTCGCCGACCTCCGCGTCTGCACGGGTAGTCCCGGTGCACGCTGTGACAGTCGCTGTCGAGCTGCGACAGGTCGGTACCGCCTTGCGGTGGGCTGACCGGCTGGCACCGGCAGAACTTCCTGCACGGCCGAGGCGGGCACGGCACCTGATCGAGGTCGCACGGGCATACGCCCTGCGGGGCGAACCGGATTGGGTGGCGTCGCTGCTCACCGACGCAGTGGAGGCAGCGCCCGACACCGCCCGGTGGAACCACGAAACCCATGACTTGGTACGGGGCCTGCTGGACGGCCCGCCATCTGTTCGACCCGCCGCCCGTGACCTTGCAACCGCTACCGGGCTTGCCGCCTGACTGATAGTTGGGGGCACAAACTGTGCCTCTCGGCCGCCTTGAGTGCCCGTACCGTCCATGTGACGTGACGGGCATTCAGCGTTTGGAGGCCGAATGAGCAGCATGCCGACCAGGGAACTCCCGTCGGTACTGACGCACACGGACTACCAGGAGACGAACCGGATCGTTACGCGGTTCGGGGGCTGGAAGTTGCGCCCGGATGACCCTCGGGCCGTTCCGGCGCGCTACGTCCTGTCCTGCGTGTCCGAGGACGAGGACGGCACCGTGTGCGGTGAGACGTCCCGGCCGAGTGCCGACGTGGGGGCCGTGGCGGAGTGGGCGCGCACCCACACCTGGCTCAACCAGGACCACCGGTCGTACAGCCTGGACGCTGCCTCGGTCCCGATGGTGCTGGTGCCCGAGGAGGAACCGGCGTGAGCCGCAAGACCCTTGCCGCCTGCGTCCTGGCCGTGGCGGTCGCCCTCGGGCCCGCCGTTCTGGTGGTCGCTCTCGCCAAGCTCGACCCGTACGCCGCGCGTCGGTGGGTCTGGTGGTTCTTCGCCCTGGCGGTCGCCATGCTCGGCATCGTCTACGGCGGGGACTGGGAAACGTGGTGGCGCCGAAGACGTGCCGCCAGGCGGTCCCGGCTGCGGGTCACGGTGCGCCACGTCCGTCCCGGACAGCCGCCGTGACCCTCGCTGCCGAGGTGTCGCCCACGCTGGCCGAGATCGGCGCGGGACGCCTGCCGGAACCGCCCGAGGAGAACGACGGGAACCCGTGGACGGTCGGGGACTGCTGGCTCTACTGCGGGCGCACCTCGGTCCGCGTGCTCTGGCTCGGCCCGGTGACCGCAGCCGGCGGAGTCACGGCCGAGCTGCTCGTCTGCGCCGACTGCATATCGACCCTGCACGGAAGGGAAGTTGCCGCCATGGCCAAGCGGGACAAGTCGGCGACCGAGCGCACCCACCGCGCTCGGCACGCCCGACCCCGGTCGAGATGGGGCACCAGGGTTCGGCAGTAACCCGACCGCTCGACTCCCGGCGTTGCCTGCGCTGCGCCGGGCTGCACAACCCCCGCCCCGGTGACGGGACTTGGACGGCCCGGACGACCGGGGCGGGGCACAGACGGATCACGGTATGGAGCGGAGATGCGCGAGTGCCCCGAGGGCGCCGGACACGAGGTCGAGACGACCACGGAACCGGGTGCCCTGTTGAGCGGCCCCGGCGGGCCGGTCTGGCGGTGTAAGACCTGCGGCCGGTGGGGCGGAGTCCTGACCGGCGAGTGGGCCGAACTGTTCCCCGGCGAACCGGAGTTGTTCCCCCTCGGGTGGACGCGCCCCGGCGAGCCCGTACCGATCCGCAAGGCGTACCCCCTCGGGCGCACGTAGGCACCTCACGAACTCCTGTTCCGGCGGGTGGGAAGGGTCAACGATCCCACCGGAACAGGGCACCAACTCCCCCTCAGGGCACACCAACTCCCATGCCCGGAGTGGGGCACAACACCACCTCGCCTGTCTCTGTCCGGCAACAGGCTTGAGCGGGCAAGGTGGGTTCTTCGCACTTCCGATCAACACCGAAATGTAGGAGGAGAGTTGAGTACCGTTTCTGAACTCGTTCCCGCTGCCCCGTGGGGCATGGTGCGCATGGCGCCGTTGCGCAACGGCGAGCCGTCGCAGTGGCAGTACGCCGGATTGGACCCCGTGACGCAGACCGGTCTGTGGTTCGGCGAGGACGGCGCCATGGGCCCTGCCGAGTTGGGCAAGCACGGCACGTCCGTGAACACCTACCCGACCACCCAACAGGGCAAGGACGGGAAGATGGACAGTGACTCCGGCTCGGACGCGACGCAGGACTAGGGGTAGCGCCATGGACGGACGCCCGGTGCTGGTCTCGACCGAAGTCGATGACCCGACCGCAGATCTGGTCGTAGCGGAGTTGAACCGGCGCCGGGTGCCCGTCCTCCGGTTCGACCCCGGACGGGACTTCCCGACCCGCACCGCGCTGGCCGCTTCGCTCACGGCTGACGGGTGGTCGGGGAGTCTCACAGTGGGTAACCGCACCGCCGATCTCTCCGGCGTTCGCGCCCTCTATCATCGGCGGCCGAGCCCGTACACGCCGGAGAGCGACGGCCAGGCCGACCGGTTCGCCGCGCAGGAGAACCGCTGGGGGCTCAACGGCGTACTCGGCGCGCTCCCGGGCTGTCTCTACCTGAGCCACCCGCAGGCCATCGCGCGTGCCGAGTACAAGCCCGCTCAACTCGCCGTTGCCGCCGGACTCGGGCTGCCGGTTCCGGCAACGCTGATCACCAACAGCCCCGCCGAAGCGAAGCTGTTCGCCACCGCGCAATCCGCGATCTACAAGCCCTTGCACGCCGGGGCCTACCACGTGGACGGTGAGCCCGCCGGTATCTGGGCGGCCCCGGTCGAGCCGGGGGAGATCACTGACGCGGTGGGCAACTGCGCTCATCTGTTTCAGGCGCAGGTGCCGAAGTCCGGCGACGTGCGCGCCGTGGTCGTCGGGGAACAGGTGTTCTGCGCGCTGATCACCGCCCCTCCCGGAGTGCTCGACTGGCGCAGCGCGTACCGGAGCCTGACGTACGAACCCGTGGACTGCCCGGAGCCGGTCCGGGCCGCTCTGCTGCGGTTCCTCGGTGAGTTCGGCTTGCACTTCGGAGCGTTCGACTTCGCCGTGACCCCCGAGGGTGAATGGTGGTTCCTGGAGTGCAACCCGAACGGTCAGTGGGCGTGGCTGGAGCACGCGGCGGGCCTGCCGATCACGTCCGCCATCGCGGACCTTCTGGAGAACGGAGTAACCGGGTGAACGAGTCCGAAGGGCTGCGGGCGGTGCTGGCCGCACAGCTCAAGGAAGCGGGGGTGATCCGTAGCGCCGAGTGGGAAGCGGCGGTGCTGGCCGTCCCGCGTGAGGCGTTCCTGCGGGACGGCTGGTTCGAGTACGACGGCGACGGTTGGTACCGGCCCGTGTCGCTGGAGAAGTCGCCCGAGCTGATCGGCCGCGTGTACGAGGACGACACGTTGGTGACGCAGCTCGCCGGCTGTGTGGTGCCCCGACAGGTCGAGGGCCGGTTGGCGCAGGTGCCCACGTCGTCTTCGACACTGCCCGGCTTGGTGGTCCGGATGCTCGAAGACCTGCGGGTGCAGCCCGGCATGTCCGTTCTGGAGATCGGCACCGGCACCGGCTATTCAACTGCACTGCTGACGCACGTCCTTGGCGACGACCAGGTGACGTCGATCGAGGTGGACGCGGACGTGTCAGCGCGGGCGTCCGTGGCGCTCGGTGGGCTCGGCTACTGGCCCGAGCTGGTGAACGGTGACGGGCTCGCCGGTCACGCCAAGGGTGCACCGTATGACCGGATCATCGCCACGTGCGGGGTCCGGACCGTTCCGGCCGAATGGATCGCACAGACCCGTCCGGGCGGGGAAATCCTGGTAACCGTGGGCGGCTGGATGAACGCCTCAGAGTTGGTGCGGCTCACGGTGGCCGAGGACGGCATGGCAACGGGTCCGGTGCTCGGCGCCGGTGTGTCGTTCATGCTGGCCCGCCCGCACATGCCCCCGCCGCTCGGCATGCTGCCCGCGCTCGACCAGGGCGAGGCCCGCCCGGCGGGCGTCGGCGCTGACCTGCTCGACCAGTGGGCGGCCCGGTTCGTGGCGCAGTTCGCGGCGCCCACGGCGCAGTACTTCGCCATGCCCCGGAACGGACGCACCGAGCACGTGTTGGTGGACGTGGACGGCGGGTCGTGGGCCGTGGTGTTCGAGGACGGGGGCCGCTGGCTGGTCCGGCAGGGCGGTCCGGTCCGACTCTGGGACGCGGTGGCCGAACTGATCACCCGGTGGCGCGTCGCGGGTGAGCCCGTGGGCGAACGGCTGCAGGTGGTGGTCAGCACCGAGGATCAACGGGTCGAGTGGGACCGATCCCAGTAGTTCACCCCACCTGGTAAGCCCATGCACAACGATGCCCCGTGCAGTCTCTCTGACCGTGCGGGGCCTCTTGCATGCGCTGACGTGACGGTAAGATCAGCAGGACTGGTAGTCAGGTGTGTTGGGGTCCGCCAGCACCAGCCGCTCCGTCGTCGCCCCGAGCCGTCGGGCGCCGAGGGCCAGCAGCCGGGCCGTCTCCGCGTCCGGGTCCGGCTCGGGGCCGAGGGGGCTCAGGTCGAGGTGCAGCGGGAGGCGGACCGGTCGGGGGTCACTGGTCGGGCTCAGCACCAGGGCCGGTCGCGGCCCGCCGTAGCCGTCCGCGGCAGGTCCGAGTTCGATGCTCCCGTCCGGTTCCCGGCCCAGTTCGACGTACCCGAGCGCCGCGCCCCAGAACGCGGCCAGCCGCTCCGGGTCCGCGCAGTCCAGTACCAACTCGCCGATGCGGCACGCCATGCCGGGCAGCATATCCACCCGGCCGGACGCGCGGAGCCGGTGCCGCACTCTCGCATCGGCCGGCCCGGTCGGGCCTCGCCGAAGGGGGTGGCGAGGGCGGCGGCCGGGTGTCCGCGGGCGGGGTGACGGCCGGGCAGGAGCACGTCGGCCTGAGCCTCGGTGCCCTCCCTCCCGCCGGGTGCTCCGCGGCCTTCGGACCGCCGGGCGTCGTCACCGGACCCGGCGGCGCCCCCGGCCCCGACTCCACCGCGGGGCGCCACCGGACCGGCCGAGACCGGAAAGCGCCGGGCCACCACCGGGCGGAGCGGCTGCACGGCGGCGGCCCCGGCTGGTACTGCTGCGCGGTACGGGGCGTGCCGGTGCCGATCGGCTGCCCGGTCAGGGGCCGAGGGTGACGGTGAAGCAGGCGCCGCCTTCGGGGCCGTGGCCGCGGACGGTGACGGTGGCACCGAGCCGGTCGGCGAGGCGCTGGGTGATGGCCAGGCCGAGGCCGGTGCCGCCGGGGCGGGTACCGGCGTAGCGGGCGTGCAGGGCGCCGGGTCGGAAGGCGACCTCGAGGTCGTCGTCGGTCAGGCCGGGGCCGCCGTCGCGGACCTGCAGCTCGGCGGCACCGGTCTCGGTCCTGCGCAGGGCCAGCACGACGGGGGCGCCGGGCGGGGAGACCCGCACGGCGTTGCCGATCAGGCCGTCGAGCAGCTGGCGGACCCGGAACCCGTCGGTGACCGCGATCACGGGTCCGCCGGTCCGCTCCACCCGCAGGTGCAGTCCGTCCTGCCGGACCCGCTGGTCCCAGGCTTCGGCGGTCTCGCGGGTGAGGGCGGCCAGGTCGGTGGGTTCGCGGGTGACGGGGAAGTCCTCGGCGTCCAGGCGGGCGAGTTCGAGCAGGTCGGAGACGAAGCGGTCCAGGCGCTTGGTCTCGGTCAGGAGGATCTGGCCGACCTGGGCCTGCTGCCCGGGTTCGACGACGCCGTCGCTGAGGGCCTCGGCGTAGCCCTGGAGCGCGGTGAGGGGGGTGCGGATCTCGTGCGAGACGGAGGTCAGGAAGTCGCGCTGGCGTCGTTCGCTACGTTCCAGGGCGGCGCCCAGGGTGTTCAGGGCCCGGGCGACCTCGCGGGCTTCGGCGGGGCCGTCCGCTTCGCAGTGCAGGCCGCGTTCGCCCGCGGCGAGGCGGTGGGCGACGCCGGCCGCCGCCACCAGGGGGCGGGCGATGCGGCGGGCCAGCAGGGCTCCGGCGAGGGCCGCGCCGATCAGGCCCGCGACCAGGGGGAGCGTCAGACTGCCGCGCATCCGGTTCGCGGCCGCGTCCACCTCGGTGAACGGCTGGGCCAGGACGACGGCGCCGCCGTTGCCCGCCGGGTGCCCCTGGACGAGCACGCGCCGGTCGCCGAGCGAGCCCGTGGTGGAGACGGTCCGTCCGGCGAGCAGCGCGTCCCGGTCGGCCGAGGTGACGGCCCCGGCCGCCGGGCCGTCCACCTGCCCGCCGGGGGCGACGACGGCGACCTGGACCCCGGTGGTACCGGTCAGGCGCTGGGCCTGGTCGAGGAGCAGCACGGACAGGTTGGGGGCCAGGCTCAGTACGGTGGCCTGGCGGGCCAGGCGCTCCCGGTACTGCGACTCGGCGTCGGAGCGGGCGGTCTGCCAGGCCGCGATGCCGGCCAGGAGCACCGCGGTGGCTCCCACCACGGTGGCGAGCAGGACCAGGCTGCCGGTGAGCGACCCCGCCCGCGGGCGCCTCACCGGCGGGGCTCCTGGGCGCTGTAGCCGACCCCGCGCACGGTGCGGATCGGGCTGGCGTCGCCGAGCTTGGCGCGCAGCTGCGAGACGTACACGTCGACGACCCTGCTGTCGCCGTAGTCGGCGCGCCCCCAGACCTGGGCGCGCAGCTGCTCGCGGCTGAAGACCTGGCCCGGCCGGGCGAGCAGGTGGGCGAGCAGGTTGAACTCGGTGGTGGTCAGCTCCAGCGGCTCGCCGTCGCGGAGCGCCGTGCGCCGGGCCGGGTCCAGCCGCAGCCGCCCGGTGCCCAGGACGGCCGGGACCGGCGGGCCGGCGGTGCGGCGCAGCACCGCCTTGAGGCGGGCGACCAGCTCGCGGGGCGAGAACGGTTTGGTGAGGTAGTCGTCGGCGCCGATCTCCAGGCCGAGGATCCGGTCGGCCTCCTCGTCGCGGGCGGTGACCAGGAGGACGGGCGTCCAGTCGTCGGCGGCGCGCAGCCGTCGGCAGAAGTCGGTGCCGTCCAGCCCGGGCAGTCCGATGTCGAGGACGATCGCCACCGGCCGCAGCCGGGCGACGGCGGCCAGCCCGGCCGTGCCGTCGCTCTCGGTGTGGACGCCGAAGCCCTCCCGGCTGAGGTAGAGGCGCTGGAGGTCGGCGATGTGCCGCTCGTCCTCCACCACCAGGACGAGGCCCTTGCTGTGCGTCATCTGTTGGGTGCCACCGCAGTCTCCCGGCGCCGCCGCACCCCTCTCGCGGCGGCACGGCCGGCCGCGGGCGCAACGGCTTCGAACTGCACCGATGCTAACCCGCGGGTCGCCACCGCCCCGCTGAGCGGCGCAATCCTTACACCGCCCGAACACCGGCCGAACCTCCGCCTTGCACCGCGAGGACAGGATGCTCGCGGCCCCGCCGACCGGTGCGGTCAGGACGACCGGCGGTCAGGACGACCGGCGGTCAGGACGAAGGAAGGCAGCCGTGCTCACCGGTTCCAGGTCGCTCGCGCTGGCCGGCGTCGGCCTCGCGGTGCTGCTGGCCGGCGCGGTCCTCGTGCTGCTCGCCCGCACCGGGCGCAGCCCGTCCCCGGGGGACCGCAGAACCGCAGGGCGGCACCTGGACGGCACCGGATCGCCCGCACCGTCCGACACCACGACCACCAGGGCAGGACACCAATGACCATCCGTCCCACACCGACCCGGACCGCCACCGGAGGACGGCTGACCCGCCTGCGCCGCCCGGCCACCCGGGGCGCCCGGGCCACCCGCGCCGCCGTCCTGGCCGTGGCCGCCCTGGCGGCCGTCGCCGGAGGCGGCGAAGCGGTCACCCGGCACGTCCTGGAGAGTCGGATCGCCTCGGGCGTGGAGAAGTCCCTCGACACCCGGGTGACGGTCGACACCGGCGACGGCCCGGCCCTGCTCGCGCTCATCGACCGGCACCTGGGCCGCGTCACGCTCAGCGCCGACGACGCCCGCCTCGGCCCGCTCCCCGGCGCCTCGGTCCGGGTCACGCTCGACGACCTCCACCTGGCCGAGCCCGCGACGGTGTCCGAGGTCCGGGCCGACGTGACGATCCCCGCCGACTCCCTGGCGCGAGCCGTCGGCGACTCGGACCAGGGCGTTCCCGTCAGCGGTGCCCGGACCGACCCCGCCGCAGGCACCCTCCTGCTCTCCGTCGGCCCCAACGGCATGGGCCGGTTGACGCTGAAGCCCGCCCTGGCCGACGGCCGGGTCACCGTCACCGCGACCGAACTGCAGCTCCTCGGCCGGACGGTCACCGGACCCCCGCTCGACCGGATCAACGCCCGGCTGACGGCGCGTCACCGGCAGGCCGACTACCCGCTGTCCCTCGAACCGCTCTCACTCACCGTCACACCGACCGGACTCGCCCTCACCCTGGCGTCCGGCCCCACCACGCTGAAGCACCCGTGAACGAGGAGCCGGCCCCGGCCATGACCCACCCCCCGACCCCACCGTCCACCCGCCGCACCCGCCGCACCCGCCGGCGCCGACGCATCGTCGCCACCGTTGCCGGCCTGACCGCCCTGGTGCTCGGCGCGACGGCCGGCGCCCTGTGGCTGCTGACCGTCAAACTCCTGCACCCCATCGACGACACCCCGCTGAACACCCGCGTCGTCGCGGTGGGAACCGCGACGGTCACCCTGCCCGCCACCGCGGAGAGCCGGGCCGCCGGCACCTACGGCCTGGTCTGGCAGGACAGCGGCTCCGCTCGACAGCACGCGGGAGTCCTCGGCCGCATCACCGCCTCGGACGCCAGGACCGTCACCCGCGAACTCCGGGCGGCCACCCCGCCCGCCGCCGGTGACAAGGCGAAGATCACCGTCACGGTGTGGAACTCCGACCCGAGGCAGGCAGCGGGGCTGGACTACCAGGAGGTCGACTACTCCGGCGACCTGGGCCCGATGCCCGCCTGGTACCTCCCCGGCGCGCGCGACACCTGGGTCATCCAGGTCCACGGCCTCGGCGCCGGCCGCAGTGCGGGCCTGCGGACGATGCCCCGACTCCACGGTCTCGGCTATCCGGTCCTCGACATCACCTACCGCAACGACCCCGGCGCGCCCCGCGACACGAACGGCAACCGGCAGCTCGGCGACACCGAATGGCGCGACCTCGACGCCGCCGTCCGCTACGCCGAGGCCCACGGGGCCTCCGGGGTGGTGCTCTACGGCTTCTCCATGGGCGGTGGCATCGTCGAGAACTACCTGCAGCGCGCCCCCGACACCGGCGCGGTCCGCTCCGTCGTCCTCGACGCACCCGCACTCGACTACGGCGCGGCCATCGACACCATCGCCACCCACCTCGGGATCCCGTTCCCGGTCGCCGACGTCGCAGCCCCCTTCGTCCGACTGCGCGCCGGGGTGGACCTCGACCGGGTCGACACCCTGGCCGCGAACCGGCGCACCGGCGGCCCCGAGCAGCCCGTGCTGCTCTTCCACGGCACCGCCGACACGGTCGTCCCCTACGCCACCAGTGCCCGGTTCGCCCGCGACTGGCCGGACCGGGTCCACCTCGTCACCGTCGCCGGAGCCGTCCACACCGGTGCCTGGAACGCCGACCCCGCCCGGTACGACAGCGAACTCGCCGCCTTCCTCGACCAGCACGGCTGAGCGGCGGCAGGCCCGGAACCGGCGCCGCAGGCGATCCGGCCGCTCTCCCGGCCGCTCTCCCGGTCGTCGCTCCGGGCGAGAGGGCCGGGGGGCGGGGCACCGGGGATCACGCGGGCGGGGCCGGGGTCACAGGGCGGCGAGGAGGGCGGGGAGGTAGGCGTTCGCCTGGCCTTCGGCGGTGGGGTGGAAGGACTGTCCGACCGGCCAGTCCAGGGCGTGCAGCCACGGAGCCGAGTCGCAGAGCTGGTGCCCGGCGAACCGGGCGTTCACCTCCTGGTAGGTGAATCCCGGGTGCTCGGCGGCCGCGGTCCGGATGACGGCGTCGAGGGTGTCGGCCCCCTCGTCGAGCGCCGCGCGCTTCACGCGGTCGATGCCGGGGCAGAGCGGCTCGGCGAGGTCGTAGAACCTGGGGTAGCCGAGGACGACCACGTGGGCGTTGGGGGCGTGGGCCCGGATGGCGCCGTAGGCGGCGTCGAGTTCGCCCGGGAGCTGGGTGCGGGCGGTGTCCTCGGCGGCGGAGACGGCGTCCAGGCAGGTGGCGTCGTCACCGAGCAGGCAACTGGCCAGCACGTTCTTCAGGCCGACGTCGTTGCCGCCGACGGTGATGCTGACCAGCGTGGTCGCGGAGTCGAGCGGGCCGAGCTGGTTGTTGACCACGTCGCTGCTGGTGGCGCCGCCGCAGGCCCGGAAGGCGAAGGTGGCCGGCGAGGCGAGCCGGTCGTAGAGGTAGGGGTAGGCGTTGGTGCTCTGGTTGCAGCTGTTGAGGTAGCTGGTGGCGGATCCGCCTCCGGCGGAGTAGGAGTCGCCGAGGGCGGCGTAGTGGACGGTCCCGGTGCCGGCCCGGGCCGTGGTGGCGCCGAGGGCGGCGGTGGACAGGGTGAGCAGGGCGGCTGCGAGGGCGGCGGTCCTGGTTCGGTGCACGGTGGCCTCCTGGTGGGGCGGGCGCGGGAGCGCCGGAACGTCGCCGTCCGGCGCGGTGGTGCGTCCGGTGACGGTGCGGCGGTCGGTGGCCGTCAGCGGTGCTCTGCCCGGCGGCGGTCGAGTTCGGCCTGGAGGGCCGCGGCGTCGCGGTGGTAGGTGCGGTGGAACAGGCTCGCCAGCAGTCCGTTGGCGAGGACGAGGACGACCAGCAGCCAGAGGAACGCGGCCCGGATGCCGAGGGCGTCGGCGAGGTAGCCGAGGGCCAGGGAGGTCCAGGCCGTGCAGACGAGCTCGGTGGAGAGCATCAGCGCGAAGGCGGCGTTTCGCAGTTCGGGGGCGGTGACGGCGGCGACCAGCGGTCGGTTGATGCCGGGGTTGACGCCCTGGAGGAAGGCGAGCACGGAGAACAGGGCCGCGTGGACGGCGATGTGGTGCCACGCGATCTGGCTGGCGGGGTAGGCGAGGACGCCGTAGGCGAGCAGGGCGGCCTGGAGCAGGACGAGTCGGCCGGTGCGCGGGTGGCGGCGGTGGAGGCGGTCGCTGAGCAGCCCGCCGGCGTAGGTGCCGAGCAGGTAGGCCAGGGAGGCGGGCAGGACCACGGTGGCGGCGAGCGCGTTGCTGTAGCCGAAGCCGTCGACGAGCAGGACCACGCCGGAGACCTGCAGCACGAACTGGCCGTTCGTCAGGCGCTGCAGGAGCAGGACCCGCAGGGTCGGCACGGCGAGGAGCCGCCTGGTCCCGGCTCGGCCGGGCGCGGCGGCGGGCGCGCGTCCGAGCCGGGGTTCGGCGGCGCCGACGCCCGGGTCGCGCAGGAACAGCAGGACCAGGACGCCGATCAGGATCTGGAGGGCGCCGGAGGCGAGGAAGCCGTAGCGCCATCCGTCGTGGACGCGGGTGAGCTGGCCGAGCAGCGGCCCGGCCAGCGCGGTGATCAGCGCGGCGGTGCCGTAGAGCGCGCCGGCGGCCCGGCCGCGGGAGCGGTCGTCGAACAGGTCGACGAGCAGGCCGTTGACCAGCGGGCCGGCGCCCGCGATGCCGGCGGCGCCGACGGCGAACAGCAGCAGCAACTGCCAGAAGTCCTGGGCGAGGCCGGCGGCCGCGGTCCAGACGCCCCAGAAACCGGCGCACAGCGCCAGCAGGGTCCTGCGGGAGACGCGGCGCAGCGCGAGGAGCCACAGCGGACCGGCCACCATGCCGGCGATCCTGGAGACGGCGACCAGCACCCCGAGCGCGGACACGGGCAGTGCGAGAGCGGTGCGCAGCATCGGGAACATCACCGAGGCGATGCCCGCCTCGGTGTTGTCGAACGCGATCAGGGCGGAGAGCAGCGCGAGTTGGCGTCTTCGGGCCGGGGCCGCCGCGGGCTGGTCGGCGGCGCGGGGGGCGAGGGACGGGGCCTGGGTGTTCATCGTGCGGGGCTCCTCGGGCCGGACGGGGGCGGGGTGGGTGCCGGGGTCACCCGGGGCGTGGCACTGGGCGCGCGGTTCGGAAGGGGCCGCCACCGCGGCTGCGGCCCGCCGGTCTGCCGCCGGGCCCGCGTCGGCGGCCTCCGCGGCGCGGGGGCGGGCCGGGGGGCGGGCCCGGTCTCGGTGCCGGCGAGCCGCTGCTCCGACTCCGCGGCGAAGGTCACCGACCCGTCCGCCGGCAGCTGCAGCTGCAGGTGCGGGGTGGTGGGGCGGTGGTAGCCGCGAGGGGTGATGCGCAAGGGGGCTCCTGGGAGACGGGGCTGCGCCGAGCAGGGTTCATATGTTCCTGCGTAGTTATTCAGCAGGATTGACACCGGCGTCGGCCATGTCAATGCTCTCGGTGCGACTTCGCGCGCCTGCAATGTTCAGGACGCATGCGGCAACAGTCGGCCGGACGGGCCGCAGGTGACGGTTCCTCTCTCGGTCCATATGTTCTAAGGTCCATAGCGAACGATTCCCTGTACCGAGCCCGCCCCGACGGAGGCCGACGCCGTGAAGGCCCTGATGGTCATGTTCGACACCCTGAACCGGCGCTTCCTGCCGCCGTACGGCGCCGAGGGGGTGCACGCCCCCCATTTCACCCGGCTCGCCGAGCGCACCGCCGCGTTCGACACCTGCTACGCGGGCAGCATGCCGTGCATGCCGGCCCGCCGGGAGCTGCACACCGGCCGGTACAACTTCCTGCACCGCGGCTGGGGACCGCTGGAGCCCTTCGACGACTCGGTGCCGCAACTGCTGGGCGAGCACGGCGTCCACACCCACCTGGTCACCGACCACCCGCACTACTGGGAGGACGGCGGCGCGACGTACCACAACCGCTTCCGCTCCTACGAGTTCTTCCGCGGTCAGGAGGGCGACCCGTGGAAGGGCCAGGTCGCCGACCCCGACATCCCCGACTCCCCGCGCACGATGCGCGGGCCGGCGTGGCGCCAGGACTGGGTCAACCGGCAGCACCTCACCGACGAGGCCGACCACCCGCAGACCCGCACCTTCGACGCGGGCCTGGAGTTCCTGCGCACCAACCACGCCGAGGACGGCTGGTTCCTGCAGATCGAGACCTTCGACCCGCACGAGCCGTTCCTCAGCTACGACCGCCACAGGCAGCACTACCCCCACGACTACGCCGGCCCGCACTTCGACTGGCCCGACTACCGGCGGGTCCTGGAGACGCCCGAGCAGGTCGAGCACGCCCGCCTGGAGTACGCGGCGCTGCTGACCATGTGCGACGCCTCGCTCGGCCGGGTCCTCGACGCCATGGACGGACTGGACCTGTGG
Organism: Kitasatospora sp. NPDC088783; assembly: GCF_044750705.1. Lineage (NCBI taxonomy): Bacteria > Bacillati > Actinomycetota > Actinomycetes > Kitasatosporales > Streptomycetaceae > Kitasatospora > Kitasatospora sp. NPDC088783. The sequence goes on from NZ_JBIVKJ010000005.1 coordinate 214,557, forward strand.
GACGACACCCTGCTGATCGTCTGCACCGACCACGGCCTGCTGCTCGGCGAGCGCGGCTGGTGGGGCAAGAACATCCAGCCCTGGTACGACGAGACGATCCACACCCCGCTGTTCGTCTGGGACCCGCGCAGCCGCGTCCGGGGCGAACGCCGCACCTCCCTGGTGCAGACGATCGACCTGGCGCCCACCCTGCTGGACTGGTTCGGCCTCGCCCCGACGCCGGACATGCAGGGCCGGTCGCTGCGCGACACCGTCGCCGCCGACGCGCCGGTGCGCGAGGCGGGGCTGTTCGGCTCCTTCGGCGGGCACGTCAGCGTCACCGACGGCCGCCACGTCTACATGCGCGCCTGCGCGGACCCCGGCAACCAGCCGCTGTTCGAGCACACACTGATGCCCACCCACATGCGCGCCCGCTTCAGCCCGGCCGAACTGCGCGGGGCGCAGCTGGTGCCGCCGTTCCCCTTCAGCAAGGACGTGCCGCTGCTGCGCACCCCCGGGTCGGCGATCAGCAGCCCGTACGCCTTCGGCACCCTGCTGTTCGACCTCACGGCCGACCCCGGCCAGGAACACCCCCTGGTCGACGACGCGGTGGAGCTGCGGATGGCCGCACTACTGGTGGACCTGCTGCGCGCGAGCGACGCACCCGAGAGCCAGTACCGGCGCCTCGGACTGCCCGCCGAGGGGCCGGTCACCACCGAACACCTGCTCGCGCGCGTGCAGCGGCCGCAGGCGGAGCTGGGGCTGCGGCCCGGGCCCCGCCCCGAGGACTACCCCGCCGGACCGCGTAGCGTGCACACGCCCATCGCCCGGCTGCTCGCCGACCCCGAGGCGGAGAAGATCGTGCGGGGCGCCTTCGGCCCGCTGCTGGACGGGCCCTTCGCGGCCGTCCTCACGCAGCTGTCGCTGCTCCACGTCGCCGCGACGGTCACCGGCATGCTCCCGCAGGAGCGGCTGCGCTCGCTCGCCGACCAGCTCGCCGCGCTGCCCGAGCCGGCCGCCGCGCCCGAGCCGGCCGCCGCGCCCGAGCCGGCCGCCGCGCCCGAGCCGGTCGCCGCGCCCGAGCCGGTCGCCGCGCCCGAGCCGGTTGCCGTGCCCGAGCCGGCCACCGCGCCCCGGAACGGCTGAGGGAGTCAGCGTGCACACCTGCTGCACCCCGGGCCGCCCCGGCCGTGTCCACGCCTGCGCGCCCGGCACCGTCGAGCTGCTACCGCCGCCGCCGGTCCCGCCCCGACGGCGGGCGCCGCACACCGCACCCGAAGTCGTCGACCTGCCCGGCGGCGAGTTCCGGATGGGCGACCACTTCGACGAGGGCTACCCGGACGACGGCGAACGCCCGGTGCACCGCGTCGTTCTGGAACCCTTCGCGATCGGGACGACCACGGTGACCAACGCCCAGTTCGCCGCGTTCGCCGCCGCCACCGGCCACCGCACCGACGCCGAGCGGTACGGCTCCTCCGCCGTCTTCCACCTGGCACTGCGCGCCCGTCCGCGCGACGTGCTGGGGAGGGCGCCGCGCACCCCGTGGTGGCTGGAGGTCGCGGGCGCCGACTGGGCGCACCCGGGCGGACCGCTCTCCTCGTGGCAGGAACTGCCCGACCACCCCGTCGTGCACGTCTCCTGGCACGACGCCGTCGCCTACTGCCGCTGGTCGGGCACCCGGCTTCCCACCGAGGCCGAATGGGAGTACGCGGCACGCGGCGGCCACCGGGGCCGCCGCTACCCCTGGGGCGACGACCTCACCCCGGACGGCCAGGACCGGTGCAACATCTGGCACGGCGACTTCCCCACGCACAACACGCTGCGCGACGGCCACCTGACCACCGCTCCGGTGCGCTCCTTCCCGCCCAACGACTTCGGCCTGTACGAGAGCGCCGGGAACGTCTGGGAGTGGTGCGCCGACTGGTTCTCGCCCGCCTACTACCGCCGCTCGCCGCGGCACGACCCGCTCGGCCCGCGCACCGGCACCGCACGGGTCACCCGCGGCGGCTCCCACCTGTGCCACCGCAGCTACTGCAACCGCTACCGCCTCGCGGCCCGCTCCGCCAACACCCCCGAGTCCTCGTCCGGCAACTGCGGCTTCCGCGTCGTGCGGGCCGCTCCCGGCCCGGCCTGATCGGCTACCTTGGGCCGACGCCACCACCCCACCCTGAGGAACGCTTCACCGATGCGCCTGGAACACCTCATCCTCGGCCTGCTGGCCGTGCGCCCGTTCTCCGGCTACGACATGCGCAAGTGGATGGAGGGCAAGGGCAAGTACCTCGGCTACGGGGTCCAACTGCCGCAGATCTACCGCACCCTGCCCAAGCTCGTGGCCAACGGCTGGGCCGCGTTCGAGCTGGACCCGCGCGCCGGCCGGCCCGACGCCAAGGTCTACCGGCTCACCGAAGCCGGCCGCCAGGAACTGCTCGCCTGGGCCCGCTCACCCTACGAGCCCTCACCCCGCATGACCGACAGCGACTTCCGCCTGCGCTTCCTGTTCGCCGGCCAACTGGGACCCGAGTTCGCCCTCGACCTGCTGCGCACCGAGCTCGACTACCGGCTCGCGCATGTCGGCGAACCGGGCTGGATGGACTTCCTCACCGACGAAGCCGCTGACGGAGCCGCTCACGGGGCCGCTGACGGAGCCACTGCGGAAGCCACCGCCGGCTCCCTGGTCGACGCCGCGTGGGCCAACGCGGTCCGCCTGGCCGCCCACGAGCACGGCTACCGGGCCATGGCCTCCTACATCGCCTGGCTGCAACTCACCCTCGCCCGCCTCGAACTCCAGGCCGGCCTGCCGCCCAGCCGCACCCCCTACCGGGGACGGCCTGCGGACACGCCCTGACCCTCCGGCGTCGGGTGTGCCGCCGGAGAACGGCGGCGAGCTTCCCGTCGCGGGCCGCGCGATCGACGTGCCGCGCGCCCGTGCGCTCCACGGCCGACCGTGACGACGCCGGCCTCCGGATCGCCGCCGGCGTCCCGGCCGTCCCGGCGCGGCCGTGGCCGCGGCCGCCGCCGGGAGCGCGGGCAGCGCCGGGACGCCGAGCCCGGGCGGTGGTCAGCCGAGCCGGGGCCAGGCCAGCAGCTGCTCCAGGACGGCCGGGTCGCCGGTCGCGAGCAGATCGGCGGACGGGCGGCGGCGGTGCAGGGCGAGCAGCAGGTCGCTCGCGGTGCCGGCGAGTTCCAGCACGGCGGGGTCCTGCCCGGGGGCGGCCTCCGCCGGGGCGAGGTCGAGGGCCAGCTCGGGGCCCTCGGCGGTGCGCAGCCGGACGGCGGCGGGGGCGTGCGGCCACGGGGCGGACATCGCCCAGTACAGGTCGCGGAACTCGGCCAGGCCGTCCAGGGCGACGGCCTCCGGCAGCGGGAGGGGCGCGCCGAGGGCGAGTTGGGCGTCGTGGGCGTGCACGGCGGCCTCCTGCACCTGGTGGCGGGCGATCGCCCCGCTGTCGCCGGGGACGTCGCTGCCCTGCCACCACGTCCAGCAGGCGCGGTCGGGACCGGCCTCCCGGAGCGCCGCGAGCATGGCGGCGGTCGCCGCCTCGGCGTCGGCCAGGGCCCGGGCGGCCGGGAGGCCGGTCTCCAGCTCGGGGCGCTGCGGGGTGAAGCCGGGGCCCGCGGCCACGGCCGCCGCCCAGAACAGGTGCACGCCGGTGATGTGGCCGAGCAGGTCCGACAGCGCCCAGTCGGGACAACTGGGGACGCGGGCCGTCAGGTCGGGCGCCTCGGCGACGGCCTTGCGCAGCGCGGCGGAGCGTTCGTCGACGAGGTCCAGCAGGTCCGAAAAGGCAAGTGGGACAGTCATCCTGACTGCCTATCACGGACGGGTGACAACGAGGCCGCGCCCGCCGACCCCCCGTCTCGGGGCCCTCCGTCTCCTGGCTCCCCGTCTCCGGGCTCCCCGTCGGGCCCGAGGGCGAGGCGGCCGAGCGGGGTGACGCCGGTCCCGGTGACGCCGATCCGGGTGATCAGGCCGTGCGCGATCCGCAGCCGGATCGGCGCGTACGGGCGGCCGCCGGGGGCGATCACGGCGGCGGGTGGGCGCGGTGAGCGGCGCGGTGGAGGGGGTCCTGCTGGTCGGCACGGTGTGCTGCGCGTCGGCGAACGCCGTGGCGGTGGTGGCGAAACTGGTGCGGGGCCCGGCCGGGCTCGGTCCGGCGGTGCCCGGTCTGCCGGGGCGGACCCTGGCGGCGCTCGGTCCGGCGGCGTCCGTCGGGCCGGTGCTGTTCTCCGTCGGCGCGGTGGCGGCGCACGTACGGGCGGGGGTGCTCCACGCCCTCGGGTTCCCGGCGGTGTCCCTGCTGTCGGCGGCGGCCTCGGTCGGCCACTTCGGCTTCGGCTGAGCGCGCCGGGGAACCGCCTGCCGCCGTCGGCTCGCGCCTGTCCGCCTGCCCGCGCCCGTCGGCCTGCCCGTGGCAACGCGCCGACGCCCGGCGGCCGTTCGAGCGCCCGGTGCCGACCCGCGCCGACCTCGGCACCGCCTGCGCGGTACGCGGTGCGCGGTGGCGCGACATGGTTCGATCCCGCCCGGTCGTGCTGGCCGGGCGGGATCGAGGGGGCGGCACCGCCCGGGGTCGGAGGAGGCTCCCCGCCCGTCGGAGCCCCGGGCGGTGCCGGCTCGGGGGGGCCGGCGCCCGTCGGGTGACGGGTGTCGGCCGGTCGGCTGGTGTCCGTGGGAAGCCGGACGTCAGCCGGGGAGGGGCGTCCGTCCGGGGACGGACGCCCCTCGGGCATCAGGCCCCGAACACCTGGAACTCGGAGAGCTGCGCGGCGGGCCAGCCGGTGTTGCCGGTGACGTTCAGGCGCAGGTAGCGGGTCGAGGTGGCCGGGAGGTTGATGGTGACGGTGTTGCCGGTGGCCGGGTCGAAGGTGTAGCCGGCCGAGCCCACCAGGGTGGTGAAGGTGGTGCCGTTGGTGGAGCCCTGGACGGTGACGGTCTGGGTCCGGGAGGCCCAGGCGCTGGCCGGGGGCAGCTTCAGGACGGCCTTGGTCAGGCTGCGGGAGCAGCCCAGGTCGACCTGGATCCACTGCGGGAAGGCGTTGTTGGCGCTCTCCCAGTACGAGTTGGCGTCACCGTCGACCGCGTTGCCCGGACCGTAGGTCTGGCTGGTGCCGGAGGCGGTGGCCGGACGGCCCTGCGCCAGGTTGCCGCTGCCGGTCGGGCAGGTCGGCCCCGAGGGGGACGAGGACGGCGAGGACGACGGGGAGGAGGACGGCGAGGAGCTGCCGTTGCCGCCGCCGAACACCTGGAACTCGGAGAGCTGCGCGGCGGGCCAGCCGGTGTTGCCGGTGACGTTCAGGCGCAGGTAACGGGTCGGCGTGGCCGGGAGGTTGATGGTGACGGTGTTGCCGGTGGCCGGGTCGAAGGTGTAGCCGGCCGAGCCCACCAGGGTGGTGAAGGTGCTGCCGTCGGTGGAGCCCTGGACGGTGACGGTCTGGGTCCGGGAGGCCCAGGCGCTGGCCGGCGGGAGCTTGAGGACGGCCTTGGTCAGGCTCAGCGAGCAGCCCAGGTCGACCTGGACCCACTGCGGGAAGGCGTTGTTGGCGCTCTCCCAGTAGGTGTTGGCGTCACCGTCGACGGTGTTGCCGGGGCCGTAGGTCTGGCTGGTGCCGGAGGCGGTGGCCGGACGGCCCTGCGCCAGGTTGCCGGTGCCGCTCGGGCAGGTCGGCGGGGTGGAGGTGGAGGGCGACGGGGACGGGGACGGCGAGGAGGGGTTCGAGGTGGACGGGGACGGGGACGGCGAGGAGCTGCCGTTGCCGCCGCCGACCGGGACGCCGTTGTACGTCCAGACCGGCGCGGGCCACTGGCCGGTGCAGGTCGAGCCGGTGATGCCGGAGTTGCCGCCGCCGTCGGTGATCTGGAAGCCGGTGCCCACGCAGTTGTGGATCGGGGTGGCGGACTGCGCGATGTTCTTGGCCTTGACGTTGGTGAACTTCATCTGGGCGTTGGCCTGCGCCTGGATGGCGTAGGTGCCCGCGCCGTCGATGTTCACGTTGGTCAGGTTGACGCCGGTGACACCGCCCTCGATGGTCTGGATCGCCTCGTAGGAGCTGTCCAGGATGTCGGTGTCGGTGATGTTGATGGTCGCGCCGGTGATCGGCTCGTTCAGGCCGTCGAACCAGATCGCGCCGACGCCGAACTGCCAGTTGAAGTCGCTGTTTCCGGTGCGGATCAGGGTGTTGCGGGCGGCGGTGATGGTGCCGGCGACGGCGGTGCCGCTGCCGGAGTTGACGCCCGGGTAGCGGTTGGCGATGTGCAGGCCGCCGCCGTTGCTGATGGTGTCGGACATGACGTTGTCCGAGATGGTGAAGTCCTTGCCGCCGTACGTGACGATGTTGTTGGCGAGGATCGGCAGCACCACCGTGTTGTGGGTGAAGCTGTCGTTGGTGTTCGCCACCCGCTCCGGCCAGGAGGCCAGGCCGTCGTCACCGGTGTTGCGCACGAAGGTGTTGGTGACCGTCGAGTTGGTCACGCCGGTGTGGAAGTTGACGCCGTCCGCGGTCTGGTCGAGGATGCGGCTGTTCTTGATGGTGAGCCGGTCCATCGGACCGTCCATCCAGGCGCCGACCTTGGTGTGCTGGATCCACAGGTTGTCCACCGTGGAGTTGGACATCGCGCCGCCCAGGCCGTTGACCTGGTCCTCGTCGACCCGCTCGCGGATGTCGCCGATGATGGCGAAGTCCTTGAGCGTGACGTTCTGGCTCGGGCCGCCGGAGGTGACGTACTTGCCGTAGATGCCGGCCGCGTGGCTGCGGTTGTTCGGGTCGCGCCCGCCCAGCACGCTGTACCAGGGGCCCGCACCGGCCAGCGTCACCTTGTCCACGATCACGTGGTCGTACAGGGTGAAGTTGCCCTGCGGGATGTAGACCGTCCGGCCCTGCGCCGCACCGGCGTTCACCGCGGCCTGGAACTTGGCGGTGGAGTCGGTGGCGCCGGTGGGGTCGGCGCCGAAGTCCGCGACCACGTCGATCGCGTTGGCGGGCTTGGCGATCGGCGCGCCGACGTTCTCGAAGTCGGCCAGGTCGATGGTGAAGGTCGGCGACTGGGCGGTGGAGGACACCTGCAGCCGGATCTTCGTCCCGGCCGGGTAGGTGCTGCCCAGCAGGGTGCGGGTCTCGTCGAAGAAGTGGTGCGGGTTGGTGTCGCCCGGGTTGTTGTTGAACGGGTAACCGCCGTAGTACCAGCTGTACTTGGAGGTCACGTCGACGTTCTTCAGCTTCTGCCCGTTGACCAGCAGGTCCATCGAGGCGTCGCGGCCCTTGCCGTCCGAGGAGTCCGGCAGGCTGTAGCGGAAGTCGATCGAGTTGGCGGGCGCGGTGAGCGTGAACTCGACGTACTGGCCGACCGCGTTCAGCGTCACGGCCTGCCGGCCGGAGGCTTCCGAGGGCAGGTGGCCGTACAGCCGGTCCGGCCCGACCACGGTGCCGTTGGTGGCCGCGTACTCGGCCTCCTGCTCGATGAACGGGACGGTCGCGCCGCGGTTCGGGACGGCCAGCGGGGAGAGCGCGGGGACGGCGGCGGCGTGGGCCGTACCGGCGTTGACGAACGCCGCCGCCAGCAGGCCGGAGGCGCCCAGGGCGAGCGTCGCCAGGGACGCGACGGTCCGTCTGGCGCGGGTGGGGGGATTCAGCATGGATGACCGTGCTTCCTGCGGGGGAGGCCCGGGTGGTGGCCGGGCGTGCCGAGCGTAGGACGCTGTGCGGCAGGAAGTCCACGGGTGAACGCAAAAAAGATACAGATTGACGCAAGATCAGATGTGAAGGGACGGTGGAACCCAACTGTAGGGCCCATGTCAGGGCATCCGGCTCAGGGCGCGGACCCGATCAGGGCGTCGCCCGTCGGGGTGCGCCGGTAGAGCACCGAGCGGCCCGCGCGGGCCCGGGAGAGCAGGCCCGCGGCGCGCAGCACGGCGAGGTGGTCGGCGACGGCGCCGGGGGACTGGTGCAGGCTGCGGGCGAGCTGGGTGGTGCTGGCGGGGGTGTCCAGGGCGGCCAGGACGCGGGCGCGGGAGCGGCCGAGCAGGGCGGCCAGCGCGTCGGGCGGGACGGCGGCGCCCGGCTCCCACAGCGCGGAGATGCCGCGGGCCGGGTAGATCAGGGTGCACGGCCACGGCTCGTCGTGGTGCGCGGCGACGCCCGGCCAGACGAACACCGAGGGGACCAGCAGCAGGCCCGCGCCGCGCAGCGAGTAGGTGGTGGCGGCGTCGAACGGCGGGACGTCGATGCCGCCGTCCCGCCAGCGGACGTTCTCGTGCAGCCCGGCCAGCGCCGCCGCCCAGCCGCGTCGGCCCAACTCGCCCGCCCGGTGCACCACGTCGCGCTCGCACAGGGCCCGCAGCTGCGGCCAGTCCCGGGCCAGCAGACCGTGCCAGGCGCGGTCGAGCGCCCCGGCGACCTGCCGGACGGCGTCCGGCGCGGCCAGCACCGCCCGGGCCGCAGCGTCGGTGTCCGGGCGGGCCGCCAGGCAGCGGGCGATCTCGGCGCGGGCCGGCTCCGGCGGAGCGGCCAGGATCGCGGCCAGGTCGTCCGCCCAGGTCTGCGCCATGCCGCGCGGCGGGATGGCGATGAAGTCCGCCCCGAACCTCTCGTTGTGCAGCGCCAGCGCGGCCCGCACCGCCGGGTCCGCCCGCAGCCGCAGGAAGGCCGGGCGCAGCCGCTCCCGCCACCCCGGCGGCAGCGACCGCTCCCCGCCCCGGTCCAACAGCCGCAGCAGATTGGCCAGTTCGAACGCGGGCGAGAGCGCGAACCGGCTGCGCACCAGGTCCTCCGCGGCGACCTCGAACCTCAGCATCCGGCGCTCCCTCCACCCTCCCCGCCGGGCCGTCCGACGGCTTCCTGACGGCCGCCCGACCGCTGCCCGCTCGCGGCCCGTCCGCCGCCCGTCCCCGTGACCCTACGTCCGGGGACGAATCTCTCGCCCACACCGGCCCCCGGCCGCCAGGCTCACCGGCATGACGACCTACCGCGAGGTACTGGGCGACCCGCGCTTCCGCCTGCTGTTCACCACCCGCACCCTCGGCATCGTCGGGGACTCGCTGCGGATCACCACCCTGGCCGTGCTGATCTACGCGGGCACCGGCTCCGCGCTGCTGAGCGCCGTCGCCTTCGGCATCGGGTTCCTGCCGCAACTGCTCGGCTCGATGCTGCTCGGCTCGCTCACCGACAGCCTGCGCCCCCGGCCGCTGATCACGGCCGGGTACCTGCTGGACGCCACCGCCGCTGCCCTGCTCGCCCTGGTGCGGATGCCGGTCGCGGCCGGCCTGCTGCTGGTCGGCGCGGTCGCGGTACTCACCCCCGTGTTCAACGGCGCCTCCAGCCGCCTGGTCGCGCAGACCCTGCACGGGGACGCCTACGTGCTGGGCCGGTCGCTGACCCAGATCGCCTCCTCCGGCGCCCAGTTGCTCGGCCTGGCCGGCGGCGGCGTGGCGGTCGCCCTGCTCGGCCCGCACGGCGCCCTGCTGGTCGCCGCCGGGCTGCACCTCGCCGACGCACTCGCGATCCGGCTGCGGCTGCCCGACCTGCCGCCCCTGCGGCGGGCCACCGGCTCGGTGCTCCGGCAGAGCCTGCGCGGCAACGGCGACCTGCTGCGCCGCACCCCCGTCCGCCGTCTGCTGCTCGCCCAGTGGCTGCCGTCCGCCGCCGTGACCGGCGCCGAGTCGCTGGTCGTCGCGTACGCCGGGGCCCGGGGCTTCCCGGCCGGCGGGTACGGGTTCCTGCTGGCCTGCCTGCCGGTCGGGATGCTGCTCGGTGACCTGCTGGTCGGACGGTTCGCCGCCCCCGCCACCCGGGAGCGGCTGGTCGCGCCGCTGGCCGCGCTGACGGGCCTGCCGCTGCTGGTCTTCGCGCTGCCCGTGCCCCTGCCGCTGTGCGCCGCCGCCCTGCTGGCCGCCGGTCCCGGCTTCGCCTACGCGCTCGGCCTCCAGCGCTCCTTCCTGGACGTGCTCCCGGCGGACGGCCAGGGCCAGGCGTTCACCCTGCTCGGCTCCGGCACCATGACCCTCCAGGGCGTCGGCCCCGCCCTGTTCGGCACCGTCGCCACCTTCACCGGCACCGGCCCCGCGATGGCCATCGCGGGCGCGGCCGCCGTCCTGACCGCGTTCTGGATCGCCACCTGGCACCGCCCGCCCCGCCCCGCCGCCGCGTCCCCCACGGCCGCGGCGGCGGCCTGAGGCTCCGTTCCCCGGCTCCGGTCACTCACGTCGCTTCCGCGCCGCCGCCCCCGCCCCCGTCGGCCAGGAACGGGCGCAGCAGCGCGAGGAGGGCGTGCGGCCGGTGCAGCGGGACGATGTGGCCGCAGTCCTCGATGAGGTGCCCGGTGAGGTCGTCGGTGATCGGGCGGAGCTGGCGCTCCAGCGCCGCGCCGACCGGCCGGGCGCCCAGCGCCATCGTCGGCACCGTCAGGCGGGCGGTGGCGACCGCGCGTTCGATCTGGGCCGCGCTCTCGGGCAGCGCCCGGTAGTAGGAGAACGCGCGGCCCAGCGCCCGGCGGCCGGTGTACGCGCGGACGAAGGCGTCCCGGAGGGCGGGGCGGACCCCGTCGCCGAGGGTGCCGGCGTCCAGGAACCAGTCGACGTAGGCGGCCTCGTGGCCCTCCAGCACGGTCTCGGCCAGGCCGGACGCGGCGCGGTGGAAGCCGAACCACCACGGCGGCCCGCCGGCCAGGAACTCCTCGGCGCCGGGCAGCCCGCCCAGCACGGACTCCATGACGGCCAGGCGCCGGACGAGGTCCGGGCGGCGCAGGGCGAGCAGGAAGGCCGGCGGGGCGCCCGCGTCGATGCCCACCACCGCGGCCGAGGGGACGCCGAGCGCGGCCAGCAGCGCCGCGGCGTCCTCGGCCAGCGTCCCGGCGTCGTAGCCGGTGGCCGCCGCGCCGCTGGCGCCGAACCCGCGCAGGTCGGGCGCGATGACGCGGTGGCGGTCGGAGAGGCCGGCCATGACGTCCGTCCACAGCTCCCAGGTGTGCGGGAAGCCGTGCAGCAGCAGGACGGCCGGGCCCGACCCGGCGAGTGCGACGTTCAGGTCGACGCCGTTGACGGGGACGCGCCGCAGTTCGGGCACGGAGGGGCTCCAGGTGGGGTGGGGAACGGTGACCACCTCACGCTAGGGACCTATCCTGGCCCCTCCAAGACGGCACTTCTCCCTCAGGTGGTGAGCCCGGAGTGACCACGTCCGAGTCCGATGGACCCGGTCGGCGGCCCGGTGAGCGGGGCGACCTGCTGGACCCGCTCTGCCCGACCCGCCGACTGCTCGACCGGATCGGCACCAAGTGGACCTCGATGGTGGTCAAGGTGCTGGCCGAGGAGGCGCCGGACGAGCTGCGCTTCGCGGAACTGCGGCGCCGCGTCCCCGGCATCTCGCAGAAGATGCTGTCCGTCACCCTGCGCGGCCTCGTCCGCGACGGCCTGGTCGCGCGCCGGGTGGAACCCACCGTGCCGCCCGCCGTCCACTACCGGCTCACCGCACTCGGCCTGTCCCTCGAGGGGCCGCTCTCCGCCCTGCGGGTCTGGGCCGAGACGCACATGCCGGAGATCGACCGCAGCAACCGGCTCGCCGACGGGTGAGCCGTCGGCGAGCCGGTTGCTGCGGGGCGGGGGTGCCGACCCGGGGTCAGGGCTTGAGGATCAGGCGGATCGGGTCGCCCTGCTTGCTGTGCAGGCGCTCGACGGCCTCGGCGGCCCGTTCCAGCGGGAGGACCTCGCTGACGGAGCGGGAGAAGTCGAGGCGGCCGCCCGCGGCGAGGGCGATGAGCTGGGGGACGGCGTTCTCCTCGGAGCCGTAGTGGCCGAGGATCCGCTGCTGGAGGTAGGAGAAGCGGATGCTGTCCCGGACCGTCAGGGGCTGGTCGGTGAGGCCGACCAGGACCAGGCGGCCGTGCGCGCCCAGCACCTTCAGCGCCTGCTCGCGGACGGCGGGCACGCCGGCGAAGTCGAACGCGGCGGACAGGCCCGCGCCGCCGGTGGCCGCGCCGATCTTCGCGGCGAGCTCGGGATCGGCGGAGTCCAGGGCGAGGTCCGCGCCGAAGGCGAGGGCGCGTTCGCGGGCGGCCGGGGCGGGGTCGACGGCGACGATCGGGTTGGCGCCGATCGCGCGCAGCAGCTGCACGCCGTGCGCGCCCAGGCCGCCGACGCCCCAGACGCCGACCGGCTCGGCGGGGCGCACCCCGCCGGTGGTGGTGACGGCGCCCCACGGGGTGGAGACCGCGTCCGGGATGATCGAGCCCTGCTCGAACGGGATCGTGTCGGGCAGCCGGAACAGCGTGTCGGTGCGGGCCAGCGCGTACTCGGCCCAGCCGCCGTCGTAGTCCACGCCGCGCGTCCAGGTGGTCCCGTCGCGCTTCTCGCCGGCCTGCAGCACCACCCGGTCGCCGACCTGCCAGGCACCCGACCCGGGGCCGGGCTCGGCGACGGTGCCCGCGACCTCGTGGCCCAGCGTGACGCTCTCGCCGGGCAGGTACAGCGGGGTGAGCGAGCCGTCGATCAGGTGGACGTCGGACAGGCAGACGCCCGCCGCCTCCACCTTGACCAGCACCTGGCCGGGGCCGGGAACGGGACGCTCCACCTCCTCCACGCTCAGGGTGCGGGTGGGAACGTGCAGACGGACGGCACGCATCACAGCCATGGTCGATCCTCTCCGGCCGTCGGCGAGCCGTCGGCGGCCTCGTTGCCGCTCGCGACGGCCCGGCCGGTTGCGGCCCGGACTATCGCAAGGTGACTTGCGTTGTCGAGGCTACGACGCCGCCCGGTGCAACGCAAGGTCGCTTGCGTTAGGCTCCGGGTGTGCCCGCGAAAGAACCGTCCCGGGAGGAACCGCCCGGGGGAGAGCCGCCTCGGGAAGAGCCGCCCGGGGAAGAAGTGCCGGACGCCGCGCCGCAGACCGTGGCCGGCACCGCCCCGCTGCGCCGGCGCGGTGCCGCGATGCGCCGGGCGGTCCTCGACGCGACGGTGCGCCTGCTCGCCGAGGGCGGCCTGGAGGCCGCCAGCGTCGCGGCGGTCGCCGCCGCCGCCGGGGTGCACGAGACCTCGGTGTACCGCAACTGGGGCACCCGGGAGCGCCTGCTGCGCGAAGCGCTCGCCGACTACACCGACCAGGCCATGCCGCTGCCCGACACCGGCAGCCTCCGCACCGACCTGCACCGGCTGCTCACCGCCCTCGGCGCCTTCCTCGACACCCCCGAGGGCCCGGCCCTGCTGCACCTGAGCATCGCCCCCGCCACCGCCGAGACCCGCAGCGGACGCGACGCCTACTGGGCCGACCGCCTCGACCGCGCCGAACAGCTCCTGCGCCGGGCCGCCGCCCGCGGCGAGATCCGCCCCGACGCCGACCCCCGCGCCGCCGTCGAGGCCCTGATGAGCCCGCTGTTCGCCCGCCACCTGCTGCTCGGCGAACCCGTCACGCCCGCCTTCGTCACCGCCCTGGTCGACCTGGTCCTGGACGGCCTCGCCCCGCGCTGAGCCCGGCGGCCACGGTGGGCCGACGACGGCCCGGGTGACCGTGCTCGACGGCGGCTCCGGCAGCGGCAGGACCAGCCTCGCGCGGGCCCTTCAGGCCCGACTGCCGCGCCCCTGACCGGCCTTCGGCATCGACGGCCCGGCCGCCGCGCTGCCCCCGGCCCGGCGGGAGAGCGGCGACGGCATCGGCTTCGCCACCGACGGCACCGTCCCGGTCGGCGACGCCTTCCGCGCGCTGGAGGCCGCCCGGACGGCCGGCGCCGCCGCCACCGCCCGGGCCGGCGCCCCGGTCATCGTCGACGACGTGTCCCTCTCCGGCCCCGCCTCCCCGCAGCGCCGGCGCGAAGCCCTGCACGGCCCGGACGTCCTCCGGATCGCCGTCCGCTGCGACCCCGCCGAGGCCGCCGCCCGCGACCGCGCCCGCGGCGACCGCGCCACCGGCATGGCCGCCGACCAGGCGGTCCGCGTCCACCGCGGCGTCCACTGCGACCTCGGGTCGGACACCACCTGCACCCCGCCCGCCGTCTGCGCCCGCGCCGTCGAATCCCACCCCCGGTAAGGGAGTTGACGGCACGTCAGCTGGTGGTGATCGGTCGAAGCGGCAGGGCCCGGCTGGGGTGCGGCGCGGTCCGGGCCCGTCCCGGGAACCGGAGCCGGAGGGTCAGTCGGAGCGCAGGCCCGCCAGACGGGCCAGGAAGCGCGTCTCCGGGTCCTCGCCCCGGCCCGCGTGCGTCCGGGGGACGGCGGTGAGGGCGCTCAGGGCGCGGCACCAGGCCAGCAGGCGGTCGGGGGAGAGGCCGGGGACGAGCGCGGCCAGCCGGTCGGTCCGCCGCCGTAGCGCGGCCAGGTCGGTGACGCCCTCCAGGGCCCAGTCCACGGCGTCGAAGTCCGGGTCGCCCCAGGTCGGTCGCGGGTCGATCGCCACCAGGCGCCCGCCGGGGCCGGAGAGCACGTTGGACGGGTGCAGGTCGCCGTGCACCAGCCCGGTCGGCCCGTCGGCGGCGAGGGCCAGGGCCGCCGCCCGGGGCCCGGCCAGGTCGCTCCCGGCCCCGGCGGCGGACGCGCGGCGCTCGGCGAGGTCGAACAGGAAGTCGATCCGGTGCGCGAGCGGGCGCAGGCCGGAGCCTCCCGCGGGCCGGGCGGCGGAGCGCAGGTCCCGCAGCAGGGAGGCGACCCCGGGCAGGGTCCAGCCGAGCTGCCGCACCGGCGTACCGGGCCGGACGTCCGCCAGCAGCAGCGCCCCGGCGGCGGTGTCCGCCGCGAGCAGCGCGACGACCGACGCCCTGCCCGCCCAGACGCGCAGGGCCGCCGCCTCCTCGCCCGCGATCGAGGGATCGGGCGTCAGCTTCAACCACACCCGGGCCCCGTCGCCGCGCCGCACGCAGCGGAACACCCGCGAGGTGCCCCCGCCCCCCGCCGCGACCGGCTCCAGCCCCCACCGCCCGGCCAACTCCCCGACCAGTCCGGGCAGCGCGTCGCACCACCCGAGCACCCCGCCCCCGAACCGCCCGACGAACCGCTCCCGCACCTCCGGCCCGACCCGAGCCAACTCCTCCACCGCGCCCTCCCCGGCCCACCGATCCGGATGTCGGGTCAGATCCCGGTCCCGGTCCCGGGCATCCTACGGGCGCGATCCGTCCCGCTCGGTGGCCGGGGGAGGGGCGGGTGGGTCAGTGCGCGCCCACCGAGGTGATCTTGACGACGGCGCGGCCCTCCTCGTCGGAGCCGTAGAGGTCGACCTCGGCGGAGATGCCCCAGTCGTGGTCGCCGTTGGGGTCGTCGAAGATCTGGCGGACGCGCCACAGGCCCTCGTCCTCGACCTCCTCGATCAGCAGCATCTTGGGGCCGCGCGCGTTCGGGCCGGTGAAGAGGTCGTCGTACTCCTCCCAGTAGCCGTCCATCGCGTCGGCCCAGCGGTCGGCGTTCCAGCCGTCCTCGCCGTCGAGTTCGGCCAGCGCGTCGTACTGCTCCAGGGCGCACAGCTCGACCCGGCGGAAGAGCTCGTTGCGGACCAGGACGCGGAAGGCCCGGGCGTTGGCCGTGACGGGGGCGGGCTTGTCGTCCAGGCGGACCTCGGCGGCCTCCGGCTCGGTCGGGTTGGCGAGCGCCTCCCACTCGTCCAGCAGCGAGGAGTCGACCTGGCGGACGAGTTCGCCCAGCCAGGCGATGACGTCCTTGAGGTCGTCGGTCTTGATGTCGTCCGGGACGGTCTGCTCCAGCGCCTTGAACGCGCCCGCCAGGTAGCGCAGCACGATGCCCTCGGTGCGGGCCAGCTCGTAGAAGCCCACGTAGTCGGTGAAGGTCATCGCGCGTTCGTACAGGTCGCGCACCACGGACTTCGGCCGCAGCGGGTGGTCGCCGATCCACGGGTGGGCCCGGCGGTACACCTCGTAGGCGTGGCCGAGCTGCTCCTCCAGCGGCTTCGGGTAGCTGATCTCCTGGAGCCGGTTCATCCGCTCCTCGTACTCGATCCCGTCGCGCTTCATCTCCGCGACGGCCTCGCCGCGCGCCTTGTTCTCCTGCGAGGCGAGGATCTGCCGCGGGTCGTCGAGGGTGGCCTCCACGACCGAGACCACGTCCAGCGCGTACGAGGGCGACTCCGGGTCGAGCAGGTCGAAGGCGGCCAGCGCGAAGGTGGACAGCGGCTGGTTGAGCGCGAAGTTCTCCTGCAGGTCGAGGGTCAGCCGGGCGATCCGGCCCTCGGCGTCCGGCTCGTCGAACTGCTCGACCACGCCGCCCTCCCGCAGCGAGCGGTAGATGGCGATCGCGGTGCGGATGTGGCGGCGCTGCGCGGCGCGGTCCTCGTGGTTGTCGGTGAGCAGCTTGCGCATCGCCTCGAACGCGTTGCCCGGGCGGCCGATCACCGACAGCAGCATCGCGTGGCTGACCTTGAACCGGGAGACCAGCGGCTCCGGGTCGGCCCCGATCAGGCGCTCGAAGGTCTCCTCGGTCCAGGACACGAAGCCGTCCGGGGCCTTCTTGCGGACCACCTTCTTGCGCTTCTTCGGGTCGTCCCCGGCCTTGGCCAGCGCCCGGTCGTTCTCCACCACGTGCTCGGGGGCCTGCGCCACCACCTGGCCGACGGTGTCGAACCCGGCCCGGCCCGCGCGCCCGGCGATCTGGTGGAACTCGCGGGCCCGCAGGATCCGCACCCGCTGCCCGTCGTACTTGGACAGCGCGGTGAACAGCACCGTGCGGATCGGCACGTTGACGCCCACGCCGAGCGTGTCGGTGCCGCAGATCACCTTCAGCAGGCCGGCCTGCGCCAGCCGCTCCACCAGGCGGCGGTACTTGGGCAGCATGCCGGCGTGGTGCACGCCGATGCCGTGCCGCACGTACCGGGACAGGTTGCGGCCGAACTTGGTGGTGAAGCGGAAGTTGCCGATCAGGGCGGCGATCGCGTCCTTCTCCTGCTTGGAGCACATGTTGATGCTCATCAGGGACTGCGCCCGCTCCACCGCCTCCTTCTGGGTGAAGTGCACCACGTACACCGGCGCCTGCCCGGTGGTCAGCAGCTCCTCCAGGGTGTCGTGCAGGTTGGTGCGCCGGTACTCGTAGAACAGCGGCACCGGACGGGTCGCCGAGCGCACCACGGTGGTCGGGCGGCCGGTGCGGCGGGTCAGGTCCTCCTCGAAGCGGCGGACGTCGCCGAGCGTGGCCGACATCAGCAGGAACTGCACCTGCGGGAGTTCGAGGATCGGGATCTGCCAGGCCCAGCCGCGGTCCGGCTCGGCGTAGAAGTGGAACTCGTCCATCACGACCTGGCCGATGTCGGCGCGCGGGCCGTCGTGCAGGGCGATCTGGGCCAGCACCTCGGCGGTGCAGCAGATGATCGGCGCGGTCGGGTTCACCGAGGCGTCGCCGGTCATCATGCCGACCTGCTCGGTGCCGAAGACCTTGCACAGGTCGAAGAACTTCTCCGACACCAGCGCCTTGATCGGCGCGGTGTAGAACGTCCGCTTGCCCTCGGCCAGCGCGGCGAAGTGCGCGCCCGCCGCGACCAGGGACTTCCCGGAGCCGGTCGGCGTCGCCAGGATCACGTTGTTCCCGGAGACCAGCTCGATCAGCGCCTCCTCCTGGGCTGGGTAGAGGGTGATACCGCGCTCCGACGCCCACTCGGCGAAGGTCTCGAACAGCGAGTCGGGCGTGGCGGGCTTCGGCATCAGGTCCAGGAGGGTCACCCCGCTATCTTGCCCGTCCGGGATCACCGCGGGCAAAGCTCGCCCCCGCACCACCCCGCCCCGCCGCGCTCCGGACGATCGGATGGTCGCCCGGCGCGCCCGTTCCGTGACAGCGAGTAGCGGGGGAGGGCTGGGCCGCTCGCCCCCGACCGGGGCCGGCACTACGGCCCGATCGCCGGGGACGACGGCTTCGCGGGCTGGATCACCCCCACCCGGACTCCCCGCCGCCGCCCGACACGGTCGCGCTCACCCTCACCCGCACCCGCCGCTGAGACCCTCCCGGACGGGACCGAGCCGGCCCCGGGCGCGGGCCCGGCCCGTCACGGGCAGGTGACCACCTGGCCGGCCCAGGACAGGCCGCCGCCGAACGCGAACAGCAGCACCCGGGCGCCCGAACGCAGTTCGCCCCGCTCCACCAGCTTCGCCAGCGCCAGCGGCACGGAGGCCGCCGAGGTGTTGCCGGAGTCCACCACGTCCCGGGCGATCACCGCGTCCTCGGACAGGCCCAGCTTCTGCACCAGCGACTCGATGATCCGCAGGTTCGCCTGGTGGGTCACCACCCCGTCCAGCTCCGCCGGGCTCAACCCGGCCGCCCGGCACGCCTGTTCGGCCAGCGCGGGCAGCTCGGTGGTGGCCCACCGGAACACCGCCTGGCCGTCCTGCTCGAACTGCGGGTGCCACTCGTCCAGCAGCCGCACCGCGCTCGCCCGCGACGGGTCCGAACCCCAGACCACCGGGCCGATCGCGCTGCCCTCCCCGTCGGTCGCGGACAGCACCGCCGCGCCCGCGCCGTCGCCCAGCAGGATGCAGCTGCGCCGGTCCGTCCAGTCGACCAGGTCCGACATCTTCTCCGCGCCGATCACCAGCGCGTGCTTGGCGCCGCCCGCCAGCAGCGAGTGGTTCGCCACCGACAGCGAGGTGCAGAACCCCGCACACCCGTTGTTCAGGTCGAACGCGACGGCGGACGGAATGCCCAGCCGACCCGCCACCTGCGCCGCGATCGACGGGCAGCGGTCCACCGCACTGCAGGTGGCCACCGTGACCTGCCCGATCTCCGCCGGGTCCAGCCCCGAGGCCGCCAGCGCCTTCGCCGCCGCCCCCGCCGCCAGATCGGTCACCGACTCCTGCGGCCCCGCGATCCGCCGGGTCACGATCCCGGTCCGCCGCCGGATCCACTCGTCATTGGTGTCCACCATCGTCGCCAACTCGTCGTTGGTCAGCACCCGGCTGGGCTGGTGGTGGCCGAGAGCGGCTATCCGGACTCCGGGCATGGCGGTCCCCTTCTCCACGGGCGGCCCCCGGCCGACGCCGGGGCAACGGCCTGGAATATAGCAACCGACCGATCGGAAGCTAAACGCCGCCCGCAGAACGGACACCCGACGGAGTCCGTCCGACGCTCTCCGTCCCGAAGTCCGGACCGGGAGACCCGGCCGGCCACGCCCGCGCCGTCGAGGAACTGCCGGACGGCACCGTCCTGGCCACCCTCGACCGGAACTGCGTTCGCCCGTCGCCCGTCGCCCGTCGCTTCGCCGCTGACGGCGTGCCCCGCTGGATCTTCCGGAGATTCCTGCTGGAACGAGTGGTGGTCCGCCCTGTGTCACCAGGGCGCGGTCTTCCCGGCCGGCTACGCGGCGCTGCCGGTCCTGGCCGCCGCCGGCATCGACCGGCCCGACGACGGGGAGGACCCTTGCCCGGAGGGGGCGGGGCGTGGGACGGGCGGATCGACGCCCTCAGCGGTTCCGACGGTGGACTTTCCGGCGGCGCCGGTGGCCCCGGCTGCGCTCGGCGGGCCGGGGACGGCGATGGGGGCGTCCCGGCTCCGGCTCGCTGTCCGGTCCCGTGGGCTTCCCCGGTGTGCCGGGACGGACGTTCCCTGCGTGTTCTCGCTCGGGTTCTCGGTCGGGCGCGGTGGATCCGGGCGCGTCATGCGGGGAGGACGGGGGAAGGGCCGGACGGCAGGGGAGGGGCCGGGCACCGGTTCGGGTGATCTTCTCCGGGATCACCTTGTGCAGCCGGGCGGTCGCTGGGTGTGCTGGGGGTGCGGGGCCGATCGTCGGCCCTCCGACGAGGAGTTGCACGTCATGAAGATTCCGGTCACCACCGACATCACGGTCCGGGACAAGTCCGCCTGGATCCGCTGGCTGCCCAACGCCCTGCCGGCGGCCGGCTACCTCACGCTGGACAACTCCTCCGGCACGGCCGTGGACATCACCAAGGTCACCAGCCCGGACTACCAGCGCATCACCATCTACCAGAGCGTCGCCGACTCCGAGCACCCGAAGATGATCAAGCTGGACAAGGTCACCGTCACCCCCCGAGGGTTCGCCTTCGTCCCGGGCGAGCACCACCTCATGCTGGAGAAGCCGACCCGCCTGATCACCCCCGGCGACAACGCCCGGGTCGTCTTCTTCCTGGGCGACGGCAAGGTCTTCAAGGTCCGCATCCCCGTGCGCACCTCCCCCGAGCTGTACTGAACCGCCCGCGCCCCCAGGAGATCCGGACATGACCACCTTCCACCTCGACCTCGGCGGCAACCGCACCGAAGCGCTCGACTCCGTCGCCCAGCTCGAACTCATCAACACCGCCGTCGACCTCGACACCTACCTCTCCGGCGACTACCGGGCACCCGTCCCGCTGTGGGGCAGCGTGGTCCTCACCCGCGGCGACGACCGCCACGAGGCCACCACCCAGTGGGTCGAGGACGTCGAGGACACCACCACCCACCAGGACGTCGTCCTCATCGCGGGCGACCCCGCCGACCCCGCCGCCCGACGCGTCCGCCTCACCGACGCGTGGGCCAGCGCCACCTACCACCTCGACGAGGACGACGATCCCGACGCCTTCGCCATCACCTTCGCCGACATCACCGTCGAGAAGTAGCCACCCCCGCCTACCGGCAGCGCAGCGCGGGACCCGTCGACCCGTCACCGGCCACGGGTCCCGCCCGCGTCGGCGAAGACGCGGCAGGCGGCAGGGGGTGCGAGCTCCGGCGAGGTCCGGCGAGCCCCGGCGAGGCCCGGCCGCTCGGCATCCGTCCCGGCGGAGCCCGGTCGTCGGGACGCCGGCAGCCGCCCCGGAGGAAAATCACGGTCCGCGCGGCGGGCGCTGCGGCACAATCCCAGGATGATCGGCAACCGGATCACCCATCGCACGGCGGACGGCGTCCGCGTACCCGGAACCTGGCGGCACGCCTTCATCCGCAACGGCGGCCACTACTTCCTCACCGACCTGTTCGTCTACGCGGACGGGCTCATCGACTGCTGGGGCCTGGTCACCGTCGAGGAGTTCGAGGAGAAGCTGCGCACCGGCTGGGTGGCCACCACCTTCCCCGAGGGCGGGGAGGCGTCCGCGCACGAGCTGGCGGACTGGAAGTTCAGCGAGCCGGAGAGCTGGATCACGCCCGATCTGCTGGTCGCCGAAGTCCGCGACACCATCGACCTGTTGAACGGCCGCCCCGATTCGACCGGCCGCTGCCTGGCCGCCGTCGACGTCTTCCTCGCCGACCGGACCGAGGAGAACCGGGCCGCGGCCCGCGCCGCGTTCCTCGCGGTCCCGGAGATCCAGCGCCGCTACGCGCTGGGCGACATGGACAGCAAGGACTGGCCACTGCGGGTCCTGGTGGCGGGGCCCGGCGGCCGGACCTACCTGCCGTTCGACGGGACGGTCACGCAGGAGGACTACGACGGCGCCCTCGGGTACTTCGAGGAGCGGGCCCGGTGGAGGGCCGAGCGGTCCACCCGCGTCCCGGCGGACGGGCCGGTGACCCCGCACGCACCGGCCGTCCAGCTCCACCACACGTACCGGACCGAGCCGGTGGCCGATCCCGGCAAGATCGGCCTGCGCCACGACTACCCCGCCCCGATCACGGTCGCCGACGCCGACTACCCCTCCGTCGCCCGCGCCTACTGGGCCCTGTCGGTCGCCGACCCCGGGGCCCGGGACGCGATCGCGGCGGCGCAGACCGCCTCCGCGGCACGCACGCTCGCGGCCGAGGCCCCCCGCCGCGAGGGCTGGGAACACGCCCGGACCGCCGTCATGACCGCGCTGCTGCGCGCCAAGTACGACCAGCACCCCGAACTGGCCGAGGTCCTGCTGGCGACGGACGACGCCACCCTGATCTACGACGACATGAACTCGGGTTTCTGGGGCGACAACGCCGGCCGGGGCCGTAACTGGTCGGGACGCCTCCTCGAACTCGTCCGCTCCGAACTGCACGCCCGGCGCGCCGGGATTCCCGGGGCCTGACCCGAGCGGGCCGGGTCGGGCTGCGGTCGGCGCATCGTCGCACGTCGTAGGATTCCGGGGCCGGGGGTAGGACGGGACGCGTCCGGGCGGACGGATGGACGGACGGATCGCGGAGGAGGACCGGATGAGCCCGCGCAGCACGGTGGTCGAGGCCCGCCGGACCAGGGCCCGGATCATCGACCGCAGTGTCGCCCTCGCCTCGGTCGACGGGCTGGAGGGGCTGACCATCGGGCGGCTGGCCGCCGACCTCGGGCTGTCCAAGGCCGGGGTGCTCGGGCACTTCGGCACCAAGGAGGCCCTCCAACTGGCGACCCTGGAACGGGCCTCCGCGCTGTTCACCGCGCTGGTGTGGGACCCGGCGGCGGCCACCGAGCCCGGCCTGCGCCGGCTGCGGGCGGTCTGCCAGAGCTGGATCGACTACCTGGAGCACGCCCGCGAGGTGTTCCCCGGCGGCTGCCTGTTCACCACCGCGGCCGTCGAGTTCGACGCGCACGACGGCCCGGTCCGCCGCAACGTCGCCCGCCTGCTGCTGGTCTGGCGCCGCCGCCTGGCCGGCGAGGTCCGGCTCGCCGTCGAGGCCGGGGACCTCCCCTCGGACACCGACCCCGAGCAGGTCGTCCACGAGCTGACCGGCATCTACCTGGCCCTCAACCAGGCACTCCAGCTCCTGCGCGACCCGCTCGCCGCCACCCGCACCCGCCGCGCCCTGGACCGGCTGCTGCCCGCCGACCGCTCGCTGCCCGCCCGCTGAGCGTCGGCCGGGGTGGACGGAAAACGGGTGGCAGCGGGCCGCGCGGGCGGGGATCATGCGGGCATGACCGACTGCCGAAAGGCCGGTGCCGCGTAACCGGCCCGGCGCCCTGCGCGCCACCGCACCCCGTGCCACCGCACCCCGTGCTACCGCACCCCGTGCTACCGCACCCCGTGCCACCGCACCCCGTGCCACCGCACCCAGCCGCCGCCCGGAGGCCCCGCCGCCGCACGTCCCGGGGCTGTCCGCGGCCGCGGACCGGGACGTCCGCCGGGTCGAGTGGCAGCGCCCCGACCGCTGGGTGGAGCCGGGGGCCACTGGCGAGGCGCTGCGCCGCTACCGCGCGTTCCTGCGCGCCCCCGGCGGGCGGTGGCGGTACCCCCGGGCGGCGGAGTTCTCCTGCTGCCCGGGCTGCGCGCGCGACGACGCCCGCCACTGCCGGGACGTCCTGGCGGCGCTGCTGCCGCACCTGCCTCCCCGCTCCCGGGCCGAACTCGTCCGGCTGCTGCGCCCGTTGGACGCGGAGTTCCGCCGCCGCACGCTGCCCGACCCGTTCGCCCCGCCGGACGCCCCCTGGTGGTGGCGCCGCCTGGGCGACTCCCCGTGGGGCTGACGCCCCGGGCGGGAACCCTCGCCGGAAACCCCTGTGGCGGGCGTTCGGGCAGCACACCAGGACCCCGTAAAAGCGCATGAAATGACAGGCGGAAAATCAAAGGAAAGCGCCGGGCGGCGAATTTCCGGTTCCTCCCGCGTGGCACCCACCCATTCGCCGCGCAGCTCCTAGTCTCAACGGTCTACAGCGCTGCGGCACCTTCCCGCCGCGCCCCCGTTCCGCGCGTTTCCGCGTTCGCGCGTTCGCGCGTTCGCGCGTTTTCCGTGCCGTCGATCCGAGGAGTTGCGGCCATGAGCCGTGTCGTCAGGGCCGCCCTGTTCCAGACCGCGTGGACGGGCGACAAGGAGAGCATGCTGGCCGCCGCCGAGCAGGCCGCGCGGGACGCCGCCGGGCAGGGGGCGGGGATCATCGGGTTCCAGGAGGTGTTCAACGCCCCGTACTTCTGCCAGGTGCAGGAGCCGGAGCACTACGCCTGGGCCGAGCCCGTCCCGGACGGGCCGACGGTGCGGCGGATGCGGGAGCTGGCCCGGGAGTTGGGGATCGTGATCGTCGCCCCGGTGTACGAGATCGAGAAGCCCGGTTTCTTCTACAACACCGCCGCCGTGATCGACGCCGACGGCAGCTACCTCGGCAAGTACCGCAAGCACCACATCCCGCAGGTGCGCGGATTCTGGGAGAAGTACTACTTCAAGCCCGGGAACCTGGGCTGGCCGGTGTTCGACACGGCGGTCGGGAAGGTCGGCGTGTACATCTGCTACGACCGGCACTTCCCGGAGGGCTGGCGGGCGCTCGGCCTGGCCGGGGCGGAGATCGTGTACAACCCGTCGGCGACCAGCCGCGGCCTGTCCGCCTACCTGTGGCAGCTGGAGCAGCCCGCCGCGGCGGTCGCCAACGAGTACTTCGTCGCCGCGATCAACCGGGTCGGCGTCGAGGAGTACGGCGACGACGACTTCTACGGCACCAGCTACTTCGTCGACCCGCGCGGGCAGTTCGTCGGCGAGGTCGCCTCCGACAAGCACGAGGAACTGGTCGTCCGGGACCTGGACCTCGGCCTGATCGACGAGGTTCGCCAGCAGTGGGCGTTCTACCGGGACCGGCGCCCGGACGCCTACGGCCCGCTGACCGAGGGCTGAGCGCGATGGCCCGCACCCTGATCACCGGCGGCCTGGTCGTCACCGCCGCCGAGGAGACGCACGCCGACGTGCTGGTCGAGGACGGCCGGGTGGTCGCGCTCGCCCTGCCCGGCAGCCAGCGCTGGCACGCGGAGCGGGTGTTCGACGCCAGCGGGAAGTACGTCGTCCCCGGCGGCGTCGACGCGCACACCCACATGGAGATGCCGTTCGGCGGCACCCGCGCCTCGGACACCTTCGAGACCGGCACCCGGGCCGCGGCCTGGGGCGGGACCACCACGATCATCGACTTCGCCGTCCAGACCAAGGGCGCCCCGCTGCGCGCCGGACTGGACGACTGGCACGCCAAGGCCGACGGCCGGTGCGCGATCGACTACGCCTTCCACATGATCGTCTCGGACGTCAACGCGGCGACGCTGGACGAGATGCCCGGCCTGGTCGGCGAGGGCGTCACCTCGTTCAAGCTGTTCATGGCCTACCCCGGCGTCTTCTACTCCGACGACGGGCAGATCCTGCGCGCCATGCAGCGGGCCGCCGACACCGGCGCGCTCACCATGCTGCACGCCGAGAACGGCCCCGCCATCGACGTCCTGGTCGAACAGGCCCTGGCCCGCGGCGAGACCGACCCGCGCCACCACGGCGAGGTCCGCCGGGCGCTGCTGGAGGCCGAGGCCACCCACCGGGCGATCCAACTGGCCCGGGTGGCCGGCGCGCCGCTGTACGTGGTGCACGTCTCCGCCCGCGAGGCGCTCGCCGAACTGGCCGCCGCCCGCGACCTCGGCCTGCCGGTCTTCGGCGAGACCTGCCCGCAGTACCTGTTCCTGTCCACCGACAACCTGGCCGAGCCCGGCTTCGAGGGCGCCAAGTACGTCTGCTCCACCCCGCTGCGGCCCAGGGACCACCAGGCGGCGCTCTGGCGCGGCCTGCGCACCGACGACCTCCAGGTGGTCTCCACCGACCACTGCCCGTTCTGCTTCAAGGGGCAGAAGGACCTCGGCCGCGACGACTTCTCGAAGATCCCCAACGGCCTGCCCGGCGTCGAGCACCGGATGGACCTGCTCCACCAGGCCGTGGTCGACGGCCACCTGACCCGCCGCCGCTGGATCGAGCTCGCCTGCGCCGCCCCCGCCCGGATGTTCGGCCTCCACCCCCGCAAGGGCACCATCGCCCCCGGCTCCGACGCCGACCTGGTGATCTACGACCCGCACGCCGTGCAGACCCTCTCCGCCGCCACCCACCACATGAACGTCGACTACTCGGCGTACGAGGGCCGCACCGTCACCGGACGCGTCGAGACCGTGCTCTCCCGCGGCGAGGTGGTGCTCGACCGCGGCCAGTACCTCGGCCGCCCGGGGCACGGCACCTTCCTGCCCCGCTCCACCTGCCAGTACCTCTGACCACCCCCTCATCCGCGAGGAGCCCCCCGCCGTGGACTTCGGACTCGTCCTGCAGACCGACCCGCCGGCCGCCGAGGTCGTCGACCTGATGCGCCGCGCCGAACGGGCTGGGTTCAGCCACGGCTGGACCTTCGACTCCGCCGTGCTCTGGCAGGAGCCCTTCGTCATCCACAGCCGGATCCTGGAGCACACCGAACGGCTGCACGTCGGCCCGATGGTCACCAACCCGGCCACCCGCAGCTGGGAGGTCACCGCCTCCACCTTCGCCACCCTCAACGACATGTACGGCAACCGGACGGTGTGCGGCATCGGCCGCGGCGACTCCGCGATGCGGGTGGCCGGACGCCGCCCCAACACCCTGGCCCGGCTCGGCGCCGCCGTCGACGCGATCCGCGACCTCGCCGAGGGGCGGGAGGCCGAGGTCGACGGCACCCCGATCCGGATCCCCTGGATCAAGGACGGCCGACTGCCGGTCTGGATGGCCGCGTACGGCCCCCGGGCGCTCGCCCTGGCCGGACAGAAGGCGGACGGGTTCATCCTCCAACTGGCCGACCCCTACCTCACCGAGTGGATGGTCAAGGCCGTCCGCCGGGCCGCCGAGGAGGCCGGCCGCGACCCCGCCGCCGTCACCGTCTGCGTCGCCGCCCCCGCCTACGTCGGCGACGACCTCGCCCACGCCCGCGAGCAGTGCCGCTGGTTCGGCGGCATGGTCGGCAACCACGTCGCCGACCTGGTCGCCAAGTACGGCGAGCACTCCGACCTCGTCCCCGAGGAGCTCACCGCCTACATCAAGGACCGCCACGGCTACGACTACAGCCACCACGGCCGCACCGGCAACCCCTCCACCGACTTCGTCCCCGACGCCATCGTCGACCGCTTCTGCCTCCTTGGCCCCGCCACCGCCCACATCGAGAAACTCCGCACCCTGCGCGACCTGGGCGTCGACCAGTTCGCCCTCTACGCGATGCACGACGCCCGCGAGGCCGTCATCGACGCCTACGGCACGGAGGTCATCCCGGCACTGGCCTGATCCGGCGGCAGAACCGGAGCAGGGCGGTCCTACGCCGCGGGCGCGGGGAACTTCTTGAGGAAGCCCTCCAGTTCGGGCCGGGAGTGGAACGAGACGTTCAGCCGGGTCGGCTTCGCACCGCCGGGCAACCGCAGGTACAGGGCGTTCCAGGCACGCCCCCGCCGCACCCGGGCGACCAGGCCGTCGGCCTGCTCACGGGGGATGACGTGCACCAGCTCCTCGGGCCGGTTCCGCGCCCGGGGCCCGCGGTGGACGTAGACGGACCGCTCCGTGACGGTCAGGAAGTAGCTCTTCATCAGGAGCAGGCCGACCGGCCCCAGGAAGCCCATCAGGAACTGGCTCGGCCCGTCCACGGCCAGCAGCACCAGGCGCGGCGCCTCGGTCGGATCGGCGCGCAGCACGGCCCGCCTGGCCTCGGACTGCAGGTCGAGCTTGAGGTTGGTCGTTCCGAGCGGTTGTCCGGACATGGGGGTTCGCCTTTCGACGGGGTCGGTCGGGTCGGGTCGGTACGGAGCGGGGACGGGGGCCCGGTGTGGTCCGGGCCCCCGGCTGGTTCCCGTCGGATTCCCCGCCGGCTCAGGAGGCCGCGTAGAGCGCGGCCACCTGCTCGGTGCTGAGGGCGTAGGGGTAGGTGCGGGCGTCGGCGACGTTGCCGGCGGTCTTGTTGTCGAGGCTGCCGTCGGGGTAGCGGTTGGCTCCGATGGTGAGGTGGCCGGTGGACGCCCAGGTGGACGGGACCGCTGTGGAGCCCGCGTAGGTGCCGTTGACGTACAGCGTCATGGTCTTGCTCCCCGCGTCGTAGGTGCCGACGAGGTGGGTCCACTTCCCTGGGGCGGCGGGGGCGTTGGCCGAGGCGGTGTAGTAGGCGGTGGCGGCGCTGTCGGCGGAGGTGCCGACGAATGCCCAGGTCCCGGCCGACTTGCTGTACTGCAGGTAGAAGGGGCTGCGGGTCTGGGCGGTCTGGGACATGACGGTGGAGAAGTCGTCGGTGTTGTTGATCTTCGCCCAGGTGCTCACGGTGTAGCTTCCGGTGGTACCGGGGCTGGCGATGTTCGGGCTGAGCGCCCCCGCGCCGGTCCTGCTCGCCGACGGCACCGCCAAGCCCATCGACCAACTCGCCCAGGGCGACCAGGTCACGGCGACCGACCCCGAGACCGACACCACGTCCGCGGAAACCGTCACCAACACCTTCACCACCCCGGACGACCAGGAATTCACCACCCTCACCCTGACCACCGGCGAGGGCCCCGCCCCTCTGCACACGCTCACCTCGACCCAGCACCACCCCTTCTGGGACGTCACCACCGGCCAGTGGACCGACGCCGCCGAGCTCGAGGCCGGCGACAAGGTACGCACGGACACCGGAAGCACCGTGACGGTCCTGAAGGTGACCAACTACCTCACGGGCCCGACGACCGCCTACAACCTCACTGTCGCCGACCTCCACACGTACTATGTGCTGGCGGGGGCGACGCCGGTCCTGGTTCACAATTGCGATGGCGATGTTCATTGGGTCAATGAGAATGCCAACATGAGCTCCGCTGCCCGTACTTACGATGCTGGAGCTACGGGTTCCAGGTCGGGCTTGGCTCCGGCGCTGCAGTATTACAAGGCTGGCGCGAACAAGCTGTCGGATATCAAGTTTGACGGGTTTGATGCAACAAACGGTGTAATGATTGATCGGAAGGTCAGCGTCACGACCTTCAACAAGACCTATCGGCAGGCTACGAACCAGTCCTTGGCGCTTGAGCAGAACGGCTATACGGGACGGTGGGAGGTTCCCACCGAAGCTGAGGCCGTGCGAGCGCGGAGGGTCCTCGGAAGCCTCCTGATCACCAACATTCGAGTGAGGGTGGTGCCCTGATGGATGTCAACCAGGTCCTGGCGCAAGCATTTGCAAGCGTTGTGGTATCGATCGACCTGACCGACGACGGCGATATCGACCCTGATGTCGCCACGGATATTCTTGAGCCAGCTGCTGCCCTCTTCCGAGGCCTCTCGGAAGAGGGGCGTCGGGAGGTCGCTTCCTTGTTGCTTCAGTGTGCCGAACTTGAGGATAATCCGGAGCGCAAGAGGGCAATTCTGGAGCTTCCCGAAGCTATCGGTCTTCTTAGCGAAGACTGATCCCCAGGGTTTCCTTGGACTGAGATCAAACGTGCATGAAGCCCTCCCCGGGGTGATTCCGGGGAGGGCTTCATGACGTCTTGACGGCAGTAGTTGACGGCAACGTCAGCGTACGGGTGCTGCACAAACCGTCGGATCGTCACCGTCGTCGGGCTCGTTGGCGGCTTCGGAGTGCCTTCCGAGCGTGCGGCTGAGAAGGTCGATGGCGTCGCGTTGGAGGCGGAGCCGGACGTGGGCGTACACGGTCGCGGTGACGCCGATGTGGGCGTGACCCAACAGCTCCTTGATGATGACGAGTTCGACGCCCTGTTCCAGGAGGAGGGTCGCGGTCGAGTGCCTCAGGTCGTGGAACCGGATCGCCCGCAGGCGGGAGTGACGGAGCAGCGCGTTGAAGTGCCGTGTGAGGGTGGCGGGCTCGATGGGGTGGCCGTCCGGGCGGGTGAAGACGAGGCCGGTGTTCACCCAGCCTGCGCCGGCCTGCTGCTTCTCTCGGGCCTGCCGGTCGTGGTGCGCGCGGAGCGAGGCGACGCAGGCGGCCGGGAGGGCGATGCGGCGCTCCGAGCTGATCGTCTTGGTCGGCAGGGTAGTCAGGCCGCCTGTGCTGGTGCGCTGGAGGGTGCGGCGGATACTGGCGGTGCCGCCCGCCAAGTCGAGGTCTTCCCAGCGCAGGCCGAGAAGTTCGCCCTTGCGGAGTCCGGTTCGGAGGGCCAGTTCGAACAGGGCGTGCAGGCGGTGCCCCTGCGCGGCAGAGAGGAAGGAGCGGGCCTCGTCGGCGGTGAGGGGTTCGAACCGGCGGGGCCGGGGTGTTCCGGCACGGACGTTGCGGGGGATCTCTTCCTCGCGTACCGCGTGCTCCAGGGCGGACTTCAACACGGAGTGGATGTAGGCGAGCGTTAGCGGGGAGAGGAGTTTGCGGCAGCACTTGCCGATAGCGCAGCAGCGCGGCCGGTGGTCGGCCTGAGCATCAGGCTTCCGGCGGGCGTCGATGCCGCGTGCGCAGCACTGGCAGACGGTCCGCAGCCTGTTCAGCCAGGTGCGCACGTCCTTCGCGGCGAGTTTGGCGAGCTTCTTCTTGCCGAGGCCGGGGATGAGGTACTGGTTTACGCAGGCGGTGTAGCGGGGGTGGGTGGTCTCGCGGAGCTGGTGGATAGCGACGTTCTCCAGCCAGTACGTCAGGTAGGCGCCGACACTCCCCTGCACGGACGGGGCGGGGACGCCGCGGTTGCTGGTGGCGATCTTCTCGGTGAGTTTGGCGAGGGCTTCCTTGCGGGTGGTGCCGTAGACGCGGACGCGCTTGCGGGTGTCGCCGGGGGCGAGGACGTAGCCGGCGGCTTCTCAGCGGCCGTCCTTGCGCTGGTAGACGGTTCCGTCGCCATTGGCACGGACGCGGCGGGAGGCGGGGGTGTCGCGGTGTGTGGTCATCAGGCGGCGTCCTGTTCGAGGCGGGTGCGGATGAAGTCGGTGAGCGCGTGGGCGGGGATGCGGCGGGCGCGGCCGAGGGTGATGGAGGCGAGCTGCCGGGTGCGGAGCAGGTCGTAGACGGCGGAGCGGCCGAGTTGGAGGCGGGCCATGACCTGGGGGACTGTCAGCAGGTCTTCGTCCGTGCTCGGGGCCGTGAGCAACGTGCTCATCAGCAGCCGCCCTCTGTGGTGAACTGCCGCTCCAGTTCTCTGCGGTACCAGACGGCGGCGAGAAGTGCCATCCCAGGGCTGTGGCCCGAGCCGTGGTGGGCCCAGTGGCCGATGACGAAGGCCGTGGTCGGGCCAAGGCCGGGCAGGCCGGCGTGTGCGCAGGCTTGTTCGGTGCGCCAGGCGCGGCGGTCGTCGCGGAGTTGGCCGAGGGTGACGGACTAGCAGCGGGACTTGGTGGAGAAGTGGCCGCAGAAACCGAGCATGTGCGCCCACTTCCAGAGCTTGAGGTCGGCGAACTCCGGGCGCTTGCCCAACTCCCAGCAGGTGCGGATCATCTGCCGCACGTGGCGTTCGACGGCGAGGCGGGGTAGCGGCCGGGCCTGTCCGGTGCCGCCGCAGGCGGTGTACGTGAGCGGGGTTCCGTGGCCGGTCAGGGTCATGCCGCGTCCCTGGCAGAAGCGGCAGAACAGGGCGCAGTCAAGAGCGCCGGAGGAGTCGGCGGACTTGGCGGCGTACTTGGCCGCGTAGGCAGCGATTTCGCGAACGTCGAGCTTTTCGCCCCAAGCGAGTTCGCGTTCCCCGACCGCGTCCGAGACGACGCTGATCGAGACGCATCGGGCAGGTTGAGCAGGTGGGTCAGGTTCCCGTATGGCGAGGCTTGCCACGTGGCGCAGGTCCAGAGCAACCGTGTCGGGACGCGTCTCTTCTGTCGGGCAGGGTGACTCCGAGCAGCAACCGTCCAATCGAGAAGTTGTGTTGGTGCTGCTCGGGGCATGGGAAGTAGAGCCCGGTCGGTCGGAAGCCGGTCAAGTGGTGACTGTTCATCCGGCGGCGGAGAGATGGGAAGCGTGATCGCAGTGCCGTTCTTCGCCCTGCTCGCGGCCGTCTGCCTCCTCTTCCTGCTGCTGCGGTGACGCATAGCCATAAGGGGCGGCTGGCCCGGCAACCGGCGGGGACCGCCGCCTTCCTGCAAGGGGTCACCCTGCTGCTGGCCCTACCGGCTGCGGTGAGCCTGCCGTACGGCTGGGTCGGTGTCGCGGCCCTCGTGGTTGCGGAACTGATCGCCCTCGCCGTCGTCCTGAGCCCGCTCCGACCGCGACGCCGGGCCGCCGTTTCCTGGAGGCTGTCCCGTGACTGGTGGGATGATCGGTACTTCGGCGGGTTGGTTTCAGCGGTTGAACCGGAGTGGTGGCGGCATTCGGTATAGCCGTTCCTGGCGGCTGTCGCTGGGGGCGGGTGTTGCTGGTGGCCACCTGTTTCATTCCGGTAAGACCAGTAGGATGACGCCCGCGTCGAGGCTGGCGGTTTGGGGGAGCTGGGGCTGGGCGCTGAGCAGCCGACACGGTGGGGGGCCCATGAAGCCGGTGAAGAGTAGCGACCCTGTTCGGATGGTCCTGGTGGCCGCAGGGCTGGTGTTCCTGGTGATCTCGGTCGTCAGCATGGCCAGGTCATCGGTCGGATCGCGGGTGTTCTTCGTGGTCCTGACGGTCATTTCCGCGGTGTGGTGCTTCCGTGCGGTCCGGATGGGGCTGGTCATCGACCAGGACGGCGTTGTCGAGCGGTCGATCGGGCCCTCTCGCCGTACCCCCTGGGGGGAGGTCGCGGCGGTTGTCGTCCGTGCCGGACGGGGAACGGACGCGGCCGACTACTGGCTGGTCGAGTTGCGGCTGCGCGACGGCCGGGTCCTGCCGGTCGGGGGAACGGCGAGCCGTGACAGGAGCAGCGTCGAGGAGGTCGGGCACCGGATCGTCGCCATGCGGGCGGCACGCCTCGGCGGCGGGGACGCGGCCGGGTTGCTGGAGCTGGACGGTGGTGCGGGCCGGACGGGCAGTCAGCCGCGGGGGGATGCGGTCGTCGGTCCGGACGGTGTCCCGGTGGTGGTCCGGTTGACCGGCCCCGGCGGGGTGAAGCTGGACTGGGGCGCTGCGGCGCTGCCGGATGGTCTGCTGGTCGCGCTCGTGGCCGCCGTGGTGATCGGTGTCGGGAGACTGGTGTCGGTCCTCGTGCGAAAGATCCGCAGGATGCCGGGCTACGAGGTGAACATCGAGGTCGGCGGACCGGAACCCCGCAGCGTCACCCTGCCGTTCGACTCGCGGGCGCAGGCCGCCGAGCGCGCCCGCGAGCTGGTCGCCGCCGTCGGCGAGCGCGGTGCGGACGCCGTGCCCCGCGCCTCCGGACGGTAAAGGGCAGGCGTAGGGACGCCCTACAGCTGCTGGGTGGGTCGATGCGTGCCGAGCGTGGCGGGCCTTCGTCGAGGCGGCCCGGGAGACCGTCACCGACACCGTCCGGAGCGTCGGTTGGCGTACCGGGCCGTTCGGCACTGGTGTCGCCGACCGGTGGGTCGGGATCGACCGGGAGGGCACGGGCCTGAACCTCCGGCTCTGGGCTTACCGGGCGGGGCCCTGACGTGCTGTCACCGGCTCCGGTGGCTGTCGGTGGCGGCTGCGAGGATGGCCGGCATGGCTGGGACGATCACCTATCTGCGGGGCGACGCCACCGCGCCGCAGGGCGAGGGGCCGCGGATCATCGCGCACGTCTGCAACGACCTCGGGGGGTGGGGCAGGGGCTTCGTGCTGGCGCTCTCCCGGCGCTGGCCCGGACCGGAGGCCGCGTTCCGCCGTTGGCACCGGGAGCGGGCCGGTAACGACTTCGGGCTGGGGGCGGTCCAGTTGGTGCGGGTCGCGCCTTGTCTGTGGGTGGCCAACACGGTGGGCCAGCGCGGCATCCGGACCGGCCGTTCCACCGGTGTCCCGGTCCGCTACGAGGCGATCGACACCGCCCTGGCCGCCCTGGCCGCCGAGGCCGTCCGGCTCGGGGCCTCCGTGCACATGCCGCGGATCGGCTGCGGCCTGGCCGGCGGCAGGTGGGAGCGGATCGAACCCCTGGTCACCGACCGCCTCACCGCCCGGGGCGTACCGGTGACGGTCTACGACCCCTGACCGGTCGGCCCGCCGCCGCGGGCAGGCCCTCTTCCGCACCGGCCCGATCGGCGGGACGCTGGGAGCGCACCGGGGGAGCAGGGGGAGGGGGACGCATGGACCTGCGGCAACGGGTGGTGCGGCGCAACCCGTTCGTCACCTGGACGCTCAACGGGCTGGCCGCGGCGGCCGTCCTGCTGTTCGTGCACACCATGGTGCGGCAGAACCTGTCCGCGCGGGGGCTGCGCTCCTGGCCGTGGTCCTGGCAGCTGCTCGACACGCAGAGCGCGACCGCCGCGCTGCTGGCCGCGATCGGGGCGATCGTCGCCCGCGCCCAGTTCGCCCGTACCGTCCGTCCGCTGCTGGGCAACACCGGCTGGCCGGCGGTCGGCCACGCCCCCGACGGGGCACTCGCCTGGGCCAGCCACCTGCGCAACGGCGGGAGCGGCGCGGTGGTGGTGGTCTCCCTCGAGTACCGCCTGGACTTCTTTCCCGACCCGGTGGCCGAGGCGGGGGCGCGGGCCCCCGACGGGCCCGACGGGCCGGGCCCGAGTACGGGGTGGACCGGGCGGGACGGGGCCGTCGCGGCCGTCGCCGGGTACGGGCTGCGCTCCGGAGCCGACTACCGTTTCGCGTCCATCCGTCCGAACAGCTTCATCGGCGGCGAGAGCAGCTTCCTGCTCGGCTGGTTCGCCGAACCCGCCCTCGCGGTGGTCCGGGACCTGTACGTCCGGGTCACCGTCCGGGACCGGATCGGCGACCTGCACCAGCGGGTCATCTCCTGCCTGGTCGACGTCGACCGTCCGCTCGCCCACGTCGTCCCCGACCCGCGGTAGCGCCCCGGCGACCGGGGGGAGCCGGTGCGGCGGCCTACGATGCTGCGCATGACGGAAGACGCCGGTGACCTGGACGGGCTGGTCCGCAAGCGGATCCGCGCGCTGCGGGTCGCGCAGGGCTGGTCGCTGGAGGAACTGGCGGGCCGGGCCAACCTCAGCCAGTCCTCGCTGAGCCGGATCGAGAACGGGCAGCGCCGGCTCGCGCTCGACCAACTCGTGACCCTGGCAAGGGCGCTGGACACCACGCTGGACCAGTTGGTGGAGACCGCCGCCGAGGACGTGGTGATCAGCCCGACGGTCGACGGGCCGCACGGCACCATGCGCTGGCCGGTCAAGGGCGACCCGGGGATCAGCGTGGTGCGCCAGCGGATGACCGAGCCGCCGCCCGACAACCCGGCCCGGATGCGCGCCCACCCCGGCCGGGAGTGGCTGGTCGTGCTCTCGGGCACCGCGATCCTGATGCTCGGCCACCGCCGGATCCGGCTCGCCACCCACCAGGCCGCCGAGTTCCCCACGATGATGCCGCACGCCATCGGCGCCGAGGGCGGGCCGTGCGAGGTCCTCGGCATCTTCGACCGCGACGCCCGCCGCGGCCACCAGCCCGACCCCGGCCCGCACCGCTGCTGACGGCTTGCGCCTGCGGCAAGCGGGAACGGCACCGTCTTGCGCATTCCGGGAGGGTGCGTGCCCCACGCGCATGACGGCCGTACGGTGGCACACATGAGCCACCCGCAGCCCCACGTCCCCGCCCACGGGCACGCCCCCGCCCACGGGCACGCCCACGCCCACCACCAGCACCCGGTCGAGGACGACGCCGGGCAGGCCGAGGTCCTCGACCTGGACGCCGAGGTGCTGGCCGAGCACCTCGCCGCGATCACCGACTGGCTGCCGCTGGACGCCGACCCGCGGCACGTCGTCGACCTCGGGGCCGGCACCGGCGCCGGCACCTTCGCGCTGCTGGGCCGCTTCCCCGGGGCCCGGGTCACCGCCGTCGACGCCTCGCCCGGCCACCTGCTGCGCCTGCGCGAGAAGGCGCACGCGCTGGGCCTGGCGGACCGGATCACCACCGTGCAGGCCGACCTGGACGAGGCCGACTGGCCCGAACTCGGCCGGTCCGACCTGATCTGGGCGTCCGCCTCGATGCACCACCTGGCCGACCCCGACCGGGCCCTGCGCCGCGTCCGCGAACTCCTCGCCCCGGACGGCGTGTTCGCCCTGGTCGAGCTGGCCGGCTTCCCGCGCTTCCTGCCGCCGGACGCGCCCGCCGAGCGCCCCGGCCTGGAGGAGCGCTGCCAGCGCGCGACCGACCACTTCCACGCCGAGCACGTCCCGCACCGGGGCGCCGACTGGGGACCGCTGCTGACCGCCGCCGGGTTCACCGTCACCGGCGAGCGCACCGTCACCGTCCACATCGACGCCACCGAGCACCCGTCCGTCGGCCGCTACGCCCTGGCCACCCTGCGCCGGATCCGCTCCGCCGCCGCGGAGGCGCTCGACCCCGCCGACCTGGCCGCCCTCGACCGGCTGACCGACGCCGACGGCCCGGACAGCGTCGCGCTGCGCGAGGACCTCGCGGTGCGCACCGAACGCCAGGTCTGGGCCGCCCGCCGCTGACGCCCACCTCGCCGAGGCCCGCACCGCCGAGGCCGACCGCCCGGCCCCCGCGTCCGGTGCTTCAGGCCCGGCGCCGCTCGTACAGGGCGCGGCCGATCCGGCGGCCCAGCAGCAGGTGGGCCAGCAGGGCGCCGAGCGTGTTCAGCAGGACGTCGTCCACGTCGAACGCCCGGCCCTCCACCAGCAGGCCCTGCGCCGCCTCGACCGTGACCATCACCAGCGCGGTCAGCGCGGTCGCCGCCAGCACGCTGCGCAGCCGGGGGAACAGCACCGGCAGCAGCACCCCGAACGGCGCGCCCAGCAGGATGTTCCCGCCCACCTGCTGGGCGGCGGCCCGGACGGCGGGCTGGTCCAGGTAGCCGCGCAGCGAGGCGCCGAGGTGGAAGTTGGGGTGCACCAGGTCCCGGGCGCCGGGCTCCGGCACCAGCGTCACCCGGGCCAGCGCGACCGCGAACACCACGGTCAGCACCAGCCCCGCCAGCAGGATCAGCCACCGGGCCAGGACGGAGAACGGCCCGCGCCGCTGCATGAACGCCGGCCGGGTCCGCTCGGCCCGCGGGGCGCCCGCGTCCCCGGGGGCGACCGGGACGTCCCCGGACGCCGCCGGGGCGCTCCCGGGCTTCCGGGTCCGCCAGCGCTTCCAGTCCCACGACGAGGACCGGCCGCCCACCGGTTCCACGTCCACGGCCGGTGCCTCCTGCTGCCCGGCTCCCGCCGAAGTGGCCCGCACTCTGCCCACTGTCGAGGCCCTCCCCATTCCCGCGTTCCGCTCCCTGTTCCCCGTGCCACCGCCGAATACCCCGTGGCAGCGCTCCCATGCCGCGCCGACCGGCGCGGGCCGGTGGCCTCCGGCCGGGCGGTGCGGCAGACTCGTCTGCATGGTCTCCCTGGTGCAGAACGTGGCGATCGACTGTGCGGACGCCTACCGGCTGGCCCGGTTCTGGGGCGCGGTGACGGGCCGCCCGGTCGACCCGGACGGCCGGCCGGGCGACCGCGAGACGCAGGTGACCCTGGCGGACGGGCTGGTGCTCTACTTCAACCAGGTGCCCGAGGCCAAGACGGCCAAGAACCGGGTCCACCTCTGCCTGCGGCCCGAGACCACCCGCGACGCGGAGGCGGAACGCCTGCTGGCCCTCGGCGCCGCCCTGGTCGCCGACCGCCGCGACGCCGACGGCACCGGCTGGGTGGTGCTGGCCGACCCGGAGGGCAACGAGTTCTGCGTCCTGCGCGGCACCGCCGAACGGGCCCCCGTCCACTGACCCGGCGCACGGCGTAAGGCGTAAGGCGCAAGGCGGCGGCCGCCCCCTCCCGCACGGAGGGGGCGGCCGCCTTTCCGGTGGGGGCCGGGTCCGGGGGCCTTACGGGTAGGCCACCAGGTTCGCCACGTTGGTGGACGAGTTGGACGGTCCGCCGGTGGAGTTGATGACGTGGGCGATGGTGCCGGTGCCGCCGAGCGAGACGGTCACCATGTCGTGGAAGCGGACGGTGGAGCGGTTCGGGACCTCGAAGGAGTGCTCCTCGACCACGGACGGGTTGACGTTGAAGTAGGCGTAGGAGCCCAGGCCCCAGGCCTCGTGGTTGGTCACCGAGTCGGCGACCTTGTAGGCCGGGTAGCCGCGGGTGGAGCCGTTCATCCAGGCGGTCTGGTTCGGCGGGTCGTACGGCAGCTCGTTCTGGAAGAAGTACGTCCGGCCGTTGTTGCCGTTCCAGATCACCTGGGTCTGCTGGTAGTGCTCGACGAACAGCCCGTACATGGTGACGTTGTTGCCGTTGACGACCAGCCCGTTGGCGGCGGTGTTGCTGGTCCAGCCGACGCCGCTGCCGTGGTCCGCGCGCCACAGCCACATGTGGTCGCCGATCACGTTGTTCGAGTTGACCACCAGCGACTGGGTGGCCTTGCCGACGCCCGCGCCGCCGATCCGGAAGAAGACGTCGTGCAGCGAGGTCGGGTCGGCCGAGTGGTCGGCGGCGGAACCGGCCGCGCCGAGCTGCATCAGCACCGGCGAGTTGACCGTCCCGGCGTCGATCAGCAGGCCGGCCAGCTTCACGCCGTTCACGTCGGCGACGTTGACGGCGGTGATGCCGTTGTCCGGGACGAGGGTGGCCAGGCCCAGGCCGAGCACCACGGTGTCGGCGCGGTTGATGTTCAGGGTCTGGTTCAGGTGGTAGACACCCGGCGTGAACAGCAGGTTCTTGCCCTGCGCCAGCGCCCCGTTGATGTCGGCCGCGCTCGCGCCCGGCTTGACGATGAAGAACTGGTCGATCGGCAGCGAGCTGCCCTGCTGGGCGCCGCCCGCCCAGCTGGTGCCGGAGGCGTTGGAGCGCAGCGCCGGGACGAACACCTTGTAGGCGCCCGCGGAGTCCACGTACAGGAAGGGCTTCTCGCGCACCACCGGGGTCTGGTTGACCGTGGTGTAGGGCGGGTTGGGGAAGGAGTTGGCGGGCGCGTTGACGTCGCCGACGAACACCATGTTCCAGTTGGAACCGGTCCAGCTGCCCCACTGCGCGTTGCGCGACAGCCACTGCTGCTGGGAGCCGGAGCGGACCTGGCCGTCGATCTTCGAGTCGGCGATGAAGCCGCCCGAGGACCAGCCGCCGTCGTCCAGTTGCAGGTTGCCGCGCACGTGCATCCGGCGGTAGGGCGCGGCCTGGGAGACCGCCCAGCGGTCGGTGCCGCCGGTCGGGTTGACCGAGAGGTTCTCGGCGGAGCGCCAGAAGTTCTGCGTCGCGTTGCCCTGGAACCAGTCCGCCTCGGCGTGCACCGCGCCGTTGATGGTGACGTCGTCGGGGGACAGGCCCAGGCCCGCGACCTGGGTGTAGAAGCCGACGTTGGCGTCCACGTTGTAGCTGCCCGGCTTGAACAGCAGGGCCTGGCGCTGGGTGCCGAACTGGTTGCTCTCCTGCTGGGAGAAGACCGCGTTCAGCTTGGCCTGGACGGTCGCGGCGGGCGTCGACGGGTCGAAGACGGCCACGTTCGGCCCGAAGTCGGGCGTGCCGGGCGGGTTCGTGACGGTGCTCCCGAAGGTGAAGGACTGCGCGGTGGTGCCGTTGCAGGTGTACTGCTGCAGCTGCACCGCGTCGGCGGTGGAGGCGCTCGGCACGTCCAGGCACTTGCCGCTGTTGCGGTTGACGAAGTGGTAGGCGCCGCTCGCCTCGGCGACCGCCTGCCACTGCTGGTTCGGGCCGCCGCTGTACGTCCACAGCTGGATCTTGGCGGCGTCCGCGGTGGAGACGTCGGTGACGTCCAGCGCCTTCGAGGTGTCGTTCTGGTTGTTGATCCGGACGTAGCCGTTGCCGAGGTCCTGGACCTGCCACTGCTGGGCGGTGGTCCCGTTGCAGGCGTACTGCTGGACGGCGGTGCCGTTGGCGGTGGCCGCCGCGGCGGCGTCCACGCACTTGCCGGAGTTCTGCGCCACCAAGGTGGTCGCCCCGGTCGGGACGGCGGCCAGCGCGGCGGGGGCGGGGGCCAGCAGCACCGCGGAGGAGGCGAGCAGGCCGACGGTCGCGGCGAGCGGGAGGATTCTGTTGCTGCGCAAGGGGGTTGCTCCTTTCTCGGGCCGACGGGCGATCAGGCGGGCAGGTTCCACTGCTGGTTGGAACCGGCGAAGCAGTCCCAGATCTGGAGCCGGGTGCCGTTCGCGGAGGACGGGCCGGTGGCGTCCAGGCAGCGGCCGGAGGCCGGGTTCACCAGCGTCTTGTTGGACTGCGCCTGCCACTGCTGGGCGCCGGTGCCGTTGCAGTCGTACAGCTGGGCCTGGGTGCCGTTGGCGGTGCCGGCCGAGGTGAGGTCGAGGCACTTGCCGAGCGCCCGGACGGTGCCGTCGGTGCCCACCGTCCACTGCTGGGCGGCGGTGCCGTTGCAGTCGTAGAGCTGCACGGCGGCGCCGTTGGCCGAGCTGGCGGCCGCGACGTCCACGCACTTGCCGCCGTAGCCGGTGATCTGGCCGGTGCGGCCACCGGTCGGCGGCGGGGTGGTGGTGCCGCCGGTGAGCGCGTTGAAGGTCTTGGAGAACTGGTACGCCGACTGCGGGGTGCCGCTGCAGCTGTCGGAGAGCGTGCCGCTGCTGGCGCACGCCTTGTCGCGGCCGATCGCCCAGAAGGCCAGCAGCTGGATGCCCTTGGACGCGGCGAAGGACTCCAGGGTCTGCGCGTTGGCGGTGGTGAACACCTCGGCGGTGGTGTCGTTGACCCCGATCATCGGGGTGTTGCCCTCCATCGCCCACAGCTGGTCGGAGGTCTTGGACGTCCAGATCTGGCCGAGCTGGGTGTGCAGGCCGTTGGCGGCGCTGATCGCGGCCTGGCCCATGTCCATGGCCGGGCCGTAGTCCATCGTCATGATGTTGACCGCGTTGACGGTCAGGCCGCGGCTCTTCGCGTTGTTCAGCAGGCTGATCGAGTTGGATTCGAGACCCGAAGGGCTGACCGGCAGCGTGTAGTTGACGTCCAGCCGCTTGCCCGCGGCCGCCTGGGCCTGCTGGAGCTGGGCCAGCGCCTGGTTGCGGCGGTCGTTGGCGGTGGTGTCGTTCAGCGCGCCGCCCTCGATGTCCAGGTCGATCCTGGTCAGGTTGAGCGCGTCCACCACCCGCTTGTACTGGGCCTGGAGGCTGGAGACGCTGGTGCACGCCTGGCCCAGCTCGGTGCCGGAGGCGCCGCCGAAGCTGGCGATCACGTCGCCGCCGGCCGCCCGGTGCGCGTTGATCGCGCTGGTCCAACCGGCGTCCGTGATCGAGGTGTTGCCGTTGAACGTGGCGTTGCAGCTGCCGTCGCTGATCACGAAGGCGAGGGTCACGTACTTCAGCCCGCCGCTGGTGCGGGCGTTCGCCAGCGTGTTCGGCGAGTTCCAGGTCTCCAGGTACGGCGCGGCGTAGTGCGCCGGGAAGCCCGGCCCGGCGTTGGCCGCGGCCGAGGCCGGGCCGGCACCGGCCACCAGCAGGCCGGCGACGGTGGCGGGCAGCGCGACGGCGGCGGCGACGGCCCGGAGGCGGGTGCCGGTACGGCCTTCGGCGCGGGGGCGCAGACGGGTGCGGATCAAGGCGGCTCCTCGTGGGGGAGAACGTTCACTCGTTCAGTTAGTGAACGCGAAGCGATGCCTGAGGGAGCGTCCGGAGTGGTCCGAGCAGGGCGGATCATCCCCCTGAGGGGGAATCAGTGGTGGTGGCCAGCAGCCCCGCCGGCTTTGGTCTGGACCTTTTTCAAGACGTGAAGTTAGGGGGGTCTGCGCGGCCACGTCAACCCCCGTGCGTACAGGACTCGAAGACCGTGCACGGAGCGGCCCGGCGTGGAGCGCCGCAGCGGGACGTGCCCAGTTGTGTTTGTTAACAAATGGAAGTCGCCCGGGGCGGCCGCACCGGTGGCCCGCCGACGGCGGGGAGCGGGAAGGCGCCCCCCACGGCCGGGGACTTCAACCGGCAGGTCATCACAGAGCCCCGGGCGGGCGCCGGGAAGGCCGACGCGCTCGGCGGGGCGCGGCGGTCAGCGGGGCGCAGCGGGGTGCGGCGGTCAGCGGCTCCAGTGGGGCGGGACGCGGTTGAGGAGCAGGCTGCGGTGTTCCGCCAGTGTCATCGGGCGGGGCCGGAGCAACGCCCCGGCGGCGGTGGCGTCCCCGGCGGCGGTGAGGGCCGCCGCGGCTGCCGCGACGGTCGGCGGGGCCAGACGGCCGACCTCGTGCAGCAGGACCTCCAGGCGGCCGTGCTGGCCCGCCCGCCGGAAACCGGCGACCAGCGCGGGCAGGTCCGACGGCGCCCGTACCGCTCCGGCCCGCCGGACCAACCGCCCCGCGACCTCGAACTGCCCGGTGGCGTGGAACGCCGCGACCACCGCGCCCAGTTCGGCCGCCGGCCAGGCCCGCGCGACCGCCGCCACCAGGTCGTCCGGCGAGATCCCCGGGTGCCGGAGCCGGTGCAGCGTCGGCAGCCACTCCGCCCGGAACCGGCCCTCGTCCGAGGGCCGGGCCCGGACCCAGTCGAGGAACGCCGCCTCGTCCGCGGTCCCCGCCCCGGTGAGCGCGGCCACCGCTGCGACGACCGCCGCGAACGGGGGGATGTTCGGCCCGGCCGGCGGCGGGTCCGCCCGGCGGGCCGCGACGGCGCGCATCCGGTGGGCGAACCGGGCGAACAGCTCCGCGCGGGCCGCGCTGATCGGGATGCCCGGCGGGGTGCGGCGGGTCGGTGCCGGGGGCAGCAGTTCGGGTGCGCGGCTCTCCAGGGCGGCGGTCAGCATGGTGAGCCGGAGTTGCTGCCCGGCCGCGCGGAGCCCGGCGAGCAGCGCCGGGAACTCGGCGCTCTCCCGGTGGTCGGGGAGGCTGCGGGTGATCTCGTTGGCGAGGCGCGGCAGCCGGGCGCTCTCGTAGGTGGCCAGCAGCGCGCCCAGCTCCGCCGCCGGCCAGGCCCGGGCCACGGCGTTCGCCCAGGCGGTGGACTGGTAGCCGCGACCGTGCCGGGCCAGCATCCGTTCGGGCGGCGGGAGCTGCCCAGCGGCGTGCAGGGCGTTGATCCAGTCGACGTACACCGACTCCGTGGCGTGCGGCCCCGGGTCCGGGAGGGGCGCGGGCGTGAGGGGCGCGGACGAGAGGGGGAGGGCCGTCGGAGCGGCCGGAGCGGGCCGGGGCAGGCGGACGGTGATGGCCGTCGGCGGGGCGGGCGTCGTCGGCCCGGGGGCGGGCAGCGGTGTGGTGACCGCCGTCGGCGCGGCGAGCGGGGCGGGCGGCACCGGCGGGGGCGTCAGCCGGACGGTGTCGCGCCCGGTCGGGAAGGGGACGGGTGCAGCGGGCGCGGAGTCGAGGTCGCGGAGGCGGTCGGCGACCTCGGCGGCGGAGCGGGGGCGGGCGTCCGGGTCCTTGGCGAGCAGGTCGAGGACCAGGCGGTCGAGCGCGGGCGGGACGGGGCGGGGCGCTTCGCCGCCGGGCGGACGGGGCGGCTCGGCGAGGTGGCGCACCATCAGCTGGACC
Source organism: Kitasatospora sp. NPDC088783 (assembly GCF_044750705.1). Classification (NCBI taxonomy): domain Bacteria; kingdom Bacillati; phylum Actinomycetota; class Actinomycetes; order Kitasatosporales; family Streptomycetaceae; genus Kitasatospora; species Kitasatospora sp. NPDC088783. Next base: position 257,397 of record NZ_JBIVKJ010000005.1, read on the forward strand.
GGGTCGCCGGTGCCGAACGGCGGTCGGCCGGTGAGGAGTTCGAACAGGACGCAGCCGAGGGCGTACAGGTCCCCGCGGTGGTCGCCGGAACGGCCGTGGAAGCGCTCCGGCGGCAGGTAGGCCAGGGTGCCCATCACCCGGCTGTGGGTGTCGGACCGGCCCTCGCGGTGCTTGGCGATGCCGAAGTCGAGGATCTTCAGCCGTCCGTTCCGGTCCAGGAACAGGTTGGCCGGCTTGAGGTCCCGGTGGATCACCTGCGCGGCGTGCGCGAAGGCGAGCGCGCCGCAGAGCTGGAGCGCCCAGTCCACCGTCTCGGCGACCGGCGGCGGCCCGCCCGCGCGGAGCCGGACGGCCAGGTCGCTGCCGGTGAGCAGCTCCATCACCAGGTAGACCGTGCCGTCGGGCTCCCGGCCCAGGTCGTGGACGGTGACGATGCCGGGGTGGCCGAGCCCGGCGGCGAGCCGGGCCTCGTTGAGGAACAGGTCGGTGCCGCGCGGGTCGTGCAGGTCGGTGTGCAGCAGCTTGACGGCGATCCGGCGCCGCAGCGCGACGTCCCACCCGTGCCAGACCTGGCCCATCCCGCCGCGCCCGATCAGCTCGTCCAGACGGTAGCGCGCGGCGAGCACGCGTCCTGCGGCCAAGGCTGCCTCCCCGGTCTCCCCGGTCCTCCCGGTCTCCCCGGACTTCCCGACCGGGCCGCGCCGGGGCGTGCTGCGGTCCGCCGGGCCGGTCCGCCCGGGAATCTACCAGCCCGTCGCGGCCCGGGGCCGTCCGTCCGGGAACGGGCGGCGGCCCTCCCCGACGGGAGCGGGACGGCGCTGTGGGCGGGGCCTGCTTGAATGCGTGGATGCTCGTCGCCGAACTGATCCGCCGCCTCCCCGACACCCCCGCCGTCCTGGCGCGCTGCCGTGCCCTGGCGATGCTGGACGCCGTCCTCGGCCCGGACTGGGCGGACAGGTACTACTCGTGCGACTCCGGCTGGGCGCCCGGCGAGGTGATGGCCTCGATGCGGAACGGCAGCGGCGACTCCTACGCGATCGTCTTCACCGAGCAGGGCGCCCTCGCCCTGGGCTTCGACCATGAATCCGCGCTGAGCCCGTACCGGTACGACGCGCGGGAGCCGTGGCCCGGGCTGATCGACGAGGTGCCGGAGGCGTTCCGCGCGCAGCTGGAGGAGCCCGCCTTCCGCGACGAGGACGGGGTGCTGGAGGCCACGGTGTGCTTCTGGCGCGAGCGGGCCGACACCGCGTGGCGCACCGGCGACCTCGCCCCCGCGCCGGACGGCGGTGACCAGGACGGCGGCGCCGCCCGGCTGTTCGACCTGCTGCTGGACGGCAGCCCCGAGGCGTACCGCGATTTCGCCGAGGAGTACTACGAGGTGGACGTCGACCTCGACGCCGTCCGCCACGTCCACGCCCTGCGCCCGCTCACCGCCGAGCTGGTGCGCGCACTGAACCCGGAGCTGGACCTCGCCGACCTCGCCGACGACCTCGCGGAGATCGGCTACCCGACCGGCGGGTGAGGCCCCGCCGGGGAGCCGTCACCGGATGAACCTCCGCCGGAGGAGCCGCCGGCAGGTGGGCCTCCGACGGCGGGGTGCCGCCAGGCTGTGGCAGCGCGGCACGGCTCCGGGCGGGCGAAGGAGCGGAACGGCGGACCGATCAGCCCGGCGGCGTGCGGTCCGGCGGCGTGGGCGGGGCGGGCCAGGTGTCCTGTGACTGGACCGCACCGGCTTGGCCGGGGACTCCGGGTGGTGGTCGCGGCCGGGGGTTTCGTAGCTGTCGGGCGGTGGTCGGCTTCGCGTTCGGCGGGCGGGACGTGACCCGTCTCGCCGGGGAGTCGGCGGTACGGCGTCCCGGGGCGGCCCGCGCCACGACTTCACCGCGTCCGTCCGAGCCTGACCGCCTCGGCCGTGGCAGCGTGGATCGACCCGGCCTCGTCCGACGCCGGCCCCGTCGTCGAGGGAATCGCCGCCCGCTACGCGCACCTCCGCGGTCGCCCCGACGACGCCGCGCTGCGCCGCCGGTTGCTGCGGCGGCCGGAGAGGGCGCACGACCCGCGCCGGGACCGGCACCGCCACCTGCTCGCGGTGGTCGACCGCTGGTCCGTCCCGCAGACCTCGTCACCCGTGCTCGACCGGTCCGGCGCGGCCGTGCGCGCGAGGTCGCGCCGGACCGCCTGCCTGCCGGCGGCAGGCCCCCGACCCGGCTGCGTCGGAGCCCCCTGCGGTTTCCCGTAGGGGTTGTGCGCCGACGACGGGTTCGTTCTCCGGCGCAACCCCTACGCCGTTGAGCCGACGTCAACTTCCTCCAAGGGAACGTACGGTCACGCCCATGACCAGAATCCGCCCCGCCGCCGCCCTGGCCACCCTGCTGCTCGCCCTGCCGCTGTCCGTCGCCGCCGGCCCGCCCGCGGGGGCCGCCCCGGCCACCCCGGCCCGGGTCGCTGACTTCGCCACCCCTGCGGCCGCGGTCCGGGCCGAACTCCCGCGCCCCACCGGGCCGTACACGGTCGGACAGGACGTCCTGGAACTCGTCGACCGGGACCGGACCGACCCGTGGGTGCCGGCGTCGGGCCCGCGCCGGCTGATGGTGTCGGTGTACTACCCGGCCAGGGCGGGCACCGGCGACCCGGCCGCGTACATGACCCCCGGCGCGGCGCGGATGCTGCTGGACGCCAAGCTGCCGGGCAACACCGTCCCCACCGAGGCGCTCACCGAGATCCGGACCTGGGCCGCCTCCGGGGCCCGCCCCGCGCCCGGCCGCTACCCACTGGTGCTCCTCTCGCCGGGCTTCACCATGCCCCGCACCTCGCTGACCGGCCTGGCCGAGGACCTGTCCAGCCACGGCTACGTGGTCGCGCTGATCGACCACACCTACGAGAACACCGGGACGACCTTCCCCGACGGGAGCACGCTGCCCTGCGTGATGTGCGGCCGACTGCGCTCCCCGGAGGACTGGGCGGGCCTGGACCGCAGCCGGGCCCAAGACGTCTCCTTCGTCATCGACCGGTTGACCGCCCGCCCCCACCCCGCCTGGCGCTACTCCCGCATGATCGACCCGGCCCGGATCGGCACGGCCGGCCACTCCGCGGGCGGCGCGGCGGCCGTCCCGGCCCTGCTTGCCGACGACCGCATCCGGGCCGGCGCGGACCTGGACGGCACCATGGACGTCCCGGTGCCCGCCACCGGCCTCGGCGGCAGAGCGTTCCTGATGGTCGGTCACCCGCTGCCGGACGGCGCCGAGGACCCCAGCTGGGCCGAGAGCTGGCCCCGGCTCGACGGTTGGAAGCGCTGGCTGACCGTCGCCGGCACCAACCACGCCTCGTTCACCGACTTCCCGATCCTGCTCGACGCGCTCGGCCTGCCCGACACCGGCCGAACGCTCCCCGCCCCGCGCGCGCTCCAGCTCACCCGGGCGTACCTCACGGCCTTCTTCGACCTGCACCTGAAGGGCGTCGCCCAGCCGCTCCTCGACGGGCCGACCCCCCGGAACCCGGAGGTCTCCTTCCACCCGTAGGGACCGGCCGTCGGTCTCCTCCGGTCCCCTCCGAATCCGCCTGGCACGCGAAACCAGGTGACGAACCGGCTCGGCCCGGTGAACAGGCTCGGCCCGGTGAACAGGCTCGACAGCGCCTCCGGCCGTCGGTGCGGCGGCCAGGTTCACCGGGAGGAGACCGGCGGTCGAACCCACCTGTCGAGCGGTCGGGATCGGGTGCGGGAGGACACCGGGACGGTGCGGCGGACCCGGTGCCGGTCGAAGCACCCGCCGACCACGGCCCGCCCGCCGGGCCGCACCACCCGGCCCGGCTCCGGCAGCGGCACGCCCGGATCCGGGAACTCATCCGGAGCCGTCACCAGGTGCGCCGCGTCGAACGCGCCGTCGGGCAACGGCAGGGCGCGGGCGTCCGATCCGGCGGGGACGGTGCCGGTGGCGTCCTCCGCGGAGATCCGGACCGTCACGTGGCCGAGCGTCCCCTGCTGGACGTCGGCCACGTCGGCCACGTCGGCGATGCCGGTCACGTCGGCCACGTCGAGCCGCTTGGCGGGTCCCGCCGCGGCACCGCCCGCACGGAGACCAGCACCGTGCCCGGCCCGGTCTCCGACAGCACCGTCCGCGCCGGACTCGGCCTCCCGCACGCGGAGGCGGACCGCCGCCGGCTGCCGACGGTGCTGCGCTACCCGGGGGTGGCGGGCTGCCGGACCGTCCGGGGCGCTCGGCTCCCGCCCGGGAGGGGGAGGGGCAGACCGCCGCCGAGCAGGTCGAGGAGGTGGGGCCAGGCCAGGGCGCCCAGCCGGGTGTCGGCGGCCGGGGTGCCGCCGTGGGCGTGGACCGGGGACGGGGGCAGCGGGAGTTCGCCCGGGAGCACCACGCGGTGGCCCGCGTCCGGGTCGCTGACCAGCAGGGTGCGGGGGCCGCCGGACGCGGGGCGGTGCTCGCGGAGCCGCTCGGCGAACGGGAGGGACGGCCACATCGCGTCGGCGCCGCCCGCGACCAGCAGCAGGTCCGCCCGGGCCCGCTCGACCGGGATCCGGGCCGCGGGCAGGGCCGGGGCGAACGTCCGCGCGCTCCGCTCGTACCAGCCGCGGATCGCCGCCGGGGCGCCCTCCGGCTCCGCGGGCGTCCAGCCCTCGTCCATCGGGACGAACGGCAGCGGACGCCCCCGCCAGGTCCAGGAGGAGCGGAACGGGCGGTCCGCGCCGTCCGGGCCCGGGCCGACGTTGCACCACACCAGGGAGGTGGGCGCCAGCGCGACGACCGCGTCCACCCGGGGATCGCGCACGGCCGTCAGCAGCGCGGCCTCCGCGCCCTTCGACGTCCCGAGCAGGCCGACCCGGCGCGCCCCGTCCGCCCGCAGCAGGTCCACCGCCGCCGTGAAGGTCTCCAACGGGACCTCGCACACCCCCGGCGGCTGCCCCGGCCCGCCGAACCAGCGGATCGCCAGCGCGTCGAACCCCGCCCGGGCCAGCACCCGCGCCCGCGTCTCCTCCACCCGCCCGCTCGACCCCGACAGCACCACCACCCCGACCGGGCTGCCCCCGGTCGGCGTGCACCGCAGCCCCTCCCAGGGCTCCGCCCAGGCCCGCTCGACGATCTCCATCCGCCTTCCCTTCTCCGTCCTGCCACCGGCACACCCACCCTCGCCGGGCCCGTCCCCGCCACGCAAGGGCGTACCGGACACCGTCGAGCCGCGGCGCACGCGCCCCGCAGGCCCGGGATGCGGGTGCCGGGCGGGTGCGGTACGGCAGGACGGCCGGGCCCCCGCCGAGGAGCGCGGCGCCGCCCGGGCGAAGTGGTGCCCTGTCCCCGGACGTTGGCGCCCCTCCGGTGGGCGCCCCGGTCAGTGGAGCTCCCGTGCGCGGTGCGCCGGGCACCGGCGTTTCTGGACTTGCTGGTCCATTTTTGCCCGCCTAACGTGCAGTACGTGCCCGGACGACGGCGGACGGGCCCGAGCAGGAAGGCGGTGTGCCATGCACGCGATCCGGATCGAGGAGCACGGCGGCCCCGAGGTGATGCGCTGGACCGAGCTGCCCGACCCCGTGCCCGGCCCCGGGGAGGCGCTGGTGCGGCTGGGCGCGGCCGGGGTCAACTACATGGACACCGGGGCCCGTTCCCAGGGCGGCCCGGGCTGGGCGGCGCCGACGGTGCTGGGCGCCGAGGGCATGGGGTACGTCACCGCGCTCGGCGCGGGCGTCGAGGACCTGGCCGTCGGCGACCGGGTGGCCTGGTTCTACCACCCCGGCAGCTACGCCGAACTGCTGGCCGTCCCGGCCGCCGCCCTGGTCAAGGTCCCGGACGGGGTGCCGGACGAGATCGCGGGCGGCCTGCTGATGCAGGGCCTGACCGCCAACCACCTGACCACCGAGACGTTCTCCGTCACCCCGGGCAGCACCGCCGTGGTGCACGCCGCGGCCGGCGGGGTCGGGCAGTTGCTCACCCAGCTGGTCAAGGCCCGCGGCGGCAGCGTGATCGGCCTGGTCTCCCGGGAGGAGAAGACCGCGGTGGCGAAGGAGGCCGGGGCCGACCACGTCCTGGTGCACTCCGGCGGCGGGTTCGAGGAGCGCATCCGCGAACTCACCGGCGGACGCGGGGCCGACGTGGTCTACGACGGCGGCGGCGCCGACACCTTCCGCTCCTCCCAACTGGCCCTGCGCCCGCACGGCGTGCACGCCTACTACGGCCCGTTCATGGGCGTGCCGACCATGCGGCCCACCGACCTGCCCCACAGCATCCTGCTCAGCTACCCGGTCGTGCACCACCACGTCGCCACCCGCGCGGACCTGGTGCGGCGCACCGGCGAACTGTTCGACCTGGTCCTGGACGGGCGGCTCACCCAGCGGATCACCGGCCGCTACCCCCTCGCCGACGCCGCCCGGGCGCACGCCGACCTCGAATCGCGCCGCACCACCGGCAAACTGCTCCTGCTGCCCTGACCGCCGACCGTCCCGGGAGGAGAACCGTGCCGCTGACCCGCAAGGGCGCCGCCACCCGGCAGCGCATCGTCGAGGGAACCGCCGAACAGATCCGGGAGGACGGCGTGTTCGCGGTCCGGCTGGAGGACGTGATGGCCCGCACCGCGACCAGCAAGAGCCAGCTCTTCCACTACTTCCCCGGCGGGAAGGACGACCTGCTGCTCGCCGTCGCCCGGCACGAGGCCGACCGGGTGCTGGCGGACCAGCAGCCGGAACTCGGCGCACTCACCTCCTGGGACGCCTGGCGGCAGTGGCGCGACAAGGTCCTCGCCCGCTACCGCGCCCAGGGCGGCAACTGCCCCCTGCACACGGCCCTCGCCCAACTCGGCGGCGCCACCGACGCCACCCGGGCGGTGGCCTGCGAACTGCTCGCCCAGTGGCAGCGCCACCTCGTCGCGGGCATCCGCCACCTCCAGGCCGACGGCGCGATCTCCCCGGAGCTGGACGCCGACCGGGAGGCCGCCGCGCTGCTGGCCGGCGTCCAGGGCGGCGTGCTGATCCTGATGACCACCGGCTCCGCCACCCACCTGGAGGCCGCCCTGGACACCGCCCTCGACCGCCTGCGCGCAAGCGGGGCCTGAGGGGTGCGGACGCGCGCGGAGGCGGGGCGGGCGCTGGCGGGATCTTGACGGTCACAGGCGGTCACGCCACTCGTGGAGCGAGCGCGCGGGACCCGAGGATGGAGCCGTCGCCGACCGGTACCACCCGCACCCGTACCCGGTACGGCCCCGTCCCCCCTCGCGTCCCGTCAGGAAGAGGTCTCCGTGTCCGTCGCCGAGAGCACCCGTGAGAGCAGCAGCGCCGTCCCGGGCGACGCCGTTCCGATCAGCGCCGTCCTGAGCGTCCCCGCCGCCGCCCCGGCCGAGGCCGCCGCCCACTACGCCGCCCGGCTCGCCTTCGAGGCGGACGTCTCCGACGTGCACGCCGACCTCGCCGCCGGGGTGCCCGGCATCGTGGTGGTCGACACCCGCAGCAGGGCCGCCTGGGACCAGGGGCACCTCCCCGGCGCCGTCCACCTGCCCACCGCGCGGATCGCCGATCTGGCGCCGGGGACGATCGACCCGGCGCTGACCGTGGTCACCTACTGCTGGGGCCCCGGCTGCAACGGCGCCACCCGCGCGGCGCTGGCCTTCGCCCGGCTCGGCCACCCGGTCAAGGAGATGCTCGGCGGCTTCGAGTACTGGGTCCGCGAGGGCTTCGCGTACGACACCGCCGCCGGCACCGAGCAGCGCCCCGTCGACGACCTGACCGCCCCGCGCTCCGGCCTCTCCTGCGCCTGCTGAGCCCCGCGCCCCGCCCACGAACCCCCGCTCCGCCGCCGGTCCGGCGGGCGGTCGGCGTCAGTCGCGGTAGGCGGCCGTCGCCGTCTCGACGAAGGAACGGACCAGCGGGTCGGCCCCGCGCTCGTTCCACGCCACCACCACCCGGCTCGGCGCCAGGTCCACCACCGGCACCACCGCCAGCTCGGCGGGCAGTTCGTGCCCGAGCGGCGCCAGCCCGACCGTGCCGTTCCAGAGCACCGCCTGCAGGCACTCCTGGACGCCGCGCACCACCGGCCCCTCGCGCGGGACGCCGCCGTGCCAGTACGCCTGCCAGTGCGGATCGGTGCCCGGGGGGAAGCGGAACCAGCGCCGGTCGGCCAACTCGGCCAGCCGCAGCCGCTCGCGGCGGGCCAGCGGGTCGTCCGCCCGCAGCACCGCGCCGACCGGGTCGGACCGCAGCGTGCGCACCGCCAGGCCGGTCCCGTCGAACGGCGCCCTGGTGAGCGCGACGTCGACCAGCCCGGCGCGCAGCCCGCAGGTCGGGTCGGTCAGGTCGGTCTCCCGGACCCGGACGTCCACGCCGGGGTGGCGGCGGCGGTAGGCGGCCGCCGACCGGAACACGCCGGGGTCGGTGCCGTCGCCCAGGATGCCGACGGTGATGCCCGCGCTCCCGGCCGCCGCGCCCACCCGCACCCGGACCCGGTCGGCGTGGGCGAGCAGCGTCCGCGCCTCCGCCAGCAGCACCGCGCCCGCCGGGGTGAGCGCGACCCCGGCCGGCGAGCGGACGAACAGCGGCGCGCCGAGGTCGGCCTCCAACTGCTTGACGGCCCGGCTCAGCGGCGGCTGGCTGAGGTGCAGGCGGCGGGCGGCCCGGCCGAAGTGCAGTTCCTCGGCGACCGCGACGAAGTACCGCAGGGTTCGTAGCTCCACGCTGCGACGATACCCAGCCGGTATCGGCGGCCCGGAACGGGTCTTGGACAGCGCCCGGCCCCGGCGGTGGGGTGGACGGGGACGCGGCCGACCCGGCCGCCGCCACCGACCGGCCCCGCCCAGCGGCGGCCACGTCCGAACGGGAACCATGGAACTCGCCTACTGGATCGTCGCGGGCCCGCTCGCCCTCCTCTACCTCTACGGGGGCGCGCTGAAGGCGGTCCGCAGCCCCGACCGGCTCCGCCCGATGATGGCCTGGGTCGACCGCGTCCCGCTCCCCGTTCTGCGCACCCTCGGGGTGCTCGAACTCCTCGGCGCCGCGGGCCTGCTGCTCCCGCCGCTGACCGGCACCGCCACCTGGCTCGCCCCGGCCGCGGCGGCCGGTCTGCTGCTGCTCCAGGCCGGCGCGGTCCCGGTCCACCTCACCGGCGGCGACCGCCGGATCGGCCTCAACCTCGTGCTGCTGGCCGCCGCGGCCGCGGCCCTCGTGCTGTCCGTCGGGTAGCCCGGGCCGGGGCCGAGCGAGTCGGAGAACAAATGGGTTGGACGGGCGGCGGGAGGTTGCTACTGTTCGGATCACCGTGACCGGAAGCGAGGAGGTGAGTTCCCGATGAGAGCTGGATCGAGGCGGGTGCTCCCCCTTTCCCCACGGTGCAACGACTGACACAGGTGTCGTCGGGAGCGCTCGCGTGACAACGCAGGCACTCCCGAAAGGCGAAAGCCATGAACACCGTGCAGATCACCCGGGTCGACGAGACCCAGTGGCAGGCCCTGGCCGACGACGTGGTCGTCGGCCACGGCGACGTCTCCTCGCGCCGCCACGACCTCCGCTACGTCAGCATCGACGTCTGGGACGACGCGGCCTTCCAGCCGCTCGCCGGGGCGATGCTCACCGCCCTGCCCGCCCCGCTCCGCACCCTGGTGCCGGGGGACGACGACACCGGCCTGGCCGCCCGCTGGGAGCGGGCCGGCTTCGTCCCCGAACGACGGGAGTGGGAGTACCTGCTGTCCACCGCCGTCGCCGCCGAGACCCCCCGCCCCGCCCCGGGCGTCACGATCCTGCCCGCCGGGGCGGCCGACGAGGCCGCGCTGCGGGCGCTGGACCGGGAGATCCGGGCCGAGGTCGAGGCCGGGCCCGGCTGGCACACCATGCCCGCCGAGGTTCGACCCGGCCCTCCGGGGGACACTCTCATCGATCCCTCCCTGTACGCCGTCGCCGTCCACCGGGGCCGGTACGCCGGGCTGGTCCGGGTGGTCCGCGGTCGCGGCCCCGCCCGGATCGGCCTGCTCGCGGTCCGCGCCGCCGACCGGCGGCACGGCCTCGGCCGCTCCCTGCTCGCCCACGCCCTGCACACCCTGCACCGGGCGGGGGTCCCCGCCGCCTGGGCCGAGGTCGACCAGTCCCGCACCGCCGCCACCACCCTCGTCGAGAGCTTCGGCGCCGAACGGACCGGCCAGGTCCTGCACCTGATCCACCCCTGATCAGCCCTGATCGACCCGCACCACCCCTGATCGACCCGCACCACCCCGTCGGAACCCCACCAGAGAATCGAGATCCCTTGCCACGCGTCGCAAAGGGCCTGGAGCTCGAAGGCACCGTCCTCGAGTGTCTGCGCAACGCCACCTTCAAGGTGGAACTGCAGAACGGCCACCACGTGCTCGCCCACATCAGCGGAAAGATCCGCAAGAACTACATCAAGATCCTCCCGTTCGACCGCGTCCTGGTCGAACTCAGCCCGTACGACCTGACCAGGGGCCGCATCCTGTTCCGCTACCGCAACTGACCCCCCGCCAGGCCCGCCAGGCCCGTCAGACCCGTCAGGCCCGCCGCCCCGGAGTGTGGGACACCGCACATCGGGGCGGCGCGCGTTGCTCCGGCCCGCTGCCGGGTGACAGAGTGCCGGGCATGGCGGGAGACGGGCAGGTCGGGGACGTGGGTGCGGCGCCGGAGCGGGTGTTCGACTGGCTGGACGAGGCCGCGGCCGTCCGTGCGGAGGCCGGGCTGACCAGGCGGTTGCGCAGTCGCCCGGCCGAGGACCCGGTGCTCGACCTGGCGTCCAACGACTACCTCGGGCTGACCAGGCACCCGGCCGTCACCGCGGCCGCCGCCGGAGCCGCCGTGCGCTGGGGCGGCGGGGCGACCGGCTCCCGGCTGGTCACCGGGACCACCGAGGCGCACACCGAGCTGGAGCGCGAACTCGCCGAGTTCTGCGGGTACGAGGCCGCGCTGGTGTTCTCCTCCGGCTACACCGCCAACCTCGCCGTGCTCACCGCGCTCGCCGGGCCGGACACCCTGATCGTCTCCGACGCCCACAACCACGCCTCGCTGATCGACGGCTGCCGCCTCGCCAGGGGCCGCACCGTCCGCGCCGCGCACTGCGACCCCGGCGCGGTCCGGGCCGCCCTCGCCGGGCGGACCGAACCCCGCGCCCTGGTGGTCACCGACTCGGTGTTCTCGGTCGACGGCAACGCCGCCCCGCTCGCCGGACACCTCGCCGCGGCCCGGGAGTCCGGCGCCGCCCTGGTCGTCGACGACGCGCACGGCCTGGGCGTGCTGGGCCCCGGCGGCGCGGGCGCCGGAGCCGCCGCCGGCATCGCCGGACAGCCCGACGTGGTCGCCACCGCGACGCTCTCCAAGTCCCTCGGCGCCCAGGGCGGCGTCGTCCTCGGCCCCGAACGGGTCGTCCGCCACCTGGTCTCCGCCGCCCGCACCTTCATCTTCGACACCGGCCTGGCCCCCGCCGCGGTCGGTGCCGCCCTGGGCGCCCTGCGCCTGCTGCGCGCCGAACCCGGCCGGGCCGCCGACGCCCTGCGGGTGGCCCGCGAACTCGCCGACCGGCTCACCGAGTCCGGCCTGCACGCCTCCGCCCCCGACGGCGCCGTGGTCTCCGTCCGCGCCGAGGACCCCGAGCACGCCGTGCGCTGGGCCGCCGCCTGCCGCGAGGAGGGCCTGGCCGTCGGCTGCTTCCGCCCGCCGTCCGTCCCCGACGGCGTCCCGCGGCTGCGGCTGACCGCCCGCGCCGACCTGACGGACGAGCAGATCGCCTTCGCCGTCGGCGTGGTGCTCAAGACCCGCTGAACCGGTCCGGGGCGGGCCGGGCGCGACCCGCCCCGGACCGGGCGCGGCATCAGCCGAAGACGACCTGGTCGACCGTCCAGAACGCCGAGTTGGTACCCGTGTAGCGGAACTGGAACCGGGCCGTCGACGCACCCGCCGGGACGGCGACGTCCAGGTGCTCGACGGTGTTCAGGTCCGCCCGGTAGGACTTCACCAGCTGCGCGGCGCCGCCGTCGAACGAGACGTACACGTCGCCGGTCTGCGGGCCGTCGACCTTGTAGTCGGTGGCGAAGGACAGCGTGCCGTGCGTGCGGCCGGCCACCGAGTAGGCCGGGCTGACCAGCGTCGAGTCGAACTGGCCGGTGCCGTGCGACTTGTCGTCCCACTCGTCGGAGTCCGCGACCGCGAACACGTTGCGGGCCCGGACGTTGGTCTCCCGGCTCTGGCCGAGCTGCGCCGCCGTCCAGAACTCGTCGGTGGCGAACGCCCAGCCGCGCCACTCGGTGACGCCGCCGGACGGCATCCGCGCGTTGTCGATCGACCAGCCGGCCGGCGGGGTGTGGGTGAAGCCCTTGACCGTCGCGCCGATGCCGCTCTCGTCGACCCGGGTCTGCAGGCTCGGCCGCAGCGCGTCGAACTCGTCCGGCACGATCTCGTCCACCGGCGTGCCGTCCAGGCCCCAGGCCGGGTCGACCGGCGCGCCCTCGTGCTTGAGCACGGTCGGCGCGATGTCCACCGGCTTGACGTCGTAGCGGTGCGCGCCGGCCGCGTAGCCCCGGCCGTTGAGGACCATCCAGGTCTGCCGCTCGTTCGCCGAGTTGCCGCCGTGGCCGCCCGCGTCGGTGTGGCCGTGGTCGGTGGTGACCACCACCAGCCAGTCCTCCGCGGCGTAGGTGGCACGGGACCTGAGGCCCGCCAGCACCTGCCCGACCCGGGTGTCCGCGTCGTGGATCGCCGCCAGGTACTGGCTGGACGCGCCGCCGTACGAGTGCCCGGCCTCGTCCACCTCGTCCAGGTGCAGGAACACCGAGTCCGGGTTGCCGTGCGCCAGGTAGTCGGCGGTGTCCGCGGCGGCCTTCGCGTCGTTCTCGCTCTCCGAGACCCGCAGGTCGGCCCTGCTGCTGAAGACGGTGGTCGCGATCGGGTTCCAGGAGCCGACCACCAGCGTCGAGGCGGCCGGGGCGGCGCTCTCCAGCCGGCTCGTGTAGTCCGGGTACAGGTCGAAGCGCGAACCGGTGAAGTTGTTGTCCATCACCTTGTGCTTGTCCGGCCACACGCCGGTCGCGATGGTCGACCAGCCCGGGCCGGAGAGGGTCGGCGCCAGCGGGTTCGCGTACAGGTCGGACGTCGCCGTGGTGCCGGAGGCGATCAGGGCCTTCAGGTTCGGCGCGTCCGCCGTGAGCAGCTTGTCGTACCGGGTGCCGTCTATGCCGATGACCAGCGTCTTGGCCTGCTTGCTGCCGTTCGGCAGACCGTTGTACGCGCCGGTGGCGGCCACGGCGGACGAGCCGCCCAGCGGGACCAGCGCGGCCGCGACGACGGCCGCCGCGGAGAGGGAGAGGGCCATGGTGGAGCGGGAGTTGCGCACGGGGGCTCCCAACGGGAAAGCGTCACGGTGCGGTTGCACCGGCACCGAGGATGGGCCGGGCGGGCGAGCGCGAGCCCGCGCCGAATCCACGGTTGTATGAACAAGCGCCAAAATTCAGTACAGACCGGTTATCCGTTCGTGATGTTCCGTGGACGTCCGGACCGAGGGCGGGCCGAGGGCGGGCCGAGGGCGGACCGGGGGCGGACCGGGGGCGGGGGAGGGGTGCTCGCTACCCTGGGCCGGTGAACCACAGCCCCTCCCGCGCCCCCCTCGCCCCCGCCCGGTCCGGCGTCCCCGAGCACGGCCGGGTGCCCAAGTACTACCTGGTCAAGGCCGAACTCGAAGAGCTGATCGAGGAGTTGGGCCCCGGCGGACGGCTCCCCACTGAAGCCGGCCTGGCCGAGCGGTACGGCGTCGCCCGGGCCACCGTCCGCCAGGCCCTGCGCGACCTGCTGATCGAGGGCCGCCTGCGCCGCCAGGGCCGCGGCACCGTGGTGGCCGGCGCCAAGATCGAACAGCCGCTGTCGCTGACCAGCTACACCGAGGGCGTCACCCGCCAGGGCCTGCGCCCCGGCCGCACCCTGATCGCCCTGGACCGCCAGCCCGCCGACCCCGCGACGGCCGACCGCCTCGCCGTCCCCGCGGGCGAGCCGCTCTGGCACCTCGAACGCGTGCTGCGCGCCGACGAGGAGCGCGTCGGCCTGGAGTCCACCTACCTGCCGGTGGCCCGCGTCCCGCGGCTGGCCGCCGAGTTCGACCCCGCCGGCTCGCTCTACGGCTACCTGCGCGAACGCGGCGTCCACCTCGCCGGAGCCGAGGAACGCATCGAGACCGTCCTCGCCACCCCGCGCGAGGCCCTCCTGATCGGCACCCCGCCCGCCCTCCCGATGCTCCTGCTGAACCGCCGCAGCCGCGACGCCGCCGGCCGCCCGCTGGAACTCGTCCGCACCCTCTACCGCGGCGACCGCTTCAGCTTCACCCTCGACCTGACCGCCCCCACCACCGACTGACCACCGGCCGACCACCGGCAGGAGGCGGCCTCGCGCCGGCGGTGAACGCCGCGGAGCGCGGCGTCAGGCGAGGGACTTGCGCATCAGGGTGCAGACCGTCTCGTGGCGGCGCAGGGTGCCGTCCGCGTCCTCCACCTCCCAGGAGTCGGGGGCGCGGCCGAAGGCGCGGTAGCCGAGGCGCTCGTACAGGGCGCGGGCGCGCGGGTCGGACTCCTCGACGCCGAGCTCGGCCCGGGCCAGGCCGCGCGCGACGATCCGCTGCTCGGCGGAGCGGATCAGCAGCGTGCCGATCCCGCAGGACTGCAGGACCGGGTGGACGCCCAACTGCCAGAGCGTGCCCGCCCCGGGCGCGACCGCGTAGTCGACGCCGCCGACCGCCACCGGCAGCCCCACCGGCGTGCACACCGCCAGGTAGTCGACCTCGCCCGCCTCGGCCCGGCGGAGCTGCCGGACCAGCTCGCGCACGTGCCGGGGCGAACCGGCCCAGCCGCAGGACGGCAGGTCGGCCTCGGCGAGGTCGCGCACCGACAGGTGCAGCCTGATCTCGGCCATCGCGGTGTCCCTCCGGTTCGGCCCGGGCCGGTGCGGCTCCGGCCGTGGCCGTGGGCGTCCCCATTGCAGCAAGCCACGCCCCGGGACGTCCAAGGGATTTGTGACGGGGGGTCAGGCCGGAGCCCCGAGAACGGTGGTGGCGGCAGACCCGGGGCCACCCGGTTCCACCCCGGACTCGCCCCGCTGGAGGGCGGCATCGTGGTCCGCAAGGTCCGGATCGGCACCGGGGCCACCACGGACCTGTACGAGCGGCTCGCGGCCCGCGGCGTCGACACGCCGGTCCTGAGCGGGATCAGCACCGGCGGCGTCGTGCTGTCGACGCTGCTCGACGCCGCCGACCGGGACCACCGGCCCCACGTGCTCTCCGACGGGGTGGCCGCCCGCGACCCGGAGGTGCACCGCGTCCTGCTGGAGAAGGTGTTCCCGAGCCGGGCGCACGTCATCGACACCGCCCGGCCGGCCGGACTGCGGGGCCGAGGCGGCCCGTTGCCGCCGCCCGTTGCCGCCGTCCACCCCGGCCGCGACCCGCCGATGGCCCGCCCAGGTCACGGCCCGCCCGGGTCAGGGGCGGACGGCGACCGCGCCGTAGCAGGAGGCGCCGGCGTCGGTGAT
Source organism: Kitasatospora sp. NPDC088783 (assembly GCF_044750705.1). Taxonomy (NCBI): domain Bacteria; kingdom Bacillati; phylum Actinomycetota; class Actinomycetes; order Kitasatosporales; family Streptomycetaceae; genus Kitasatospora; species Kitasatospora sp. NPDC088783. The sequence continues at coordinate 272,881 of NZ_JBIVKJ010000005.1, forward strand.
GTGCTCGGTGTCGTCCTCGGGGGAGGGGTTCCAGCGGGTGGTGGCGACCAGGCCCGGGTCGAGGAGGTCCCAGCCGGTGAAGAACTCGCCGAACCGGTCGCGGGTGCAGGCCGCGACCGGCGTGCCGGCGGCGGTGTAGACCTGGATGAGCCGGGCGGTCTCGTCGGGGGCGAAGTCGGGCGTCAGGTGGCTGATCACCAGCGCGGACCCGCGGGGCAGCCGGGCCTTGAGGCCCTCGGTGATCCGGTGCGCGTCGTCCGGGACGAAGTGCAGCAGCGCGTTCATGCTGAGCGCGACCGGCCGGTCGAAGTCGAGGGTCCGGGCGGCGGCCTCCAGCAGCGCGTCCGGCTCGCGGACGTCGGCCTGGACGTAGGCGGTGACGCCCTGCTCGGTGCCGCGCAGCAGGGCCTGGGCGTGCAGCAGCACGATCGGGTCGTTGTCGGCGTAGACGACCGCGGCGTCCGGCGCGATCCGCTGGGCCACCTCGTGCAGGTTGGGCGAGGTGGGGATGCCGGTGCCGATGTCGAGGAACTGCCGGATGCCGGAGCGGGCGAGCAGGCGGGTCGAGCGGCGCATGAAGGCGCGGTTGGCGCGGGCGGCGGAGCGGGCGTAGGGGAAGACGGCCAGGGCGCGGCCGGCGGCCTCCCGGTCCGCGGGGAAGTTGGTCGTCCCGCCGAGGTAGAAGTCGTACATCCGGGCCGAGTGCGCCAGGTGGATGTCGAGGTTGACCTCGACGCCGTCGGTCCGTCCGCTCACGTCTGTCACACGCGCCCCCTGATCGTCCGTCACTCCTTCACTGCGCCCACTATGCCCATACGGGCGAACGGAGAATCAAGGGGGGTGGCCGCACCCGGGGCGCGGCCGGGCGAAACGGTCGGAATCGATCATCGGTCGGTCCGATCCGGTCGGCGCCCCGGATAGGCTGGTTTTCCGGCAGGGTGATTTGCGGCTGATCCGGAAACCTCTTGTGCCGGATTACCATTTCGGCACCTGATGCGCCTTACTGTTCCTGTGGGGGACGCGAGTTCTGGCGACCGGTGCCGGCGGCCGGCGCCGGCGTCCGGCTGCGGCGACCAGGGTGCCGCCGGGGAGGAGTGGGGCGTGAACGAGAGCGAATGGGCGGTGGGCGACCGGCACCGCCTGACGTTCGACGCATTCTGCGACACGCACCACCGGACGTGGACCGGCTTCGCCGCCGCCCGCCTGGGCGACCCCGGCGCGGTGCACGGCGCGGTGGAACTCGCCAAGGGCCGGGTCTGGCAGGAGTGGCCGCGCATCCTGCGCGAGCAGTTCCCGGCCTTCCAGGCCTGGACGATCCTCAAGGAGGAGGTCGGCGCGGCCCTGCTGCAGCGGATGATGGACGGCGAACCGCCGCCCTCCCCGGCGCACGTCCCGCTCTGGGTCTGCGCGGTGCGGGTCGCCGCCGAGCGGGCCGGCGACCTGCCGGAGACCGCCGCCGACCACTGGCAGCTGTACGCCGCCCTGCGCGGGCTCTCGGAGCGGCGTCACGACGTGGTCCTGCTGCGCTACCTGCTCGGCCTGACGGACCGGCAGATCGCCGACTGCCTGGCCACCACGGAGGCCAACGTCCGCTCCACCGCCGCCCAGGCCCTCGACCGGCTGGCCGCCGCCCTCGGCGCCCGGAACAGGGAGCGCCGGTGACCGCCGGACCGGACAGCCTCCACCCACCCGCCACCCGCGAGCCCCGCCCGCGCCCCGGCGGTCCGCACCGCGCAGGCGGCCAGGGCGGCCCGGACGGCCCCGGCGTCTCCTGGGACCGGCTGCTCACCGCCCCCCGCCCGTTCCCCTCCGAACACCTCCAGGCCGCCCACGAACTCGACCTGGCCACCTCGCTGGTCCTGGCGATGCCCACCGCCGCCCCCTCGCTGGACCTGCTCGTCAACGACGAACGCATCCACCCCGAGGGCGCCCTGGTCCTGGGCGCGCTGCTGCACGCCGCCCGCCACCGCGAGGGCGCCCAGTTCTGGTGGCAGTTCGCGGCCGGCGGCGGCTCCTACACCGCCGCGTCCTGCCTGAGCCTGCTGCACCGCAGCCTCGGCGAGTTCCTGGACGCCGAGGTCTGGCGGCGCCAGGCCGAGGCGCTGGCCGCCCGCCCCCGCCCGCCGCAGCACGTCCTCGGCGTCCGCGACACCCTGCTCCCGGCGGGCGTGCTGGCCGAGATCCTCGCCCTGTGCCACGACGGCCTCGACGTGAAGCTCCCGCCCCGGCTGGCCGCCGTCATCCACCAGCTCCCGGTCGACTGCGACGACCTCGAGTACGGCGAACTCCCGCAGGTGAGCAGCACCCTGGTCCGCGACCTGGCCCGCTGACCTGCTGACCGGCACCGACCGGCCCGCACCGGCCGGCCCGCACCGGCCGGCCCGCACCGGCCGGCCCGCACCGGCCGGCCCGCCGGCCCTCAGCGCTGGACGATCACCCGCTCGCCCTCGCCCACCGGCTCCTGGAAGGCGTCGAAGTACCGCCGCAGCGTCTCGTCCGGGACGGTCACGCTGTTCGCGTCGCTGCGCCGGCTGCGGGCGGCCAGGCGGCGGCGCAGCGTCTCCAGGTCGGCCCGCAGCCGGACCAACTCCCAGCGGCAGCCGTGGTCTTCGATCAGCGCCTTGTACCGGTCGCGGGTCTCCCGGCTCCAGAAGCTGTAGTCGACGACCACCGGGCGGCGCGCCTCCAGCAGCCCGACCAGTTCCTCCCACAGCTCCCGTTCCACGGCCGTCTTGAGCCGCTCGTACACGGCCGGTTCCAGCTCCGCCCCGTCGCGCCCGGTCCGCGCCCAGATCACCTCGTCGATCGACAGCCGGACGAACCCGCGCCGCTCCAGCGCCCGCGCGTACGTGCTCTTCCCCGATCCGGGCAGCCCGCACATCAGCACCACCAGCCCGCGCTCGGTCCCGTCCAGCTCCGGCAGCAGCTCCGCCTCGCCCGGTACCGTCTCCACCTCGTCCACGCGGCCCAGCCTATGCCGTTCCGGACCGCGGCCGTCGCACCGGGGACAGGAGGACGGTCGGCGGCGCACCGCCCCGCGGAACCGGCACCGCACGGCGGGGGGCCCGGCCTACAGGGGGGGGATCGGCCGGGCCCTTCTTCCGCCGCACCCAGCGACTGCCCCGGATGCACGACTCCATGCCACCTTCTTCCGGGCCTCCGGGCCTCCGGGCCTCCGGGCTTCCGGGGCTTCTTCCGGGGCGGCGGGCGGGGGCCCCGGTCGGCGGGTGTGCGAAACATTGCAACGGGCCCGTGAACAGCGTGCGTTGTCTGCGCGCAGCCAATTGCGGGCCCTCGTCGCGCGCCCGTAGGTTCACCGTCAGTGCCGCGCACGCTCCGTCCGGCCGGGGACGCCCGCCGACCCGCTCCGCCCGCACGTTCCCTCCTGCCGCGAAAGGGTGCGCACACCATGAGCCGGAACACCGAACCTCCGCGCGACGAACCGAAGGCCGAATCGAAGGTGGACCGCCGCGGCTTCCTGGCCGGCGCGGTATCGGTCGCCGCCGCGACCGCCCTGCCCCTGACCCTGGGCGCCCCACCCGCCACCGCGGCCGCCGCCACCACCGAGCCCGGCGCCGCGCCGGGCACCCGGCCGAACATCCTGGTGATCCTCACCGACGACCAGCCCAAGCAGACCGAGTGGGCCACCCCCAGGACGGTGGACTGGCTGGTCGGCCACGGCGTCCGGTTCACCGCCGGGCACGTCACCACGCCGCTGTGCGCGCCGTCCCGCTCCTCGATCTTCAGCGGCCAGTACGCGCACCACCACGGCGTCCGCGACAACGGCCACCCGTACAACCTCGACCAGCAGCACACCATCCAGCGGGCGCTGCACCAGGCCGGCTACCGCACCGGCCTGTTCGGCAAGTACCTGAACGCCTGGCACCCGGCCGACAACCCGCCGCACTTCGACGAGTGGCTGCTGTCCGCGCCGGTGGTCTACAACAACGGCCAGTACAACGACAACGGCACCGTGCGCACCATCCCCGGCTACTCGACCTCGGTGATCCGCGACCACGCGCTCGCCTTCCTCGACAAGGCCGCCACCGACACGCGCCCGTGGTTCGCGTTCGTCGCGCCGAAGGCCTCGCACGAGCCCAACACGCCCGAGCCCAAGTACGCCGACACGCCCGTCCCGGCCTGGGACGGCCGCCCGTCCGTCGACGAGGCCGACCGCAGCGACAAGCCCGAGTGGATCCAGAACGGGACGGCCACCCTCGCCACCGCCCGGCAGCTGCGCGCCCGCCAACTGCGCACCCTGCTCTCGGTGGACGACGCCGTACAGGCCATCCACGACAAACTGGCCGCGCTCGGGCAGCTGCAGAACACCCTGGTGATCTACCTCGGCGACAACGGCTACACCTGGGCCGACCACGGCTGGTCGAAGAAGTCGGTGCCCTACCTGCCCTCGGTCGAGGTGCCGTTCTACCTGTCCTGGCCGGCCGGCGGCCTCGGGGCGGGCAGCCCCGCCGACCACCGGATCGTGGCCAACATCGACATCGCCCCGACCGTCCTCCAGGCCGCCGGGATCACCCCCGACTGGGCGGTCGACGGCCACTCGCTGCTCGGCGCGTACAGCCGCGACCACCTGCTGGTCGAGTTCTGGGAGCAGGGCGCCCACCAGGACGGACAGCCGCACACCTGGGCCTCGTACCTCGGCAAGGACAAGCAGTACACCGAGTACTACAAGCTGCACACCGATGCGAACGGCCTGCCCGCGGGCACCGGCCAGGTCGCCTTCCGCGAGTACTACGACCTGGACGCCGACCCGTACCAGCTGGTCAACAAGCTGTACCAGGCCACCCCCGCGCAGGAGCAGGCGCTGGGCATCCCGGCCCTCGCGGCGACCCTCGCCGCCGAACGCACCGCCTGACCGCACGGCCGCACGGCCGCACGGCTTCCTCGAAACCCCGGTCGGTCGCCCCCCACGGCGACCGGCCGGGCCCCACTTCCCGGCAACTCCGAACCACCCGGGCCACCTGAACCACCCGAACCCCCCGAACCACCCGAACCCCCCGAGCCACCCGAACCCCCGCACCGAAGAGGCCGTCATGCTCCCCTGCTGCACCCCCGGACACGAGCCCACCGACCTCGGCCTGCCCGTCCTGCCGCTCCTGACCCCGGAACCGCCGCCCGTCGCACCGTCCCCCGCCGCGGTGCGGGCCGCCCGCGGGCTGCTGGAACTGCCCGGCGGGACGTTCCTGATGGGCGGGCAGGACCCGGACGGCGTCCCGGCCGACGGCGAGGGGCCGGTGCGCGAGGTGCGGCTCGGGCCGTTCGCGATCGCCGCGACCACCGTCACCAATGCCGAGTTCGCGTCCTTCGTCCGGGAGACCGGGTACGTCACCGACGCCGAGCGCTTCGGCTCCAGCTTCGTCTTCGAGGGCTTCCTCACCGACCGGCTGCGCGCCGCCTCCCCGCCGGTCGCCGCCACCCCGTGGTGGCGGGCCGTCGAGGGGGCCGACTGGCGCGCCCCCGAGGGCCCCGGCAGCGGTTTCGCCGCCCGCCAGCAGCACCCCGTGGTGCACGTCTCCTGGAACGACGCGCAGGCGTACTGCGCCTGGTCCGGCACCCGGCTGCCCACCGAGGCGCAGTGGGAGTACGCGGCCCGCGGCGGACGCACCGGCACCCGCTACCCGTGGGGCGACGAACTCGCCCCCGGCGGACGGGAGATGCTCAACATCTGGCAGGGCGAGTTCCCGATCCGCCACACCGGCCGGCACCGCTCCACCGCCCCCGTCCGCTCCTACCGCCCCAACGGGCACGGCCTGTACAACGTGCTCGGCAACGTCTGGGAGTGGTGCGCCGACCGCTTCAGCCCCGACCACCACCGCCCCGACACCCCAGCCACCCGCCGGGACCCGCTCGGCCCGCCCACCGGTCCCGCCCGGGTGATGCGCGGCGGCTCCCACATGTGCCACGCCTCCTACTGCAACCGCTACCGGCTGTCCGCCCGCTCCTCGAACACCCCGGACAGCTCCAGCGGCAACATCGGCTTCCGGGTGGCTCGCTGACCGCCCGCCGGGGCGCCCCTGGGGCGCGGCGCGGCGCACCCTTGACCGGCCCTTGCCGGGCGGCGGGGGCATGTCGCGGGGGCGGTCCGCGGTCCTAGCGTCCTGCCGCCGAGCCGAACCCGGCCGCGACACCACACCCCATCGGTGCCGCGGCCGTCCCCCATCAACCCCGGCCCGGCGGGAGGAAACCCGATGAACCGCAAGACCGCGCTGGCGGCAGCCGTTGCGGCCGCCCTCACCCTGGGCACCGTGGTGGCGGCGAGTTCGCAGTCCCCCGCACTGGCGAGCGGCACCACCGCGAACGGTGCGGGCTTCCAGTCGATGACCGTCGTGGGCCGCCTCGCGGTCATGGAGCGGGCGGAGAAGGAGGCCGGGGCACTGGCGAAGACACTGGGCCTGGGCCCGGACGAGCGCCTGCTGCCCAAGGACGTGCTGGTCGAGAACGACGGCGCCCGGCACGTGCGCTACGACCGCACCTACCGCGGACTGCCCGTGGTCGGCGGCGACCTGGTCGTGCACTACGCCGCGAACGGCAAGCCCACCTCGACCACCTGGGCGCACGAGGGCGCCGTCAAGGTGGCCGGCGTGACCCCGAAGCTGACCGGCAAGGACGCCTCGGCCACCGCCGAGCGCAGCGCCAAGCACGTCACCTCGGCCCGCACCACCACCCTCGACACCAGCCAGCTGGTGGTCTGGGCGGTCGGCAAGGTGCCGGTGCTGGCCTACCGCAACACCGTCACCGGCACCGGCGACGCGGGCCCCGGCTCCCACGAGGCGGTCGTGCTCGACGCGGCCAGCGGCGCCGTCCTCGACCAGTACGAGGTCGAGCAGACCGTCACCGGCACCGGCAACGGCGTCAACGTCGGCCAGGTCGGCATCGAGACCAGCCAGGGCGGCAGCGGCTACACGCTGACCGACGCGGCGCACGGCGGCACCATCGTCTACGACTCGTACAACAGCCCGCAGTCGAACCCCGCGCAGAACGCCCGGACCTTCTCCAAGTCGTCCAACTCCTGGGGCAACGGCTCCACTTCGAGCCGCGAGAGCGCCGCCGTCGACGCCTCCTACGGCCTGGCCAAGACCTGGGACTACTACAAGAGCACCTTCAACCGCAGCGGCATCCGCAACGACGGCCGCGGCGCCCCGGCCTACGTGCACGTCGACAACCAGCTGCTGAACGCGTTCTACGACGACTCCTGCTTCTGCATGTCCTTCGGCGACGGCTCCTCGCAGAACGGCAACACCCCGCTGACCGCCCTGGACGTCTCCGGCCACGAGATGAGCCACGGCGTCACCGCCGCCACCGCCAACCTGAACTACTCCGGCGAGTCCGGCGGCCTCAACGAGGCCACCAGCGACATCTTCGGCACCATGGTCGAGTTCTACGCCGGCAACAGCACCGACCCCGGCGACTACTACATCGGCGAGAAGCTCCACATGGGCAACGGCTACCTGCGCCGGATGGACAACCCGGCCGCCGACGGCTCCTCGCTCTCCTGCTACAGCAGCCGGGCCGGCCAGGTCGACGTGCACTACTCCTCCGGCATCGCCAACCACTTCTTCTACCTCGCCGCCGAGGGCACCGGCGCCAAGACCATCGGCGGCCTGCCGCACAACGGCACCCCGTGCAACGGCGACAGCTTCGGCGGCATCGGCCGGGACAAGGCCGCCGCGGTCTGGTACCGCGCCCTGTCCACCTACATGACCTCCACCACCACCTACTCCGGTGCCCGCACCGCCACCCTGCAGGCCGCGGCCGACCTGTACGGCGCCAACTCGCAGGAGCGGTACCTGGTCTCCAAGGCGTGGGCCGCCGTCAGCGTCGGCACCGCCCTGCCCGACCCGGGCAACGGCACCCCGACCCCGTCGCCGTCCGGCTCGCCCAGCCCCTCGCCCACCTCCTCGCCCACCGGCAACCCCAACCCGGGCAACGCGCTGACCAACGGCGGCTTCGAGCAGGGCGCCACCGGTTGGACCCAGAGCGCCGACGACATCACCAACTCCACCCAGCAGCAGGCCCACGGCGGCTCCTGGTACGCCTGGATGATGGGCTACGGCTCCACCGCCAGCGAGACGCTGGCGCAGAACAACGTCGCGGTGCCGTCCACCGGCAGCCCCAAGCTCACCTTCTGGCTCAAGGTCACCACCCAGGAGTCCGGCTCCACCGCCTACGACACGCTCAAGGTCACCGCCAACGGCCAGGCCCTGGCGACGTACTCCAACGCCAACGCCTCCGCCGGCTACGTGCAGAAGACCGTCGACCTGAGCGCCTTCCGCGGCCAGAGCGTCAACCTGGGCTTCGTCGGCCAGGAGGACGCCTACCTGTCGACCGTCTTCCTGGTCGACGACGTCAGCGTCGGCTGACCGGAGCCGACCGCCGTAGCCGACCGGCCGGAGCCGACCGCCGGAGCCGGGAAGCGTCCGACCGGCTCCGGCCGGGCCGCCCCAACAGGCGGTCCTTAAAGGGGACTTAACGGCGGGTCGTGAGGGTGTCGCGTTCAGGTGACACCCTCGCGCAGCCGGTTCCGAGGCGGCACACTGACCGCCATGACCGGCATCCTCCCCGGCCCGGCCGCAGCCGCCACCACCCCGGCGGGCCCGACCGAGCCCCCACTCGTCGACCGCGCGCACCTGCTCGCCGACATCCGCGCCGCCCTCGCCGCCACCGGCGGCGTCCTGCTGCACGGACCGGCCGGCATCGGCAAGACCGCGCTGCTCGACACCCTCGCCCAGGACGCCGGCCCGGCGGGCGGGACCGTCCTGCGCAGCAGCCCCACCGCCGCCGAGGCGGACCTGCCGCACCTCGCCCTGATCGACCTCCTCGGCGAGGCCCTCCCCGGCCTCGCCGAGGACCTGCCCGACCACCTGCGCCAGGCCCTGGAGTGCGCCCTGCTCCACCGCGCCCCCCAACCCGGCACCCCCACCGACCCGTTGGCCGTCCGGGTGGCCGTCCTCGAAGCACTGCGCCGACTCGCCCAGCGCGGCCCCGTCCTCGTCCTGCTCGACGACACCCAGTGGCTCGACGAGGCCAGCCGCCAGGTCATCGCCTTCGCCGCCCGCCGCCTCACCGACCGCCGGGTCCGGATCGCCGTCACCGAACGCACCGAACACGCCGCCGCCGCACCCGAGCGGGGCGCGCTCTGCCCGCCCGGCGCCCGCGAGATCCCGGTCGGCCCGCTCGGCGAACGCGGCACCGGCGCCCTGCTGCGCGAACGGCTCGGCCTGCGGCTGAGCGGACTCACCCTCACCCGGGTGCACGCCGTCAGCGGCGGAAACCCCTACTACGCGCTGGAGTTGGGCCGCTCGCTGGCCGCCGGCGGCGGCGAGAGCGCGCTGCCCGCCGACCCGGCCCGCCCGCTCGACGTCCCGCACCGGCTGCGCGCCCTGGTCTCCGCCCGGCTCGGCGAACTCCCCGACACCGCACGGCAGTCGCTCACCGTCCTGGCCGCCGCCCGGACCGGCACCGGCCTGCCCGCCACCGTCACCGAACCGCTCGCCGCCGCCCGCCGCCACGGCATCGTCCAGCAGACCCCCGCCGGCACCCCCCAGTTCAGCCACCCCCTGGTCGCCGAAGTGGTCCTTGCCGACGCCGCCCCCGACACCCTGCGCGCCGCCCACCGGCTGCTCGCCGAACTCACCGCCGACCCGGTCGAACAGGTCCGCCACCAGGCCCTCGCCGCCGACGCCCCCGACCCCCGCCTCGCCTCCCGGCTGCACCGCGCCGCCGACACCGCGCTCACCCGCGGCGCCCCCGGCACCGCCGCCGAACTGCTCCGCCTCGCCGCCGAACACACCCCCGACCCCGACACCGCGAGCCGCCGCCTGCTCGCCGCCGCCCGCAACGCCGCCGCCGCCGGCCTGCCCGACCTCGCCCGCGCCTGCGGCGAACCCCTCGCCGCCGCCCCCGCCGCCGACGTCCGGGTGCACGCCCGCCTGCTGCTCGCCCGCCTGCTCGGCCCCGACCACCCCGGCGCCGAACCCCTGCTCACCGCCGCCGCCGAGGACACCGGCGGCCACCCCGCCCTCACCGCCGCCGTCCACCAGGAACGCGCCGTCCGCGCCCTGCACCGCGGCGACCGCGCCGAAGGACTCGCCGAACTCGCCACCGCCGAGAAGCACGCCGACCACGCCGACGACCCCGACCTGCTGGTCGAACTCCTCGCCCAGCGCGCCCCGCTGACCCTGCTCACCGACCCCGCCCTGGGCCTGGCCCAACTCGAACGCGGCTGCCGCCTCGCCGCCGGCCGGCCCCCCACCGCCGCCGCCGTGTTCTGCCGCGAAGGACTCGCCGTCGCCGCCCTGCGCAGCGGCGACCTGCCCCGCGCCGTCGCCGAGGTCGAGGCGCTGCGCGCCGAGGTCGAAGCCGCCGGCCGCACCGAGGACCTCGCCAACGTCCTCTACATCGCCGCCTCCGTCTACGAGCGGGCCGGCCGCTGCGCCGAGGCGTACGCCGCCGGCCGCGCCGCCCACGACCTGCGCGAACGCATCGAACCCAGCCCCGGCCCGGCCCGCGTCCTGGGCGGAGCCGCCGAACTCAACGGCGGCACCGCCGACCGCGCCGCCCACCTCCTCGACTCCGCGATCCGCGCCGCCGAGAGCGACCACGACCGCGAATGGCTCGCCTACGCCCACGGCCTGCGCGGCCGCGCCGAACTCCTGCGCGGCAACCACCCGGCCGCCGCCGACCACCTCGCCCGCTGCCGGCTCCTGCTGCGCCTGATGGAGTTCACCGACCCCGCGCTCTTCCTGGTGGACGCCGACCTGGCCGAGGCACTCGCCCTCTCCGGCCGCCCCGAGCAGGCCGCCGCCGCCCTCGCCGACGCCCGCGACCGCGCCGCCCGGCTCGGCCGCGACGTCCTCACCCTGGGCCTGCACCGCGCCGAAGCCCACCTCACCGCCGCCACCGACCCCCGCCGCGCCGCCGACACCCTGCGCGCCCTGCTCCCCGACACCCACCCCTACCCCCTCGAACTCGCCCGCGCCCACCTCGCCCTCGGCACCCTGGAACGCCGCGCCCGCCGCCGCGCCGCCGCCCGCACCGCCCTCCAGGAGGCCCACACCCGCTACACCGCCGCCGGCTGCCGCCCCTGGCAGCAGCACACCGCCGCCGCCCTCGCCGCCCTCGACGCCCTGGAGGCCGACCCCACCCCCATGCAGCAGCAGATCCTCACCCTGATCCGCTCCGGCGCCACCAACCGCGAGATCGCCGCCCGCCTCCACCTCTCCGTCAAGGCCGTCGAGGCCAACCTCACCCGCCTCTACCGCCAGTACGGCGTCCGCGGCCGGGCCGAACTGGCCCGCCACCGGGACTGACCCGGGGCCGGGCCGACCCGCGGCCCAGTGGCAGGATGGGCGGCATGAGCGAAGAAACCCGGCCCCTGCTCGTCGACCGCACGCCCTTCCCGGAGGGGCTGGACGAGCGGCTGCGCGCCCAGTTGACCTTCCTGGTGGAGGTGGACCGGCTCAAGACCGTCCTGCGCCAGTCGCCGCTGGCCGCCGCCGACCGCCGCGAGAACGACGCCGAGCACTCCTGGCACCTGGCGATGATGGTGACCGTCCTGGCCGAGTACGCCGACGAGCCGATCGACGTCGGCCACACCGTCCAACTGGTCCTGCTGCACGACCTGGTGGAGATCTACGCCGGGGACACCCCGCTGTACGACGACGCGGGGGCCGTCGACCAGGCGGAGCGCGAGGCCGTCGCCGCGGACGAGCTGTTCGGGCTGCTGCCCGCCGACCAGACCCGCCTGCTGCGCGCGCACTGGGACGAGTTCGAGGCCCGCCGCACCCCCGAGGCCCGGTTCGCCAAGGCGATGGACCGCCTCCAGCCCCTGCTGCTCAACTGGCTGGCCCGTGGCGGCACCTGGCGCACCCCCGGCGTCACCGCCGCCGACGTCCGGGCCCGCAAGGCCGTCATCGGCGACGCCTCCACCCCGCTGTGGGAGGCCGCCCGCCGGCTGATCGACGAGGGCGAGGCCCGCGGCTGGTCCCGCCCCGCGCCCTGAGTCCGCCGCCCGGGCCAGGGGTCCGCCGCCCGGGCCGGTGGTCCGGACCGGCGGCCGTGCCACGGGTGTTGACATGTTCAGTGTCGGTCGGGATGCTGCGGAGGAGCGCTCCTCCAACGTTGCAGAGCCCGACGAGCCGCCACCGGCCGGGCCGGTGCCCGGCCCCGGGCCCCACCACGGATCGGGACACCATGAAGCCTTCCCGCCGCCTGTCCGGCGCCGTCGCCCTCACCCTGTCCGCCGTCCTCGCCGCCGCGCTGTCCACCGCGGTCACCGCCCCGGCCGAAGCGTCCCAGACCGCCCTGCGGGCCGCGGACCCCAGCGTGCTGCGGGTCGGCGGCACGTACGTCTCGGTGCAGTCCACCGGCGCGGGCATCGCCGTCCGGCAGGCCGCCTCGACGGCCGCGCTGGCCTCGGCGCCCGCCCGGCAGGTCTGGTCGGACACCGCCGGGCGCGGCGAGGTGTGGGCGCCGGAGATCGTGGTGGACGGCGGCCGCTACTACATCTACTTCTCGGCCGGCCGCGGCGCGGCCCACCGGATGTACGCCATCAGCTCCGCCACCCCCGACAGCGGCTACGGCGCCGAGACGAAACTGGCCCTGCCGGACGACAGGTGGGCCATCGACGGCACCCTGTTCACCTTCAACGGGCAGCGCTGGTTCGTCTGGTCCGGCTGGGCCGGCGACACCAACGTCGAGCAGAACCTCTACATCGCCCGGATGAACACCCCGACCGCGCCGACCGGCGCCCGCTACGTCATCTCCCAGCCCCGGGAGGGCTGGGAGCGGGTGGTCGGCAACCCGTTCATCAACGAGGCGCCCGAGGCGATCAAGGACCCCAACGGGCAACTGCACGTCACGTACTCCGCCAACGGCAGCTGGAGCGACCAGTACTGCCTGGCCGACCTGCGGCTGCGGGCCGGCGGCGACCCGACGTACGTGTGGGACTGGTACAAGTCCAACGGCTGCCTGTTCGGCTCCCACCGCGAGACGATGATGTCCGGCTGGGACCCGACCCTGCACGTGGACGGCCCCGGCCACCACAGCTTCGTCCTGCTGAACGGCGACATCAACACCAGCCCGCCCGCCGGGCCGACCTTCCCCCTGATGTTCCACGCCGTCCCCAAGGGCACGCCCTACTCCTGGGCCGAACGGTACTGGTACACCGGCACGTTCGCCTGGTGGGGCGGCGCCACCTACCGCCGCGCCAACGTCCCCGGACCCACCGCCGACACCGGCTGGAGCCTGAAGTTCTTCGAGTGACCGGCCCGGGGCCCGGCCCTCCTCAGACGCGTTCGAGCGGGCGGTGCGGCTCGGGCGGCAGCGTGACGGTGACGGGGTCGCCGGGGCGGATCTCGCCGCCGGAGCGGACCACGCCCATGACGCCCGCCCTGCGGACCACCGCCCCGGTCTCGTCCCGCCCCACCACCTGCTTGAGCAGGCCGTGCCGGAAGCGGTCGATCTGCCCGCACGGGTTGCGCAGCCCGGTCACCTCGACCACCGCCTCGGCGCCGAGCCGCAGCAGCGTCCCGACGGGCAGGCCCAGCAGGTCCACGCCCCGGGTGGTGACGTTCTCGCCCAGCTGCCCGGGCCCGACGGTGTAACCGGCCTGCGCCAGCTCCTCGAACAGTTCGGCGTGCATCAGGTGCACCTGCCGCAGGTTCGGTTGGGTCGGGTCCTGCGCCACCCGGGAGCGGTGCCTGACCGTCACCCCCGCGTGCACGTCCCCCTCGACCCCGAGACCCGCCAGCAGGCGGATGCCGTCCCGGTTCGGCTTCGTGAACGAGTACTCCCCGCTGCTGCTGACCGCCACCACGCTCCCGGACACCCGGACCACCCCTCGTCGCACCGATGTTCCGTGCACCCACCCTACGGGCAGCCCGTCGGCGGCCCGCGGCGGGGGCCCGGCCGCGGCGGTCAGGGCAGCAGCCGGGTGCCGGGCGGGAGGGAGTCGGTGCGGTCGGCCTCGTGGAGGTGGGCGAGCAGGGTGTCGCGGAAGGCGCTCGCGGCGCGGGTCAGCGGGAGGTCGCGGCCGTGCGCGACGGCGATGGTGCGGCCGAGGCCGGGCGGGGCGAAGGGGGTGGTGGGGAGGTTGGCGCTGGCGGCGACCATGCCGGGGACGACCGCGGGCCCCAGGCCGGCCCGGACGGCGGCCAGGACCGCGTCCATCTCGCCGCCCTCGACGGCGTAGACCGGCTCGAACCCGGCGGCGCGGCAGGCCGCGAGGGTGGTCTCGCGCAGGTCGTAGCCCTCGCGGAACATCACCAGGCCCCGGCCGCGCAGGTCGGTGATCCGGGCCCGGCCGCGGGGGAGCGGGTCGGCCGAGACCAGCACCAGGTCCTCGTGCAGCAGCGGGGTGACGGCGAGCGGGGCGGGCGGCGCGGAGGCCGGGGTGATGACCAGCGCGAGGTCCAGCTCGCCGGCCTCCAGGTCGCGGACCAGGTCCCGGGAGCCGCCCTCGGTGAGGTGCAGGTCGACGCCGGGGTGCCGGGCCCGGTACGCGCGCAGCACCTCCGGGACCAGGCTGGCGCAGAGCGAGGGCGGGGCGCCGAAGCGGACCCGGCCCCGGCGCAGCTGCACGGTCTCGGCGACCGCCCGCCGGGCGCTGTCGGCGTCCGCGAGGATGCGCCGGGCCAGCGGCAGCAGGGCCTGTCCGGCGTCGGTCAGGGTCGTCCCGGAACGCGAGCGGTGGAACAGCTCGGCGCCCAGCTCCCGTTCCAGGGCGCGGACCTGCTGGGAGAGCGAGGGCTGCGAGACGTGGCTGAGCTCGGCGGCCCGGGTGAAGTGCCGGGCGTCGGCGACCGCGACGAAGTAGGCGAGCTGCTGCAACTGCACACCAGCCATCATAGGCACTGCCTATCGTGATCGGCGGTTCCATGTCTTGGACACCCGTGACACGCCCGGCTTACGGTCATGGCCATGGCTTCCGCACCCCCGGCGAACCGGGCGAAACGGACGGGCCGGGCCCCCGCCCCCGGCCGGCACCCGTCCTCCCTGGCGGCGCTCTGGCGCAGCTCCGTCGGCAAGAAGGCCGTGATGGCGGTCAGCGGCCTGGTGATGCTGGCGTACCTGGTCGCCCACATGCTCGGCAACCTCAAGATCTTCTTCGGTCCGGACGACATCAACGGGTACGCGCACTGGCTGCGCACCCTCGGCGAGCCGCTGCTGCACCACGGCTGGTTCCTCTGGCTGGCCCGCCTCGTCCTGGTGGCGTCCGTGGTCGCCCACGGCACCGCCGCCTACCAGCTCTCCCGCCGCGATCTGAAGGCCCGCCCGGTCAAGTACGCGCACCGGCGGCAGCGGGCCACGTACGCGACCCGGACGATGCGCTGGGGCGGGGTGATCCTCGGGCTGTTCATCGTCTGGCACATCCTCGACCTGACCACCCTCACGGTGAACCCGGCCGCCGAGGAGGGCCACCCGTACCAGAACGTCGTGGCCTCGTTCTCGACCTGGTACTCGGGCGTCATCTACTGCCTGGCGATGCTGGCGCTCGGCCTGCACGTGCGGCACGGCTTCTGGAGCGCCGCGCAGACCCTGGGCGTCAACAACCCGCGCCGCGACCGGGCGCTGAAGGTCGGCGCGAACGCGCTGGCGCTGCTGCTGACCGCCGGGTTCCTGTCGGTGCCGGTGGCCGTGATGGCCGGACTGGTCCGGTGACCCCGATGGACCCCGACACCGCGAAGGACGGAGCGGCCCCGATGAGCTACCTCGACTACACCCTCGGCGACCCGGTCGCCGACACCACCGCCCCGGCCGGGCCGATCGAACAGCGGTGGGAGCGGCGGCGGTTCGAGGCCAAGCTGGTCAACCCGGCCAACCGCCGCAAGCACACCGTGATCGTGGTCGGCACCGGCCTGGCCGGCGGCGCGGCCGGCGCCACCCTGGCCGAACAGGGCTACCACGTCGTCCAGTTCTGCTTCCAGGACTCCCCGCGGCGGGCCCACTCGATCGCCGCGCAGGGCGGCATCAACGCGGCCAAGAACTACCGCAACGACGGCGACTCGGTGCGCCGACTGTTCTACGACACCGTCAAGGGCGGCGACTTCCGGGCCCGCGAGTCCAACGTGCACCGGCTGGCCGAGGTCTCGGTGGAGATCATCGACCAGTGCGTGGCCCAGGGCGTCCCGTTCGCCCGCGAGTACGGCGGCCTGCTCGACACCCGCTCCTTCGGCGGCGTCCAGGTCTCCCGCACCTTCTACGCCCGCGGCCAGACCGGCCAGCAGCTGCTGCTCGGCGCCTACCAGGCGCTGTCCCGGCAGATCGCCGCCGGGAACGTCGAGATGCACCCGCGCACCGAGATGCTCGACCTGCTGGTGGTCGACGGCCGGGCCCGCGGCATCGTCGCCCGCGACCTGGTCACCGGCGAGATCCGCTCGTACACCGCGGACGCCGTGGTGCTCGCCACCGGCGGCTACGGCAACGTCTTCTACCTCTCCACCAACGCCAAGAACTCCAACGCGACGGCGATCTGGCGCGCCCACCGGCGCGGCGCCCTGTTCGCCAACCCGTGCTTCACCCAGATCCACCCGACCTGCATCCCGCGCTCCGGCGACCACCAGTCCAAGCTCACCCTGATGAGCGAGTCGCTGCGCAACGACGGCCGGATCTGGGTGCCCAAGGCCGAGGGCGACACCCGCCCGCCCGGGCAGATCCCCGAGGACGAGCGCGACTACTACCTGGAGCGGATCTACCCGGCGTTCGGCAACCTGGTGCCGCGCGACATCGCCTCCCGGGCCGCCAAGGTGGTCTGCGACGAGGGCCGCGGCGTCGGCCCCGGCGGGCAGGGCGTCTACCTGGACTTCGCCGACGCCGTCGCCCGGCTCGGCCGGGACGCCGTCGAGGCCAAGTACGGCAACCTGTTCGAGATGTACGAGCGGATCACCGCCGAGGACCCGTACACCGTCCCGATGCGGATCTACCCGGCGATCCACTACACGATGGGCGGCCTCTGGGTCGACTACGACCTGCAGACCACCATCCCCGGCCTGTTCGCGATCGGCGAGGCCAACTTCTCCGACCACGGCGCCAACCGGCTCGGCGCCAGCGCCCTGATGCAGGGCCTGGCCGACGGCTACTTCGTGCTGCCGCCCACCCTCAACGACTACCTGGGCCGCACCAAGCTCGCCGCCGTCCCCGCCGACCACCCCGAACTCGCCGCCGTGGAGGCCGAGTCCGCCGACCGGCTGAACCTGATCCTGGCCGTCGACGGCGACCGCACCCCCGACTCGTTCCACCGCGAACTGGGCGAACTCCTCTGGGAGGAGTGCGGCATGGCCCGCGACGAGGCCGGGCTGCGCCGCGCGCTGGCCCGCATCCCGCGGATCCGGGACGAGTTCTGGCGCCGGATCAAGGTGCCCGGCACCGGCGAGGAGCTCAACCAGGCGCTGGAGAAGGCCAACCGGTTGGTCGACTACTTCGAACTCGCCGAACTGATGTGCCTGGACGCGCTGCACCGCGCCGAGTCCTGCGGCGGCCACTTCCGCACCGAGTCCGCCACCCCCGAGGGCGAAGCCGCCCGCCGCGACGAGGAGTTCGGCTACGCCGCCGCCTGGGAGTTCACCGGCACCGGCACCGCCCCCGTCCTGCACCAGGAACAGCTCGTCTTCGAGCACGTCCACCCCACCCAGCGGAGCTACGCGTGAACCTCACCCTGCGCATCTGGCGCCAGCAAGGCCCGGACACCCCGGGCGAGATGACCGAGTACCGGGTCTCCGGCATCAGCGCGGACATGTCCTTCCTGGAGATGCTCGACACCCTCAACGAGGAACTGATCCTGCGCGGCGAACGCCCGGTCGCCTTCGACCACGACTGCCGCGAAGGCATCTGCGGCGCCTGCGGCATGGTCATCAACGGCCGGGCCCACGGCCCCGAACGCACCACCACCTGCCAGCTGCACATGCGGCACTTCGACGACGGCGACACCATCGACGTCGAACCCTGGCGGGCCGGCGCGTTCCCCGTGGTCCGCGACCTGGTGGTGGACCGCTCCGCGCTCGACCGGATCATCGGCTCCGGCGGCTACATCACCGCCCCCACCGGCTCCGCCCCCGAGGCGCACGCCACGGCCGTCCCCAAGGAGGCCGCCGACCTGGCCTTCGAGCACGCCGAGTGCATCGGCTGCGGGGCCTGCGTCGCCGCCTGCCCCAACGGCTCCGCGATGCTGTTCACCGCCGCCAAGGTGGTCCACCTCAACGTCCTCCCGCAGGGCGCCCCCGAACGCGCCTCCCGGGTGCGGACCATGGTGGAGACCATGGACGACGAGGGCTTCGGCGGCTGCACCAACACCGGCGAGTGCGCCACCGCCTGCCCCAAGGGCATCCCGCTGTCCGGCATCGCCCGCCTGAACCGCGAGTTCCTGCGCAGCTGAGGAAGCCGGACCCGCCCTCCCCGCCAGCATCCTGACGCCGCGTCAGATGTCGCGCGGGGAGGCCAGCGGCAGCGGGCCCGGGCCCTTGACGATCCGGATGGTCGGCGCGGTCTCCAGGTGCTGCACCCCCGGCAGCGCCGCCACCCGGCTGGTCAGGTAGGCGTACAGCTCCCGCACGCTGCGGGTGATCACCACCGCGTGCAGGTTGCTCGGGCCGGTGGTCGCGCAGGCGTACGCCACCTCCGGATGGGCGGCCAACGCCGCACCGGCGGCGGCGAGTTCGGACGGCACCACGTTCAGCCACAGCCAGGTGTGGGTGCGCAGCCCGAAGATCCGCCAGTCCACGTCCAGGTCGTAGTAGAGCACCCCCGAGCCGGCCAGCTCCTCCAGCCGGCGGCGCGCCGTGCTCTCCGACTTCCCGCAGGCGGCGGCCAGTTCGGCCAGCGGGGCCCGCCCGTCCACCGCCAGCGCCGCCAGCAGCCGGCGGTCCGCCGCGTCCAACTCCGGCACCGGGCCGTCCGGTTCGGCGACCCGCGGACCGGCCGCGGTCAGCTCCGCGACCTGCCCGGCGGTCAGCGCCCCGGACTTGACCGCCAGGCTCTGCGCGCCGCCGAAGAAGGTGTGCAGCACGCAGTGCGCGCTCACCCCCAGCACGCTCGGGGTGCGCGGCAGGTGCTGGAGCAGCAGCGAGTGGTCCGAGCGGTCCGGCGGGGTGCGGGTCGAGCAGGCGATCTCGGTGCCGCCCGAGTTCAGCGACACCCACACGGTGTCCTCCCGGCGGGCCAGCGCCGCGGCCACCGCCCCCGCCGAGTCCGGCGAGCAGCGCACCCGCAACTGCCAGCGCACCTCGCCCAGCCGCTCCGGGTCGGGCAGCCCCAGCACCCGGATCACCCCCGCCCCGCGCAGCCGCCCGTACCGGCGCGCCACCGTCTGGTCCGACACCCCCAGCACCGCCGCCAGCCGGCTGAACGCCGCCCGCGGCGCCAACTGCAGCGCGTGCACCAGCTGCCGGTCGAGCGCGTCGTAGCCGTCGGATTCCACCGCACCATCGTAGGACGTGTCGAGAACCGCCGCGAACCGCGTACCGGCTAGGGGAAAGCGGCGGTCCGGAGCGAGAGTACGGAAGGAAACGACAACCCCGTCCCGGAAGGACGACCCCGCCCGTGCGCAAGTGGATACCCCTGACGGCGATCTGCGTCGGCGCGTTCATGCTGCTGGTCGACGCCAGCATCGTGAACACCGCGCTGCCCGAGATGTCCGAGGACCTGCATTCCACCTTCACCGCCCTGCAGTGGGTGGTGGACGTCTACGCCCTCACCCTCGCCGCCCTGCTGATGGCCTTCGGCTCGCTCGGCGACCGCCTCGGCCACCGCCGCCTCTACCTGGCCGGCCTCGCCGTCTTCGGCCTCGCCTCACTGGCCTGCGCGCTCGCCCCCGACGCCGGTACCCTGATCGCCGCCCGCGCCGCCCAGGGCCTCGGCGGCGCCGCCATGATGACCTCCACCACCGCCCTGCTCAACGCCGCCTACCAGGGCCGCGACCGGGGCACCGCGTTCGGCGTCTGGGGCGCGGTCAACGGCGCCGCGGCCGCCGCCGGGCCGGTGCTCGGCGGGCTGCTCACCCAGCAGTTCGGCTGGCGCTCGATCTTCCTGGTCAACCTGCCGATCGCCGCCGTCGCCGCCTGGCTCACCGTCCGCCACCTCACCGCCGACCGCCCCCGCGCCACGGAGGCCGAGGCTGCGGGCCGGTCCGGAGCGGTGGCGGGCCGGTCCGCCGGACGCTTCGACCTGCCCGGCGCCGCCACGTTCACGCTGTTCGCCGCCGCCCTCACCTACGGCCTGATCGAGAGCGGCGAACGCGGCTGGAGCGACCCCCTGGTGGCCGCCACCCTGATCGCCGCCGCCCTCGCCCTCGCCGCCTTCACCACCGTCGAACTGCGCACCGCCCGGCCCCTGCTGGACCTGCGACTGCTGCGCAACCCCGCCTTCGTCGGCCTCGCCGCCGCCGGGCTGCTGCTCACCGCCGCCGCCTTCGCCCAGCTCACCTACACCGGCCTCTGGCTCCAACAGGTCCTGCACCTCAGCCCGTTGAACGCCGGACTGGCCGTCTGCCCGCTCGCCGCCGCCGCCTTCCTCACCGCCCCCGCCGGCAGCCGCCTGCTGCGCGGCGCACCCCCGCGGCTGCCGATCGCCCTCGGCCTGGCCCTGATCGGCGGCGGCACCCTGCTGCTCACCCTGGTCTCGCCCACCACCGGCTGGACGGCCCTGCTGCCCGGCCTGCTGGCCACCGGCGTCGGCGTCGGCCTGGCCACCCCGCCGATGATGGCCGCCGCCCTGGCCGCCGTCCCGCGCGAACGCGCCGGCATGGCCTCCGGCGCGTTCAACACCGCCCGCCAACTCGGCCTCGCCCTGGGCATCGCCGTCCTCGGCACGGTCTTCCAGAACACCCTGCGCGAACGCCCCGGCACCGATCCGCGCCACGCCTACGCCGCCGCCCTCGACCACGTCTACCTCACCGCCGGAGCGGCCGGACTGCTCGCCGCCGCGCTGGTCGTCCTGCTGGTGCGCCGCCCGGCCCCCGCCGCGCCTGCACCCGTTCCGCAGCCTCACGTCGTCAAGGAGCCGTCCGGGCAGCCGTCCTGACGGATCGTCAGTTCGACGGCAGGGAGTCGAGCCAGGAGGTCAGCAGCCCGTTGACCTCCTCGGCGCGCTCCTGCTGCACCCAGTGGCCGCAGCCCTCCAGCAGGTGGGCGGAGACCAGTCCGGGCAGCGTGGCCGGGAAGGCGTCGATCGCCTCCGCCATCCAGGTGGTCGAGGCGTCCCGCGTCCCGCCGACGAACAGCGCGGGCTGCTCCAGCGGACGCCCGGCGAAGGGGGCCAGCTCCGCCCAGTCCCGGTCCATGTTCCGGTAGCGGTTCAGCGCGCCGGTCAGGCCGGTGCGCTCGAACTCGCCCGCGTAAAAGTCGAGATCGGCCTCCGACAGCCAGGACGGCCGCACCCCGCGCGGGAAGCGCTCGCGCAGCGTCCCGCCCGCGGCCCGGGAGACGAAGTGCGGGTCCGGCGCGTCCGGGCCGGGCATGGTGTCGGCGGACAGCGCGGCGAAGAACCCCGCCAGCCAGCCCCGGACGTCCGGCTCGATCTCCGCCTCCGCCCGGCCCGGACGCTGGAAGTACGAGACGTAGAACTCCTCCGGCCCGCCCATCCCGGCGAACACCTCGCCCGGCCGCGGCCCGCCCGGCGGGGCGTACGGCACGCTCAGCAGGCCCACCGCGCGGAACACCTCCGGGTGCAGCAGGGCGGACGCGGCCGCGATGTTCGACCCCCAGTCGTGCCCGACCACCACCGCCGTCTCCGCGCCCGACCCCCGCACCAGCGCCAGGTTGTCCGCCACCAGCTCCCGCATCCGGTACGCCGCCGGATCGTCCGGCCGGCACGACCGCCCGTACCCGCGCACGTCCGGCGCCACCGCCCGGTACCCCGCCGCGGCGAGCGCCGGCAGCTGGTGCCGCCACGAGTACCAGGACTCCGGGAACCCGTGCACCAGCAGCACCAGCGGCCCGTCCCCCTGCTCCACCAGGTGCAGCGGCCCCGCGGGCCCGGCGACGGTGCGGTGCCGGGCCCCGGCGGCCGGGCCGGACCCGACGGTCTCCTGCGGTACGGACATGACGACTCCTCCAAGGGGCTGGACCGGGGACCGGACAAGGGGCTGGACGACGGGGGGAACGCCCCGGCGCCGGGTACAGGTCGATCATGCGCCGTCCCGCCCCGCCCGGGCGACTACTCTTGCCGGATCGGCAACACCGCAGCTGAGGGGAGTGCCCGGGATGACCGGCAACGAGGAGGTGGCGCACCTGCTGGCCACCATGGGCCCACGGCTGCGCGCCGCCCGGGCCCGCGACGGCCGCGGCCTCGGCGAGGTGTGCCGGGCCACCGGCCTCACCCCCAGCACGCTGTCCCGGATGGAGAACGGCCACCGCCACCCCACCCTGGAGGTGCTGCTCCTGCTGGCCCGGGAGTACCGCGTCCCGCTCGACGAACTGGCCGGCACCGCGCCCGCGCGACCGGCACCGCTGCGGGGCGCGGACGACAAGGCGGTGCTCCCGCTGACCCGCTACGTCGGCGGCCTGCACGCGCACAAGCACGTCCTGCCCGCCACGGCCGCCACGGCCGCCGCCACCGACACCACCGCCACCGCCGCCACCGCCGCCACCGCCGCCGACGGGCCCCCGCCCCGGCCGCGCCAGGTCTCCCACCCCGGCCACGAGTGGCTCTGCGTGCTCTCCGGGCGGCTCCGGCTGGCCCTCGGCGACCGCGAGCTGGTGCTGGCCGCCGGGGAGGTCGCCGAGTTCGACACCCGCACCCCGCACGGGGTCGCCAACGCCGCCCCGGACCGCCCCGTCGAGTACCTGGTGATGTTCGGCCCGCAGGGCGAACGCCTGCGCGTCCGCAGCTGACGCCGGGCGGCCGAAATCCCCTGTCGCCGAAGGGGGTTCAGGCCGCCCCGCTCGGCGCGCCGCTCGGCACCCCGCCCCGCAGGCCGTCGCCGGACAGCGCCTCGGAACGGCCCAGCTGGTAGGCCATCTGAACCCGGCTCTGGGCGTCGTACGCCTTGAGGATCTTGGCGATGTGGGCCCGGCAGGTGCGGACGTTGAGGCTCATCCGGCGGGCTATCGCGTCGTCCGGTTCGCCGTCCACCAGCATCCGCAGGATGGTCTGCTGGACTTCGTTCAGCCCCCGCCCGGCCGAGCCGCCGCGGTAGCGGACGTCGTACGGGCTGGCCCGTCGCCAGTCGCGCTCGAAGGCGTCGGCCAGGTAGGCGACCAGGGCGGGGTGGCGGACCAGCACCGCGCGGCGGCTGTCCTGGGCGGCCGAGACGAAGGCCGTCCTGCGGTCGAAGATCATCAGCCGTTTGGGCAGCTCGTCGAGGGTGCGGACCTCCGCGCCCAGCGAGGACACCTTGGTCACGTAGTCCCGGATCGGCTCGCTGAACCGGGCCGGGTGCTGGTAGAGCGTGCGCAGGTGGGCGCCGCGGGCCAGCAGCTCCTCGGCCTTGCCGAGCGCCCGGGCCAGCGCGTCCGCCCGGCGGCCGTTGCCGGGCTGGGCGGTGAGCGCCTCCTCGGTGCAGTCGCGCATCGCCTCGTCGATCGCCGAGGTGATCATGTCCAGGCCGACCAGGTCCTGCACGGGCGCCGCCTGCGGGCCCTCCTCGGACGCCTGGTCGTAGAGGTGCGAGAGCCGGGTCAACTCCCCGACCAGGCGCGAGCCGTACTCCTCGATCCGGGCGGACTGCAGCCGCACCCGGCGGCGCACCGAGGCCGCGGCCAGCTGCGGGTCCACCGGGACCAGGCGGGCGGGCTCGGCGGCGTCGGCGGCGAGCAGCCCGAGCCTCAACAGCTGTTCGCTGGCGGCCAGTTCGTCGGGGGAGAGGCAGGCGGCGGAGAGGCCGACGGGACCGCCGCCGACCGCCGGGTTGGGCAGGCTGCCGCTGCTCAGCGAGCGCACGTAGAGCCGCTCGGCGGCGGGGCTGAGCCGGGGGACGTCCTCCTGACCGGGATCACCGGTCCGGTGTTCGGTGTTCATGACCACCCTCATGTTCATGCTGTTCATCAACATGAGCCAGCTGATCGCTTGCTCGACTCGGCCGGTCGGCCAAGAATTGTGTGTGCGGACGGACACGGGTTCTCCGCAACCACCCACCTGACAGAAGGATGTGACCGATGATCAGCCATGCCTCCAGCCACCTGCGGCGCTGGGTCGCCCTGCTCCTCCTGCCGGCCGCCGCCGTGATCGGCGTGGCGGCGGTCGGAACCGGCGCCGGGCACCCCGGTACCGGGCACGGCACCCGGGTGGTCGCGGACCTGGAATGGGACGTCACCCCCACCGGCGGTCACTGACCTCCGGACCGGCGGACGCGCCCCACCGCCGACGGCTCAGCCGCCGTCGACCGATCTCCCGGGGCAGGAACGCCGACATCGGACCGGAACGCGCACGGTCGGCCCGCTCACGACCGGGACTCTCGCAGCCGGGACTCTCGCAGCCGGAACGCGCACGACCGGGACTCTCGCAGCCGGAACGCGCACGACCGGAACCCTAGGAGCCGGGACTCTCGCAGCCGGGGCGCCCACGACCGGGAATGCCGCCGCCGGGAATCCCGCCACCGGGAATCCCGTGCCCGCGGCGGGCCCGCGGCCCGCGTCGACACCGATGCCGTGGCAGACCGGTTGCCGGAGCGTCGAGTACGTCCCCGACCTTCCTGGCACACCGCACATCCCAGCTCCCCATGTAGCTGCCGCCCCCGGCGCGGCATGAACCGTCGCGCTCATGACCAGGGCTGATCGTAACCAATGGAACGGCCCGATGCGCCGTTGTTCGACACTTCCGCACGCCGATCTACGCGCGTTCACGTGCGGAAAGACCTGATGCACCGTCAATTGTCCATGTAATCAAAGCATTTGCCCCCATCGCCGCTCCGGCCTGCCCGTCCAGGAGGACATCCATGAAGAAACTGCTGCTGATCGAGGCCAACGGCATGGTCGGTGGTGACCTGCTCGACGCGGCGCGGGAGTTGGGCGTCGAGGTGCACGTCGCCACCCACGAGGAGCTGTACCGCGACTACCGCCCCGAACTGAAGGAGAGGATCGACGGCACGGTCTTCACCGACCTCGGCGACACCGAGACGGCCGTCCGCGACCTGCTCTCCTTCGCCCGCGAGCGGGGCGTCGACGGCGTCGTCACCGGCTGGGAGTTCTTCTCCCCGCTGGTCACCCGGGTGGCCGCCGAACTCGGCCTGCCCGGCCACGACCCGGAGAAGGCCGCCGCCGCCCGCAACAAGCGGGTGATGGCGCAGGTCTTCGACGCCGCCGGCGTCCCCGCGCCGCGCACGGCCGTGGTGGCCGGCCCCGCCGAGGCCGCCGAGGCGCTGGCCCGGACCGGCCTCGACTACCCCGTGGTGGTCAAGCCGTGCGAGAACGCCGGTTCGGTCGGCGTCTCGGTGGTGCGTGGCGAGCAGGAGCTGGCCGCGGCGGTCGAGTTCGCCCAGGGCTGGCCGCGGGAGTTCCCGCACGGCACGCCGCTGGAGACCACCGTGCTGATCCAGGAGTACATCGGCGGGAAGGAGTTCAGCATCGAGACGGTGGTCTTCGAGGAGAAGTACCACCACCTGGCGATCACCGAGAAGTTCACCACCGACGACGCCACCCGCGCCGAGGTCGGCCACACCGTCCCCGCGGCGCTGGACGCGGCGGCCACCGAGGCGGTGCTCGCCACCGTCGAACAGGGCCTGGCCGCGTTGGGCTTCCGGTACGGCGTCGCGCACACCGAGCTCAAGCTGCTGGAGGACAACACCGCCCGAATCATCGAGGTCGGCGCCCGCCCGCCGGGCGACCACATCGTCAAGCTGGTCCGGCAGGCGACCGGCGTCAGCGAGGCCCGCGCCTACCTGCAGGCCGCGCTCGGCGAGCACCCCGACGTGCTGCCCACCCACCAGAGGGCCGCCGCGATCCGCTTCCTCACCCCGCCGTCGGCCGGCGTGCTGCGCTCCGTCGAGCACCTCCCCGAGGGCCCGCACACGGTGGCCACCGCGCTGTACGCCGAACCCGGCAAGGAACTCGCCCGCCCGCAGGACAACATCTCCCGGGTCGGCCACTTCATCCTGACCGCCGAAACGGCCGAGGAGGTCAACCGGCTCGCCGCCGAGGCCCTGGCCGCCGTCCGCATCGAGCTGGCCTGAGATGGCCCGCATCGCGCTGCTGCGCTCCATCGAGATCCAGCAGACCGACCCCTACGTCCGGGAGCTGGCCGGCCCGGCCGCCGAGGCCGGCCTCACCCTCAAGCTGTTCCACACCGACGGCGAGTGCGGACCGGACGACTTCCCCGGCGAGTCCGAGAAGCTCCCGCCCGGCCTGAGCTGCGAGCAGATCGCCGACCGGATCGCCGCCTGGGGCGCCGACGGCGTCGTCTCGCTCTCCATACCCGACGAGAACGCGCTGCGCGACGCCGTGGTGCGCGAGAAGCTCGCCGCCCGCGGCATCCCGATGGTCATGCACAGCCCGGACGCCACCTGCGTGCTGGCCAACAAGTGGGAGACCAAGCGGCTGCTCGCCGCCCACGGCCTCGACACCCCCGACGGGCTGCTGGTCGACGGCGACCTGCTGCGCGGCCGCAGCGTCCAGGCCCCGGCCTACCAGGACCTGCTGCTGGCGCAGGCCGAGCGGATCGGCTACCCGCTGCTCTCCAAGCCGCTGTGGGACTGCCTCGCCACCGGCATCCGCTTCCTGCCCGACCGGGCGGCCCTGCGCGCCTACCTCGCCGACCCGTACGACGGCAGCACCGTCCTGGAGCACTGCGTCACCGGCGAACTCTGCTCGGTGGAGGTGGTCGGCCGGCCCGGGCACTACGCCCTCCAGCCGCTGATCTGGAAGGGGCCGACCGGCGGCGCCCCGTCCTTCGTCTTCGACACCGTCCGCTACACCGCGCCGCGCCCCGGCCCCGACCGGGACTTCCGGCCGGTCGCCGAGCGGCTGCTGCGGCTGTGCGAGGACCTCGGGATCGAGGGCGCCATCGAGGTCGAGATGATCCACGTCGACGGCGGCTACCAGGTCATCGAGATCAACCCCCGGGTCTCCGGCTCCACCACGCTCTCCATCGCCGCCTCCGGCGACAACACCTACGCCGCGCTGCTCTCGCTGCTGCTCGGCACCTGGGAGCAGCAGGCCCCCGGCTTCGGCCGCCGCCGCCGGCTCGCGCTGCAACTGCCGATCCGCCGGGCCACCCCCGCGCTCACCGCGCTGCTGCGCGAACGCCTCGACCTGGTCCGGGCCAGCGAGTTCCACATCGACGGCCAGGCGTACGCCAACACCGTGCTCACCTGCGAGTTCGACCGTCGGGACGAACTCGCGGCGACACTGCGCGAGTTGACGGCCGAGCACGGACTGCTCACCCCCGGCGTGCTCGAACTGGCGGAGCAGCTCCTGGCCGCCCCCGCCCCGCTGGCCGCCGCCACGGCCTGACCGGCGCACCACCGCGCACCACCCGTACCGCCCCGTCCCACCGCGAACCCACGAACCACGCGCACCACGCGCACCACGCGACCGAACCGAGAGGAACCGCCACCATGCTGGTCAGCGAGCAGGGCTCCGTCCTGGACACCGCCCCCGGCGTCGAACTGCGCAGCGACATCTCCGTCGAACTGGTCGACCACCGGGCCAGCGACGCCGGCGTCGTCCGGGCCGCCCGGGTCTCCACCATCGGCGAGGACGCCCAGATCGAGGACAAGGGCGAGGGCTACAGCGCCGGACTCCTCAACTACCTGATGAAGAGCCGCCACGGCAGCCCCTTCGAGCACAACTACATGACCTTCCTGATCACCGCGCCGATCTTCACCGTCCGCCACCTGATGCGCCACCGCACCTGGTCGTTCAACGAGGAGAGCGCCCGCTACCGGGAGCTGCGCCCGGTCTTCTACGTCCCGGACGGCGAGCGCCTGCTGCGCCAGAAGGGCAAGCCCGGCCACTACCAGTACGTCCCGGGCACCGACCAGGACCACGAGCAGATCCTCACCTCCGCGCACGCCGTCTACGCCAAGGCGTACGAGGAGTACACCGCGATGCTGGAGTCCGGCATCGCCCGCGAGATCGCCCGCATGGTGCTGCCGGTGGCCACCTACTCCTCGGTGTACGCGACCTGCAACTCCCGCGGCCTGATGCACTTCCTGAGCCTGCGCACCAACCGCGCCGACGCCACCTACCCCTCGCACCCGCAGCGCGAGATCGAGCTGGTCGCCGAGCAGATGGAGGACGCCTGGAAGGCCCTGATGCCGGTCACCCACGCGGCCTTCGAGACCTACGGCCGGGTCAGCCCCTGATGCGGGTCACCGTCTACGCCGGCTCCTCGGCGGGCCGGGACGAGGTGTACGCCCGGGAGGCCGCCGCCTTCGCCCGCGAACTCGCCGAGGCCGGGCACGAGATCGTCTACGGCGGCGGCAGCGTCGGACTGATGGGCGTGGTCGCCGACAGCGCGATGGCGGCCGGCGGCCGGGTCACCGGCGTCATCCCGCGCTCGCTGCACGACGCCGAGGTCGCCCACCTCGGCCTCACCGAACTGCACGTGGTCGACACCATGCACGAGCGCAAGGACCTGATGGCCCGGCTCGGCGACTGCTTCGTCGCCCTGCCGGGCGGCCTGGGCACCGTCGAGGAGCTCTTCGAGGTCTGGGCCTGGCTGATCCTCGGGCACCACGGCAAACCGGTCACCGTCCTGAACACCGACGGCTACTGGGACGGCCTGCTCGACACGGTCGAGGGCATCGCCCGGGCCGGGTTCATGCGGCCCGAGGAGAGCGCCTCGCTGGTCCCGGTCCGCAAGGCCGGCGACCTGCTCGCGCTCTGCGACAGCTGGCGGCCCCCGCCGCCGCGCTGGGCCTGACCGGCCCCGGACACCACCACGGGCACCCCCCACCGGCACCGCGGCACCACCCGCCGTCACCACCCACCGACCGAGAAAGGCAGTCCGTGCAGCAGCGCATGGCCACCCCCGCCTTCTCCCGACTGCCCCGCTCCGCCCGGCTGGACGGCGACTTCGACGTCGTCCGGCTGGGCGCGGAGCTGGCCGCGCTCCGCCAGGTCCACTGGCACCGCCGCCGGCGCTACCCGGCCCAGGCCCTCACCGCCGTCCCCGAGCAGTGGCGCACCCTGCCGCTGCGCAGCATCGGCGGCGACCCCGAGCGCACCGACGCCGGCGGCCCCGACCGGGACGACTTCGCCGACACCCCGTGGCTGGCCGGCGCCCCGTACCTCGCCGAGGTGCTGGGCGCCCTACCCGCCGCCAAACGGGCCGTCCGGCTGATGGCGCTCACCCCCGGGGCCAGCGGCGCCCCGCACCGCGACACCAAGAACGGCCTGGCCTGGGGCACCGTCCGGCTCTACCTGCCGCTCACCGCCCACCCCGGCGCCGGACTGGTCATCGAGGGCGAACCGCAGCAGTGGACGCCGGGCACCCTCTGGTACGGCGACGTCAGCCGCAGCCACCGGCTGCTGCACCCCGGCACCGACGGCACCCCGGTCCACCTGGTCGCCGACCTGCTGCCCAACCGCGCCCTGCTGGACCTCTTCCCGCCGGTCTTCCGCACCCCCGAGGTGCTGGCCGAGAGCATCCTGGCCCGGCCCCCGGCCCCGCTCGACGCCGCCGCCCGGGCCGCCCACGGCCTGCGCTTCGACGTCCCCGAGTCCTTCACCGACCGGGACGAGGCGGACGGCGCCTTCCTGCGCCACCAGCGCCGACTGCCCAGCACCGTGCTGCTCCGCGCGGACCGGCTGTTCCTGACCGCGCCCGGCGAACCCGAGCTCGGCCTGGTCCACCTCGGCGGCGGCGAGTTCCGCTTCGCCGGCTGGACGGAGGAGCGCACCCTGCGGCTGCCCCGCCCCGGCGAGGTCCCGGCCGTCGTCCTGCGCACCCGCTGCGGCAGCACCGTCCGCGAAACGGCGGTGCCCGCCCGGCACGACACCTGACCGACCCCGGGCCCCGGCCCGGCCGACCGCGGCCCCGGCCGCCCCACCGACAGCAGACAGCAGACAGCAGAGAGGTGAGAACCGTGCCGACCCTGGCAGCGACCGCCGCCCCGACGGGCACCCCGGTGACCCTGGTGGACGGCTACGTGCCGGTCATCGACCTGAGCGGCGCCCGCACCGACCCCCGCCGCCGCGCCGAGGTCGCCGCGGCCGTCGACCGGACCTGCCGCACCAGCGGCTTCCTGGTCATCGTCGGCCACGGCGTCCCCGAGCAGGCCATCACCGAGATGTACCGCGCCACCCGCGAGTTCTTCGCGCTCCCGCCGGAGGTCAAGGCCGCCCACCTGGCCGACCCCGCCGACCCGCTGATGCGCGGCTTCGGCCGCAGCGGCAGCCTCGCCGCGTCCAACCCGGACGCCTCGGTGGCCACCGAACGGGCCCGCCCCGACGTCTCGGAGACCTTCACCGTCAACCGGCTCGGCGAACCCGAGGGTGCCCGCGCCCTGCCCGCCGACGCCGCCCCGGCGCTGCGCACCCCCAACCCGTGGCCCGACCTGCCGGGCTTCGCCGACGCGTACCGCGGCTACTACGCCGAGATGGAACGGCTGGCCGGCGAGCTGATGCGGCTGTTCGCCCTCGGACTCGGCCTGCCCGAGGACTGGTTCGAGGACAAGATCGACCAGCACATGACCAACCTGACCGCCAACTACTACCCGGCGCAGCCCGTCCCGCCCGCACCCGGACAGCTGCGCAAGGGCGAGCACAGCGACTGGGGCAGCCTCACCATCCTCTACCAGGACAACGGCACCGGCGGCCTCCAGGTGCTCGACCGCACCGGCGACCGCTGGCTGGACGTCCCCGTGGTCGAGGGCTCCTTCGTCGTCAACATCGGCGACCTGATGGCGATCTGGACCAACGACGCCTGGGTCAGCACCGTGCACCGGGTGGTCAACCCGCCCCGCGAAGAGGCCCACAACGAGCGCTACTCGGTGCCGTTCTTCCACCAGCCGAACTACGACGCCCTGATCGAGTGCATCGCCACCTGCACCGACCGGGACAACCCGCCGCGGCACGCCCCGGTCCGCTCCGGCCCCTACATCACCGGCAAGTTCGCCCGGGCGTACGGAAACTGACGCCCCCACACCCAAGCGGCGGCCGCCACCGGGGCGGCCGCCGCGCGCCCGCAGGAGAGTCATGGACAACAGCGCACCCCGGCCGTCGCAGTCCGCACGGCCGCCGCAGCCGCCGCGCGGACTGCGACACCTCCTCGGCCTGCCCGACCTCACCGGCAACGGCCGGTTCCTGGCGGCCAACGTCATCGACAGCCTCGGCAACGGACTGGTCCTCGCCTTCACCGTCGTCTACTTCACCCGGACCACCGACCTGCCGCTGGTCGAGATCGGCGCGGCCCTGACCCTGGGCCACCTGCTCTCGCTGCCGGTGCCCGCCCTGGTCGGGCCGCTGCTGGACCGGATCGGCCCGCGCGCCGTGGTCGCGGTGGGCAACCTGGTGTCGGCCGGCGGCTTCCTCGGCTTCCTGTTCTGCCGCCAGGCCTGGATGATCGTGCTGTTCCAACTGGTCGTGCAGACCGGCTCGAACATCTACTGGACCTCCAGCCGCCCGCTTGTCGTGCTGGCCGCCCGCGAGGGCGAACGGCAGCGCTGGTTCGCGCTCACCAGCTCGCTGCGCAACATCGGCGCGGGCTTCGGCGCGGCCGTCGCCGCCCTGCTGCTCCAGTTCGCCGGCACCACCGGCCTGCGGGCCGTGGTGGTCGCCAACACCGCGACCTTCCTGCTCGCCGCCTGGCTGATCTCCTCCTGGCGCCCGACCGGCGAACAGCCCCGCCCCACCGCCGCCGCCCCCGCCGACCGCCCGGCCGGCAGCTACCGGGACGTCCTGCGCGACCTGCCCTACCTGCGCCTGGTCGCCGCCAACCTGGGCTTCGTGCTGGCCGCCATGGTGCTGCCGGTGCTGCTCGCCGTCTACGCCACCGGGACGCTGCACGCCGCCGCCTGGATCGTCGGCGCCCTGGTCGTGCTGAACACCGGCCTGGTCGCGCTGGCCCAGACCACCGTCGCCCGCTGGGGCGAACACCGCAACCCCGTACGGGTGCTGGCGCTGGCCGCGATCCTGAACGCGGTGGCGTTCGCGCTGTTCGGCGCGCTGTCGGCGGTGCCCGGCTGGGCGGTCGAGGCGGGCCTGGTGCTGGCCGTGCTGGTCTACACGCTGGCGGAGATGGTCGGCGGCCCGCCGTCCAACGAACTCAGCGTGGCGATGGCCAAGGAGCACATCCAGGGCCGCTACCAGGCCGCCTTCCAACTCTCCTGGACGATCGGCGGCGCCGTGTCGCCGGTGGTCCTGACCGCCCTGCTGGGGCGCGGCCCGCTGTGGCCGTGGGTGTTCCTGGCCGCGTTCAGCCTGCTGTCGGTGCTGCTGGTGCAGGGGCTCGGCGGACGGCCCGCGAAGTCCGCCGAGCCCGCCGAGCCCGTCGCGTCGGCCGAGCCCGTCGCGTCCGCAGACCCCGCCGCCACCGCCCCCGCTCCGGCGGCCCCCGCTCCGGTCGCGTCCGCGGAGGTGTCCGGTGCTGCGTGAACGGCTCGGCCTGACCTGGGAGTTGCACGGCGACGGCCGCGAACCGCGCCCCGGCGCCGCCGTCCGGCCCGACCAGCGACTCAGCTGGCCCCGGACGGTCGGCCTCGGCGCCCAGCACGTGGTGGCGATGTTCGGCGCCACCTTCGTCTTCCCGCTGGTGATGGGCCTCGACCCGAACCTCGGCATCATGATGTCCGGCATCGCCACCGCGCTCTTCCTGCTGGTGGTGCGCGGCCGCATCCCCAGCTACCTCGGCACCAGCGCCTCGTTCGTGGGCGCGGTCGCCGCGATCCGGGCGGCCGGCGGCTCCAGCGCCGTCGTCACCGGCGCGGTCGCGGTGTCCGGCATCGCACTGGCCCTGGTCGGCCTGGCCGTGCACCGGGCCGGCAGCGCCGTCGTCAACCGGCTCTTCCCGCCGGTGGTGGCCGGCGCGGTGGTGCTGCTGATCGGCTTCAACCTGGCCCCCGTGGTCGCCCGGATCTACTGGCCGCAGGACCAGTGGACGGCGCTGGCCACGATGGCCGTGGTGCTCGCCTCCGGCGTCCTGCTGCGCGGCTTCTGGGGACGGATCTCGGTCTTCGTCGGCCTGGTCTTCGGCTTCGCCCTCTCCTGGCTGCTGGACCTCACCACCGGCCCGATCACCGCCCCCGACGCCACCGGCGCGGTCACCACCCACTTCCGGGTCGACCTCGGCGCGGTGGCGCACGCCGACTGGATCGGCCTGCCCTCCACGCACGCGCCGGAGTTCCGGCTCTCCGCGATCCTGCTCGCGCTGCCCGCGGTGATCGCCCTGGTCGCCGAGAACACCGGCCACGTGCGGGCGGTCGCCGAGATGACCGGCAGCGATCTGGACGGCAGCCTCGGACGGGCCCTGTTCGCCGACGGTCTGGCCACGGCGGTCGCGGCCGGCACCGGCTCCGCCCCGACCACCACCTTCGCCGAGAACATCGGCGTGATGGCCGCGACCCGGGTCTACTCCACCGCCGCGTACTGGGTGGCCGCCGGCACCGCCGTCCTGCTCGGCCTGTGCCCCAAGTTCGGGGCGATCGTCGCCGCCACCCCCGGCGGGGTGCTCGGCGGCATCACCGTGGTCCTCTACGGCATGATCGGCCTGCTCGGCGCGAACATCTGGGTCCGGAACCGGGTCGACTTCGGCGACCCCGTCCACCTGGTCCCCACCGCGGCGGGCGTGGTCGCCGGGATCGGCGGCGTCTCGATCGGCGTCACGGGCGGCTTCTCGCTGAGCGGCATCACGCTGGGCACCCTGATCGTCCTGGTCGGCCACCACGCCCTGCGCCACCTCGCCGCCCGCCGCCGCACCGCCACCGGCCCGCACCCCGCGCCCGCCGCACCCGTTCCCGTCTCCGTCTCCGCACCCACCGCCGCGGACCCCCAGCCCGTCCCCGCCGCACCCGCCCCCGCCGCACCCGCCCCCGTCGCCGCCAGCCGAGGAGCAGCCCGATGACCAGCCCCGCGCCGACCCGCCCCGCCACCAGCACCCCCCCGGTCGCCGAGAACGCGCTGACCGCCGCCTACCTGGCCGGCCGCCCGAGCGCCGAGTCGCTGGCCCGGCGCTGCGCCGAGGACACCGCGCTGCGGGCGGCCCTGGGCGGCAACTACCTGACCCGCCCGGTCTTCCTGGAGGGCGCCACCGCCCGCGACCTCGGCGTCCGCCTCAGCGGCCTCTACGACCTGCTGCTCTCGCTGCCGCACCGGCTCTTCGACGGCGACGTCCGGGCGTTCGCCGCGGCGGCCGGCTGGTCGCCGCTCCAGATCGCCACCTCGCTGCGCCCGGACGGCAGGCCGCGCACCGTGCCGCGGATCGCCCGCTCCGACCTCTACCAGGAGGCCGGCGGCTTCAAGCTGCTGGAGCTGAACGTCGGGAGCCCGCTCGGCGGCTTCGACACCCCGCTGATCAACCGGGCCATGCTCGGCGACGAGCAGCTGCGCCGCTTCGTGGCCGAGCACCGCCTGGAGTACGCCGACACCCTGCACCTGCTGGTCGCCATGTGGCGCGAGGCGTTCCCCGAGCTGGACTTCGACGCCGCCCCGCTGGTCGCCCTGGTGGACTGGCCGACCAGCTTCCCCAGCCTGGAGCCGCGGCTGCGGGTGATGGCCGAGATGCTCGCCCCGCTGGGCATCGAGGCGGTCCCCTGCCACGCGGGCCAGGTCGAGACCCGCGCCGACGGGGTGTACGTGCACGGCCGGCGGATCGACCTGGTGCACCGCTGGTTCGTCAGCGAGGACCTGGTCGACCCGGCCGACGCCGCGCTGGCCGCCCCGATCCTGGCCGCCGCCGACGCGGGCCTGGTCGCGCTGTTCGCCACCCTGGAGACCGAGCTGTACGGCGCCAAGGGCTGCCTCGCGCTGGTCAGCGACGAACGCCACCGCCCGGCCTTCGACGCCGCCGAACTCGCCCTGGTCGACGGTCTGTTGCCGTGGACGCGGATGCTCGCCGACCGCAAGGTCGAGGCCGACGGCGAACAGGTCGACCTGCTGCCGTACGTGCTGGCCCACCGCGAGGAGTTCACCCTCAAGGCCACCGCCGGGCACGGCGGACTCGACGTCCTCCCCGGCTGGCAGACTGGGGAGGCGGAGTGGCGGGCCAAGGTGGCCGCCGCCGCGGGCGGCCCGTACGTGGTGCAGCGGCGGGTGCGGCCGGTGGTGGAGCGCTTCCCGGTCGGCGACGGGACGGGCCGCACCGAGCCGGTGGTGGTCAACTGGGGCGTCTTCATGATCGGCCACGGCTACGGCGGCGCCTTCAACCGCGGCATCGCCAACCCGGAACCCGGCGTGATCAGCCTCGCCAACGGCGCCAGCTTCACCACCGCCTTCCACACCCCGCTGGACTGACGCCCCGTCCGCCCCGCCCCGTCCGCCCCGCCCCGCCCCGTCCGCCCCGCCCCGCCCGTCCGCCCCGCTGCTCCCGTCCGCTACGCCGCCGCTACCCCGCCGCCGCTACGCCTCCGGCGCGAGCGCGGCGGCGGCGGCCCGGGCGAAGCCCTCCGGGTTGTCCAGCATGATGTTGTGCCCGCAGTCCGGGACGGCCACCACCGACACCCCGGCGGCGGCCAGCGCCTCCGCGCCCGGCAGCGGGGTGTCGGACGCCGGCAGCAGGAAGGTGCGCGGCACGGACAGGCCGCTCAGCACCTCCCGCACCGTCGGCGAGGTGTTGCGGGCCAGGTGGACGGCGCTGCGGTACAGCCCCTCCCGCCCGGCCAGCCGCATGGTGGACCACCAGTGCGGCCCCACCCGGTCCGCGACCTCGGCCCAGCCTCCGGCGAGGAACTCCTCCTCGGTGTACGCGGCGATGCCGCTCCCGCCGCCGTGTCCGGGCCGGGGCGGCACCGGGTCGAGGTTGGCGTCCACCAGCAGCAGCCGGGACACCAGGTGCGGGTGGCGGTCGGCGAGCACCACCGCCACCGAACCGCCCATGCTGTGCGCGACCAGCTCCGCGCCCGACACCCCCGCGGCGGTCAGCAGCGCGGCCAGCGCGTCGGCGTGCGACTCCAGGGTGTAGTCGAAGCCGGTCGGCCGGTCGCTGAGGCCGTGCCCCAGCAGGTCCACCAGCAGCGACCGCCGCCCGGCCAGCAGCGGATGGACCGCCGAGGCCGCGAAGTACGCGGGCGCGCTGGCTCCCAGCCCGTGCACGTAGACCCGGGCCGCCTCCCGTCCCTCGAACTCCACCCAGCGCATCTGATCGCCCTCGGGCGTCACGGTCGCGGTCCGCACCGTCCCAGCTCCCTCCGTCTCGCAGCCTGCCGACGGAGCAAGACCCTAGTGCGTCCCGACGCCCCGTCAGGACCGCCCGCGCTGATCCGGCACGATTCCGGAGCGCCGCACTAGGCTGACCGCCATGAGCCCTTCGATCGCCACCAACACCCGGGTGGAACTCGCCGAGTTGCTGGACTTCGTCCGCCCCCGCCACCGTGCCCTGCTGCTCACCCGGCGCGCCGACGGCAGCCCGCAGGCGTCCCCGCTGACCTGCGGCGTCGACGACGCCGGCCGGATCGTGGTCTCCACCTACCCGGAGCGGGCCAAGACCCGCAACGCCCGGCGCGACACCGCGGTCAGCGTGGTCGTGCTCTCCGACGAGTGGGACGGCCCCTGGGTGCAGGTCGACGGCGAGGCCGAGGTGCTGGACCTGCCGGAGGCGCTGGAGCCGCTGGTCGAGTACTACCGCACCATCTCCGGCGAGCACCCGGACTGGGACGAGTACCGCGCCGCGATGCGCCGCCAGGGCAAGTCGCTGATCCGGATCACCCCGCGCCGCTGGGGCCCGATCGCCACCGGCGGCTTCCCGGCCCGGCTGGCCACCACCGACTGACGCCGCGCCCGGTCCGTGCCGCCCGCCGGACCCGTTCCGTCCGGGGACGGGCACGGGCACGGGGACGGCCCCGGTCTCCGTGGGGTGGGACCGGGGCCGTCGGGGGAGTGGCGGTGCGTCAGCCGGTGAAGCCGGCCGTGATGGAGCTGAACTGCCAGTCGGACTGGGCGATGCCGGAGCAGGTCTCCTGCAGGCCGCCGCCCGCGCAGCCGCGGTCCCGGTTGACCGACCAGAACGCCAGGCGGGCGATGTGGTTGGTGTTGGCCCAGTCGCGGATCGCGGTCCAGTTGGCGACGGTGGTGGTCTCGTTGGTGTCGCTGAGGCCGTTCATGCCGGAGATGCCCAGGTGCGCGTAGGCGGTGGCGTCGTCCCAGCCGTAGACCGACTTGAGCTTGTTCTTCAGACCGGTGGCGGCGCTGACGGTGGCGGCGTACATGTCGGTGGACGCGTTGCCGAAGTCGAACGGCATGATGGTGAAGACGTCGATGTCCGCGCCGAGCGCCTTGGACTGCTCGATCAGCCGGTTGCCGGGGGCGGTCGGGCCGCTGGTGGAGGTGCCGAAGGTGACGATCGTCCGGATGCCGGGGTTCTTCTGCTTGACGATCTTCAGCGCGTTCAGGATGCGGTCCTGGACGGTGTAGTTCTCGAACTCGTCGGTGTTCTCGATGTCGATGTCGATCGCCTTCAGGTTGTAGGCGTCGATCACCTTCTGGTAGGCACCGGCCAGCGCGGTCGCGTCGGCGCAGTTCGGGCCGAGCTTGTTGCCCGACCAGCCGCCGAAGGACGGGACGACGTCGCCGCCCGCGGCGCGCACCGCGTTGATGGTCTGCTGGTCCACGCCGCCCAGCAGCGGGCGCTGGCTGTCCCAGGCCGGGTTGCAGCCGTTCTGCGCCAGCACGAAGGCCAGGGTGAACCACTTGACGCCGGTGGCGTTCATCACGGTGGTCGCGGCCGGCGGGTTGCCCCAGCCGTTGTACAGGTACGGCGCGGCCTGCTTGAAGCCGCTCGGGGTGGTGGTCGGGGGCGTGGTCACCGCCAGCGCGTTGGACGCGGCGGAGGCGTTGCCCGCCGCGTCGCGGGCCTTCACGGTGAAGGTGTACGCGGTCGAGGCGGTCAGGCCGGTGACGGTCGCGGCGGTGCCGGTGACGCTGGTGGCCAGCGTGCCGTTGCGGTACACGTCGTACGCGGTCACGCCGACGTTGTCGCTCGACGCGCCCCAGGAGAGCGAGACCTGGGTGGCGGCCGTCGCGGTCGCGACCAGGCCGGTCGGCGCGGTCGGCGCCTGCTGGTCCCCGCCCGAAGGCGTGGTCACCGAGAGGGAGTTGGACGCGGCGGAGGCGTTGCCCGCGGCGTCGTGCGCCTTGACGGTGAAGGTGTACGCGGTCGAGGCGGTCAGGCCGGTGACGGTCGCCGTGGTGCCGGTGACGGTGGTGGCCAGCGTGCCGTTGCGGTACACGTCGTAGCCGGTGACGCCGACGTTGTCGCTCGACGCGCCCCAGGAGAGCGAGACCTGGGTGGCGGCCGTCGCGGTCGCGGCCAGGCCGGTCGGCGCGGTCGGCGCCTGGGTGTCCGGCGTGCCGCCGCCCGGACCGTCCAGGCTGATGTCGTCCGCGTAGTACGTGCCCTGCCCGAACCAGCCGTTCAGGTACACCTCGGCGCTGGTCTGCGAGGCGCCGGTGGTGAAGCTGACCGTCAGCTGCTTCCAGTCGGCCGCGGCCGGCGTCCAGGTCGAGGCGCCGCCGGTGACGCCGAGGTACACGTAGTTGCCGCGCACCCAACTCGACAGCGAGTAGGTGGTGTTGGGCTGCACCGCGACGGTCTGCACGCACTTGGCGTTGTCCGAGGCGCTGGCCGCGCCGGCCAGCGCCTTCGAGCCGCCGTGGACGGGGGTGGAGACCACCGAGCCGAGGCCGCCGGAGCAGGACCAGCCGCTCAGCGTGCCGGTCTCGAAACCGGGGTTGGTCAGGATGTTCGCGGCGCTCGCGCTGCTCGGGACGGCGGCGACGGCGGCCGTCGCCAGCAGCAGCGCGGCGGCGCCGACCGCGGTGGCGCGGCGGTTGGGGGCGTGCACGGGGACCTCCAGTGGGGGATGGGGGCGGAGGTGCGTAGGGAGCGCGCACAACAAAATGGACTGGACCAATCCCGAATGTCAAGGCTAGGTCAAAACCCGGACACCCGGCTGACCCGCCGTCAGCCACCCGCCGACCACCCATCGGCCGCCTGCGGGCCTCCGCCCAGCACCCCCCTCGGCCCCCTTCGGCACCGCCCGGACGCCCCCGCGTCGCTGCTCCGTCCGGGTGTCTTGCGGCACGCCGGAGCCGGACCGGCGGCCCGGCTCGGGCACGATCGTTCAGCCCAGCTGTGGCACCCGTTAAGAATTCCTCGATGGACCGAACCCACCGTGACCGGGCAGATTTCACCCTGCCGGGCCGGTCACCGCCGCACGCCGGGCCGCCCCACCGGGCTGCGAACCGCCGCACGCCCGCACCCGGGCCTGCCGACCCGCAGGCCCGCCGAACCCCGCGTCAGGAGCGCTCGCCGTGAAGGCACTCGTCAAGCTGAACGCCGAACCCGGACTGTGGATGACCGACGTCCCGGAACCGGAGATCGGCCCCGGCGACGTCCTGATCAAGGTCCTGCGCACCGGCATCTGCGGCACCGACCTGCACATCCGCAAGTGGGACGGCTGGGCCCAGCAGACCATCAAGACCCCGCTGACCGTCGGCCACGAGTTCGTCGGCGAGGTCGCCGCCGTCGGCGCGGCCGTCACCGACGTCAACGTCGGCGACCTGGTCAGCGGCGAGGGCCACCTGGTCTGCGGCAAGTGCCGCAACTGCCTGGCCGGCCGCCGCCACCTGTGCCGCAACACCGTCGGCCTGGGCGTCAACCGCGACGGCGCGTTCGCCGAGTACGTCGCGCTGCCCGCCTCCAACGTCTGGGTGCACCGCGTCCCCGTCGACCTCGACGTCGCCGCGATCTTCGACCCGTTCGGCAACGCCGTGCACACCGCGCTCTCCTTCCCGCTGGTCGGCGAGGACGTCCTGGTCACCGGCGCCGGGCCGATCGGCATCATGGCCGCCGCCGTCGCCAAGCACGCCGGCGCCCGCAACGTCATGATCACCGACGTCTCCCCGTACCGCCTCGACCTGGCCCGCGAGCTCGGCGTCACCCTCGCCCTGGACGTCTCGCAGCACACCATCGAGGACGGCCAGCACCGGCTCGGCCTGCGCGAGGGCTTCGACGTCGGCCTGGAGATGTCCGGCCGCCCCGAGGCCATGCAGTCGATGATCGCCAACATGACCCACGGCGGGAAGATCGCCATGCTCGGCCTGCCCGCCGACGACTTCCCGATCGACTGGGCCCGGGTGGTCACCTCGATGCTCACCATCAAGGGCATCTACGGCCGCGAGATGTTCGAGACCTGGTACGCGATGTCCGTGCTGCTCGAGGGCGGACTCGACCTCACCCCGGTGATCACCGGCCGGCACGCCGCCCGGGACTTCGACGCCGCCTTCGACGAGGCCGCCGGCGGCAACTGCGGCAAGGTCATCCTCGACTGGACGACGCTCTAGGGACTGTCCTCGAACTCCCTTCCCCGGCAAGCCAGCTGATCCATCGTTAGGAGCGACACCCCGTGTTCGAGAACGTCCGCGACGACCTCGCCGCCACCCTCGCCGAGATCCGCGAAGCCGGCCTGTTCAAGCCGGAACGCGTCATCGGCACCCCGCAGTCCGCCGAGATCACCGTCACCTCCGGCAACGGCGGCCAGGTGCTCAACTTCTGCGCCAACAACTACCTCGGCCTCGCCGACCACCCCGCCGTGGTCGCCGCCGCCAAGGACGCCCTGGACCGCTGGGGCTACGGCATGGCCTCGGTGCGCTTCATCTGCGGCACCCAGGACGTCCACAAGGAGCTCGAGCAGCGGCTCTCCCAGTTCCTCGGGCAGGAGGACACCATCCTCTACTCCTCCTGCTTCGACGCCAACGGCGGCGTCTTCGAGACCCTGCTCGACGAGCGCGACGCCGTCATCTCCGACGCACTCAACCACGCCTCCATCATCGACGGCATCCGGCTCTGCAAGGCCCGCCGCCACCGCTACGCCAACCGCGACCTCGCCGACCTGGAGAAGCAGCTCCAGGACACCCAGGACGCCCGCCGCCGCCTCATCGTCACCGACGGCGTCTTCTCGATGGACGGCTACATCGCCCCGCTCGCCGAGATCTGCGACCTCGCCGACCGCTACGACGCCATGGTCATGGTCGACGACTCGCACGCCGTCGGCTTCGTCGGCCCCACCGGCCGCGGCACGCCCGAACTGCACGGCGTCACCGACCGGGTCGACATCATCACCGGCACCCTCGGCAAGGCCCTCGGCGGCGCGTCCGGCGGCTACGTCGCCGCCCGCCGCGAGATCGTCGCCCTGCTGCGCCAGCGCTCCCGCCCCTACCTGTTCTCCAACTCGCTCGCCCCGGTGATCGCCGCCGCCTCGCTCACCGTGCTCGACCTGCTGGAGACCGGCGACGACCTGCGTGACCGGCTGCGCGCCAACACCGAGCTGTTCCGGACGAAGATGACCGAGGCCGGCTTCGAGATCCTGCCCGGCGAGCACGCCATCGCCCCCGTCATGGTCGGCGACGCCGCCAAGGCCGGCCGCCTCGCCGAACTCCTGCTCGAACGCGGCGTCTACGTGATCGGCTTCTCCTACCCCGTGGTCCCGCACGGCGCCGCCCGGATCCGGGTCCAGCTCTCCGCCGCCCACAGCACCGAGGACGTCGAACGCGCCGTCGCCGCCTTCATCGACGCCCGCACCGCCCTGGACGCCTGACCCCGTCCCCTCCCGCCAGGGCGCGGACCGACCCTCGACCGCGCCCCCCTCCGGGCCGCCCCCCCCCCCCCCCCCCGGGCCGGGCCCCCCCGGGGGGGGGGGGCCCCCCCCCCCCCCCCCCCCCCCCCCCCGCCCCCGCCCCCCCCCGGGGGCCGCCCCCCCCCCCCCCGGGGGGGGGGCCCCCCCCGGGGGGGGGCCCCCCCCCGGGCCCCCCGCGCCACCCCCCCGCCCTCCGGCCTCCGCGCCGGGGTTCCCGAGCCGCCCGGCCGCCCCGTCCCGGCCGCCCCCGTCCCGGTTGGCTCCGCCGCGCTGGCAGAATTGACCCGTGATCGACGCACGACGGCTGCGGACCCTCCGGGCCGTGGCCGACCACCGGACCGTGACCGCCGCCGCGGCCGCGCTCTACCTCACCCCCTCCGCGGTCTCCCAGCAGCTCGCCGCCCTCGAACAGGAGACCGGCCACACCCTGCTGGTCCGCGCCGGCCGGGGCGTCCGGCTCACCGCCGCCGGGGAGATCCTGCTCACCCACGCCGACGCCGTCCTCGCCCAGCTCGAACGCGCCGAGGCCGACCTGGCCGCCTACAGCTCCGGCGCGGCCGGCGAGGTCACCGTGGCCGCCTTCGCCACCGGCATCGCCCTCGTCCTCGCCCCCGCCGTCACCGCCCTCGCGGACACCGCCCCCGACCTGCGGGTGCGCGTCCTGGACGCGGAGGGCGACGCCAGCCTGCCGATGCTGCTCGACGGGCGCGCCGACATCGCCGTCGCCGTCGAGTACCGGGGCGCGCCGCGCCCCGACGACCGCCGCCTGACCCGCCTGCCGCTGTACGCCGAACCCTTCGACGCCGTCCTCCCGCTGCGCCACCCGCTGGCCGCCGGGAGCGGGCCCGTCGCGGTCGCCGCCCTCGCCGCCGAACCCTGGATCGGCCCCTACCCCGGCAACCCCTGCCACGACGTGGTCCTGCTCGCCTGCGAGCACGCGGGGTTCCAGCCGCGGCTGGTCCACTCCTCCGACGACTTCCGCGCCGTCACCGCGCTCGCCTCGGCCGGCGCCGGAGTCGCCCTCGTCCCGCGCTCCGCCCTGCGCGGCGCCGAACTCGCCGCCGTCGCCGTCCGCCCCGTCGACAGCGCCCTCGCCACCCGCAGGGTCTTCGCCGCGACCCGGGCCGGGGCCGAACTCCACCCCCTGATCAGCCCGGTCCTCACCGCCCTCGCCGAGGCCGCCGCCCCCCTCGACCACCCGGCCTGACCGCCCCGCGCCCCCGACCCTCCCCGATAACCGGTCGAAAGCCACCCCTCCCACCTGCTAGTTTCCGTTTCCGAACCGACCGGGGGGAGGCCCGAGATGCCGCACGACCGCAACCAGCTCCAGCTCCAGCTCCAGGACCAGAACCAGGGCCAGGACCAGGACCGGCGATCCGACGCCGAGCAGCGCGCCGCACGACGGGCCGCGCTGGTGGCCCGGATCCGGGCCGCGAACGCCGAGACGCTGGAGAGGCTGGCCGAGCTGTGAACGCGCCCCACCAGCACACCACCGACCACCTGGACGAGGACGACATCGCCTACCTGCTGGGCGACGTCGCGGTGGTCCGCGAGCGCTCGCTGCTGCGCTCCGCGCTCGGCCGCCCGCAGTCCTCCGCGTTCGGGGCGGACGCGTACCCGGACGCGTGGACCAAGGCGGTCGCGCTCGGCGAGTCACTGGCCCGCAACCACCCCATGACGGACCGGAACAAGCGCACCGCCTTCGAGTCGATGCTGCTCTTCCTCGACTACAACGGACAGCCCTACACCGACCCGCAGCCGGACGACGCGGTGGCCTTCATGCTGCGACTGGCCCAGGGCGGCTACCGCGACCGGTTCGACACCGCGGTGGCCGACTTCCGCCGGATCCTCGGCGCCGCTCCCGACCCTCCGCTCCCTCGCTGCCCTCCTGCCGCACCGACGCG
The DNA here is from genome assembly GCF_044750705.1 of Kitasatospora sp. NPDC088783. Classification (NCBI taxonomy): domain Bacteria; kingdom Bacillati; phylum Actinomycetota; class Actinomycetes; order Kitasatosporales; family Streptomycetaceae; genus Kitasatospora; species Kitasatospora sp. NPDC088783. The sequence goes on from NZ_JBIVKJ010000005.1 coordinate 316,459, forward strand.
AATCGGCCGATCCACCACGTCCTGACTGCTCAACACCCGTCCTGGCATATGCTGCCGGGTGGCCAGGGACCACCACCACCCACCCTCGCAGGAGTGCCCGATGAGCGATCACCAGACCGAACCCGGCACGACCCCGATCCCGATCGGCGTCGTCGGACTCGGCGACATCGCGCAGAAGGCGTACCTGCCCGTCCTCACCGCCCAACCCGGCATCGACCTGCGCCTGATGACCCGGGACCGGGCCAAGCTCGACCGGATCGGCGACGCCCACCGCCTCCCGTTCCGCACCACCGACCTCGGCGAACTCATCGACTCCGGCATCCGCGCCGCCTTCGTCCACGCCGCCACCGACCAGCACGTCCCGATCGTCGAGGAACTGCTCACCCGCGGCGTCGACGTGTACGTCGACAAGCCGCTCGCCTACGACCTCGACGGCGCCCGCCGCCTGACCTCCCTCGCCGAGCGCACCGGCCGCTCCCTGATGGTCGGCTTCAACCGCCGCCACGCCCCCGGCTACCTGCTCGCCGCCGAGCGCCCGCGCGACCTGATCGTGCTCCAGAAGCACCGCGAGGGCCTCCCCGAACGCGCCCGCACCCTGGTCTACGACGACTTCATCCACGTCGTCGACACCCTGCGCTTCCTCGTCCCCGGCGAGATCGAGCACGTGGACGTCCGCTCCCGCACCCGCGACGGCCTGGTCGAGCACGTCGTCCTCACCCTCGCCGGCCACGGCTTCACCGCCCTCGGCATCATGAACCGGGTCTCCGGCTCCACCGAGGAGATCCTCGAAGTCTCCGGCGCCGACTCCAAGCGCGAGGTCCACAACCTCGCCGAGGTCGTCGACCACCGCGGCCAGCCCACCGTCCGCCGCCGCGGCGACTGGGTCCCCGTCGCCCGCCAACGCGGCATCGAACAGATCGTCCTGCACTTCCTCGACGCCCTCCGCGCCGGCAAGACCCTCGACGCCGCCGACGCCCTGCGCACCCACGAACTCTGCGAACTCATCGTCGACCGCATCGAAACCGACCCCAGCTGACCCCGCCTCGGGTCCGACCCGCCCGTTCGGCCGCCACCGACGCAGTGGCTGACGCCACGTCAACCACCCTGCGGAAAACGGGATGCGGACCACCGGAGACCCGGGCTAGGTTGATCCGATGCGCCTGACGAAGTACGCCCACGCCTGCGTCCGGATCGACTCACCCGACGGGGAGCGCTCCGTCCTGATCGATCCGGGCTGCTGGATGGAGCCGGAGGCGTTCCAGGGCGTCCGGGCGGTGCTCTACACGCACGCGCACGCCGACCACCTCGACGAGGGCCTGCTCGCCGCCGCCCGCGCCGCCGACCCGGGCCTGGAGGTCTACACCCACCCGGAGCTCGCGGCCGAACTCGCCGGGCACCCCGCCCTCGCCGGCCTCCCGCCCACCGCCGTCCGGGCGGGGGAGGGCTTCGAGGCGGGCGGCTTCGCGGTGCGCGCGGTCGGCGGACGGCACGCGCAGGTCATCGACGAGTACCCGGACTGCGCGAACCTCGGCTACCTGGTCGAGGGCGTCTACCACCCCGGCGACGCCCTGCACGTCCCGCACGGCCCGGGGGAGGACGTCCGCGCCCTGCTGCTCCCCGCGTCCGGCCCGTGGCTGAGCCTGCGGGAGGCGATCGAAATGGTGCGCGCCATCCGCCCGGAGCGCACCTTCCCGATCCACGACGCCAACCTGAGCGCGATCGGCGCCGAGAACTTCGACGGCTGGCTCGGCGGGGAGGCGGCCACCCGCTACGCCCGGATCGCGCTGGGGGAGTCCGCCGTCCTGGACTGACACCGGCCGTCGATCACCGGCCGTCGATCACCGGCCCCCGGTCGCCGGCTCCCGATCACCGGCCCGTCGACCGCTCGACCGCTCGACCGCTCGATCACTCGATCACTCGATCACTGGCCCATCACGTAGCGGACGGTCGGGCCGGTGGTCCAGCCGCCGTCCACCGCGAGCTCGGCGCCCGTGATGTAGGAGGCCGCGTCGGAGAGCAGGAAGACGGTGGCCGAGGCGATCTCGGGCGCCTCGCCGACCCGGCCCATCGGGGTGTTGGGGTAGTTGCCCTCACCGCGCCGGATGCCGGTGGACGCCGTCATCGGGGTGTAGGTCATGCCCGGGTGGACGGAGTTCACCCGGATCCGGTCCACGCCCAGCTCCACCGCGCCGATCTTGGTCAGCCCGCGGACGCCCCACTTGGACGCGCCGTAGCCGGCCGTCAGCGCCAGGCCCATCAGGCCGGCCGCCGAGGAGATGTTCACCACCGAACCGCCCCCGGCCTCCCGCAGCGCCGGGATGACCGCCTTCATGCCGATGAACACGCCGGTCAGGTTGACGTCCAGGACCTTGCGGAAGTGCTCCACCGATTCCTCGGCCAGGAAGCTCCCGGTGGAGATGCCCGCGTTGTTCACCAGCCCGTGCACCGCCCCGAACTCGGCCCGCGCGTACGCGACCACGTCCGCCCAGTCCTGCTCCGAGGTGACGTCGTGGTGGCGGTAGCGGACCCGCTCGCCCAGCGCCGCGGCGGTGGCCTCGCCGTCCGCGTCCAGGACGTCGGTGATCAGCACGTTCGCCCCCGCCTCGACCGCCTGCTTGGCGGTCTCCGCGCCCAGGCCCCGGGCCCCGCCGGTGATGACGACGGTCTTGCCGGACAGCTCGTTCATGACTTGCTCCTCGCTCACTCGCTCCGCGGGGCAGACGCCCCGCGGGCGCTCGTTCCAGTGGTACGTCCTCCGCCGACATCCGACATCCGGCGCCCGGCGCCCGGCGCTCGCCGCCCGACGCCCGGTACCCGGCGGCGGAGGTCAGGGCACCGGCGCGGTCAGCAGGCCGGTGCAGACGGAGACGAGGTCGGCCAGGTACGCGCGGTCCTCGCTCAGGGTGGGCTCGCCCTCGGCCAGCTGCCGGGCGCGCTCGGCGAGCGCGGCCCCGATCAGGGTCAGCGCCAGGTCGATCCGCTCCAGCCGGACGGGCTCGGGCGCCAGCGCGACCAGCGGCTCCTCCAGCGCGAGGATCAGCCGCCAGTACAGGGTGCCCGCGAGCCCGGCGTGCGGACGCCGCTCCCGGATGCCGCTGCGGTGGCTGACCTGGGTGGAGATCCGCAGGCAGTCCCGGCCGCGCTCGGTGCGCAGCTCGGTGGACTCCGCGTCCACCAGCGCCCCGAGCAGCTCGCCCAGCCCGCACCCCTCGGGCCGCGGCAGCCGCTCGGCGAGCGCCCGCTCGGTGCGCCGCTGCCGCTCGGCCATCACCGCGTCCAGCAGCCCCTCGCGCGAACCGAAGTGGTACTGCACCGCGGACGGGTTCGCCTGCCCGGCCCCCCGCACCACCTCGCGCAGCTGCGCCCCGTGCACGCCCCGCGCCGCGAACGCGCGCTCGGCGGAACGGATCAGTCGCGCCCGGGTGGAACCGCCGTCGCCGCCGCGGTCGTCATCGACCGGTTCGGGGCCGCTCCCGGCGCCCGTCGCCTTCCTCGTCATGCCACCACATTAATACTCGACATTATTAATGTCGAACATTAGGGCAGTTGGCGGAGCCCTCGACCCGTCCGTGTGCCGCCTGGGAACTCGCTGGGAACCCCGGCGCGCGGCAGGAGGAATCTCCAAGCCGCAGTTGCTAGCTTCGTGACGCATGATCGACTCGTCCCACCTGGCAGCCCGGTCACGCTCCCTGGCGCTCCACCTCCTGTCCCGGCTCAGACTCCGCCACCTCGCCTGGCCGCTGTTCGCCGTGGCGTTCTGGCGCTACCTGGTCGTCTACGGCCTGCCGTACGCCAACGACGTGGTCTTCCTCTGGCTGATCGCCGCCCTGATCGCGGCGTCCGTGCACAGCGGCGGTCGAAAGGGGTGGCTGTACGTCCTGCGCGACTGGGTCCCGGTGATGGCCGTGGTCTGGACGTACTCGCTGCTCCGGGGCTACGGCTCGCACACCCCCTGGAAGCCGCACTACGCCCCGCAGCTCGCCTTCGACAAGGTGCTCGGCTTCGGCGAGACCTGGACCGTCCGGCTCCAGGACTGGCTGTACCACCCCGGCCGGCCGCAGTGGTACGACTACGCGGCCGTCACCGTCTACATGTCGCACTTCTTCGCGGTGTTCGTGATCCTCGCCGTGCTGTGGAAGCGCAACCGCGCGCGGTTCCGGCACTTCCTCGGCTGCTACCTGGCGATCACCGCGATCGGCTTCGTCACCTACGTGCTCTACCCGGCCGACCCGCCGTGGCTGACCGCGCTGGAGGGCCACATGCCGGCCGTCAGCCGGGTCGTCTCCACCGTCCTCGACAGCAGCGGCCTGCACCGGGCCGGCACCGTCTTCGAGAACGGCAGCAAGTTCGCCAACGACGTCGCCGCGATGCCCTCGCTGCACGCCGCCTACCCGATGATGATCGCCCTGGTGTTCTGGCCGAAGGCCGGCCGCACCCTCCGCGTCCTGCTCGCCGCGTACCCGCTGGCGATGGCCTTCACGCTGGTCTACGGCGCCGAGCACTTCATCATCGACATCCTGGTCGGCTGGGCCTACGCCTGGGCGATGGTCACCCTGGTCAACCGCTTCATCGCCCGCCGCGCGGCGGCCCGGGCGGTGCGGGAGGCGGCGGCCGCCCCCGCCGTCGAACCGGCCCCGACCGTCCCGGTCGGCTGAGGCCGCTCCTCCCCGCTCCCGCGGGCCCCGGCCCCGGCCCCGCAAGGTGGCCCCGGCCCGGCAAGGTGGTGCCGGACCGGGGCCCTTCCACGTCCCCCGCCCGCCGCCGCCGTCCGCCGTCGCGCCCGGGGAGGTGCCGGCGAGACCCTCCGGAGGCGGCTGAGCGGATGCCGGGAACTCGCTGGGCGTTCCCTGTGAATCGAACTGTTCCGCGTTCGCGCTGATGGGCCGCCCGGGTGAACCTGACGTCCCGTCAGAGGTGGTGGCCCCGAGGCGATCCGGTGGGAGCGGGGAAGGCTTTGCCAATCCGTGGCGGAGTCTTGTTGCGCCCCCGGGTAGCGTCGTGCGGAACACCGCAGGAGGACCCGCCATGGCCGCACCCCACGCCCCGTCAGCGCCCGGCGCGCGCCCCCGACCCGCCGGCGGGCCGACCGGCCGATGATCTCCGGCCACCTCGCCGCCCCCGTCCTGTGGGCGGTCCTGACGCCGCTCGGCGTCCTGCTCTCCGGTGCGGGCCTGGCCTCCACCATCCGCATCCGCCCGGGCACCGACCGCCCCCGCGACCACCTGCTCGGCCCCCTGCTGATCGCCGCCGGCATCCTGGTCGCGGGCTTCGGCCTCTGGATGCTCTGAAACCCCGCCACCCCCGCACGCGCGCGAACGTGGCTCGACCGCAGCGACGGTACTCAGCCGCCGTCCGCGATTCGGTCACCGGTGTCCGTGCACCAGTGGCCGATGCCGGTCCAGTCGAACCCCGACCGCCCCTCCGGCTGCCCACGCGACCAGCCGACCAGCGCGTTCACCACCTCGGCGAGGGAGGGCGTCAGGGTCCGGTAGTGCTCGGCGGGGACGCCGTCGCGGTACTCCAACTGGTAGCCGCCGTTCTCCCGGAGACGGACCTGCACGTACCAGTCGCCCGCCGGCTCGTCCGCGCCGAACCGTTCGACGACCAGGTGGGATTCGCCCCGCTGCGTGTTCGCCACCAGCCGGCCCGGGGCGGCCGGCCCCGGGTCGCGCATCGACAGTCCGCGCTCGGTCATCGCGTGAAGCATGCCGCACCTCGCCGACAGCGGCCCCACCGGGGACCACGGGAACGCGCGCCACCCCGACCCGTCCTGCCCCGCGCCCCCACCCCTGGTCCGCTCGTCCTCCGCCGACCAAAAACAAGCACGCGTGCTTGATTTGTCTTCGGGATGCTGCCACGCTCGGTCCCGACCGGACGCGCTCCGTTCCCGGAAACCGCCGTCAACGGCAGCCGGGCGCGGCGGAGTTGGGGAGGTTTCGTGCTGCGGATCGGCAATGCTTCGGGGTTCTACGGGGACAGGTTCGGCGCGTTCCGCGAGATGCTGACCGGCGGACCGCTGGACGTGCTGACAGGGGACTACCTGGCCGAGCTGACCATGCTGATCCTGGCCCGGGACCGGCTGCGCGACCCGTCGCTGGGGTACGCGCGGACGTTCCTGCGGCAGGCCGAGGAGTGCCTCGCCGAGGCGCTCGACCGCGGGGTGCGGATCGTGGTGAACGCGGGCGGCCTCAACCCGGCCCGGCTGGCCGAGGCGCTCGGCGAACTCGCCGCCCGGCAGGGCCTCCGAGCCCGGATCGGCCACGTCACCGGCGACGAACTCCTCCCCAGGGCCGACGAGTTCGGCTGGACGGAGGAGTGGGACGCGCACCGTCCGCTGCTGGCCGCGAACGCCTACCTGGGGGCGTTCGGGATCGCCGCGTGCCTGCGCGCGGGCGCGGACGTGGTGGTGACCGGCCGGGTGACGGACGCCGCACTGGTGGTCGGGCCGGGCATCGCCCACCACGGGTGGACGCCGGACGACCTGGACGCGCTGGCAGGAGCGGTGGTGGCGGGCCACGTCCTGGAGTGCGGGGCGCAGGCGACCGGCGGGAACTACGCGTTCTTCACCGAGCACGACGTCGACCACCCGGGCTTCCCGATCGCCGAACTGCACGCCGACGGCAGCAGCGTGATCACCAAGCACCCGGGCACCGGCGGCGCGGTGACCGTGGAGACCGTCACCGCCCAACTCCTGTACGAGACGGGCGGACCGCGCTACCTCGGGCCGGACGTCACGGCCCGGCTGGACACCGTGACGCTCACCGCGCAGGGCGCCGACCGGGTCCGGATCGACGGCGTGCGCGGCGAGGCCCCGCCCGCCACCCTCAAGGTCGGGCTGAACCGGCTCGGCGGGTACCGCAACGAGCTGGCGTTCGTCCTCACCGGCCTGGACGCCGACGCCAAATCCGTCCTGGTGCAACGGCAGTTGAGCCGGGCGCTGGCCGCCGACCCGCCGGTCGAACTGCGCTGGACCGAGACCCGCACCCAGCACCCGGACGCCGACACCGAGGAACGCGCCAGCACCCTGCTCCGGCTCACCGCCCGCGACCCGGAGGAGCGCAGGGTCGGACGCGCCCTCACCGCCGCCGCCGTCGAACTCGGCCTGGCCGGCTACCCGGGCTTCCACCTCACTGCCCCGCCCGGCCGCCCCAGCCCCTACGGGGTGTTCGAGGCGAGGGAGTTGGACCAGAAGGCGGTCGACCACACCGCCCACCTGCCTGCTGGCCACCTGGCCGCCGCCGGCCTGCCCGTCGATCGCCCGGCCACCGGCCGACGTATCTCCATCCCGCCCCCGACGGCCACCACCATCCGCCAACCCCCGCTCCCGCCCGTGTGGTTGCCGCTACCCCCGCCCCCCGGCCCGACCCGCCGCGCCCCGCTCGGCCTGGTCGCCGGAGCCCGCAGCGGCGACAAGGGCGGCGACGCCAACCTCGGCCTCTGGGCCCGCGACGAAGCCGGATGGCCCTGGCTCGCCCACACCCTCACCGTCGCCAGACTGCGCGAACTCCTCCCGGAGACCGCCGAACTGGAGATCGAGCGCCACCTGTTCCCGAACCTCCGGGCGGTCAACTTCACCCTCCGCGGCCTGCTCGGCGAAGGCGTCGCCGCCCAGGCCAGGTTCGACCCCCAGGCGAAGGCGCTGGGGGAGTGGCTGCGCTCCCGCCACCTCGACATCCCGGAACCCCTTCTCCCGCCCGTCCGGCCCGAGCCCCCGGAGGCCCCGCTGTGACCGTCCTGCCCACCCGGCTCGACCCGGACGCGCCCGAGTACGCGGCCAACCGCGACGCGATGCTCGCCAGACTCGCCGACCTGGACGCCGAACACGCCAAGGCACTGGCCGGCGGCGGACCCAAGTACCTGGAACGGCACCGCGGTCGGGGCAAACTCGCGGCCCGCGAACGGATCGAGCTGCTGCTCGACCCGGACTCGCCGTTCCTCGAACTCTCCCCGCTCGCCGCCTGGGGCAGCCCGTACCAGGTCGGCGCGGCACTGGTCACCGGCATCGGCACGGTGGCCGGCACCGAGTGCGTGATCACCGCCAACGACCCCACCGTGCGCGGCGGTTCGTCCAACCCGTGGACGCTGCGCAAGGCCCTGCGGGCCAACGAGATCGCGCTGCACAACCGGCTCCCGCTGATCAACCTGGTCGAGTCCGGCGGCGCCGACCTCCCCAGCCAGAAGGAGATATTCATCCCGGGCGGCGCGCTGTTCCGCGACCTGACCAGGCTGTCGGCGGCGGGCATCCCCACCGTGGCCGTGGTGTTCGGCAACTCCACGGCGGGCGGCGCGTACGTGCCGGGGATGTCCGACCACGTCATCATGGTCAAGGAGCGGGCCAAGGTGTTCCTCGGCGGCCCGCCGCTGGTGAAGATGGCCACCGGCGAGGAGTCCGACGACGAGTCGCTCGGCGGCGCCGAGATGCACGCCCGCACCTCCGGCCTCGCCGACCACCTCGCCCTCGACGAACCCGACGCCCTGCGCCTGGCCCGCCGGGTCGTCCACCGCCTGCACTGGCGCAAGTCCGGCCCCGAACCGGCGCGTCGCCCCGAGCCGCCCAAGCACCCGGAGGACGAACTGCTCGGCATCGTCCCCGGCGACCTCAAGGCGCCCTTCGACCCCCGCGAGGTGATCGCCCGGATCGTCGACGCCTCCGACTTCGACGAGTTCAAGCCCCGCTACGGCACCAGCCTCGCCACCGGCTGGGCCACCCTGCTCGGGTACCCCGTCGGCATCCTGGCCAACGCCCAGGGCGTGCTGTTCAGCCAGGAGTCCCAGAAGGCCGCCCAGTTCATCCAACTCGCCAACCAGCTGGACCGCCCGCTGGTCTTCCTGCACAACACCACCGGCTACATGGTCGGCCGGGAGTACGAGCAGGGCGGCATCATCAAGCACGGCGCGATGATGATCAACGCGGTGGCGAACAGCACCGTCCCGCACCTCTCCGTCCTGATGGGCGCCTCCTACGGCGCCGGCCACTACGGCATGTGCGGCCGGGCCTACGACCCCCGCTTCCTGTTCACCTGGCCGAGCGCCAAATCCGCGGTGATGGGCCCCCAGCAACTCGCCGGCGTCCTCTCCCTGGTCGCCCGCCAGTCCGCCGCCGCCAAGGGCCAGCCCTACGACGAGGAGGCCGACGCCGCGATCCGCGCCGCCGTCGAGCAGCAGATCGAGGCCGAGTCCCTCCCGGTCTTCCTCTCCGGCCGCCTCTACGACGACGGAGTGATCGACCCGCGCGACACCCGCACCATTCTCGGCCTCTGCCTGTCCGCCATCCACAGCGGACCGATCGCGGGCACCAAGGGTTATGGCGTTTTCCGAATGTGACACCCCATCACAGTTGCAGCGTCCTGCAACCGTTACACCCCATCACCACCGCAAGGGCATCTCGCTGCTGCACCTACTCGCAACCGTGACACCCTCTCGCGATTGCACCGTCTCGCAACCGTGACACCCTCTCACCGCTGCACCGGCCTGCAACCGCGAGTACCTCTCACCGTCCCGCCCCACGACCTCTCCGCCCCCGCCCCGCTCCTCCCGCGAGAAAGCGAACTGACGGATGATCACCTCCCTGCTGGTGGCCAACCGAGGCGAGATCGCCCGCCGGGTCTTCCGCACCTGCCGCACCCTCGGCATCGCCACCGTCGCCGTGTACGCCGACCCGGACGCCGGTGCCCGGCACGTCCGGGAGGCCGACACCGCCGTCCGGCTGCCCGGCGCCGCGCCCGCCGACACCTACCTGCGCGCCGACCTGCTGGTCCGGGCCGCCCTCGACGCGGGGGCCGACGCCGTGCACCCCGGGTACGGGTTCCTCTCCGAGAGCGCCGACTTCGCGCAGGCCGTGCTGGACGCCGGGCTGCGCTGGATCGGCCCGCCGCCCGCCGCCATCGCCGCGATGGGCTCCAAGACCGCCGCCAAGCGGTTGATGGCCGCCGCGGGCGTCCCCGTCCTGGAGGTCGGCCCCCACCCCACCGAGGCCGACCTGCCGTTGCTGGTCAAGGCCGCGGCGGGCGGCGGCGGACGCGGCATGCGGGTGGTGCGCACCCTCGCCGAACTCCCCGACGCACTGGCTGCCGCCCGGGCCGAGGCCGCCGCCGCGTTCGGCGACGACGAGGTGTTCTGCGAGCCCTACCTGCCCGCCGGCCGGCACCTGGAGGTCCAGCTGCTCGCCGACGCCCACGGCACCGTGTGGGCGGTCGGCGACCGCGACTGCTCGCTCCAGCGGCGGCACCAGAAGGTGATCGAGGAGGCCCCGGCCCCCGGCCTCGCCCCCGAGTTGCGGGCCCGCCTGCACGCCGCCGCCGTCGCCGCCGCCCGCGCCGTCGGCTACCAGGGCGCCGGCACCGCCGAGTTCCTGCTCGCCCCCGACGGGCGCCTCGCCTTCCTGGAGATGAACACCCGCCTCCAGGTCGAACACCCCGTCACCGAGTGCGTCACCGGACTCGACCTGGTCGCCCTCCAACTCGCCGTCGCCGAAGGCGAACAGCTCCCCGCCGACCCGCCCCCCGTCCGCGGCTGCGCGATCGAGGCCCGCCTGTACGCCGAGGACCCGGCCCGCGACTGGCAGCCCGCCACCGGACCGCTGCACCTCCTCGAACTCCCCGGCACGGACGTCGAGTTCGCCACCCTCCCGAGCCCGGCCGGGCTGCGCCTGGACGCGGGGGCCGGGGCCGGTGACCAGGTCACCGTCCACTACGACCCGATGCTCGCCAAGGCCGTCGCCTGGGCCCCCACCCGCACCGCCGCCGCCCGCCGCCTCGCCGATGCCCTCGCCCGCGCCCGCCTGCACGGCCCCACCACCAACCGCGACCTGCTGGCCCGCGCCCTGCGCCACCCCGACTTCCTGGCCGGCCGCGTCCACACCGCCCTGCTCGCCGACCACCACGCCGAACTCACCGCCCCCGACGACAAATCCACCCCCCTGGCCGCGCTCGCCGCCGCCCTCGCCGACGCCGCCGACCGCCGCGGCCCCCTGCGCGAACTCCCCTCCGGCTGGCGCAACCTGCCCTCCCAACCGCAGACCAAGCGCTACCGCGCCGCCGACGGCACCGAGTACGACGTCCACTACCGCCTCACCCGCGACGGACTGCGCGCCGACGACCACCCCGACGTCCAACTCCTGCACAGCACACCCGAATCCGTCGACCTGGTGATCGGACCGCTGCGCCGCCGCTACCGGATCGCCCGGTACGGCGACCAGGTCTTCGTCGACGCGCCCACCGAGCACCACACCCTGACCGCCGTCGACCGCCACCCCGCCCCCACCGCCCCGCTCGCCCCCGGCACCCTGCTCGCCCCGATGCCCGGCACCGTCGTCCGGATCGACGCCCGGCCCGGCGAACGCGTCACCACCGGCCAAGTCCTGCTCAGCATCGAGGCGATGAAGATGGAGCACCGGGTCACCGCCCCCGCGGACGGCACCCTCACCGACCTCCCCGCCACCCTCGGCCGCCAGGTCGAAACCGGCACCGTCCTCGCCGTCGTCCGCCCCGACCACTGACCCGCCCCGACCACTGACCCGCCCCGACCACTGACCCGCCCCGACCACTGACCCCGCCCGCCGCCACCGCCGCGCCCCGCCGCCACCGCCTCGCCACCCACGACAGACAGGACCCCGCCATGTCCACCCCCCTGACCCCGTCGCGTCCGCCCACCCCGCCGAGCCCGTCGACCTCGCTCACCGACACCGAGGACCAGCGCGACCTGCGCGCGGCCGTTGCCGCCCTCGCCGCCCGCTACGGCCGCGACTACTTCCAGCAAAAGGCCCGCGCCGGAGAGCCTGTCCGCGAACTCTGGTCGGAAGCCGCCAAGTTGGGCTACCTCGGGGTCAACCTCCCCGCCGCGTACGGCGGCGGAGGCGCGGGCATCGGTGAACTCGCGACCGTCCTGGAGGAGTTGGGCGCGGCAGGTTGCCCGCTGCTGATGCTGATCGTCTCCCCGGCGATCTGCGGCACCGTCATCGCCCGGTTCGGCACCGACCCGCAGAAACAGCGCTGGCTGCCCGGACTCGCCGACGGCACCGCCGTCATGGCCTTCGGCATCACCGAGCCCGACGCGGGTTCCAACTCGCACCGCATCTCCACCGTCGCCCGCCGCGACGGTGCCGACTGGCTGCTCACCGGCCGCAAGGTGTTCGTCTCCGGCATCGACCAGGCCGACGCCGTCCTCTTCGTCGCCCGCACCGAGGACGCCCGCACCGGCAAGCTCAAGCCCGCCCTGTTCGTCGTCCCGCGCGACACCCCCGGCTTCGAGTACCGGCCCATCCCGATGGAACTCACCGCCCCGGAGAAGCAGTTCCAGGTCTTCCTGGACGACGTCCGGCTGCCCGCCGACGCCCTGGTCGGCGACCAGGACTCCGGCCTGCTGCAACTCTTCGCGGGCCTCAACCCCGAACGCATCATGACGGCCGCCTTCACCCTCGGCATCGCCCGCCACGCCCTCGACACCGCCGTCTCCTACGCCCGCACCCGCACCGTCTGGGACCGCCCCATCGGCGCCCACCAGGGCATCGCCCACCCCCTGGCCCAGTGCGCCATCGAGGTCGAACTCGCCCGCCTGATGACCCGCAAGGCCGCCCAGCTGTACGACGCGGGCCACGACCTGGCCGCCGGCGAAGCCGCCAACATGGCCAAGTACGCAGCCGGCGAAGCCTCCTGCCGCGCCGTCGACCAGGCCGTCCAGACCCTCGGCGGCAACGGCCTCACCCAGGAGTACGGCCTGGCCGCCCTCATCACCGCCACCCGGGTCGGCCGGGTCGCCCCGGTCAGCCGGGAGATGATCCTCAACTACGTCGCCCAGCACACCCTCGGCCTGCCGCGCTCCTACTGACCCGCCCCGCCCGCCCGGGCAGCACCACCCCGATCACCCGCCACCACCACCCGCCACCACCACCCGCCGCCGGCCACGCGGAGGGCGCCGCCGTACTCTTCCACCAGCCCCGCGCCCGGGGACCGGAAGCCCGGACGGACCCCCGACCGGGCCCGAGCCGCCCACCGACCGGAAGGATCCCCGTGCGTGACGCCGATCTCGCCCGCCAGGCCGCCGAGCTCGGGGCGGAGGTGGTGCGGAGCCGGGCGTGGCAGGGCGTCGAACGGCAGGACAAGGGCGGCGGCGACTTCGCGACCGCGGTGGACGTGGAAGCGGAGCGGGCCATCCTCGACCTCCTCCGTGCCGCCCGCCCGGACGATGCGTTCACGGCGGAGGAGAGCGGCCGCACCGGCGCGCCCGACGCCGCCCGCCGCTGGCTGGTCGACCCGCTGTGCGGGACGCTCAACTTCGCGGTGGGCACCCACCTGGTGGCCGTCAACGTCGCACTCCAGGAACGCGGCCGGACGGTCGCCGCCGCCACCGCCGACCCGTACACCGGCGAGACGTACTGGACCGACGGCGCCCGCGCCGCCCTCCGCCACCACGGGGAGGACACCCCGCTGGCACCGTCCGCGGGTTCCCGGCTGGTCGACCTCAACCTCGACCCGCCCTACCCGAACGCCCCCGCGCTGCGCGTCGCGCGCCTGCTCACCGACGCCGACTTCGAACGCGCCTTCCGCCCCCGGGTGGTCTCCAGCACCCTCGCGGTGGCCTGGGTCGCCGCCGGCCGCCGCGCCGCGTACCTGACGGACGGGCAACTGGCGGGCAGCGTCCACTTCGCGGCCGGCATCGCGCTCTGCGAGGCCGCCGGCTGCACCGTCACCGACCTGCGCGGCAGACCGGTCCACCACGGCGACGGCGGCCTGATCGCCGCAGCCGACGAGGAGACCCACGCCCGCCTGCTCGACCTGGTCACCCGACAGGAGAACCCCGGCGTACGCCGGTAAGCCGGGCACGCGCCCTGGTGGCGGCCAGCCATCCCCGGCACGCTTGCACCGCGACCGCGATCACGACCGCAACACCATATCTCAATCATTACGCCTTATTACTCATGCAGTAAGCACTCGTGTTCGTGATGCCCACTCACACTTTCAACAGCGCCTCACATTGGTAACGGCCTATCGCATGTGTGAGCAGCCATCGCGTTGGCAGTACCAACCCGCACCCCGCACCCCGCACCCCTCACCTGCACCTCGCGACCGCACCCCCGCGATCGCGCCCGCGCCCGCCGAGCCGCCCGGAGGCCCGCATGGTGTTCCACAGCGACTACCCGTCCGTCGCTCCGCTCGACCTGCCGATCCACGACGCCGTCCTCGACGGCTGCGCCACGGGCGAGCACGCCGACCGTCCGGCCCTGATAGACGGCCTGACCGGGCGCAGCGTCAGCTACCGGGAGCTGGAGACGGGCAGCCGCCGGGTCGCGGCGGGGCTCGCCGAGGCCGGGGTCGGCAAGGGTGACGTGGTGGCGCTGTTCAGTCCGAACTCGATCGCCTATCCGCTGGCGTTCTACGGCACCACCCGCACCGGCGCGACGGTGACCCCGGTCAGCGCGCTGGCCACCGCCGAGGAGCTGGCGGGGCAGTTGCGCGACTCCGGTGCCCGCTGGATCATCACCGTCGCCGCGTTCCTGCCGGTGGCCCGGCAGGCGGCCGCCGAGCACCCGGTCGCCGAGATCTTCGTCTGCGACGAGGCCGAGGGCCACCGCTCGCTCGCCGAGCTGGCGGCCGGCTCGGCCCCGGAGCCCGCCCCGTCGATCGACCCGGCCACCGACCTGGCGGTGCTGCCGTACTCCAGCGGGACGACCGGCCTGCCCAAGGGCGTGATGCTGACCCACCGCTCGGTGTCCACCAACCTGGCCCAGGTCGACGCGCTGCTCGGCCCCCGCCCCGGCGAGCGCACCCTGGCCGTGTTGCCGTTCTTCCACATCTACGGCCTGACCGCCCTGCTCAACCGCCCGCTGCGGGCCCGCGCCACCGTGGTCGTGCTGCCCCGCTTCGAGCTGGAGCAGTTCCTGACGGCCATCCAGCAGCACCGGATCGAGGCGGTGTACGTGGCCCCGCCGATCGCCCTCGCACTGGCCAAGCACCCGCTGGTCGACCGCTTCGACCTGTCCTCGATCCGCTACGTGCTGAGCGCCGCCGCCCCGCTGGACGCCGAACTGGCCGCCGCCTGCGCCCGCCGCCTGGGCCTGTCGCACCTGCTGCAGGGCTACGGCATGACCGAGCTGTCCCCGGTCACCCACGTCCTCCCGCCCGGCGACCCGAACCCTCCGGTCGGCACCGTCGGCCGCCTGGTCCCCGGCACCGAGCTGCGGATCCGCTCCCTCTCGGCCCCGCACCACGACCTCGGCCCCGGCGAGGACGGCGAACTGCTGTTCCGCGGCCCGCAGGTGATGCGGGGCTACTTCGGCAAGGAGTCCGAGACCTCCGCGACCGTCGACCCGGACGGCTGGCTGCACACCGGCGACGTCGGCCACGTCGACGACGCCGGCTACCTGTTCGTGGTCGACCGGGTGAAGGAGCTGATCAAGTACAAGGGCTACCAGGTCGCCCCGGCCGAACTGGAGGCCGTGCTGCTCACCCACCCGAGCATCGCCGACGCCGCGGTGATCGGCGTCAACGACGCCCACGGCGCCGAGCACCCCAAGGCGTACGTGGTGCCCGCGTTCGGCTGCGACCTGGCCGAGCAGGAGGTGATCGAGTACGTGGCCCGCCGGGTCGCCCCGTACAAGAAGGTCCGCGAGGTGGAGTTCCTGGACGCGGTGCCGAAGTCCGCCAGCGGCAAGGTGCTGCGCCGCGAACTGCGGGCCCGCGGCGCGCAGCCGGCCCGGCACCCCGCCGACGGCGCGCAGGGCGCGGGAGCGGCGTCGCCCGGGAACGGCGGCGCGTAGGAACGGCGGCGCACGGGGCGGCGACGTGGAGGAACGACCGCGCACGGGAACGGCGGTGCGCGAAACCGGCGGTGCATAGGATCGGCACCCGGAGCCCGCCCGCGCAGACCAGGAGCCGCCGATGACGACCAGCGCACCCGCCGCCCGCACGCCCCGGCAGGACCGCAGCCGCGCCACCCGCAGACGGCTGCTGGAGGCGGCGGTGGAGTGCCTGGCCGAGGTCGGCTGGCACGGCTCCACGGTGCTGGTGGTCGCCGAGCGGGCCGGGGTCACCCGCGGCGCCGCCCAGCACCACTTCCGCACCCGCGAGGACCTGTTCACCGCCGCCGTCGAGCACGTCGCCGCCGAGCGGCTGGCCGCCGCCCTGGCCCGGGTCGAGCAGCTGCCGCCGTCCGGCCCGGCCCGCACCGAAGCGGTGGTGGAGATGATCGTGAGCCTCTACACCGGCCCGCTGTTCCGCGCCGCGCTGCACCTGTGGGTGGCCGCCGCCACCGAGGAGCCGCTGCGCAGCCGGATCACCGGCCTGGAGAACCACATCGGCCGGGAGGCGCACCGGGCCGCCGTCGAGTGCCTGGGCGCGGACGAGTCCGCCGCCGGCGTCCGGGAGACCGTCCAGGCCACCCTCGACCTGGCCCGCGGCCTGGGCCTGGCCAACCTGCTCACCGACGACGGCCCGCGCCGGGCCGGCGTGGTCCGCCAGTGGTCCCGCCTGCTGGACGCCGCACTCGCCGGCTGACCCGGCCCGGGCCGCCGTTCCGGCCCGCCGCCCGCCCGGAGGTCCCACCCGGAGCGCCCGCCCGGCCGCCCCCGCCCGCCGCCCCCCCGCCCGACGCCGCACCGCGGACCGGCAGTTGGGAGTAGCACTCTTGCCCGAACCGGTCCGTATCCAGCACACTCGCATCTTCGGTCCGACCGCCCGCACGACCACCAGTCGCCAGCGTGCGGCGAGCCGTGCAGTCTGGTGGAAGCCGGAACGACCGGCAGAACCGGGGAAGGTACCGGGCAGGTGGCCAACTGAGCACGCACGGGTTCGAACAGAAGCCCGGCCGCGACGCGGCAGGTGCCGCTTCCGCGCGCCTGGCCGGGCACCGCCTGGTCCCGCTGGCCACCGCGCTGGTCCAGGAGGACGGCCGGATCCTGCACTGGAGCCAGGAGGCCGAGGCGCTCACCGGCTGGCCCGCCGACGAGGCGATCGGCGCGCACCCGGTCCGGCTGCTGCTGCCCGAGCAGGAGCGGGCCGCCGCCGAGCGGCTGTTCGAGCGGCTGGTCGCCGGACGCGGCTGGTCCGGCACCCACCCGGTGCGCCGCCGCGACGGCTCCACCGTCGAGCTGGAGTTCCACACCTACCCGGTGGCCGGCCCCGACGGCAGCACCCTGCTGCTGGCCACCGCCTCCGACACGCACGCCCTGCACGAGGTCGAGTCCGACCTGGCGATCCTGGACGGCTTCTTCGACCAGTCCCCGATCGGCCTGGCCGTCTACGACACCGACCTGCGCTTCGTCCGGCTGAACGCGGCGCTGGCCCGGATCAACGGCCTCAGCGCCGAGCAGCACCTCGGCCGCCGGCTCTCCGCCGTGCTGCCCGGCATCAACGCCGCCGAGATCGAGAACGTGATGCGGCAGGTGATCACCACCGGCAAACCGGTGGTCGACGCCCGCTCGTACGGCCGCGTCCCCGGCGACCCGCGCCGCGACCGGGCCTGGTCGGCGTCCTACTTCCGGCTGGAGGACTCCACCGGCAAGGTGCTCGGCGTCTCCTCCTCGATCATCGACGTCACCGAGCGCTTCCAGGCCGAGGCCCGCGCCTCCCGCGCCCAGGAGCGGCTGACCCTGCTCGCCTCGGCCGGCGCCCGGATCGGCACCACCCTCGACCTCAGGCGCACCGCGGAGGAGATGGTCGAGGCGATCATCCCGAAGTTCGCCGACTTCGCCACCGTCGACCTGCTGGAGCCCGTGCTGCGCGGCGAGGAGCCCGCCCCGATCCAGCCCGAGCGGGCCATCCAGGTCCGCGCCGTCGCGGTCGGCGAGGCGTACGGCTCCGGGCTGACCGGCGCCGCGGACGCCGTCGGGGGCACCACCGAGTACGGCCCGAACCGGGTCTACACCCAGTGCCTGCGCAGCGGCCGCCCGCTGCTCAAGCCGCACGTCGACGAGGAGGTGCTGCGCGGCCTGGTCCCCGACCCCGACCGGGTCGCCCCCGGCATCGCGGCCGGCATCCACTCGTACCTGCTGGTGCCGCTGATCGCCCGCGGCATGGTGCTCGGCGGCGCCGAGTTCGTCCGCACCCGCAACCCCGAGCCGTTCGGCGCCGCCGACGTCTCGCTCGCCGAGGAGCTGGTCGCCCGCACCGCCCTGGCCATCGACAACGCCCGGCTCTACCGGCGCGAGCGCGAGACCGCCCTCACCCTGCAGCGCAGCCTGCTGCCGCAGGAGATCCACCGCACCCTCGGCCTGGAGATCGCCCACCGCTACCTGCCCTCCAGCGTGGTCAGCGAGGTCGGCGGCGACTGGTTCGACGTCGTCCCGCTGTCCTGCGGGCGGGTCGCCCTGGTGGTCGGCGACGTGATGGGCCACGGCATCCGGGCCGCCGCCACGATGGGCCAGCTGCGCACCGTCGCCCGCACCCTGGCCACCCTCGACCTGCCGCCCGAGCAGGTCCTCGGCCGGCTCGACGAGACCGCCTCCGCGATCGGCGAGGGCCAGTTCGCCACCTGCGTGTGCGCCGTCTACGACCCGGTCGACCGCAGCGTGGTGATCTGCTCGGCCGGCCACCTGCCCCCCGTCCGGGTCGACCCCGACGGCACCGCCCAGGTCATCGACCTGCCGCCGGGCGTCCCGCTCGGCGTCGGCGGCGGCGCCTTCGAGTCGATCGAGTTCACCCTGCCGCCCGGCGCCACCTTCGCGCTCTACACCGACGGCCTGGTCGAACGCCGCGGCCGCGACCTCGACGAGGGCATCGACCTGCTCGCCCGCACCCTCGCCGCCCCCGGCCGCACCCTGGAGGAGAGCTGCGACGCCGCGCTGTCCGCCCTGGTCACCGACGGCACCGAGGACGACATCGCGATGATCATGGCCCGCGTGCTGCCCGTCCCCGCCGACCGGATCGCCACCCTGCTGCTGCCCAGCGAGGGCCCGCTGCCCGCCCGCGCCCGCCGCTTCACCCGCGCCACCCTGGACGCCTGGGGCCTGTCCGGGCTCACCGACTACGCCGAACTCGTGGTCAGCGAACTCGTCACCAACGCCCTGCTGCACGCCGACGCCCCGCGCCGCCTGCGGATCTTCCGCGACCGCACCCTCACCCTGGAGGTCTCCGACGCCGGCGGCCAGCCGCCCCGGCTGCGCACCTCCGCCGAGGAGGACGAGGGCGGCCGCGGCATCCACCTGGTCAGCGAACTCGCGCACCGCTGGGGCAGCCGCCCCACCCGGCACGGCAAGGTGGTCTGGGCGGAGATCGAACTCCCGTACCGGGCCGGCTGACCCGCCCGCCCGTACGACGGCCACCCCCTCGTACGACGGTCACCCCCTCGTAGGACGGCCGCTCGCCCGTACGACGACCACCCATCCGGACGACGGCCGCTCGCCCGGGTGACGGCCACCCGCCCGGACGAGGACCGCTCGCCCGGGCGGCGGGACTGACGGACAGTCGGAGGCAGTCCCCGCCGCCGACCGAAAGGCCCCCCGTGCCCGTCCGCCTCCTCCTCGCCGCCGCCGGCCTGCTCGCCCTCGCCGCCGCCGCCCCGGCCGCCGCCGCCGACACCCCCACCGGTACGCCCGCCGACCCGCCCGCGGCGACCGCCGCCGCGACCACCGTCACGATCACCGGCGCCGCCATCGACCCGAAGATCCCCAGCCGGGTCCGGGTCGCCCTCGCCTACACCTGCGCACCGACCGACCAGCCCCGCTCGCTGAACACCTCCGTCGAGCAGACCGACCCCGAGGACCCCGCCACCATCGCCTTCGGCTCCACCCGCACCGCACCGACCCAGGTGGTCTGCGACGGCACCCCGCAGACCCAGACCGTCACCGTCCAGTCCAAGACCAGCAACTGGCTGCCCGGCACCGACTCCGTGGTGATCACCACCCTCACCGACCTCGGCGCCACCCCGACCGCCGCCGCCGACGCCCGCCTGATCGCACTGGACCAGCCGCCCGCCCCCTGACCCGCCGTCAGCCGACCGGCCCCCCTCCCCGGCGCGCCGCCCGCCCGCCGCCGCCGTCGCCTCCGAGACTGGACGCCGGACGGAAGGGAACCCGGATGACCCAGCCCACGACAGCCACCGCACCGGCCCCCGAGGTGCGCCGCTGGCGGGCCCTCGCGGTGTGCCTGGTCGCCGGGTTCATGACCCTGCTCGACGTGTCGATCGTCAACGTCGCCCTGCCGTCCGTGCGCAGCGGACTGCACCTGTCCGAGGCCGGGCTCCAGTGGGTGCTCTCCGGCTACTCGCTGGCCTTCGGACTCGTGCTGGTCCCGGCCGGACGGCTCGGCGACGCGATCGGCCGCCGCCCGGTCTTCCTGACCGGACTGGGCCTGTTCACCGCCACCAGCGCCCTGGCCGGCGCCGCCCAGAACGAGACCTGGCTGGTGGTGGCCCGGCTGCTCCAGGGCATGGCCGGCGGACTGCTCGTCCCGCAGGTCTCCGGCTTCATCCAGCAGCTCTTCCGCGGCGGCGAACGGGCCCGCGCGTTCGGCATGCTCGGCACCACCATCGGCTTCTCCACCGCCGTCGGTCCGCTGCTCGGCGGCCTGCTGATCGCGGTGTTCGGCACCGCCGAGGGCTGGCGCTGGGTCTTCTACGTCAACCTCCCGATCGGCCTGGTGGCCCTCCCGCTGGCCCGCCGGCTGCTGCCCGCGCCCACCCCCGACACCTGCGCCCGCCGCGACTTCGACCCGGTCGGCGTGCTGCTGCTGGGCGCCGGCACCGTCCTGCTGCTGCTCCCGCTGGTCCAGACCCAGTGGCACGGCACCGGCAAGTGGCTGCTGCTGGCCGCCGCCGTCCTGGTCCTGGCCGCCTTCGCGGGCTGGGAACGCCGCTACGCCCGGCACCGCGAACCGCTCGTGCACCCCGAGCTGTTCCGCACCCGTTCCTTCACCTACGGCGCGCTGGTCTCCCTGCTCTACTTCGCCGGGTTCACCGCGGTCTTCTTCGTCTTCACCCTCTACCTGCAGTCCGGCCGCCACTACAGCGCCCTGCAGGCGGGCCTCGCCATCACCCCCTTCGCCCTGGCCTCCGCGGTCGCCTCCACCATCGGCGGACGCCTGGTCACCCGCCACGGCCGCCGCCTGATCGCCGTCGGCCTGGCCACCGTCGCCGTCGGCCTCGCCCTCGCCGCCCTCGCCGTGCACCTCTTCGACGGCCCCGAGGTCGGCTGGGCCACCGCCCTCCCGCTCCTGCTGGCCGGCCTCGGCAGCGGCCTGGTGGTCTCCCCGAACCAGGCACTCACCCTCAACGAGGTCCCGGTCGCCCGGGCCGGCTCCGCGGGCGGCGTCCTGCAGACCGCCCAGCGGATCGGCTCCGCCGCGGGCATCGCCACCGTCGGCGCCACCTTCTTCGCCCACCTGCACACCCCCGCCGACTACCCCACCGCCTTCCAGCTCAGCATCGCGGTGGTCCTCGCCTTCGTCCTGCTCGCCCTGCTCGCCGCGACCGAGCCCTTCGGCCGCAAGCCCCGCGAGAAGGCCGGATGAGCGGCGGGTCCGCGGCCGGGGCCGGTAGGACAGGTAGGACAGGTAGGACGGTAGACCGACAGGGCGGTGGGAACGGGGAACGGCGGAACGCTCCCGGCCGGTGGACCCCGGCCGTTCGCGCCCGCCGTTCCCCGTGCTCCCGGCGCTCCCGGTGCTACAGCCCCGCCACGCCGCGCGCGGCGACCCGCAGGGCGGCCACCGGGTCGCCGACCGAACTGCCGGCCCGCCAGCCGACGAAGCCGTCGGGGCGGACCAGGACGGCGCCGCCCTCGCGCAGGCCGTAGACCGCGGGCCAGCCGCTCGGCCCGGCCGGACGGGGACCGGCCGGGAGGTCGGGCACGGGCTCGGGCACCAGGTCCCCGTCCTCGCCGACCAGCAGGCAGCGGATCGGCACCCCGGTCTGCTCGGAGACCGCCCGCGCCGCCTCCGGCCACCCCGCCCCGCCCGCCACGGGCGCCAGCAGCACCGGCTCGCGCCCGAACAGGTCGAGCGTGGACAGCCGGACGCCGTCCGCGTCGCGCAGCCACAGGTGCGGGGCCCGGGTGCCGACCTCGCCGGTCGCGGCGAAGCGCTCCGGGATCACCCCGGCGGTGGCGTCCGCGCCGACCAGCGCGCCCTCGGTGTAGCGGTAGCCGAGCGCCACCGCCAGCACGTTGGTGCGCGGCCCGCCCACCGGCGCCGCGTCGAAACCGGGGTGCTGGTGCTCCACCGACCGGGCCGCCGCCCGGGCCGCGGTCTGCACGGCGACCGGCCGCCGCTCCGCCCCGTACGACTCCAGCAGGCGCGGCCCGCCCCAGCCGTCGAGCACCGCGGCCAGCTTCCAGGCCAGGTTGTGGGCGTCCTGGATGCCGGTGTTGGAGCCGAACGCCCCGGTCGGCGGCATCTCGTGGGCGGAGTCGCCGCACAGGAAGACCCGCCCGGCGCGGTACCGGTCGGCGACCCGCTCGGCGGCGTGCCAGGGCGCCCGGCCGGTGATCTCCACGTCCAGGTCGGGCACCCCGGCCGCGGCCCGGATGTGCGCCGCGCACCTGGCGTCGGTGAAGTCCTCGACGGCCTCGCCGCGCTCCGGGTGCCAGGGCAGGTGGAAGACCCACTCCTCGCGGTTGTCGACGGGCAGCAGCGCGCCCGCGCCGGCCGGGTCGGTCAGGTAGCAGGCGATGAACAGGCGGTCGCCCACCACCTCGGCCAGCCGCTTGGCCCGGAAGGTCACCGAGACGTTGTGGAACAGGTCGCCGCGCCCGGACTGCCCGATCCCCAGCTGCTCCCGCACCGGGCTGCGCGGCCCGTCCGCCGCGATCAGGTAGTCGGCCCGCACCTCGCGCTCCTCGCCGCCGGCCCGGTCCCGCAGCCGGGCCGTCACCCCGTCGGCGTCCTGCTCGAAGGAGAGCAGCTCGGTGTTGAAGCGGACGTCGCCGCGCTCGGCGGCGTGCCGCAGCAGCACCGGTTCGAGGTCGTTCTGGCTGCACAGGCACCACGAGGACGGGCTGAACCTGGCCAGGCCCCCGCCCGGGTCGATCTCCCGGAACAGCCACTCCTGCTCCCCGCCGGAGAGCGTCTCGGCCTGCAGGATGCCGTGGTTGTCGGCCAGCACGGACGCCGCGGCGCGGACGTCCTGCTCGACGCCGGCACCCCGGAACAGCTCCATGGTGCGCAGGTTGTTGCCGCGCCCCCGGGGGTGCCGGGAGGTCTCGGCGTGCCGCTCCACCAGCAGGTGCGGCACACCGAGCCGACCGAGGAAGAGCGAGGCGGACAGTCCGACCAGCGAACCGCCCGTGATCAGGACCGGGACCCGGTCGGCCATCTGTGTGTTCATCAGCTCTGCTCCATCCGTGCGGGGCGCTGGAAGCGCCAGACCCGACATCCATCCCCCGCCGCGGGCGGCCACGCAGGGTGCGTCGCCCGGATGGCCGTGAAGTCTCGCGCGGCCGTCCGTCCCGCCCTGACGATCGAGGACGAACCGCCGCCCGCTCCGCCGACCGGCCCGGCCGCCCGAGGCCCGTCCGTGAAACCGGCGAAGGGCCCTTCGCGGGCAGACCGCGGAGGAAGCGCGGACGAACCACGAACCGACGACAGGATCCGCCGCCATGACCCTGCTCTCCGCAGCCGAGGAGACCACCACCACCGGCCGGCCCACCCCGGGCCGGCTCCGCGTCGTCCTGATGCTGGACGTCCACGACGGCGCCCAGGACCGCTTCCTGGACGCCTACGAACTGCTGCGCTACCAGGTCTCGTCCGTCCCCGGCCACGTCAGCGACCAGCTCTGCCAGTCCATCGACGACCCGTCCCGGTGGCTGATCACCAGCGAGTGGGAGAGCGCCGAGCCGTTCCTCGCCTGGGTCGACAGCCCCGCCCACCGAGAGATGGTCAAGCCCATGCACGGCTGCGTCAGCGACACCCGCTCGCTGCGCTACACCGTGCTGCGCGAGACCCACGGCGTCACCGCCACCGACACCCCCGCCCCGCCGCTGCGCCCCGGCGAGCACCACCCCGGCGTCCCCGGCGTGCCGCGGCCCGGCCCGGACGGCGTGGTCCGGCACGCGCTCAGCTTCACCGTCAAGCCCGGCACCGAGGCCGAGGCCGCCGCACTGCTGGCCGGCTACCGCTCCCCGCAGGCCCGGGTCGACGACACCACCCGCCTGCTGCGCACCTCGCTGTTCATGCACGGCAACCGGGTCGTCCGCTGCGTCGAGGTGGCCGGCGACCTGCCCACCGCGCTGCGGCACGTCGCCCGGCAGCCCGAGGTGCGGGCCGTCGAGGAGGCGCTCAACCCGTACCTGGAGGAGAACCGCGACCTGGACGACCCGCTGTCCGCCCGCGACTTCTTCCAGCGCGCCGCGCTGCCCGTCATCCACCACCACGCCGGCCTGAAGAGCGGCCCGGTGCAGCGGCACGCCTACCGCTACCCCGTCCGCCCCGGCGCCGGCGCGGCCCTCGTCGAGCTGCTGTCCGAGCAGGACGAGCACGCCGCCGCCGACCCCGGCAGCCCGCTGGTGCGCGCCACCGTCCACCGGCACGAGGACCTGGTGGTCCGGCTGGTCGACCTGCTCGTCGACCCCGCCGACGACCCGGCCGCCGCCCTCGGCCTGGCCGGCCCGCTGGCCGCCGCCGTCCTCGGCAAGCTCACCGAGCCGGTCGAGCACACCCGCGAGGGCCTGCGCCACCTGCTCGCCGAGTGCGCGATGACCCCGGTCACCGACCGCACCTCGGCCGAGGACTGACCCGGCGGGTCCTCGCCCGCCCCGTACGACCCGTACACCCCGCACACCCCGCACGAGAGGAACCAGCACCGTGACCACCGAGACGCCACGAGTCGTCCACGTCGACGACGCGCCCCCCAACCGCAAGCGCGGCGGCGACCTGCGGGCCATGCTCACCCCGCCGGCGGTCGGCGCGACCAGCGGATTCATGGGGGTGGCGATCGTCGAACCGGGGGACCGGATCGGCGAGCACTACCACCCGTACTCCGAGGAGTTCGTGTTCGTGATCTCCGGCGAGCTGGAGGTCGACCTGGACGACGTCACCCAGCGGCTGCGGCCCGACCAGGGGCTGATGATCCCGATCGGGATGCGGCACCGCTTCCGCAACGTCGGCAGCACCCAGGCCCGGATGGTCTTCCACCTCGGACCGCTCGCCCCGCGCCCCGAGCTCGGGCACGTCGACACCGAGGAGGACGCAGCCGAGGCGGGCCCGCCCGAACCGGCGGAGGCCGCCTCGTGAGCCGCCGGGTCGCGGTGACCGGGATCGGCGTGGTCGCCCCCGGCGGCATCGGCGTCCCCCGGTTCTGGTCGCTGCTCACCGAGGGCCGCACCGCCACCCGCGGCATCACCCTGTTCGACCCGGAGGGCTTCCGCTCCCGGATCGCCGCCGAGTGCGACTTCGACCCCGCCGCCCACGGCCTGACGCGGGACCAGGTCGCCCGCAACGACAGGTACGTCCAGTTCGCGCTGGTCGCCGCCGCCGAGGCGGTCGCCGACGCCGGGCTCGACCCGGAACGCGAGGACCCCTGGCGGATCGGCGTCTCGCTCGGCACCGCCGTCGGCGGCACCACCCGGCTGGAACGCGACTACGTGCTGGTCAGCGAGCGCGGCGAGCACTGGGGCGTCGACCACGCCCCCGCCGCCCCGCACCTGGAGCGGGCCTTCTCCCCGTCCACCCTGGCCTCCGCGGTCGCCGAGCAGATCGGCGCGCACGGCCCGGTGCAGACCGTCTCCACCGGCTGCACCTCCGGCCTGGACGCCGTCGGCTACGCCGCCCTCGCCATCGAGGAGGGCCGCGCCGACGTGATCGTCACCGGGGCCTGCGACTCGCCGATCTCCCCGATCACCGTCGCCTGCTTCGACGCGATCAAGGCCACCTCGGCCCGCAACGAGGACCCCGAGCACGCCTCCCGCCCGTTCGACGCCGGCCGCGACGGCTTCGTGCTCGGCGAGGGCGGCGCCGTCCTGGTGCTGGAGGAGTGGGAGCACGCCAGGCGGCGCGGCGCCCGGATCTACGCCGAACTCGGCGGCTTCGCCACCTTCGGCAACGCCTACCACATGACCGGGCTCACCCAGGACGGCCTGGAGATGTCCCGGGCCATCGACCGGGCCCTGGCGCACGCCGGGGTCCCCGGCGAGGCCGTCGACTACGTCAACGCGCACGGCTCCGGCACCAAGCAGAACGACCGGCACGAGACCGCCGCCGTCAAGCGCTCGCTCGGCGAGCACGCCCGGCGCACCCCGATGAGCTCCATCAAGTCGATGGTCGGGCACTCGCTCGGCGCGATCGGCGCCATCGAACTCGTCGCCTGCACCCTCGCCCTGCACCACGGCGTCGTCCCGCCCACCGCCAACTACACCGAGCCCGACCCCGAGTGCGACCTCGACTACGTCCCCCGCACCGCCCGCGAACTGCCGCTGCGCCACGTGCTGTCGGTGGGCAGCGGCTTCGGCGGCTTCCAGTCCGCGGTGGTGCTGAGCAAGGTGGAGGCGGCCGCATGAGCGAACGAAGCGCGGTGATCACCGGCGTCGGCGTGGTCGCGCCCAACGGGATCGGCGCCGACGACTACTGGAAGGCCCTGGTCGAGGGCCGCTCCGCACTCGCCCCGATCGACCGGGAGGGCTGCGCGCACCTGCCGCTCAAGGTGGCCGGCCTGGTGCACGGCTTCGACGCCGAGGAGTACGTCGAGGCCCGCTACCTGGTGCAGACCGACCGCTTCACCCACTTCGCGATGGCCGCCGCCGAGCTCGCCACGGCCGACGCCGACCTCGCCGACCACCCCGACGACCCGTTCGGCGTCGCCGTGGTCACCGCGGCCGGCTCCGGAGGCGGCGAGTTCGGCCAGCGCGAACTGCAGCACCTGTGGGCCGAGGGGCCCCAGCACGTCGGCCCCTACCAGTCGATCGCCTGGTTCTACGCCGCCTCCACCGGCCAGATCTCCATCCGCGGCGGCTTCAAGGGCCCCTGCGGCGTGGTCGCCTCCGACGAGGCCGGCGGCCTGGACGCCCTCGCCCACGCCGCCCGGGCCGTCGCCCGCGGCACCGACGCGGTGCTGGCCGGCGCCACTGAAGCACCCATCGCCCCGTACTCGATGGTCTGCCAGCTCGGCTACCCCGGGCTGTCCACCGTCGAGGACCCCGAACGCGCCTACCGCCCGTTCGGCTCCGACGCGGCCGGGTTCGTCCCCGCCGAGGGCGGCGCGATGTTCGTCGTCGAGGACGAGCGCACCGCCCGCCGCCGCGGCACCCGCCCGCGCGCCCGGATCGCCGGCCACACCGCGACCTTCACCGGCGCCGCCCGCTGGAGCGAGAGCCGCGAAGGACTCGCCCACGCGATCCGCGGCGCCCTCGCCCAGGCGCGCTGCGCCCCGGACGAGGTCGACGTGGTCTTCGCCGACGCCCTCGGCGTCCCCGAAGCCGACCGGGCCGAGGCGCTCGCCCTGGCCGACGCCCTCGGCGAGCACGCCGAGCGCGTCCCCGTCACCGCCCCCAAGGCCGGACTCGGCCGCGCCCACAGCGGAGCCCCCGCCCTGGACGTCGCCGCCGCCGTGCTCGCCCTCGAACACGGCCTGGTCCCGCCCACCCCGCACACCGCGGACTGCCCGCACGGCCTCGACCTGGTCATCGGCCACCCGCGCGCCGCCGAGCTGCGCACCGCCCTGGTGCTCAGCCGCGGCCTGATGGGCTCCAACACCGCCCTGGTGCTGCGCCACCCCTGACCGTTCCGACCGCAAGGAGCACGACATGGCCTCCGAGATCACCTACGAGGAACTCGCCACCCTGATCAAGACCCGGGCCGGGGTGTCGGTCACCGTCGACGAACTCGCCGACCCCGGCTGCATGTTCCTCGACCTCGGTGTCGACTCGCTCGGCGTGCTCGGCGTCCTCGCCGACGTGGAGAACCGCTACGGCGTCTCCATCGACTCCTCCGACCTGCTCGGCCGTCCCGTCGCCGAGTTCCTGCAGACCGTCAACTCCACCGTGAAGGCTGGTGCCTGAGATGCCCGGACACACCGACAACACGATCGTCATCGACGCCCCGATCGACCTGGTCTGGGACATGACCAACGACCTGGAGAACTGGCCGGAGCTGTTCAGCGAGTACGCCTCCGTCGAGATCCTCGACCGGCAGGACCAGCTGGTGCGCTTCCGCCTCACCATGCACCCCGACGAGAACGGCCAGGTGTGGAGCTGGGTCTCCGAGCGCGAGGCCGACCGCGACAAGCTCACCGTCCGGGCCCGCCGGGTCGAGCCCGGCCCGTTCGAGTTCATGGAGATCCGCTGGGAGTACGAGGAGCTGCCGCGGGGCACCGGCATGCGCTGGATCCAGGACTTCGCGATGAAGCCCACCGCGCCCGTCGACGACCTCGGCATGACCGACCGGATCAACCAGAACTCCAAGGTCCAGATGGAGCTGATCCGCGCCAAGGTCGAGCACCGCGCCGGAGCGGCCCGATGAGCGACCTGGCCACCGACCTGCACCGCACCCTGATCGTCGCCCGGATGAAGCCCGGCACCGCCGACCACATCGCCGGCGTCTTCGCCGACTCCGACCGCGGCGACCTGCCCGGCCTGATCGGCGTCCGCGGCCGCAGCCTGTTCCAGTTCGGCGACGTCTACCTGCACCTCATCGAGTCCGAGCGCCCCGCCGGACCGGAGGTCGCCAGGTACGCCCAGCACCCCGAGTTCCGCGACGTCAGCGAACGCCTCGCGGTCTACGTCGACGCCTACGACCCGGCGACCTGGCGCAGCCCCAAGGACGCCATGGCGCACGAGTTCTACCGCTGGGACCGCTGACGCTGACGCTGCCGCTGAACCGCCGCGGCGCGGAGCGCAGAGCGGAGGGGCCGCCCGGAACTCCGGGCGGCCCCTCGGTGTCTGCTGGCGTCGGCGTCGGCGTCTGTCGGCGTCCGTCCGCGCGCGCCGTCTGCGGGGCTGTTTACGGGACGGTGCAGGAGAAGGCGTGCAGGTACGGGTTGACCGGGGCGACCGCGTCCAGCCGCAGGCCGGACTCCGCGATCAGGGCGGTCAGGCTGCCCAGGGTGTGCTTGGCGCCGCCGACGTTCAGCAGGAGCAGCAGGTCCATCGCGGTGGTGAACCGCATCGAGGGGGAGTCGTCCACCAGGTTCTCCACGATCACCACCCGGGCGCCCGGACGGGCCACCTGGCGCAGGTTGCGCAGCGTCCGGCGGGTGGAGTCGTCGTCCCACTCCAGGATGTTCTTCACCAGGTACAGGTCCGCCTGCACCGGCACCGCGGTGCGGCAGTCCCCGGGCACCAGCCGGGCCCGGTCGGCCAGCGACCCGCCGGGCAGCAGCCGCGGGTCCGCGTGCTCGACCACCTTCGGCAGGTCCAGCAGGGTGCCGTGCAGGTCGGGGTGGC
Source organism: Kitasatospora sp. NPDC088783 (assembly GCF_044750705.1). NCBI lineage: Bacteria > Bacillati > Actinomycetota > Actinomycetes > Kitasatosporales > Streptomycetaceae > Kitasatospora > Kitasatospora sp. NPDC088783. The sequence goes on from NZ_JBIVKJ010000005.1 coordinate 345,758, forward strand.
GCTCCATCAGCTCGGCTAGCACCTGCCCCTGGCCGCCGCCGACGTCCGCCACCGAGGCGACGCCCGCCAGGTCGAGGAAACCGGCCAGGTCCTGCGCGGACTGCCGGCTGGACTGGGTCATCGCCCGGTTGAACAGGGCGGCGGACTCCGGCGCGTCGTCGTGCAGGTACTGGAAGAACTCCTTGCCGAAGGCGTCGCCGAAGACGCTGCGCCCGGTGCGCACCGCGTCGTCCAGCCGGGACCAGGACTGCCAGGTCCACGGCTCGGTGCACCACAGCGCGATGTCGCGCAGGCTGCCCGGCTCGTCGGTGCGCAGCAGGCGCGACAGCGGGGTGTGCCGGTAGCGGCCGTCGGCGTCCTCGGCGAACACCTCGTAGCAGGCCAGTGCGCGCAGCAGCCGCCGCAGCGGGCCGGGCTCGACGTCCAGCCGCCCGGCCAGCTGCTCGGCGGTGGCGGGCTCCTCGTCCAGCGCGTCCGGCAGCCGCAGGCTGGCGGCGGCGCGGACCGCGCCCGCGCAGGCGGCGCCGAACACCAGCTCGCGCAGCAGCATCGCGGGCGGGACGGCCGGGGCCGCGACCGACTCCGGCGGACTCTGCGGGCTCTGGGAGGTCTGCGGGCTCTGCGGGTTCGGCGAGGTGGTCGGGTTGGGCGGGGCGGTCGGGGCGGAGGTCACGGGGACGGCCTTTCGTCGGTGGGTCGGAGGATGGTCGGGGGACGTGCGTGGGGGCTGCGTGGGGGAGCGGGGTGAGAGTGGCTCAGCAGTGGCCGGCGGGCTCGGAGGTGCCGCAGACGTTGCCGGCGAACGTGTGGCCGGTGCCGTGCGGGTCCCGGTCGGCCAGGTCGGCGGGGACGTTGTCGCGCAGTGCGTTGCCGGTGACGGTGGCCCGGGCGTTGGGGGCGCCGACCACGCTCGGGTACAGCACGATGCCGCCGGACATCGGGGACGCCCCGGTGTGGTCGGCGACCTGGTTGCCGGAGACCGTGACGTCCTCGGTGCCGGTCAGCAGGATTCCGGTGCCCTGGACGAAGTCGAGCCGGGGATTGGGCGGGCAGTACCGGTTGTTCGCCCGCACCACGTTGTCCCGGAGGGCCAGCGCCCCGGCCCGGGGCACCCCGTCGTCGCCGACCACGAACAGGCCGCCGCAGTTCCCGGACGCCAGGTTGGCCTCCACCGTCAGCCCGCGCACCCGGCGCAGTTGCAGGCCGATCCGGTTGCCGGTCAGCCGGTTCTCGGACACCTCGGTGCCCAGGGTCTCCAGCGCGCCGCCCTTGCGGTCGTACCAGTTGGCGACGAAGATCCCCGCCTGGCCGTTGTCCCGGGCCTCGTTGTCGGTCAGCACGGTACGGGTCGACATCTCGACACTGATGCCTTGCAAGCCGTTGTCGTGCACCGCCACCCCGCGCACCGTCAGCCGGTCGGTGACGGCCGCGCCAACGCCGTTGCGGGCGAAGCCCGCCACCGTCAGCGCCTCCACCACCACGCCCGAGACCGGGTGCACCGGCACGCCCTGCGGGTCCGAACCGCCCGTCACGCACACGCCGTCACCGGCCTGTGCGCAGGCGCCGCGGTCGGCCGGATCGGGCACCAGGACGGTGCCGGTGCCCTGGCCGCGCAGGGTCACGCGGTCGGTGGTGAGCGTCACGCTGCCCGGGTAGCGGCCCGCGGCGAGCTCCACCACGTCACCCGGGGCGGCCGCGTCCAGGGCGGCCTGCACGGACGCGCCGGGCGGGACCCGGAACACGGTCGGACCGGTGGGCGCCGCCGCGGCCGGGGCGGCGGCCAGCGCGGCGGGCACCGAGGCGGCGCAGGACAGCAGAACGGCGGCGACCCGGATCAGCGGGCGCGTCGGAGCGAGGAGAGCAGTCATCGAGAGCAGCCGGCTTCCAGACGTCGCGGTCGCGGACGGCATGAGGAGCACGTCCGCCGCCTCGAAGCTATGGTCGCGCCCCCGGCCCGGCCAGCCGGGTTGGCTCGCACGGGTTGCCCGCACCCGCCGACCGGGTGGCGGCGGGCCGGAAGAGCGAGGCAGGTACCACCCGTACACCCGATCGGGGGCCTCTGCGGCCGGGCACCGGGCCCGCACCGGCGGGCCGAACCACTATGGACCCATGGACACGCAGAATGGACGAACCACCGAGCAGACCGAACTCCTGGCCGCCGACCTGCGCCCCACCGGCGCCGACGGCACCGATCTCCGCACCGGACCCTGGTCCGGCCTCCGGCTGGTGGAACCCGGCGCCGACGCCTTCGGCGGGCCCGACGCCGGCGCCTTCGCGGAGGCCATCGGCGAGGCGGCCGACGAGGCCGTCGCCGGGCAGGACGCGGAGGGCGCGGACGACCCGGCCTGGGACTACGAGGACGTCATCCTCCGCTCCGTCAACTGACCCGGTGCCGGGGCGGAGCGCGCACGGACATACGGACATACGGACATACGGACATGCCGGCACACGGAGATGCGGGCACGCGGATGCCGGTGGGTCCACCGCTCTCGACTCGTGCGGTGGACCCACCGGCATCCGCGTGCCCGGTCAGTAGCGGTAGGACTTCACCACCACCGGGATCAGGTTCACGCCCTGGCCCGCCTTGCTGAACGCCATCGGGTTGGCGGTCGCTCCCGCCGCCAGGTTCTCGATGCCGACCGCCTGGCTGTCCACGCTCTTGCCGGTGCTGTCGGTGAAGTCGACCTGGATCGCGTAGGAGCGGGTCTCGGTGGTGCTGTTGGTGACCGTGACCATCGCTGCCGTCAGGTCGCCGGAGGTCGAGTTCGGCACGCCGGTCAGCGTCACGTCCGAGATCGCGTTGCCCGCGTCCGGGACGGCCGCCAGGACCTCCGCCGCCTTCGCCCGGGTGGCCGCGAGCTGGGCGTTGACCGAGGCCTCGAACGAGGCGGCGCGCTCGGACGCGCTGGCCTGCGCGGCCGAGACCGAGGCCAGCGCCGACTCGTGCGCGGACGCGAAGGCGGACGGCGGCTCGCCCGAGAAGCTCGCCGTCTCCGGCGGACCGACCGTGAACGTCGACATCGCCGCCTGCACCGGGTTCTCGCCCGAGCTGCCGCCGCAGGCCGCGACCACCGAGATCCCGGCCACCGCGCCGGCCAGCGCCAGCGAGACCCGCAGGCCGCGCCGGACCGGCCGCCGACGCGCCGGGTGCCGCTGCGGCGGCCCCACCCGGCCCTGCCGGACCAGCCCCCGGCCCGAACCGTTCCGCTCCGCGTCTCGCATCGCGATGCACCCTTTCGCTCAGAACCGCGCCGGGCCCGTGCGCGCCGCGGTCGTTCCGGCAGGCCCACGGCCCGCGCCCGGACGTGCGGAACCGGACGTCCGCCTCCGCCCTACGCCCCCATCGTCCGAGCCCGGCGCCACCCGGGGCCAGCGGCGCTGCGCCATTGGGGGAGCCGGACGTCCCGTCAGACCGGCGGTGCGGGCGGCGGGATGGGTACGGCGGGCGCGCGGCGGCGGCCGCGGGTGGCGGTCAGCGAGTGGCGGTCAGCGGTGGGCGGGGGACCTGGCGGGTTCCGCTCCGGGCCGCGGGGCGGGGCGGTCGGCCGGCTGCGTGGGGCCGGCGGAGGTGGCGTCGGCGGCGGTGGCGCCGACGGTGCCGGTCGTGGTGCGGTCGGGCCGGTCGCGCAGCAGGTGGCGGGCGAGGGCGGCGGAGGCCAGCAGCAGGGCCGCCGAGACCCAGGCCGCGACCGTGACGCCGTGCACGAACGCGTCGTTCGCACTGGCGAGCAGTTGCCCGGCCGGGCCCGCGGGCAGGGCGGCCGCGGACTCCAGGGCGCCGCCCAGCGACTGGCGGGCCTGCTCCGCGAGCGCCGGATCGACGCCCGCCGGAACGGACAGCGAACCCGCGTACAGGGCCGTCACGATCGAGCCGACCAGGGCGATGCCCAGCGCCGCGCCCAGCTCGTACGCCGTCTCCGACACGGCCGAGGCGGCGCCCGTCCGGTCGGCCGGGGCGGCACCCAGCACCAGGTCCGAGGAGAGGGTGTACACCACGCCCTCGGCGGTGCCCAGCGCCAGGAAGGACGAGCCGAGCAGCAGGTACGCGCTGTCCACCCGGACGAAGCCCAGCACGCCGATGCCCAGGCCCATCACGAACAGGCTCGCCGTCAGCACCCGGCGGGCCCCCGCGCGCCGCACCAGCCGGGCCGTCAGCAGACCGCCCGCCACCGAGCCGACGAAGGCCGGCATCTCGGCGAAGCCCGCGTGGAGCGGGGAGTAGCCGCGCACCAGCTGGAGGTACTGCGACATGAAGAAGATCACGCCGGACAGGCCGATCAGGCAGATCAGCGAGGAGACCACCGCCGCCGTGAACCGCGCGTTCCGGAACAGCCGGACGTCCAGCAGCGGGGTCTCCAGCCGGAGCTGGCGCCGCACGAACACCACCAGCGCGACCGCGCCCAGCGCGAACACCAGCGGGGTCGTCCACCGCTCCAGGCCGTGCACGGCGAACTCCTTGACGCCGTACACCGCGCCGATCACCCCGGCCATCGACAGCAGCACGCTCAGCACGTCCCACCGGCCCGGACGCGGATCGCGGGACTCCGGCAGCAGCCAGCCGCCCAGCGCCAGCAGCAGCACCATCACCGGCAGGTTCAGCAGGAACACCGACCCCCACCAGAAGTGCTCCAGCAGCACGCCGCCCACCAGCGGGCCCAGCGCGGCGCCGGCCGCCGCGCCCGCGCCCCAGACGCCGATCGCGGTGGCCCGCTCCCGGGTGTCCGGGAACAGCGTGCGGATCAGCGAGAGCGTGGACGGCATGATCGTCGCCCCGGCCACGCCGAGCAGCGCCCTGGCCAGCACCAGCCAGCCCGGGCCCGGCGCGTACGCCGCCAGCAGCGAGGCCGCGCCGAACGCGGCCGAACCCGCCAGCAGCACCCGCTTGCGGCCCAGCCGGTCGCTGAGCGCGCCCATCGACACCAGCAGGCCGGCCAGCACGAAGGAGTAGACGTCGCCGATCCAGAGCAGCTGGGTGCCGGACGGGCGGAGGGTTTCGGTGATCGAGGGGATGGCGAGGGAGAGCACCGTCGCGTCCACCGCCACCAGGGTGACGGCGAGCACGAGGACGCCGAGACCGGCCCAGCGGTGGCCGGGCCGGGCGACGGGGGTGGGACTCATCAGGTATCAGATCTCCGTAGAGCACCGCCGAGGAACAACTCGGCGAGCGAGAACGCGCTTTCGCGGGGGGCGAGCCGGCCTTCCTGCACGGCCCAGCCGATGCCGGCCACCAGGTCGAAGAACGCCTCGCTCAGCCAGGCGGCCGAGAGCTCGACGCGGAACACCCCCTCCTGCTGGCCGCGCAGGAACAGCGCGCGGACCCGGGCGTCCTGCGTCTCCCAGAGGTCGTTGATCTCCTCGTGGTCGTACAGCTGGTTCTCACCGGCCAGGAAGGCGCACAGCGCGGCGTCCGGCACCACCGCGTCCACCAGCCGGCGCAGCGCGGCCTCGGCGTTGCCCTCCTCCACCCGTGCGGCATCGAGCGCGGAGGAGAAGCGGCGCAGACCGAGGGCGCCCACCTCCAGGATCAGCGCCTCGCGGCCCGGGAAGATCCGGTGCAGCGTGGCCCGGCTGATCCCGGCGGCGCGGGCGATCTCGTCGAGATGGGCCGTCGGGCGCCGGGACAGGATGCCCACGGCTGCCTCCAGGACGGAGTCGCGGTCGGTTGCCATGAGAAGAGGATAGCGCAACTGAGACATCCATGTCTCATAATTTCGATGTGCGTCTCACCGGCGGGGTGCGGATGCGGGCGCAGGAGGGGGCGGGGGAGTGCTTCCGGGCATGCCGAAGACCCCGCGCGGGGCGCGGGGTCCGTGGGTGTCGGTGGGGCTTGCGGCCGGGGCCGGGCGGTCAGCTCTGGTTGTAGAAGCCCGACTCGTCGAGCGGGCGGTCGATGACCGTCACCTCGACGTCGGCCGGGGTCAGCAGGAACACCCGGCGGGCGATCCGCTCGATGCCGCCGCAGGTGCCGAAGATCAGGCCGGAGGCGAAGTCGACCATGCGCTTGGCCTCGGCGTCGTCCATCTCGGTGAGGTCCATGACCACCGGGGTGGCGGCGCGGATGTGCTCGCCGACGGTGCGGGCGGCCTCGAAGCCCGTCGGTCGGAGCGAGACGATCTTGGAGGGGCCGGTCTGGACGCTGCTCGGCAGCGTCTCCTCGCCCTCCCACGGTTCCTCGTACATCGCGGCCGGGTAGCTTCCGGAAGGCATCAGCCACCCGTTGTGGTGCTCGTCGCGAAGTGCTCCCATTAGCCGCGCCTCCCTGTCTCGTTCCGTACTCGTCCCCCGGGGGACGACGGGTCGTTTTGACACGTCATCCACTTGTTGGAACTGTCCGAGTATCGCACTGATCACCGTGGATGTGCCCGCTTGTACCCGCTGGACGAGTTGTGGCGCGGGGGGAAATCCGTGGCTCCCCGGATGTCCGCAACGACGCCACCGGCAGGTGAACGGTTGCGCGGGACGACCCTATCGGTGCTACCCGGAAGCTAGTTGACTATGTGTCAACAATCATGTAACGGCTTCACCCGGGAGTGGCGGGTCGCGAACGGGGGGCGCGCGCGAGGGGGGTGGCGCGCGGCGCGGCGTGCGTCACACGGGCGTGGCGTCCCGCGCGGCGCGGGCGGGCTACTCGCCGGTGGAGCCGTCGATTCGTTCCCGAAGCAGGTCGGCGTGGCCGTTGTGACGGGCGTACTCCTCGATCATGTGCACCAGGATCCAACGGAGCGTCACCTCGTTGCCGCGCCACCGGCCCCTGCCGGCCGTGTCCAACGACGCACCGGCGGCTGCGGACCGGGCGAACGCCACCTCCTCCTGCCAGACCGCGGTGTCGGCGACCGGATCGGCCCCGTCCACCAGGTCGAAGTCGCCGTCCGGGAACTCCTCCGTCCAGTAGCGGCCGGACGGCCCCAGGTCCTGGCCGTCCAGCACCTCGCGGAACCAGTGGCGCTCCACCTCCGCCATGTGCCGCACCAGGCCGAGCAGGGACAGCGAGGACGGCGGACAGGCGCGTCGGCGCAGTTGACCGGGTGACAGCCCCTCGCACTTGAGGGCGAGCGTGGCGCGGTGGAAGTCCAGCCAGGCGCCGAGCATGGTCGCCTCGTCGGCGGCGAAGGGCGGGCTGGTGCGGGTGGTGGCGGGGGCCGTGTTCGTCATGCGGACATGGTGGAGCAGCCCGGGCGGGGCGGGCGAACCGTTTTCCGGCGGCCGTTCCCTTTCCCTTTCCCGTTTCCGTTTCCCGTTCCTGGGCCGGGCCGGGTGGGGCGGGGTTGTGGTGGGAGGATCGGATCATCGTGAGGGCTGGTGCCGCTGGTGTGGCGGGGAACGGGTGGAGGCGAGCGTGCGCAAGGTGGTGACGGGCACTCAGCTGGCGCTGCGCCTGCTGCTGGAGCTGGCCTCGCTGGCGGCGCTGGCAGTCGGCGGGTACGGGGTACGGGCGGACGGCCCGGTCGTGCTACGCACGCTGATCGCGCTGGTGCTGCCGGTGCTCGCGGTCCTGCTGTGGGGCCGCTACGCGGCGCCCCGGCGGCCGGTGCGCGACTCGGCCCTGCTCTGGTACGGGGTGCAACTGCTGGTCTGGGGCGGCGCGGTCGCGCTGCTGGCGGCCGGCGGGCACCCCGGGTGGGCGCTCGGCCTCGGCGTCGTGATGGCCGTCAACACGGTGGTGCTGTGGTCGCTCGGCGAGTGGTCGCCCGCGATCGAGCGCTAGGTGGACGGTCTGAGCCGAGGGAGCGGCCCGTTCCGGGGAGGGCGTGCCGTCGGCGCCGTACCGCGTCGTACCCACCGCGCGGTGCGCTGCCCGAGGACGGATTCGCTGCGGAGGGCCTCGGCGCGGGGGCTCCGGCGCGGCCGGTCCTGCGCGGCCGGTGAGACGGGCGTCGGGTACTGGGGTGCGGCGGCGGTCAGGCGGAGCGGCGGGGGCGGGCGCGCCAGAGCGAGACGGCGCTGAACACGCACATCGCGGTGATCACGCCTGCGGAGATCAGGAAGGCCGGGGAGGTGGGCGAACCCGCGCTCGCCCCGGCGACCACGTACGCGGCGGTAGTCGGCACCACGCCGAGGACGGTGGCCGCCAGGTACGGCCAGAACCTGACGCCGGAGAACGCGCACGCGAAGTTGCCGGCCTGGAACGGCGCACCCGGGAACAGCCGGATCAGCAGCACGCTGCGGAAGCCCTGTTCGGCCAGGCGCCGATCGATCTCCGTCAGCACCCGGCCGCGCACCAGCGGCCGCAGTGCCTCGCGCCCCAGCGAACGTCCGAGCGCGAACGTCACCGCCGCGCCGATCGCCGACCCCGCGATCGCCAGCGGCACGCCCCACAGCGACCCGAACAGCACCCCCATGCCCGCGTTCAGCGCCGGACGGGGCAGGAAGGCCACCGTCCCGAAGCCGTACGCGGCGAGTGCGATCGGGATCCGCCACGGCCCCGAGGCGGCGGACAGGACGGCGGACGGGTCCCACAGCAGCAGCGAGCCCGCGGCGGCGGCCAGCACGGCGAGCAGCGCGCCCAGGCGCAGCAGCGCCCCGCGGTGCGGGCGGCGCGCGGTCCGGTGCGGCGGGGCGGCGGCGGGGAATTCCGGGGCGTCGGCGCGGGGCGCGGGGGCGGTGGCGGGGTCCGCCGGGGTGCCGGTGCCGGCCTCGGCGGGGGTGGCGGTTCCGGCCGGGGTGGCGGGCGCGGCTATCGGCTGCGGAGCGTGCACCCGGGGAGCTTAACCCGCGCCGAGAGCCGTACCGCCCGGGAGGTACGCCCCCGGCCGGGTGGGCGGGCGCTCACGGGTTGGCCGGGCGGCGCAGTCGCTTGAGCAGGGCGATGTCGGCGGCGTGCCGGGCACCCTCGACCCGGGCGGGGTCGTGGCGGCCGTCCGGGGTCTCGATGATCAGGGGGACGCCGGCGGTGGCCGGATGCGCGAGCAGCGCCTCGAACGCGGCCGCGCCGATGTGACCGGCGCCGATGTTCTCGTGGCGGTCCTTGCGGGCGCCCGCGACGTCCTGCGAGTCGTTGGCGTGGATCAGCCGCAACCGGCCGGGCCCGATCGCCCGGTGCAGGGCGTCGAAGAGCTCGTCGGCCCCGTCCGGCGCGGCCAGGTCGTGGCCGGCCGCGAAGGCGTGGCAGGTGTCCAGGCAGACGCCGACCAGCGGGTGGTGGTCGAGGGCGTCCAGGTAGGCGGCGAGGTCCTCCATCCGGGAGCAGAGCGAGCTGCCCTGGCCGGCCGTCGGTTCCAGCAGCAACCACGGGGCGTCGGCACCGTACCGGTCGAGACCGTCCAGGATCGGCAGCACCTGCTCGCGGACCTGGGCGAGCGCCTCCGCGCGGGTGCCGCAGAGCGCGGACCCGGTGTGCACGACCGTGCCGAGGGCGCCGATGGCCGCCGAACGGTGCAGCGAGTGCGTCAGCGACTCGGCGGAACGCTCCCGGGTCGCGTCGGAGTCGGAGCCGAAGTTGATCAGGTACGGCGCGTGCACGTACGCCGGGACGCCCCGCTCGGCGCAGGCCGTCCGGAAAGCCAGGTCGTGCGCCGGATTCCCGGCCGGGGTCGCCCACCCGCGCGGGTTGGCGACGAACACCTGGACCGCCTCCGCCCCGACCTTCTCGGCGTAGGCCAGCCCCGTCCCCACCAGGCCCTTACCGGCGACGGGGACGTGGGCACCGATCGGGTTGCGCGGGGCGGAATCCATGACCACGAGCATCGCACGGCAGGACGGAGGCGCAGATCATCGGGTCGACGCGCTCTCGGTGGCAGGTGGCAGGTGGCTGGTGGCGGATGGGTGGCGGCGGTCGCAGCGGGCGGCGCGCGCGCCGGGGGCGGGGCGGTGCCGGGGCTCCGGACGTGTCGAGGGGCGCGGGAGTGGATCTCCCGCGCCCCTCGACGGACGTCCGTCCGCCCATGCTCCGGCCGTCCGTCAGTGGGTCGGCTCCAAGGAGCCGGAGGTCGCGACCGGGACGTCCACCGACTTGCGGTGGCGCATCGCCGTCGCGGAGGGGACCAGCGCGGCGACGAGCAGCGTGACCGCGACGAAGGAGACCGTGAGCGAGCTGGCCTGGGCGATGCCGCCGACCACGGCCGGGGCGACCAGGCCGGAGGTGTACGTGATGGTGGCGACGCCGGCGATGGACTGGCTCGGGTTGGTGCCCGCCCGGCCCGCCGCGGCGAACGCGAGCGGAACGACCACGGCGATGCCGATGCCGATCAGCGCGAAGCCCGGGATGGCCAGGTACGGGGAGTCGGCGAGCACCACCAGCAGACCGCCGACGGTGGCGACCATGCCGCTCAGCCGGACGGCGCGCACCGGGCCGAGCCGGCGGACGACCGCGTCACCGGCCAGGCGGGCCGCGGCCATGGTGGCGGCGAAGGCGGTGAAGCAGGCGGCGGCGACGGAGGAGGAGGCACCGGTGATGTCACGGAGGTAGACCCCGCTCCAGTCCATCGACGCACCCTCGGCGAACACCGCGCAGAACCCGACCAGGCCGATGACCATCGCTTCCTTCGGAGGCAGCGCGAAACGCGGCGGGGCTTCCTCCTCGGCTGCCTGCCGGACGTCCAGCACCCCGCGCGACACCACCTGGGCGAGCAGCGCCAGGACCGCCGCGGTCACCGCGTACTGCACCCGGGCGTCCGCGTGCTGATGGGCCGCCAGGACACCGAACGCGGAGGCGACCAGGCCGCCGACGCTCCACATGCCGTGCAGGCCGGACATGATCGACCGGCCGATCCGCTCCTCGACCTCGACACCCTGCGCGTTCATCGCTACATCCGACATGCCGGCCGTCGCGCCGTAGAGGAACAGCGCCAGACAGAAGACCGCCAGATTGGGGGAGAGTGCCGGCAGCGCCAGCGACAGGCACCACAGCGTCAACAGGCCCTGCAACGCCGTCCGGGCGCCGAGGCGGTGCACGATCCGACCGGCCAGCGGCATCGCCACCGACGCGCCGATCGCCGGGAACACCAGGGCGAGACCGAGCTGGCCCGGGCTCAGGTGGAGGTGGTCCTTGATCCACGGGATGCGGCTGACGAAGGTGCCGGTGACGGCACCGTGAACGGCGAACACCAGCGCCACGCTCATCCGTGCGCGCTGGACGTCCTTGAGAGTCTCGCCCATGCTGGGCTCCCCCTTGGGTCGGTCGGATGGCAATAAACTATCAGGGACCCTGCCTGATAGAAACCTCTGGAAGGATGCAGGCTCATGACGACCGCTCGCACCGCCACGCCGAGCACCGCCCGGGCCATCAACGACCGGCTTGCCCTCGACCTGCTGCTCGAACGGGGCCCGCTCACCGCATCCGATCTGCGCGCGCTGACCGGACTCTCCCGGCCCACCGTCGCCGACCTGCTCGAACGACTCCAGCGCAGCGGCCTGGTCGCCCACGCCGGCGAGAGCGCCGCGCTGCGCCGCGGCCCCAACGCCCGCCTGTACGGACTGGTCGCCGACCGCGCGCACCTCGCCGGCATCGACATCCGCGCCAACGGCGTCAGCCTGGTGGTCGCCGACCTGACCGGCCGGACGCTCGGCACGGCCACCATCGCCGCCTCCACTCCTGCCCCCGCTGTGGACGCGCCTGGGGGGCCGGCGGACGGCGACCAGCTGGTGGAGCGGACCGTCGAGGCACTGCTCGCCACCGCCGCCGAGGCCGGTGCCGGGGAACTGCACACCGTGGCCGTCGGCGCTCCCGGCCTGGTCGACCCGGCGACCGGCGCGCTCAACAACTCCGGCAAGCTGCCCGAATGGCACACCAAGCTGCTCGCCGCCCTGCGGGCGCGCCCCGGGACGGAGGTGATCCTCGAGAACGAGGTGAACCTGGCCGGGATCGCCGAGCACCGCATCGGCGCGGCCCAGGGCCGACGGGACTTCGCGCTGATCTGGCTCGGACACGGCGTGGGCGCCTCCGTGGTGCTGGACGGTCGCCTGCGGCGCGGGGCCTCCGGGGGCACCGGCGAGATCGGCTTCCTGCCCGTGCCCGGGACCATCGGGCTGCCGGACTCGAAGAAGTGCGACAACGGCTTCCACTCCACGGTGTCGAGCGCGGCGGTCTGCGAACTCGCCGCCCGCCACGGGCTCAAGGTAGATATCGGTGCCGGGGCTGGTGTCGGGAGCGCAGGTCGAACCCGAGCCGGGGGCGTGGCCAAGGACCAGGAACCCGCCGCCGAGGCGGTGGTCCGCCGGGCCGTCGAGACCGGCGCCGACGACTTCCTGGACGAACTCGCACTGCGGATCGCCGTCGGGGCCTCCGCGATCTGCGTCGTGCTCGACCCGGGATGCGTGGTGCTGGGCGGCGAGATCGGACAGGCCGGCGGCTCCGAACTGGCCGGTCGGGTCGAGCGCCACCTCACCCGACTCTCCCCGCTCGCCACCGAGGTGCGGGCCGGTACCGCGGGCGGCGGCGCCGTCCTGGCGGGCGCCGTGCTGACCGCCGGGGACGCGGCGCGACGGGAGCTGTTCGGGGGCGACTGAGAGCGCGACCTGGCGCGCGCCGCACGGAGCGCCGTGCCGGGTGCCGGGGCCGATGACCCGTCGGCGCTGCCGAACCGGGGCTCTGCCCTTCGCCGTGGTGGCACCGGGGCGTAGCGGCCCTGCTGCCGCGCGGCGCGCTGGTCCGCAGCTCGTGTCGGCCGAATCGGTCGTGTGAGGCGGGCGCGGTGAGTCATGGTGCGTTGAGGTGCGGTCGTGGCCAGGGCCGCAGCGGCGGGCGGCGGGCGGCGGGTCGGGGACGGGCCGGTTCCCGGTCGGAGGGTGGGGCGTGCTGGGGAAGTGGTGTCGGTACGGCAGGATGGCGGGGTCCGCCAGTCCGTTCTTGAATCGTCCGGGAGCCGCATCGATGGTCACGTCCGACCGGCCCGTCCACCCGTACCGCATCGGCGAGGCTGCCTCGATGCTGGGGGTGAGCGCCGACACCATGCGGCGATGGGTGGATGCGGGCCGACTGCCGGCGACGCGCGACGAGCACGGACACCGGATCATCGACGGGGCGCAACTCGCGGCGTTCGCCCGGGAACTCGCCCGACCGGAGAACGGCGAGGTGGAGGGGCGTTCATCGGCCCGGAACCGGTTCCCCGGGATCGTGACCGCCGTCGTCCTGGGCGACGTCGCGGCGCAGGTGGAGATCCAGGCGGGCCCGTTCCGGGTGGTCTCCCTGATCAGCCGTGACTCGGCGGAGGAACTCCGGCTCGTCCCAGGGGCGCCCGCCACCGCGGTGATCAAGTCGACCAACGTCGTGGTCGAACGGCGCTGAGGCCGGTTGAGGCCGAGCGGACCCTCGCGCAGCCTCAGGCAGGCTCCCACTCCCGCCCCTTCTTCCGCTCCGGTTCCTGCACCGATCAAGCCCGAGCCCGTGTGTGAACCCGAGCTGTGGCCCATAGCAGGGAGCGGGTCGTTCGTGCGGTACCGATGGCCAGCGGCGGGGCGTGAACTGACGCCGCCTAGGATGCGGAGACCTGCGGTCGACCGGTAGCGGGACGGCCAGCGTTGTGAGTGCCCTGACCGTGCGAGAGGACGATCCCGTTGAAGAGCCGCGTGCGCGCCGTTGCCCATCGTGGTGACCCGTACCTGCACCGCGAGAACACCCTGCCGGCGGTCAGCGCCGCCCTCGCCGCGGGGGCCGACGCCGTCGAGGTCGACGTCCAGCTCACCCGGGACGGGGTGCCCGTGCTGCTGCACGACCGTAGCCTTGAGCGGCTGTGGAACGACCAGCGCCAGATCAACCGGGTGACGCTCGACCAGTTGGAAGAGCTGGCCACTCCCGGGCTCCGGATCCCCACCCTGGCCGAGACCTTGCAGGCCGTCGCCGCGACGGACGGGGCGCGGCTGATGATCGACCTGGACGACAGCGCCCCGGCTGCCGTCACCTGGCAGGTCGTCAGCGAACTCGGGATGGAGTCCCGCGTCGCCTTCTGCGGACCGGTGGTGGCCATGCTGGCCGTCCGTGAACTCGCGCCCGACGCGGAGATTTCGCTGACCTGGAAGCGTCTCCAGCTGCCGAAACAGCGACTGCTCGCCGAGCTGCGCCCCAGCTACCTCAACCCGCCCTTCGGGCTGGTGGACGAGCGGCTGGTGGCCTCCGTCCACGACGCCGGCCTGGGTCTGGCCACCTGGACCGTGGACCTGCGCCGCACCATGCGACGGATGATCGCGCTCGGAGTCGACTCGCTGACCTCCAACCGAATCGCCTTGCTGCGCCGAACGATCGACCAGCAGCAGGCCTGATCCACCGGTGCTGACCGTCCGCACCCGCACAACCGAGACGGGGGAAGCGAAGGGCGCGCGGGGCCACCGGTGGCGGCGTTCCGACCGCGCCGGTCGGCTGCTCCGACCGCCACGCCACGCCGCCGGCTCCTGCCAGTCGATATGACCGTTATCTGTTGAAATAAGACGATCATGGCGACGGGTTGGCTGCGGAGGTGGCGGTGACGGCTGAGGGCTCTCCGAATCCGCAGGAACCGGACGACGGTCAGAACTCGTCGACGCCCTCCAGGGGCGGAGACGGCGAAGGGGCCGCCAGGGGCACCTCAGAGAAATCCGCATCAAGTGAGAGTCCTTTCACGGGGGACGAGAGAGCCTCGGGGACGGCGCCCGTGATCATCGCTGGTGGTACGCAGCCAGAACTGGACGATCGGCGGCCGGCCCAGATGCTGCCCGCGCCGGTTCGATCTGCTGCTGCCTGGTCCGCGGCGGTGATCCTCTTCATCACCGTGGCCGCGTTCGCCGTCTTCGTGGTGGTGGAACTGCGGGCCGCAACGATCCCGATGCTGATCGCCCTGCTGGCCACGGCCCTGCTCTACCCGGTGATGCCCTGGTTGGTGGACCGGGGCGTCAAGCGAGGTGTGGCGGCCGGACTGACCTGCACCATCCTTGTACTCGTGGTCACGGGAGGGATCGCGCTGCTGGTCAACTCCCTGGTGAGCAGCGCGCCGCAGATCGTCTCCGGGCTCCAGCAGGCGGGCGACCGCATCGCCTCCTGGCTGGGGCCGTTCGGTGACAAGATCCAGTACGCGCTCAAGGAGAGCTCGGGGTCCGGTAGCACCCTGGTGGATTCACTCGCGGACGGAGTCCTGTCCGGGCTGGGGCTGGTCACCCAACTGCTGACCGGGGGAGTGCTCGCCCTCGCGCTGGTCTTCTTCTTCCTTCGCGACGGGCACCGCTTCGGCGACGCTATGCACGAACTGATGCCGGGCAGGCACGCCGACACGGTGATCGCGTGCGGTCAGCAGGCTTTCACGGCGATGGCCGGTTTCATGCGGGGCACCACCCTGATCGCGCTGATCGATGCCACGTTCATCTCCATCGGGCTGCTGGCCCTGGGGGTTCCCGGGGCGGCCGGACTCGGAGCGCTCGTCTTCATGGGTGCCTACATCCCTTTCGTCGGTGCCTTCCTCTCGGGAACGGTGGCCGTTCTGGTGGCCCTTGCGAACGGCGGACTGGGCACGGCCCTGTGGACCCTCGGGGTGGTGCTGGCGGTGCAGGCGATCGAGGGGAACATCCTGCAACCCCTCATCCAGAGCCGGACCGTCGAACTCCACCCCGCCACCATCATGATCGCGGTGGTGGCGGGCTCCGGGATCGCCGGAATCATCGGTGCTCTGCTGGCGGTGCCGGTCAGTGCGGCCGGACTCGGCGTGGTGTCCGTCCTCCGGGGTGAGGCGGAGGGGCCGGGGCTGCCGGGTAGCCGTCGGAAGCGTCAACGACCCGAGTCCTGAGTGGCCGTGCTGCGGGTGCGGGTGCGCCCGGCTCCGGTTCGTGGCTGCGTCGGGTCCTCCGAATTCGGTCGAGCGGTCAGGGGGCAGGGAAGTAGGCGGCCATCCAGCGGTCCAACTCGGCGAAGACCTCGGCCCGGACCTGGTCGGCCGACAGGACCAGGTCGTGCATGCCGCCTTCGATCCGGATGGTGGTGACGTGCCGACCCAGACGCGGTGCGAGTGCGGCGATGTCGTCGGCGCGCAGGACCGCGTCGGTGCGCATCAGCGCCGGGTCCCACCGGTTGGTGACGGTGGAGGCGGTGGATGCCATCAGCAGGACCGGGCAGTCGATCGAGAGCCCTTGGCGCACCTTCCGTTGGCCGCGCTGGACCGCGGCCAGCCAGCCGGCGAACAGTGGAAAACCCTCGGCGGGCTTCAGGGCGAGATCGAACTCCCAACTGCCCCGGTGGCTCAGGTGGAGGCTGTGGACGTAGTGCGGATTGAGCGGGGCGGGCAGCTTCCGGGTGGGGGCGGTCCGACCGATGGCTTCGAGCGCGGGGGCGCCGAGGGCCCGTACGGCCGGGGCGGCGGGCATCGACAGGAAGGGACTGTTGAGGAACAGGCCGTCGACCACCCCGTGGCCGACCCGCCGGGCCGCCCACAGGGCTGCCACCAGCCCCCCCGTCGAGTGCCCGTTCACCAGGAGCCGGGTGTGGCCGTCGAGCTCCCGGATGATCCGGACCGCCTCGTCCACCTCCTCGTCGTAGGCGGCGAGGTCCGTCACGAAGTTGGGGGAGTGGTGCGGGCGGAGCGACCTGCCGTACTTGCGGAGGTCCAACGCGTAGAAGGAGAAGCCGGCCGCCGTGAAGTGGTCCGCGAGGTGGGTCTGGAAGAAGTAGTCGGTGTAGCCGTGCAGGTACAGCACCGCTTGGCGGGACCCCTCGACCAGTCGACGGACCAGGGTGGCACTGACCTCGCCCTCCTCGTCGGGGAGCAGTGGGAGCTCCGCCGCCTCGTACGGGGCGCCCAGGATGTCTTCACGGAACTCCACGCCAGCCACGTCCATTTCCTGCTCTGCCGTGCCGCCCGGGACCACCCCGCGCGGTACCACTCCCGCGACCATACCGGTCGGTAGGATCCTTCGTTTGGGAAGACTGCCCTGGTGGGGCCTAAGCTGCCCGCATGGCTGTCCCTTCGTCGATCGTTCTTCGCCCCGTCACTTCCCGGAGGCCCGGCCGATGAGCGGCATCACCGCCGACGGGGCGGATCCGCGGCCGGCGGAGCGCGAGGTGGCGCTCGGCACCGCCAAGCTGATTCCCGACATCGACGTCGAAGGCGGCTGGCTGCTCACCCTCGACGGCACCCCGCAGTCGTATGTCGACCTCCAGGACCCGACACATCTCGAGTTCGAGTACGTGCAGCGGATCGCGCACCTGCTGGACGTGGTCGCGGACCCCGGTGAACCGTTGGACACACTGCACCTCGGCGGCGGCGGGCTCACCCTGCCCCGCTACCTGGCGCGGGCCCGTCCCGGCTCGCGCCAGCAGGTGGTCGAACTGGACGGCCCGCTGACCGAGTTCATCGCCGAGCACCTTCCTTGGCCGTCCGGTATCGAGGTGACGGTCGGCGATGCCAGGGCCGCACTCGGGTCCGTGGCACCCGCCAGTGTCGATGTGGTGGTGGCCGACGTGTTCCGCGGCTCGCGGACGCCGGCTCACCTCACCAGCGTCGAGTTCGTACGGCTGGCTGCCGCCGTGCTCCGGCCAGGGGGCTGCTACGCAGCGAACCTGGCGGACGGCCCGCCGCTCACCTTCGCCAAGGCCCAGGCTGCCACGGTCGCGGCCGTCTTTGCCCACGTCTGCCTGGTGGCCGAGCCCGCAGTGTTGAGGGGCCGGCGCTACGGGAATGTCTTGCTGGTCGGCTCCGATGCGCCGCTCCCCACCGGGGAGTTGACCCGGCTGCTCGCCGCGGACCCGTTCCCCGCCAGGCTCACGGAAACGCCGGAGCAAGCGGCAGAGCCGGTCACGGATGCGACGGCCGAAGATTCGCCGCCCCCTCCCAACGGAGCTTTCTCGCTGGGCTGAGCCGGAACGGTGGCGTGGCGGAGCACTGTGCTGGAAGTCGTACCTGATGGGAGGCGCTCCTTTCGGTGACGGGACGGCAGGTGCCTTTCGGCCCTGGGCAGACCGCAGACCGGCAGTGGAAACGCCGGGCCGCTGGGCGGTCGGTCAATGCTGCTGCCGACATGGGCGGCGCGGCCGGTCAGACGGCGGAGAGGACCAGTCGGCGATTGCGGTTGCGGTAGCCGACCAGTTCGAGAGCGGCGACCACCGGGTGGTTGGAGAGGCTGGTTTCGGCGCGGACCACCTCGGCCTGGTTTTCGGCGGCCAGGATCCGGGTGATCTCGGCGATGATCTCGGCAGCGAAGCCCCGTCCTCGGAATTCGGGCAGGACTCCGAGGTAACCCACCACCGGCACGACGGAGTTGTGCGAGGGGATGGCGAAACCGGCCACCTGCCCCGTTGATGTCCTGGCTATTCGCCACCAGGAACGCTTGCCGTACATCTCCCAGCGGTAGAACGCGACCTCGTTCCTGGCGTGCGCTTCTGAACCGATCAGGAGAGCCTCCCGGGTGCACATCGCGTCCAGGCTGTTCGGCAGGACCCGGCGGAACAGGTCGACGAAGACTTCGTCGTCGGGCTCGGACGTGAAGAACAGTCGACCGGACAGGGAGGGGACAGGATGATCGGTCTCGCGTTCGAAGCGGAGCCGTTCGGCGGCGAGGCGCAATCCTGCGGCTTCGGCCGCGTGGCGACGCCACGCCACCGAAGCGGCGACCTCGGGGTGATCGCGCCAGTCGGGCGGTAGGAAGAGGTGGTAGTCGGGTGCGGGTACCAGCCCATCTGCGGCGAACACCTGATGGGCGGCGGTCAGCAGCGCGGCGGCGACCGCACTGCGCGGATCCACGGGCGGACTGGGCACCCGGGGCGTTCGCCTGCGCGGATCGATGGAGGGCCGGGCCGGATCGGACCGGGCGAACAACGCATCCAGATTGCTCGGATGGACGTCGGTGGGAGCGCCCCACCAGATGGCGACGGCCAGCGGTGCTCGGCCAGGGCCAGGCTCCGCCACCCAGATCCAGCCGGGACGGTACTCCCCGCTGGCCAGACGCGCGCGCACCATCTCTGCGGAGAGCGAGGTGGAAGGGTCGGGCCGGATCTGAGCCAGCACGGCGTTGAGTTCCTGCGGAACGATCGGACGGAAGATCACAGTGCCTCCAGGAAGGGGTGGGAGACGCTGAACCCGATCGTGGCGATCCGCCGCGACTGCTACGCGAGAACGGACCGGCGGGGTGGAGCAGCGATCGGGAGCGCCGCGGAACGGTCGCGGATTATCGGAACCATTGCGGGACTCCCTTCGAAGAGTGGCACTGCGAGACCTCGGTGCCCGGACGAGCGAACGCCGGGAGAACCAACGGCGGGACCTGATCCGCCGTCAGCTGTGCCCAAGAGTAGGAGGGACAGCGGATCGCCTGCAAATTATTATTCGAGGCCGGGATTCCTCGGATCCGCAGCACCGAGTGGAGAGACCGATGGGATCGGAGGACTGCTCGGAAAGCGAGGAATCGGGCTGATGAAAGGTGGCCGCAGGCGGGAGCCGGAGGTCCTTCGTGCCTTCAGCAGTGATGCCTGCTCCGCCTCGGAGACATACACCCTGGGGATGGATTGATCCGGCTTCAGCGGTGGTAACTAGATTCAGGCGAAGAAAGCGCCGCGCCCCTGCGAGGTGCGTGGCAGGAACGCGGCGGGATCGAAGGAGGGTGGGGCTTTCCGGGGCCGGTGCCCGGCCGGTGGATCAGACTCGACCGACCAGGGCGAAACCGGCGTCGGTGACGGCGGAACGAATCTGGTCGTCCTGGAGAGGTTCGGCGGATTCGACCGTCACCTGGCCGGACTTCGCGTCGGCGGTGACGTTGGTGACGCCGTTCAGCGCGGTCAATCCGGCGGTGACGGTTCGCTCGCAGTGGCCGCAGCTCATTCCTTCGACGGTGAAGACAGCGGTGGTGGACATGGATACCTCCAGAGAACATGCGGGACTGGGCGGGCGGCCGAGCGGGGCCGAAGGACGCCGTACAGCACAACGCACTCGATCGTGATGGGACACCGGGACACGCCGGTGAGTGCCCCCAACGGGTGGTGTGCTGAATGGGAGTTCGCCAGTGGCAGGCGCGGCCGGCCGCGGTTTTCCGGGGGGTGGCGTCGCGGTGCCGGGGTGGCGTCGCGGTGGTGCAGCACCCCGCTTGGGCCGAGCGGCGGGTAGGGCTGGCATCCGGATGTGCGCGGTGCGCCGCCTTGCCGTCGGCGCTCCCCGCCCTGCCGGGCGCCGGATTTTTCAGACTAAATCCGAATGGGCCGGGGAGGTTTATTTCTTGAATTCATAAAAATCTCTCGCTACGGTCGGCCGCGTCGATATCGCCGACGCTCGGTGGAGGGCTGTCGGCATGACCACGAGGGGGAAGCATGGCTGTGGAGTCCACGACCGCCATCGAGAAACAACAGCCCGTGCCGGCGTCACTGAACGTGTCAGCCGCGCGGTTCGCCGTATCCATCCTGCTCGGATTGGTAGCAGGGCTGGTGCTGCAGACCTGGACGGTGGCCTTCCTGGGGCACCTGGGCCCAGAGGCGCTCTACGTCCGCTCGGTGTACACCCCGGTCGGTTACCTCGTGCTGGCGGTGACCGAAGGGCTCGTGGTGGCTGCTCAGGTCTCTGCGGGCATCGCTGCTCGGAACGGCAGAGAACGGGACTCGCTCAAGTCCGTACCGACGTTCCTCACCATCGGCGCGGGCCTGCTGATACTGCAAGCCGTCACCGCGGTAGCGGCCTCGGGCCCCTTCCTGTCCGCTCTCGGGGTCGCGCCCGGCGCCCGGCACGAGGTGCTGGTCTTCGTCGTCGCCGTCGCTCTGACCGGAGTGGTCGGGCTGATCCCCTACCTCGGTACCGGAGTCCTACGCGGTCTGGGCCACACCGGTCCGGCCGCCTGGCTGGGGGTGCTGTTCACCGTGCTGTCCATCGTGGGCATGGTCGCGCTCCGCGCGGTCACGGGCCTCGGCGTACTGGCGGTGCCGATCGGGGGCCTGCCCGCCACCGTGATCGTCGGGACGGCTGTCGTGCGCGTTCTCCGGCGGAAGCAGGTGGCCTGGCCCGTGCTGACCCTCGACCGGGGTGCGATACGTGAACTCCTGGGCCTGGGCGCCCCGGTGGCGGGCACGTTCCTGCTGCTGTCCACCGTGACCTTCGGCTACCTGCGGGTACTGCACGAGGCCGGGCCGACCGAGGTCGCGGGATTCGCCCTCGGGCAGATGGCCGTCGGACTGCTGATGGTGATCGCGATGGC
This sequence comes from Kitasatospora sp. NPDC088783, assembly GCF_044750705.1. NCBI lineage: Bacteria > Bacillati > Actinomycetota > Actinomycetes > Kitasatosporales > Streptomycetaceae > Kitasatospora > Kitasatospora sp. NPDC088783. The sequence goes on from NZ_JBIVKJ010000005.1 coordinate 366,815, forward strand.
CGCCGGCTCCGGTGCGGCCGTCGCCGTGACCTTGCGACCCGGCGAGAACCGGCGAAGTCTCAACCACACGGGCCTGGTCACCGCCTTGCGGCTGGCGACCCCTCCGTACCTCCTGCTCGGGGCGGCGGTATTCCTGCTCCGGGAACCGATCGCCCGGGCGCTGACCACGGATCGGGCCGCGGCCTCCGTCACAGCCGACTACTTCGCCTGGGTCGGCCCCACCCTGGTGCTCTTCGGCGGAACGCTCGCGCTGCTCAGCTACCTGGAGCAGATCGGTCGAGCGGGGGTGGCCTTCCTGTTGAACGTCGTCTACTTCGCGGCGATGCTGGCCGCCGCGTTCCTCATGCCCGGGCCCGTACGCGCCGGGGACCTGTCGAAGCTGATAGCCGCAGGCAACGTCCTGGGACTCGTCGGGCTCTGGTTCAGCGCACGCTTCCTGGTGCTGCGTCGGTGACGCCCCGCCGTCGTGGCCGGGAGGGCTGAAACCGGCTGCGGCACTACGGGCTCGGGGCTGTCCACCACCGCGTTGACGGCTGGACAGCCCCGCTGGCGGGAGGCGCGGCGGGTCAGATTCCCGACAGGTCGTCGGGCACGAGCGAGAAGACGAACAGGTCGACCCGGCCGGTGCGGATGTAGCCGGCGTTTCGGAGGACGCCCTCCTGGAACCCCGCCTTCTCGGCGATCCGCTGGGAGGCGGTGTTGCCGGTGGCGGCAAACAGCTGCAACTGTTGGAAACCCCGCTCGCCCAACAGCCACTCACCGAGGGCCCGCGTTGCCTCGACCGTCACCCCGCAGCCCCGTGCCCACGGGGCGGTCCAGTAACCGACCTCGCTCACCCGGGCCGGCCAGTCGGTCTTCTTGAGGCCGCTGGTGCCGAGCAACTGCTCGGAGTCGCCATCGGTGACGGCGAAGTGCATGCCGTCGCCGGAGGTACGCAACCGGTGAGACACATCGGTGCACCAGGAAGCCGCGTGCTCGGTGGTGTACGGGTCGGGCAGTGGCAGCCACCGCTGGGTCAGCTCGTCGGAGCAGGCGGCCCGGGTGTCGTTCACGTCCTTCGCGGTGAAGGGGCGGAGCGGTAGCCGATCGGTGCGCAGGACAGTTTCGAGAAAGATCGGCGGCACAGGGGAGCTCCCGGTCGAGAGGCGGACAGAACGAGACGCGGCCACCGGCGGACCGGGCCGGAACGGACAGCCGCCCCGTTCGAACCGGCCGACGGAAGGGGACCGGACGGACACGGGCGAGTGTGGGCCGGATTCGGCACGCTCCGGTGTGCCGAAGCTTCGGGTGGGCGCGGACAACGGGGTCAACCTCATAGAACCCCAGAAATGTCCAATTGGTTGGTTTAGTACCTGTTATGCCCTTTTCGGGTGTGGGCTCAGTGAGGCTCGGGCATCTTCCGGATCGTCAGCTCGCGGCAGTGCGAGCCCAGATCCAGCAGGAGGCCGAAGTGATCGAGCAGTTCAGGACGGGACTTGACGCGCAGCGCGGTGTAGAACGCTGCGGCAGCCTGCTCGGGGGCCAACGGCTTCCCGTCAGCGGAACGAACCACGAACCGCGGTCCGCTCGCCAGGCCGACGAGGGCGCCGTCGGGCAGCGACACGGCGATCAGCAGGCAGACGTAGTGAGCCCGGAGTTCGAGGACCCGGTGGTGAGCCGCGTCGAGCGAGGCGGACGGGCGCCGACAGACCAGAACGGAGGCGCTGTCGATGAGGTGCGTATCGGGTTCCTCGGCATCACTCGCAAGATGTCAGAAGGTCTGCTCCGATTCCTCACCCGGCTCACGCGCCGCTGCCGGGTAACGGCGCACCGACACGCGGAGGGACGGACTGTCGGTGCCGAGAAGAGCCGTCTCCACGTAGAAGGAGGTGACAGGTGGGGCATCGGCCTGCGGTACGGGCGGGAAAGCCATCGGCCGGCCACCCGTCTCCGCCGGCGGAGCCAGTTTCAGCAACTGGTACAGCAGCCGACGGAGTTCCGGAAAGGCCGACCCGGGCTCCATGAATGCGCGCTGGGCGACAGCCATGAGCCGATCGGAGCGATGGCCCGAGACCGCCGCGTCGATCTGTGGGCGCAACGGAGCCGACCGGTCGAGCATCGGAACGGAACGGCCGAGCGTGTGTCCGGCCGTCCCGGGCACCATCTCCTCACCGAAGGCGGCGAGCACGACGGGCCCGCCGAGCGCAGCCCCCGTAGAGGGTCACCGAACCGTGGTCGCCGACCACCACGTCGGAGGCGGTCAGCGCCTGCTGCCAACCCGCCGTCGGATCGATCAGCAGAGCACCGGCAGCCAGTGCCGAACGCTGTGCCACCCGGATCTGCCACGCCCCGTGGCCGGACCAGACGTTCGGATGCAGCACCAGGACGAGTCAGTGCTCGTCTGCGGGCAGCTCGGCCAGCAGCCGGGCCGGCAGGTCCGGGTGACGGCCGATCAGCGCGCCGGGCCCCCAGGTGGAGGTCACGAAGACCAGCTGTTGGCCGGCTTCGACCCCGAGCGAAGAGCGGTAGCGGTCCCGCCAGCGCAGACTGGCGTGCAGACGGTCCAGGCACGGGTCGCCCACCAGGACGGTCCGACCCGCAGTGGCCGGATGGGCGGCGGCGAGCTGGCTCTCCTGATCGGGGTGCGACACGGTGAGCCAGGCCCGACCCGCCGACAACAACCCGTCCGGCACCAGATCGGAAAGCCGGGTATTCGAAGACGCCGAATCCGGAACGAGCTTCTGGAAACCGATCCCGTGCGGAAGGACGAGCACCGGGTAGTCGTCGGACGGAACGCCGATGTTCTCGCTCGCCGAGATCAACAGATCAGGTTCTGCCTCGGCGAGTTGAGCCCAGGGTAGGGTTCGGCAGCGCAGTGAGCGGAGCAGTTCCGGAACGCCTTCGCCGAAGGCGGAAGTGGGATCGTGGGCGAATACGATCGCCAACCGGGGATCATTGCCCACCAGATCCGGCAGGACTTCCAGAACACGAACGAGGGAGGTCACCGTTCGGGCCGCGACCGCTACGGTGCGCTCGCTGTCGAGGTGCGCCAGTGCCAGGCATCCGGACCGACCGGCACGAGGATGGGCCTATCGAAGTCCACCGGACACCTTCGCCCTTGCGGGCGATCGTACCGAATCGATCAGCGCCGGGCGCTCAATGACGCGGTTCGCGGCAAGGTAGATAGCGGATCGAAGGGGCTGAGACAAGGTACTCACCACCTGTTTCTCCGCATCTGCCGGGTCTGCTCTTGAAGGCTACTGGAGTGTGGAAGGTGGTTTCGACGGCCGGGACCGCAAAGGAAACGGACCGGAGAGCGGGCGATAGCGTCCGGGCAGGCGATGCGATGGGAAGGGGAGCCAATTGGTGCGGATACGGGTGGCAGCGGCCCAGTTCGAGTGCGTTGCGGGTGACGTGGTGGCCAACGTGCGGCGGATCGCCGGTCTGGCGCGGGAGGCGCGGGAGGCGGGCAGCGTGGTGATGGTCTGTCCGGAGTTGGCGCTCACCGGGTACGAGCCCGAGCTGATCGGTGCGGACCGGACGCTGTGGACCGAGGCGGAGGACGTACGTCTCGACCCGCTGCGTGAAGCGGGGATCACGGTGGTGGTCAACGGGGCTGCGGCAGGGCCGGGAGGCCGACCACGGATCACCAGCACCGTGTACGCCCAGGACGGCTCCGTGGTGGAGGTGTACACGAAGGAACATCTGTACGAGAACGAACAGGAGGTGTTCGAGGCCGGAAGCAGGGGTGGCCGCTTCTGGCTGGACGGCATCGGCTACTCGTTGGGGACGTGCTTCGACAACCACTTCCCCGAGGTGGCCGCACGGAACGCAGCCCGGGGCTGCCAGGTGCACCTGGCGAGTTCGCTGTACGGGACCGGAGGGGGACGTGAAGAACGCCGAGTCCTTCATCCGGCGATAGCGAAGGCCACCGGAATGTACGTGGTGCTCGCCAACCACGTCGGCCCCGCCGGACCGTGGACGGGCTGCGGGGGCAGCGCTGTGTGGGCACCGGACGGGACCGTGACGGCGGAGGCCGACGAGAGCGGACCCCGACTGCTGGTGGCCGACCTGGAGGTGGAGGTGAGCGGTTGAGGCCGGGGGCCTGGCGGAACCGAAGGGGCGGCTCAGCGGTAGTCGTCGTCGGGGACGCGATCGGCCAGGTCGTCGAGCACGGTGAACCTGACCGCCTCGCGCAGCGGCTCGTCGGGTTCGGCGTCGTCGAACTCGGCTTCGGCGTCCTCGTCCGGGTATACCAGGTGCACAGCGGCCTCTTCCGCGCTGGCGGCCCCGGCGTCCGGCCCGACGTCGGTGCCCTCGGTGTCGATGCCGTCCTCGACCAAGCGGCCGGACCGGGGCGAGGGCCCGTCGGCCCAGCGGTCGTCGACCGCCTCGGGGCTGTCGTCGGGCTCCTCCTCGGACAGCAGCTGGTCCAGGGACTCGCCCCGCTCGGCCTCCTCGGGCGTGGTGCCGTACGCGGTGGCCCCGCGGTAGCCGTCCGGCGGGATGACTCCAGTGTCGAGCGGGTCGTCGTCCAGCCGGTCCGTGAGCAGGGAGTCGGCAGGTTCGAGAACGCCGTCGTCCTCGGCGGGCTCCGGGTCCTGGGCGTCCCAGTCGGTCATGACAGCACCTGTCCTCGTCGCTCGGAGTGAGGTCGCACGCAGTTTCTTCATGCTCGCCAGGGAGTCACCCGGCCCGCAACACGGCGCGGCGCCGAAGCGCTCGGGGCAGGAGCCGGGACGGGCGGTCTCCGTGGGCCTGGCGGGAGCAGGTGGAACGGCTGTCAGCAGGGAAGTTGCCTGGCCGGGGCACGGCAGCAGGTGCGTTGCCGTGGAGCGGAAGTGTTGGCAGAAAGGCAGGACGGGAAGCGGTGCCGGGCCGTGGCCCAGGCCGGTGAGCAGGCAGGTGGGTGCGGTGGAGGGATTTCAGGTGGGAGAGGAGGTGGGAATGAAGGGTTCCGGTGAGGAGGCAGCCACGGGTGGAGCGTCGGCGGGCGGCTGCCGGGGTGTGCGTGCGGCACGGCATGATGGGGCGTATGGAACGTACGTGCTCTCGCCGGCTGGTGCGGTCGGGTCGGGCGTGCGGATGGGGCGTGCGGAGATGAGGCACGGCGGGGGAGCGCCGGGCTTCGTCGGGCGGCGGCGGGAAGTGGCGCGGTTGGTCGAGGTGCTGCGCACTGCGTCGGCGGTGATGCTGGTGGAAGGCGATGCGGGAGTCGGGAAGACCGCGCTGGTCGAGCGGGCGCTGGCGGAGGCCGGGATCCCGGGGGAACGGGTGCTGACCGCACGGTGCCACCCAGTGGCCGAGCCGCCGCCCTACGGGCCGTTGCTGGACGCCTTCCGGCACAGCCGCCCGGCCCTGGCGGAGACCGCCGGAGTACCGTCGAGCGCCGGTGCGCTCCGCGCGTGGCTGCCGGACCTGGCCGACCTGCTGCCGGCGGACACCGCCGGGCCGGGAGCCGACGAGCGGTACCGGCTGGCACAGGGCCTGCGGGCGCTGCTCGGAGCGCTGGGCGAGGTGGTGCTGCTGGTCGAGGACGCGCAGTGGGCCGATCGGGCGACCAGGGAGCTGTTGCTGCTGCTGGCCAGAGACCCGAACCCCGGCCTGTCGTTGGTGGTGACCTACCGGTCGGAGGAGCTGCCGGACGGGGTGTCCGTGCTGGGAGCGGCCTACCGCTGCCCGCCCGGGGTCTTCGGTGGGTTGCTCAGGGTCGAGCCCTTGGACGAGGCGGAGGTCCTGGAGCTGGCCCGTGCCGAGCTCGGTGCCAGTGGCGGGAGCGGTTCGGCCGCTGGTAGCAGCCCCGCCGCCGGGAGCGTGCCCGCGGTGGCGGCCCTGCTGCACCGGCGCTCGGGTGGGTTTCCGGCGGCGATCGTCGAGGACCTGGCGGTGCTGCGGGAGGACGATCGGCGGACGGACCCCGTCGCCCTCCTGGCCGGGGCGGACCTGCCGCGCAGCCTGCGGGACGCGGTGGCCGAGCGACTGGCAGGGCTCGGCCCGGAGGCGCGTGCGGTGGTGGAGACGGTTGCCGTGCTGGACGAGCCGGCCGGGGAGGAGCTGATCGCCGAGGTCTCCGCGCTGCCCTCCGAGCAGGTCTCCGCCGGGCTGGTGGAGGCCCTGCGCGCGGCGGTGCTGAGCGAGCCCGCCCCGGCCAGGTACGCGTTCCGCCGGGAGCCCGCCCGGCAGGTGGCGTACCGGCGGATACCGGGCCCGACGCGCTCCGCGCTCCACCGTCGGGCCATCGAGGCGCTGCGCGCCGGGCAACCGCGGCCACTCGCCCGGATCGCCGTGCACACCCGCGCGCTCGGCGACCGGGACGCCTGGCAGCAGGCCGCCGAGGCGGCGGCCGAACAGGCCGCGGAGCAGGGCCACACCGCGCTGGCGGGCTCGTTGCTGCGCGAGCTGCTCGCCGAGACCGACCTCGCGCCGGAGCGCCGCGGGCGGGCCGCCCGGGCGCTGGCCGGCCTGGCCGCGAACGCCGCCTACGACGAGGCCAGCACCGAGGTGCTGGCCGACATCATCGCGGACCCCCGGCTGCCGGTGGCCGACCGCGGTGAGGTCCGGCTGACCCTGGGCCTGCGGGTGGCCGTCCAGGGCGGCGACCGGGCCGGGTTCGCCCTGGTCGAACAGGCCGCCGACGAACTCATCGCCGAACGGCCGGCCCGCGCCGCCCGGGCCTTGGTCGCGCTTGCGATGAACGAACGCGACGGCGCGGGCGCGGCCGTCCGGGAGCGGATGGCCAAGGCCGCCGCCGCGCTGGAGATCGAGCCCGACGAGGAGGTCGCCGCCGCCTACCGCGCCACCAGGCTCACCTTCCAGGCCCGCGAGGGCGACCCCGAGCTGTGGCCCGAACTCGACCGGCTGCCGCGCGGCGCCTCCAGCCCGGAGCTCGTCCGGCAGACCACCAGGGCCCTGTTCAACGTCGGCGAAATCGCGATGGAGACCGGCCACGACCAGCGGGCCGGACGGCTGCTCGCCGAGAGCCGCGCCCTGGCCCGGCAGGCCGCGATCTCCTACCTGGAGTGCTACAGCCGGATCGCCCTGCTGCGCCTCGACGGCCTGGCCGGGCGCTGGCAGGGCTTGGAGGAGCGGTTCGAGGCGCTCGGCACCGAGTACCCGGACGTGGCGATGGCCCGGGTCGAACGCGCCCTGCTGTTCGGTCGGATGGCCGCCTCGCGGGGTCGGCTGGCGGTCGCCCGGGCCGAGTTCGAGTCCGCCGCCGGGTACGGGGAGCGGGAGTCACAGGTCACCACGGCGATCAGGGCCGCCGCCGGTCTGGGAGCGGTGGAGCTGGTGGAACGCGGGGCGGAGGCGGCTGCCGCGCTGCTGGCGCCGGCGGTGGCGATCCTGCGCCAGGCCGGGGCGTGGGCCCGTGCGGGGGAACTGCTGCCGATCGCCGTGGAGGTCGTACGGGGCGTCGGTGACGAGGGCGCGGCCCGGCACCTGGTCGAGGAGGCGGCGGAGGCGATCGGGAGGACGGACGCGCCCGCCGCCCACGCGGGGCTGGCCCTGGCCCGTGGCGTCCTGCTGGAGGGGGCGGAGCCGTGCGGTGCGATCGAGTCCTACCGCCGGGCCCGGGACGCCTGGCGGAGCATCGGCCGCCCCTACGAGGTCGCCAGGGCGGAGGAGCGGCTGGCCCGGGCACTCGCGGAGCGCGACCCGCAGACCGCGGCCGAGCGGTTGGCCGCCGCCGAAGCCACCTACACCACCCTCGGAGCGGCCTCCGACGCGGCCCGCTGCCAGCACGTCCGGCGGGACCTCGGACTCGGGCGGATGGCTTCGCCCGGACGGCGCGGATACGGCGAGGCGCTCTCGCCGCGCGAGCGGCAGGTCGCGGAGCTGGTCGGGCAGGGGGTCAGCAACCAGGACATCGCCCAGGCGCTGTTCCTGTCGCCGCGCACGGTGGAGCACCACGTGGCCAGCGTGCTGAGGAAGTTGGGTGTGGGACGGAAGGACGTGGCGGAGGCGCTGGCGGAGACCGAGAGCTGAGTTCGAGTGGAGGGGCGGGTGGTGGGTGGGCGCTCGGCGGGGAGTGCGGCCGGGGGCGCGGAGGGGAGGAGAGCTGCGGGTGGGCATCCGGCCGGGCTGGGCCCACCGGTTCGCGGCGGGATGGTGGTCGAGCGGGCCGGGCGGGCTCTGCGGCAGGTCGCTCCAGGGGCCGTTTCGGCGGGTGCTTCGAGTAGCGGTTCGAGCGGTGGGAGACACCGGGCAGCCAGGAGCGTTCGGCTGGGGGTGGGTGACGCCCGGGGGAGAGCGGTGGACGGCGTGTCAGTGGTGCAGGGCGGCGCGGGCGGCGGCGGTGTCGAGGCGGGCGCCGCGGCGGTGGCGGAGGGCCGGATGGGTGTGCGCGGTGGTGGCGGCTGCGGCGAGGGCCTCGACGTGGGTGAGGGCGCGGACGGCGAAGGTCTGCTCGCCGCAGGCGCCGGTGGGGCCGGGGTGGGCATGGTGACCAGCCAGAGCGGGAGGTCGACTGTGGGGAGACGTCGCGGGGTGGGGAGGGTGGCGGCCGGGGGCGGAGTCAGGCACGGGGGTGGTGGGTGAGACGGGGGTGGTGGGTGAGACGGGCGAGTCGGGAGAGCGTGGCGCGGCGGGTCTGGCGTTCGACGGTGCCGCGGCGACGTCCGATCGTGGGCCGGTCGGCGCGGGCGGTGAAGTGTTCGCCGGTGTGCAGGCGGAAGCGTTCGCGGTGGGTCATCCGGGCCTCCGGGTGAGGGTGGGCGGAGAGGGAGTGCCAGCCAACCGGGGGTTCATTACGGTGATCAATGCGTGGCGGTACCCATCGCGGCGGGCGAAGGGCAGGTGGTGGCCGGTCGGGGGTGGGGATACCCAGGGTTCGGGGCGGATGTTGGGTAGGGGATACGCATTGTTCGGCCCGCGGGAGTGGCGCTTTGCTTGGGGTGTTCCCGATGACGGCTGCCAGCCGGCCCCCGGCTGCTCAGGAGGTTTCGATGACCCGCCGTGAACTCTTCCGTCGTTACGCCGCCGAGCACTTCACCGCCCCGGACGTGTCGGCCGCCGGCCGGGCTCGCTGCCGGGGGGCGGTGGAGCGGCAGACCAGCCGGGCCCGGTTGGCCTCGCTGGCGCGGATCACCCCCCGCCACCCGCTGCCGGGGACGGCTGGGAGCGAGATGGCCGGTGCCGGGATGCCTGCTCAGCGCTGGTCGCCGGCGGTCGGGGGAGTCGAGGCTCTGCGGATTCCGGCGCAGCGTTCGCGCGGCAGCCGTCCCGGTACGTCAGACAGTTGAGGATGGGGGAGAGGGAAGAGAGAAAGACGCCCCCTGACGGACCGTCAGGGGGCGGGTGGGGGTGGGCTCAGCGGATCAGGTGGGGGAGGAAGCGGGCGCCCTGGTGGGTGATGGGGCTGTCGTCCGTCTCGCGGATGCCGAGGCCGGCGGATTCGCCGTCGACGACCCAGGTACCGAGGACGGGGCGGTTGCCGTCGAAGTCGGGGAGCGGGTGGTACTGCTGGTAGCAGTAGCCTTCGGCGCCGTAGCGGTCCGGGTCGCCGGCCCAGTCGGCGAGCCGGGTCTGGCTGCCGTCGGGTTCGACGATGCGGATGCCGGCGCCCTCCCGGCCGAGCAGCGGCTTGGCGGCGTAGCCGGGGCCGTCGGGGTCGGCGAGTTCGCGCGGGCCGTCGAGGTAGGCGGGCAGCAGGTTGGGGTGGCCGGGATTGAGCTCCCACAGCACGGCCAGCAGGGCCTTGTTGGAGAGCAGCATCTTCCAGGCGGGCTCGATCCACAGCGTGGAGCCGGTGCTGCCGCCGAGGTCGATGACGTCCAGCAGGTGGTCGGCGAACTCGTCGTCGACCAGCCACTCCCACGGGTAGAGCTTGAACGCGGAGCGGATGAAGCGGTGCTCCAGGTCGACGAAGCGGCCGGACAGCTCGTCCCAGCCGATGTCCTCCACGGCGATGCCGACGGTCCGCAGGCCGGCCTGTTCGGCGCACTCCTGCAGGTAGAGGGTGGTGAGCCAGTCCTCGCCCTCGGTGTCGCCACGGGAGTGGGCGAAGTGGACGGGGCCGGGCGGCAGGAGGTGCTTCTGGCGGGACCAGGACTCGATCAGCCGCTCGTGCAGGGAGTTCCACTGGTCGGCTTCGGGGAAGCGCTCCTCCAGCCAGAACCACTGCGGTCCGGCGGCCTCGATCAGCGAGGTCGGGGTGTCGGCGTTGTACTCGAAGAGCTTGGCCGGGCCGGTGCCGTCGTAGGCGAGGTCGAAACGACCGTACACGCTGGGCTGTTCGTCGCGGCGGCGCCAGGACTCGGCGACGACGGCGGCCAGGCGCGGGTCGGTGATGCCGAAGTCGGCGAAGCGGCCGGTGCGCACCACGTGCTCGGCGGCGGCGAGGGAGAGCTCGTGGAGTTCCTCGACGACCTCCTCCAGGGCCTCCACCTCGGGCAGCGAGAACTCGTAGTAGGCGCTCTCGTCCCAGTAGGCGTGCGGGCCGCCCTGGTTGCACGGGTCGGAGCACATCGCGTACACGAGGCCCTGGGACTCGACGGTGGCCAGCCAGTCGGGGCGCGGGGCGATGGTGTGGCGGCGCATCCGGATCAGCCTCCGCCCGAGCCGCTGCTGCTGCCCTTGGGGCAGCCGAAGCCGCCGCGCTTGGCGGCCGACTTGCTGAAGGTGCCGCCGCTCGCGGTGGTGGTGCCGGAGCCGCAGTAGTACCACTGGCCCGCGCCCGAGCCGCCCGCCGAACAGGAGTGCGCGTCGAGGACCTTGAGGGTGCCCGGATCGACGCAGCGGCTGGGGGTCTTGCTCGACGAGGAGCAGCCGGCCAGCGTCAGGGCGAGGGTGCCGACCATCCCCAGGGCGACGAAGCCGGAGCGGCGGCGGGCACCGGGGGTCGGCCGGTCCGGTCCGGTGGCGGGGGAAGGCGGCGGTGTCATGGCGGATCATCGTACGCGGGCCGCCGGACGGTGGGGGAGGTGCCCCCGGAAACTGACGGGACGCCAGTGCCCCGGGCCGTCCGTGGGATATCTTTTGCCGATCCTTGACCACGAGGCGGCCCGCACGGGCGCCCGACCTCCGGGGAGCCCCCGCAGATGAACGACATACTCCACGGCCTCGGCGCGGCCGCCGTCTACGGCCTGGTGGGCCTGGTCCTGCTGCTGCTCGGCTACCTGCTGATCGACCTGCTGACGCCCGGCAAGCTCGGCCGGCTGATCTGGGCCGAGGGCAACCGCAACGCGGCCGTGCTGCTCAGCTCCGCGCTGCTCGGCGTCGGCGGCATCGTCTACACCGCGATCCGGTACACCTACGACGACTTCGGCAAGGGCCTGCTGTCCACGCTCTGCTTCGGCGTGCTCGGCCTGCTGCTGATGGCGCTCGCGTTCTGGCTGCTGGACCTGCTCACCCCCGGGCGGCTCGGCACGATCCTGGTCTCCACCGAGCCGCACCCGGCGGTGTGGGTGTCGGCCAGCTGCAACCTGGCCGCCGCGGCGATCGTGGCCGCCTCGATCGCCTGAGCACCTGAGCGCCCCGACCCGGGCGGCCTCCCGGAAGCAACACGTCAGCGCCGTTCGGCCGGCAGCAGTTCGGCGAACAGCGGCGCCACCTGCCCGGCCTCCAGCAGGAACCCGTCGTGGCCGTGCGGCGAGGAGATCGTCCGCAGCGCGTCGGCGTCCGGCAGCAGCGCGGCCAGTTCGGCCTGCTGGGCGGGCGGGTACAGCCGGTCGGAGTCGACCGCGGCGACCAGCGCCGGGACGGCGGCCCGGCGCAGCGCCGCCGCGGTGCCGCCCCGGCCGCGCCCGAGGTCGTGGGCGTTCATGGCCTCGTTGAGGACCACGTAGCTGCCCGCGTCGAAGCGGTGGGCGAGCTTGGCGGCGTGGTGGTCCAGGTACGACTCGACGGCGAACCGCCCGCCCCGCCAGGGGTGTTCGCCGGACTGCGGGTCCCGGCCGAAGCGGGCGGCCAGCTCGGGCTCGCTGCGGTAGGTGATCTGGGCGAGGCGCCGGGCCAGGCCCAGGCCGCGGTGCGGGCCGCCGCCGGGCGGCAGGTGGTGGTAGTCGCCGCCGTGCCATCCCGGGTCCGCGCGGATCGCGTGCAACTGCGCGGAGGCGTGCGCGATCTGCTCGGCGGAGGCCGCCGCCGCGGTGGCCAGCACCAGCAGCGCCCCGACCCGCTCCGGGTGGGTCACCGCCCACTCCAGCGCGCGCATCCCGCCCATCGACCCGCCGACCACCAGCGCCCAGCGCTCGATGCCCAGGGCGTCGGCGAGCCGCACCTCGGCGGCGACCTGGTCGCGCTGGGTGAGGAACGGGAACCGGCTGCCCCAGGGCCGCCCGTCCGGCGCGGTGGCGGACGGTCCGGTGGAGCCCTGGCAGCCGCCGAGCACGTTCGGCGCGACCACGAACCAGCGGTCGGTGTCCAGCGCCCGCCCCGGCCCGACCAGTTCCGTCCACCAACCGGCCGTCCGGTGCCCCGGTCCGGCCGGCCCGGTGAGGTGGCTGTCACCGGTCAGGGCGTGCAGCACCAACACCGCGTTGGAGCCGTCGGGGTGCGGCGTGCCCCAGGTCTGGTACGCCAGCCGGGCCCCCGGCAGGGTGCCGCCCGCCTCCAGGGCGAGCGGCCCGGGCAGCGCGAACCAGCGCCGCCCGCCGACCAGATCGCCGTCCCGCCAGGCCCCGGAGGACGGCGGGACGGCGAGCTGCGGCAGGCCGTTCAGGACGCCGCGCCCTTCGCCGCGCGGAAACCCGCCTCCAGGTCGGCCCGCAGGTCCGTGACGCTCTCCAGCCCGACCGACAGGCGCACCAGGCCCGGCGCCGTCCCGGTGGCCACCAGCTGCTCGGCGTCCAGCTGGCTGTGCGTGGTGGACGCCGGGTGGATCACCAGGCTGCGCACGTCCCCGATGTTGGCGAGGTGGCTGAACAGCTCCAGCCCGTCCACGAACCGACGCCCCGCCTCGACGCCGTCGCGGAGCTCGAAGGAGAGCACCGCGCCCGCGCCGCGCGGCAGGTAGCGCTGGGCCGCCGCGTACCAGCGGCTGGAGGGCAGTCCCGGGTAGTGGACGACCGACACCTCGTCGCGCCGCTCCAGCCAGCGGGCCAGCTCCAGGGCGTTCGCGGTGTGCCGCTCCAGCCGCAGCGACAGCGTCTCCACGCCCTGCAGCAGCAGGAACGCCGAGTGCGGGGAGAGCGCGGGCCCGAGGTCGCGCAGCAGCTGGACCCGCAGCTTGGCGGCGAACGCGCCCGGGCCGAGGGCGTCCCAGAAGCGCAGGCCGTGGTAGCTCGGGTCGGGCTCGTTGAAGCCGGGGAAGCGCTCGGGGTGGGCGCCGAAGTCGAAGCTGCCGCCGTCCACGACCACGCCGCCGATGGTGGTGCCGTGCCCGCCGAGGAACTTGGTGGCCGAGTGCACCACGACGTCCGCGCCGTGCTCCAGCGGCCGCAGCAGGTACGGGGTCGGCACGGTGTTGTCGACGATCAGCGGTACCCCGGCAGCGTGCGCGACGTCCGCGACCCCGCGCACGTCCAGCACGTTGCCGCGCGGGTTGCCCAGCGACTCCGCGAACAGCGCCTTGGTGTTCGGGCGGACCGCCGCCCGCCACGCCTCCAGGTCGTCCGGGTCCTCAACGAAGCTCACCTCGATGCCGAACCGGGGCAGCGTGTGGCGCAGCAGGTTGTACGTGCCGCCGTACAGCGAGGCCGAGGACACCAGGTGGTCGCCCGCCTGGGCCACCGTCAGCAACGCCAGCGTCTCGGCGGCCTGCCCGGAGGCCAGCGCGACCGCCGCCACGCCGCCCTCCAGCGAGGCCAGGCGCTGCTCCAGCACGTCGGTGGTCGGGTTGTGGATGCGGGTGTAGATGTTGCCCGGCTCGGCGAGCGCGAACAGGTCGGCGGCGTGCGCGGTGTCCCGGAAGGCGAACGAGGTGGTCTGGTAGATCGGCACCGCCCGCGCCCCGGTCGCCGGATCGGGCTGCGCGCCCGCGTGGATCTGCCGGGTCTCGAACGACCAGCCGGGAACGGCCTCGGGGCTCTGCTCGGACATGCTGCTCCTGTACGGGATCGCGGGCGCGCCGCGGGCACGGCGGAGCCGTCGCTCGGACGCGGGAGGGCGGGGAGACACGGCACCGCCGGCGGATCTGCGCGGCCGGGGTGCCCGCCGTACCGGCGGTGCGGCGGCGCCGCCGGACGGTCACGGCGTCAGGTAAGCACAGGCCGCGAACGCCCCGCCAGCGGGTCGCCGAAACGGAAACGGGAGGACACGGGGCGCAATGTCCCGGCGACCTGACGGGTCATCATCCGATGGTCGTACCAGCGGATTCGGCCTGCTCCGGGACGGTGCCCGGGACGCCGAGCAGGGACAGGAACGCCGCGGTCGCCGGAGTGGGACCGGAGCGCGGCCAGACCACCGTCTCGATCCGGGTTGGCGCGTCCGTGACCTCCACGACGGCGACGCCGGTCAGCCGCGGGGCGTACGCGGCGGGCAGCATGGCCACCGCCAGGCCCGGGCCCACCAGGCGCGGGATGTAGGACGCCTCGTCGACCTCGAAGGCCACGTCGCGCACCAGCCCCGCGGCGGCGAACGCCAGATCGGTCTGGGCCCGCCCCGCACTGCCCGCCGGCAGGTCGACGAAGGGCTCGGCGGCCAGCTCGCGCAGCGGGACCCGGCCGCGGGAGGCCAGCGGGTGGTCCGGTGCGACGGCGGCGACCAGGGGGCCGCGGGCCAACTCGCGGGCCGTCACCCCCTCGGGCCGGAAGGTGGTCGGCAGCCCGAGGAAGGCGACGTCCAGCGCGCCCTGGCGGACCTGCTCGACCAGGTCCTTGCTGGCGCCCACCCGCAGGCTGATCCGCACCCGCGGGTGCCGGCCGCGGAACTCGCGCAGCCCGACCGGGATGTCCACCGCGGTGACGGTCGAGATCAGCCCGACCGCCAGCCGCCCGCGCACCTCGCCGACCGCCGCCGCGACCTCGGCGGCGGCCCGCTCGGCCGCCTCCAGGCACTGCCGGGCGGCCGGCAGGAAAGCCTCCCCGGCGGCGGTCAGCCGGACCCGGCGGCTGGTGCGCTCGAACAGCCGGGCGCCCAGCTCCTGTTCGAGCCGGGCGATCTGGTGGCTGAGCGCCGACTGCACGACCAGGCAGCGCTCGGCGGCCCGGGTGAAGCTCAGCGTCTCGGCGACCGCGAGGACGTAGCGCACCTGCTGGAGTTCCATGCGATCCATCATGGAACGAGATCGATGAGCTGACAAACATGTGTTGGACTCATCGATCGGGCCGGAGCCAGACTGCTGCCCATGAGAGCGAACCCCGGCACCACCCCCACCGTCAGCCCGCTCGACACCCGCGCCCCGTCCCCGGGTTCGCCCCGCCGCGCCGGTCTCGGCACCCTGCCCCGCACCGCGCTCACCGCGCTCGCCCCGATGGTCTGGGGCACCACCTACGTGGTCACCACCGAACTGCTGCCCCCCGACCACCCGATGTCAGCCGCCCTGCTGCGCGCCCTGCCCGCCGGTCTGATCGCGCTGGCCGTCACCCGGACCCTGCCGCGCGGCAGTTGGTGGGGCAAGGCCGCGGTGCTCGGCGTGCTGAACATCGGCCTGTTCCTGCCGCTGCTGTTCACCGCCGCCGAGCGCCTCCCCGGCGGCGTGGCCGCCACCCTCGGCGCCGTCCAGCCGATGGCCGTCGCCCTGCTCGCCGTCCCGGTGCTGCGCCAGCGGCTGTCCGCCCGGCGGCTGGGCTGGGGACTGGGCGGTGTGGCCGGCGTCGGGCTGGTGGTGATCGGACCGAGCGCGGGGCTGGACGCCGTCGGCGTGGCCGCCGGGCTGGGCGGCGCCGCCACCATGGCGCTCGGCGTCACGCTCACCAAGCGCTGGGGCCGCCCCGAAGGCGTCGGCCCGCTCGCGCTGACCGGCTGGCAGCTCACCGCGGGCGGCCTGTTCCTGCTGCCCACCACCTTCCTGTTCGAGGGCGCGCCCCCGGCGGTCGACGGCCGGGCCGCGCTCGGCTACCTCTGGCTGGGCCTGGTCGGCGGACTGCTCACGTACGCCCTCTGGTTCCAGGGCATCGGCAGCCTCCCGGTCACCGGCGTCGCGGTGCTGAACCTGCTGTCGCCGCTGGTCGCGGCGGTGCTCGGCGCGCTGCTGCTGGACCAGACGCTCGGGTTGGTGCAGTTGCTGGGCTTCGCGCTGGCGCTGGCGTCGATCGTGGCCGGCCAGCTGCCCGACCGCCGTACGGCCGGCGGGCTGCCCGGACGGTCCTGAGCGGTCGTCGAACGCCCGTGCCCGTCGAACGCGCACGGCCGCCCGGGAGCCGGGCGGCCGTGCGTCGGTGGATGCGGGGGCCGGTCAGATCCGGCGGATGGTGCTGATGCTCAGCGCGTCGACCGCCATGGTGCGGACCGGGGCACCGGGCTTCGGCGCGTGCACCACCATGCCGTTGCCGATGTACATGGCGACGTGGTCCTGGGCGCCGTGCACGTTGTAGATCACCAGGTCGCCGGGCTGGGCGTTGTGCCAGTCGCGGCCCACGCTGCTGCCCGCGTGCGCCTGCTCCTGCGAGGTGCGCGGCAGGTGCACGCCGGCCTGGGCGTACGCGTACACCATCAGCCCGGAGCAGTCGAAGCTGCTCGGCCCCTCGGCGCCCCAGACGTACGGCTTGCCCCGCTGGGCGAGCGCGGTGGTCACGGCGGCCTGGGCGGCACCGCTGGAAGCCTTGGGCAGGCCGGCGACGTCCAACCGGTCGGCGCCGCGCGAGGCGGTGCCCCCGTTGTCCGCGAGGATCGCCGCACGGTCGGCGGCGCTGAGCTGGTTGAGCAGCCGCTGCGACTCGGCGAGCTTGGACTGCACCTCGCCCTTGGTGTCGTTCAGCGTCCTGGTCTCGGTGTCCAGCTCGGCCAGGATCGACGAGGTCTCCTGCTTCTGCTGGTCCAGGCGGCGCTGCTGGTCCTTGAGCGCCTTGAGGATCTCGCTCTGGGTGCCGGCGGCCTGGTTGAAGGAGGACGCCTTGGTGAGGTACTGGTCCGGGTCCGCGGAGAGCATCAGCTGCATCGACGGGTCGACGCCGCCCTGCCGGTACTCGTCGGCCGCCACCTCGGCCAGCCCCGAGGCCAGCGCGGTCAGCTGCTCCTGGCTGCGGGCCACCTGGTCCTGCAACTGGCCGGCCTGCTGGCGCAGCTGGTCGGCCCGCTCCTTGGCCCCGTTGTACTTCTCGGTGGCCTGCTCCATCTCGCCGGTGAGCTTGTCGACCTGGGCCTTTACCTCGTCCTTGGACGGCTGGGCGGGCGCCGCGTGCGCCCCGGCCTGGGCCGAGAGGGCGACCACGGTCGCGGCGGCACCCGTGAGCACGGTCACCCGCGCTCGGCTCGGCTGCTTGGGGCGGCGGTGGGAGGCCATCCGAGGTTCCTTCTTCCGGTTCTGCCGGGCGAACTCTTCGCGCTTCGTTCGTCGTTCGAGTGATCATCCGAAGACGGGTTCGATGCCAGACCGTAATGAAAACCCGGCTCCGCGTCCACTCCTCCCCTCCGAACCCGGCAGGGAGAGGAGTGGCTGACTGTATGTCAGCCTGACGGCGACGCCTCGACAGGGGGCAGGTGGTATGTCACATGTGGTGGTGATGACTGATGGACGCACTACCGCAGGAGGACCGGACTCCCCTGACCAGGGCGAACGCGGCGCCGTCACCCCGGGGCGGGGCGGGGCGGACGGACAGTGCGGCGCAGAATGGCTCCGTGCTCGAACTGACCACGGAGGAGCGACTCCGCACCGCCACCGGCGACGACAGCGTGCTGGTCTGGGCCGCGCAGGGACTCGCCGGCGGCGCCCGCGCCTGGACCTCCGCCTCCGGCCGGGCCGTCGCCGTCGCCTCGCCCGCGCTCTCCGGGCGCGACCGGATCGCCGTCCGCGGGCCCGTCGCCGAACTGCTGCCGCTGCTGGACGGGGTGACGGCCCTGGTCGGCCCGAGCTACCGCCCGTTCGGGGACGCCGAACTGCTCGCGGAACTCTGCGCGCGCCACGACGGGCTGGAGTCGCGCGGGCGGTTCGGCTGGATGCAGCGCGACGGGACCGGCGCTCCACCGCTCGGTGCCGGGGCGGCGGGTGGCGGTGGTGGCGCGTACTGGCTGGCTCCCGACGAGTGGGACGAGGCCGCCGAGCTGATCGACCGCCACTTCCCCGCCTCGTACGCCCACCCGCACCGGCCGGGCGTCCGTGCCTGGGCGGGCGTCCGCGACGAGGCCGGGCGGCTCACGGCGCTCGCCGCCGACGCGTGGCCCGCCCCGACGGTCGGCCTGCTCGCCGGTGTGGTCAGCGACCCCGTGCACGGGCGCGGACGCGGGCACGCGGCGGCGGCCTGCCGACTGGTGCTCGGCGGGATCCTGGCGCGGTCGCCGCGCGCGGCGCTGATGGTGGACGACTGGAACACGGCGGCGATCGGGCTCTACCGGCGGCTCGGCCTCGACCACCGGTTCCTCGGCGCGGCGGCGCAGCGCGGGGCCGACGCGGCGGCGGTGCCCGGACGGGAGGGCGGGTCCCGTCCGGGCGCGGTGCCGGAACTTGTCACCCGCGGTCGCTAGCGTGTTCGCATGACCGATGCCGAGCACGATCTGCGCCGTCTGCTGCCCAGTGGGGACCCGAGTACCGTCGCCGGACTGCTGCCCGCCGGGCGCCTGGTCAGCCCCCGGCAGGGAGGGGAGGAGGCGGCGCCGGTGCTCTGGCTGAGCGACGGGCCGGCACCGCTCGGGCTGTGGGAGAAGCTCCACCGGGAGCACCCGCGCAGCGGGCTGTGGCCGCTGCTGCTCGCGCCGCTGCGGGTCGGGGAGGAGGAGTTCCGGCCCTGGGCGACGGGCGAACTCGACACCGTCTCCGCCAGCGAACCCGACTGGTACGACCCGGGCGCGCTGCTGCGCACCGGCTGGGAGTACTCCACGGTCGTGGACTCCGACGGCGAGCCGCTCGACCCGGAGGAGATGTCCGAACTCGGGCGGTCCGTCGCCCCGTTCCTCGACGGCTGGCCCGGCACCGCGCCCGCGGCCGAGCAGGCCGGCGACCCCGACGGGGCGGCCCGCGCGCTCGCCCGGGAACTGCTCGCGGGCAACGCGCACCTGCGGATCGGCCTGGTCGCCGCGGCGAGCGGGGCGGAGGCGCTGACCGCCTGCGGCTGGTCGGGCCCGGTCAACCACGAGGACGACATCGCCAAGGTGTCCGCCGTCCTGCTGGACTGGGAGCGCCGTTACGGCACCCGGCTGGTCCAGGTCGGCTTCGCGGAGCTGGAGTTGAGCGTGGCCGCCCCGCCCGGCGACGGGCGGAGCGCGCTGCGGATCGCCGCCGAGCACCTGGCGTTCTGCCCCGACAACATCTTCCAGGGCGCGGGCACGCTCACCGAGTACGCGCCCGGGCTGGTCGGAGCCGCGCAGTGGTCCTTCTGGTGGGACTGACGGGCACCCGCCGCTGGTGCGTTCCCCGGGAGAACGTCAACTCCGGTTGATCACGCCCCACTCGTGCGAGCGAAGAATCGCACAAGAATTCGCTCCGGCGGGTGGTTTGGCCTCCGTAGCGCCGAGTTCCCGTCTCCACGGACCCTAGGGTTGCCGACAAGACAGGGACGGAGCGGTACGGATCGGGCCGAAAAGCCCAGGGGGGAGCAGACCATGACGGAAAGCACGCGGACGGGCACCGGCGGATCGGGAGCAGGCTCGATGCTCCGCCGCACCCTGGGCGAACAGCGGATCGCCCTGGTCGCCTGGCGGCTGCTGGTGCTGCAGAACGCGCACCCGGCGGTCGCCGCCGGGGTCAGCCAACTGTCGACCTACCGCAGCCACCCGTGGCGGCGGATCGAGCACACCATGGACAGCGGCCGACGCCTGTTCTCCGCCGACCGGGAAGCCCTGCACCTGGAGGTCCAACGACTCGCACGGAGCCACCGCCGGATCGCCGGGGTCGACGACCGGGGCCGTCCCTACACCGCGCTCGACCCCGCCGTCCGGGTCTGGGTGCTGGTGACGCTGTACGAGGCGATGACCGCCCTCCACGCGCTCACCGGGCGCCCGTTGCGCCCCGCCCAACTGGACCGGCTCTATCGGGAGTTCCGCACGGTCTGCGCCGCCTTCGAACTCCCCGACGAACTGTTCCCGCCCACCGCCGCCGACGTGCCCGACTACATCGGCGCCACCATCCGGGACACCCTGGAGTTCACCGAAGCGGCCCAGGACATGCTGTACACCGTCCTGACCCGCGCACCGGCCCCGCGCCGCCTCGGCCGACTCCGCCCCGCCTGGCCGCTGCTGCGCAGACTCGTCGCCCGCTTCCTGACCACGCTCACCCTGGCCGACCTGCCATCGGAGTTCCGCGCCAAGTTCGGCCTGCCGCGCAGCCGGGGCGCGGCCGTGCTCTCCTGGGTCGTCCACCGCGGCGCCCGGGCGGTGGCGCTCCAACTGCCGGACCGGTTGCGCTACCGCACGCTGTCGGACGGCGGGCGGGCCCGACCACAGCAGGCCAGGCCACCGCGCCCGGCGCGCACCCCGCGCCGGGACAACCGGCCGGCGCGGATGGCCGCGTTCTACCGCCAGGTGATGGACCAGACCGGGGACGGACGGCTGACCTCGGCCGACTTCCAGGCGATGGCCCACAACATCTGCTGGCCGCTGGAGCTCGACCAGGCCGGTGAGTCCGCCGTGTACGCCGCCTTCGACACCTGGTGGCACCACCTGCTGGCCACCGTGGACGCCGACGGCAACGGCGAGATCTCCTGCGAGGAGTTCGTCACCGCGATGCTCGCCGGCATCGACCGGGACCCGGACTACCTGGACCAGGGACTGCACGTCGCCGTCCGCGCCATGTTCCGCGCCGCCGACCTCGACCACAGCGGCCTGCTGGACGCCGAGGAGTACCGCACCCTGTTCGGCGGCTCCCGGGTCCATCCCGCCGAACTGACCCACGGCTTCCGCCAACTGGACACCGACGGGGACGGACAGATCACCGAGGAGGAGTTCGTGAGGGGATTCGCCGAGTTCTTCACCGCCCGGACGGAGAGCACCGCCGGTACCCAACTGCTGGGTCGACCATGACGGCACGGCGCTGAGCCGTGACGTCGGTGCCGGTACTGCCGCGGGCGCGGGCGGCGGTGCTGGTCGGGGCCGGGTGCGGAGACCGCCCCGGGGGGCAGTTCCTTGACAACTGGAGAGAGGGTGAACCGCCGGTCGGGCGGATCGAGGAACTGGTGCGGACCCAGGGCCCGGTCGCCGAGGCCGCCGTCGCGCCGCTCAACGCCAGGACCGGCCACGGCCGCGTGCCGTACGACTTCCTCGCGTACGGCGGCAGCCGCAGCCGGGCGGACTTCCCCTCGAACTCGCCCGCCCGGTCAGACCGGCTTCGCCACCGCCTGTAGCGACTGGTTGGTGGCCGCCAGCACCTCGCCACCGGACCGCGTTCCCAGCGGGCGGCGTAGTTCGGCGATCTCCGGATCGGCCGCCGACACGGTGAGGGTGTAGGGGGCGGGGCCGGTGACGTTCTGGCCGGCGTCGGTCCGCGGGGTCAGCCCGGCGGCCAGCGCCGGTGCGTCGACGCCGGGGCACAGCGCCGCGGCGGGCAGCACCACGTGGGCGGTCGCGCCGCCGTCGGTGATCAGCCAGCCCCGGCCGTCGGGAGTGTGCGCGGCGCCGTCCACCGTGGTGGGCAGCCCGTGGGCGGCGGCCACCACCCCGTTCGGGCCCTCGATCTCGACCGCGACGCCCGCGCTGCCCAGCGGGGCGGCGAGTACCAGCGGGGCGTCCGAGCCAGAGCCGAGCTCCAGGTCGAAGACGAACTCGCCGGGCCGGCCGGCGTCCAGCCGCTGGTAGCCGTAGGAGGCGAAGCGCAGCCAGGGACCGGTGGGCTTCCCGGCGGACTCCCCGGCGGGGAGCGCGTCGGCGGTGGTCGGAAAGTGGTGGTAGCCGTGCTGCCCGCACTTGCTGCCGGCGAACGTCCCGCCGCCGGGAAGCGCCTGGTCGACGGTGGGACGGGGGCTGCCAGGGCGGGTGCCCGGGGACGCGATCTGCGGGGTGTGCGCCCGGTTCGGTCCGAACAGCAGCCCGCCGACCACGAGGAGGACGATCAGCACACCGAGCACCACCGTCCAGCGCTCGCCCCGGCTGAGCGTGCGGAACCGGGTGCCGAACCGTCCGGAGCCGGAGCGGCGGGCGCGGCGGGCACGGGCCGGGCCGTCCTGGGACCAGCGGCGGCCACCCGGATCGACCGGAGGCTCGTGGCGCCAGCGCTCGCTGAGCATCCTGGTCCGGGCGGACGGCTCGCTCACGGTGGCGGAGCGGATGAACTCCTCGTCCAGGACCAGACCTTCGAACGGGTCCGGAGGTTCGACGGCATCGGGCGGGCGGCGGTCGGGCATTGCGCCAGTATGCCCGCCGGGAGTGTCGCCGCGGGGCTATGTTCTGGATCACGGACGCGGCAGACCCGGGAAGGCCCCGGTGCGGCCCGCCGTCCGGGAAGGGCGACCGCCGTGCCGCAGATCCTGATCGACCACTCGCCGGGCCTGGACTTCGACGCCACGGGCTTCGCCAAGGAGGTGCACCAGCTGATTCCCGCCGTCGTCGACACCCGGGTGGAGGACTGCAAGACACTGGTGCGCGAGGCTGCGCAGCACCTGGTGGGCGACGGCGCGTCGACGGAGGCGGTGGTGCTGGTCGAGATCAAGCTCCTGGCCGGTCGCAGCGCAGAGATCCGGAGCACGCTCACCACCCGGGTGACGGAGCTGCTGCGCGCGTACGTCCGGGTGCCCGCCGCGTTCTGCGTGGAGGTCACCGAACTCGACCGGGAGACCTACGTGTTCGTGCAGCACCCCGGACAGTGAGGGCCGGGGGGAGGACCGGAGAGTAGGACCGAGGGAGTGGGGGCCGGCGCCCGCCGGGCGGTAGCCGTGGCGGTGACGGCGGGGGTGGCGCCGATGGCGGGGCCGGGGTGGATGTGGGGGTCGAAGGAGGGCGATGGCCGGGGCGGCGGGGCGTCAGAGTCCGGGCGTGGATTCGTCGAAGAGTAGGCAGCGGGCCCGGTGGTTCAGGTCGAGGGTGCGTCCGGAGACCACCTGGCGGCCCCGTTCGTCCACCTCCCGGGCGGTGTGGTGGATGCCCTTCGCACGGCTCAGGTCGGGGACGCGAGCGGTGCGGTCCGGGTAGCCGCTGTCCGGGATGAAGATCAGGTACTCCCAGTCGCGGGCCGGGTTGTGCACGGTGGAGCAGGGGTCGGGCGACAGGCGGATGGTGACGAAGTCCTTGTCGTTGGCCACCGCGGAGCGGCCGAACCCGAACGCCCCGGTGCGGGGCAGGTCCAGCCGGGGGGTGGTGACGCCGCGCTTCGCCTGCTGGAACACCCAGATCTCGCCGTTCTGCTGTCCGTTGTCATCCTCGCGCTCGTAGAGGCAGAACGCGTCGGCGGGACAGGCCGCGACGCCGTGCCCGCGCGCCAGGTGAGCGCCGGACCGCTGGGTGGTGGCCGCCCCTGCGGGGCTCGCGGCGGCGGCCAGGACGAGTAGCCCGACCGCCGCACAAGTGATCATCTTCTTCATGCCCCGCCCAACGAGCCCCGGCCGGGCCGGGTACGCGCCCGCCCGCCTTTCGTGACGGTTCGTCACTCGGGCGGTGGATCTTGATACTCAGCGTGACGATTTGGCGTTGATGTGTCACTCGGGAGCTGTGGAATTCACCTGGAGGGAAATGGAGGTCTGACCCCCGGCACCCGGCCGGACGGGGGCGGGGCCGGACGGGGGCGGGGCCGGTGACCGAGCGCTCCGGTCGGCGAGTGAGCACGCGGGTCGGCGACTCGGGCGGGCGTTGTCGGTGGCGCCGAGGAGCCGGGACGCGGTGGTCGGAACCCGGCCGCGGATGGTGGAGCCGGGCGGCTCACGCCCCCTGGCGGGTGTGACCCGGCCCGCGTTGTCCGCCGGCCCGGTAGCGGCCCGGGGTCGTGCCGACGAGGTCGGTGAACGCCGCGATGAAGCCGCTGGGGTTGGCCCAGCCGCAGGCGTGGGCGGTGTACGTGGTGTCGTGGCCCTCGGCCAGCAGCACCAGCGCGTGGTGCACGCGCAACTGCGTGCGCCACTCGTAGAACGTCATGCCGAGCTCGGCGCGCAACAGCCGGCTCAGGGTGCGGGCACTGGTCCCGACCTGCCGGCCGAGCCCGGCCAGCGTGGTGGTGTCGGCGGGCGTCCGGGACAGGATCCGCTCGATCGCCCGCAGCCGGTCGTCGCGCGGGTGCGGCAGGTGCAAGGGCTGTTCGTCGGCCTCGCGCAGTTCCTCGACCAGGACCCGCAACAGACGCCCGCGCGCGGCGCGGCCGTAGCCGGGCACCGCCCCACCCCCACCGCCCGAGCCGTGGTGGCCGTCGCCGCGCGGGCCGGTCAGGGCGAGCAGCACCTCCCGCGCCAGGCCGGAGACGCCGAACACCGCCGGACGCCCCGGCACCAGCCGGGCCAGGGACGGCGGCAGGAAGACGATCCGCATGTCCGTGTCCCCGTGGGCGCGATGCCGGTGGGTGAACCCGGCCGGTGTCCACGCGACCCGGTTGGCCGGGACGATCGACGTCCCGGTCTCGGTGTGCAGCGCCAGGACACCACTGGCCGCGTACACCAGGTGCCCGCGCGCGTGCGCCTGGACCCCGCTGCCGCCGCCGGAGGGCCACAGGTGGCGCCCGCCGGAGGGCCACGTCAGCGACGTGGCGCCGGCGTCCGGGCGGGCTTGGCGGCGAACGGGCATCGGTTGGCAGCCTATCGGTGGCAAGCCACGACGTGCGTCGACGAGGCTTTTCGTCGTGAGCGGTGGCCCCCGACGCCACGGCCGAGCAGGTGAGGGGAAGTCCCATGGCAACGTTCGTCCTTGTTCCCGGCGGTTGGCACGGCTCCTGGGCGTTCGAGGCCGTGGTCCCGCTGCTGGAGCGGGTCGGCCACACCGTCCACACCCTGACCCTGACCGGCCTCCGCCCCCACGACGACCCCGCCACGATCGCCACCGCCAACCTCGACACCCACACCGACGACGTGTTGCGCCTGCTGGAGCGCACCCACCTCGACGACGTGACGCTGGTCGGCCACAGCTACGCCGGGATGGTGATCACCGCCGCCGCCGACCGTGCCGACCGGCGGGTCCGCCGCCTGGTGTACCTGGACGCCTGCGTACCGCGCGACGCCGAGTCGTGCTGGTCCCTCATGAACGAGGGCTACCGGGAGTCGTTCGTCGCCGGTGCGGCCACCAGCGGCTACGCCGTCCAACCCCCGTGGCGGCCGGACGGCGACCCGCGCCGTCGCCCCCACCCGCTCGCCGCCCTCCTGCAGACGGTCCGCCTCACGGGCGCCCACGCCGACGTCCCCCGCCGCGAGTTCGTCTACTGCTCGGGATGGGAGGACCGCACACCGTTCGCCGACCAGCGCACCCGGCTGCTCGCCGACCCGGGATGGACCGTCCACGACCTGCCGACCGCCCACAACGCCATGCGCGAAGACCCGGGGGCGGTCGCCGCGCTCCTGCTCCACGAAGCGGACGACCCCGGTGGACCTGGTGGACCCGGCTGAGACGCCGCCCTCGCCCAGGGACGGACGGCCCGGTCGAGGTCGTGGCGTGCCCGGTCGAGCCGGGTGGCAACGGACACCCCCGGCCGGACAGCGCGACGGGCCGGGTGATCGCCGCCCGGCTCTGCCCGACCCGCCGCACCGCGCGTTCGGTCACAGGGCCGCGGGAGGGCTTCCGGAACAGTCCCGGCCGGTGCGCGGGCACGTGCTGCGAGGACGGGAGGAAGGGCTGTGAAGAGGACTCGCTCGTACGGTCGCGGTTACGGGCCGAGGTGCACGGACGCCGGTCCCGGCCGGTGGTGCGGGTGGGCGGTCGGGTGCCGGTTGCGTGCCGGGCTTGAACCGGGCGGGCGGGGCGAGGCAGCATCGTTGGTGGACAGCTTCCCCCGTGCGCAGGAGGCCCGCTCATGTCCGTCGAACAGCTGCTCCGTTCCCTGCCCGCCGAGGCCCCCGCCCCCGTGCTCAGGCCGACCGTGGTGGAGGTCCCCGGCCGGGCCCGGGTGCTGCGGTTGGACGGGGAGATCGACCTCGACCAGCGGCGCCTCCTGCGCCGGGCGTTGGAGCGCGCCCTGCGCGCCGCGCCGGCCCGCCTGCTGGTGCTGGACCTGTCCCGGCTCGTGTTCTGCGACGTGACGGGGCTGAACGAACTGCTGCGGGCCCGGGAGGAGGCCGAGGCCGCCGGGTCCGGGCTGGTGCTGGCCGGGCCACTCCCGCAGACGGCCCGGCTGCTGGAGGCCACCGGCACCCGGGCGGTGTTCGAGGTGCACGACAGCGTCGCCGACGCCCTGGCCCACCGGGGGCGGCGATGAGCACCGACAGCCGGACCCAGCCGGAGCGGTACGTCGTCACCCTGCCCGGCCGTCCGGGCGCGCACTGCCGGGCGCGGACCGTCACCGTGTACCGCACCGGCCGGACCGGCCCCGGGGGAGGAGCCGTGTACGCGGACGCCGACGGCACGTTCCTGGTGGAGGTCACCGGTCAGGTCGCCAGCCCGCTGTCCCCGTCGCGCGGGTCCGGGCTGCCGGTCGTCCTGCACGCCCACCCCATGCCCTGACCGGCGAGGCCCTGGTCGGAGAGGTCGGGCGCGGAGCGTCCTGCCGCCGGTCGGGTGAACCCGGCGACCCTGCTGCCTTGGGCTCCGGCGGGCGGGGTAGGCGCGGATCATGCGCGCACTCATCCTCAACTGCACCCTGAAGCCCTCGCCCGAGCCGTCCAACACGGACGCCCTCGCCTCCCGCGTCGCCGACGCCCTGGCCGAGCGCGGGGTGGAGGTCGGTACCGTCCGGGTTGTCGACCTGGACATCCGGCCCGGCGTGAAGACCGACATGGGCGGCGGCGACCAGTGGCCCGCCGTCCACGAGCGGCTGCTCGCCGCCGACATCCTGATCGTCGCCTCGCCGACCTGGGTCGGTCGGCCGTCCTCGGTCGCCCAGCGGGTGCTGGAGCGGATGGACGCGATGATCTCCGAGACGGACGACGACGGCGTCCCGGTCGCGTTCGGCAAGGTGGCCGGCGTGGTGGTGACCGGCAACGAGGACGGTGCCCACCACGTGATCAGCGAAATCTGCGGCGGCCTGGTCGACATCGGCTACACGATCCCCGCCCAGGCCTGGACGTACTGGCACCTGGGCCCCGGCCCCGGCCCCGACTACCTGGACGAGGAGAAGGGCCACGACTGGGCGCACACCACCGGCCGCACCATGGCCGCCAACCTGCACCACGTCGCCTCGGCACTCGCCACCCGAGCCTGGCCCGCCCCCGCGCAGTGACCACCGACGCCGGCACCGCCCCGCCGCGGTCCCCGCTCCGGGGACCGGGCGGGCGGAGAGGAAGGAACGAGCGATGACCCGCGACCGGTCCGCGTCGAGCGACCCCGTCGAGCAGTACCCGAAGCCCGACTTCGCCGAGCAGCAGCAGCCGCACCCCGGGAGCAGCGCGGAGATGGACCCGGAACCGGACTACGGCGAGGACACCTACCGCGGCACCGGCCGCCTGGCGGAGCGGGTCGCGCTCGTCACCGGCGCGGACTCCGGCATCGGCCGGGCCGTCGCGCTCGCCTTCGCCCGGGAGGGCGCCGACGTCGCGTTCTGCCACCTGCCCGAGGAGGAGGACGACGCGCGGGAGACGGTCCGGCTGGTCCGCGGCGCCGGACGGCGCGCCCTGGCGGTGGCGGGGGACGTCCGGGAGGAGCGGTTCTGCACGGACCTGGTGGCCCGCTGCGTCGCCGAACTCGGCGGCCTGGACGTGCTCGTCAACAACGCCGCCTACCAGATGTCCCAGCCGGACGGCCTGGCCGCCATCACCACCGAGCAGTTCGACCGGGTGGTGAAGACCAACCTGTACGCGATGTTCTGGCTCTGCCGGGCGGCGCTGCCGCACCTGAAACCGGGGTCGTCGATCATCAACACCGCGTCCGTCCAGGGCTACAAGCCGAGCCCGCACCTGCTGGACTACGCGACCACCAAGGGCGCCGTCGTCACGTTCACCCAGGGCCTGGCCCAGCAGCTCGCCCCCGAGGGCGTCCGGGTCAACGCCGTCGCCCCGGGCCCGGTGTGGACGCCGCTGATCCCCGCCACGATGGACGCCGAGAAGGTCGCCGGGTTCGGCAAGCAGTCCCCGCTGGGCCGCCCCGCCCAGCCCGCCGAGATGGCCCCCGCCTACGTCTTCCTGGCCTCGGCGGAGGCCGGCTACATCACCGGCGACATCGTCAACGCCACCGGGGGCACCCCGCTGCCCTGACCGCCCCGCTGCCCCGACCCCCGCAGAGCCGCAGAGCCGCAGAGCCGCGACCGTGACGGAAGGACCTCGACCGTGCGCCTGAGAACCAGCGACCCCCACCGGCCGGGGTACCGGCGGGTGCGGCACGGCCGGGGCTTCCGGTACCTCGCCCCGGACGGCCGGCCGGTGGGCGACGGGGAGCGGGCCCGCCTCAAGGCGCTGGCGGTGCCGCCCGCCTGGACCGAGGTGTGGATCTGCCCGTACCCCAACGGGCACCTCCAGGCCGTCGGCACCGACGCGGCCGGCCGCCGCCAGTACCTCTACCACCCGGCGTTCCGGGCCCGGCGGGACGAGGCCAAGCACGAGCACGTCGTGGCGGCGTCGGCGGCCCTCCCGAAGCTGCGGGCCGCCGTCGAGCGGGACCTCGCGGCGCGCGGACTGGGCCGCGAACGGGTGCTGGCGTGCGCGACCCGCCTGCTGGACCTCGGGCTCTTCCGGATCGGCTCCGACGCCTACGCCCGGGAGAACGGCTCCTACGGCCTGACCACCGTCCTGCGCTCGCACGTCACCCTGGCCCGCGGCGAGGTCCGCTTCGACTACCCGGCCAAGTCCGGCCGGCGGCGGATCGCGGCCCTCGCCGACCCGCCGACCCACGCCGTGGTCCGGTCCCTGCTGCGCAGCCGGTACCCGGGCGAGCGGCTCCTGGTCCACCGGGAGGGCCGCTCGTGGCACGAGGTGCACGGGAGCGACCTCAACGCGTACCTGCGCGAGACCGGCGGAAGCGACCTCACCGCCAAGGACTTCCGGACCTGGAACGCCACCGTCCTGGCCGCGGTCGGGCTCGCCGTCTCGCGGCCGGCGGCCGCGAGGTCCGAGGCGGCCCGGCGGCGGGCGGTGACGCGGGTGGTCCGGGAGGTGGCCGACTACCTGGGCAACACCCCGGCCGTCTGCCGGGCCTCCTACATCGACCCGCGCCTGATCGAACTGTTCGAGGAGGGCGTCACCATCGCCCCGGCCCTCGGCGGACTGGGCGCCGACGGCGGGCCGGTCGCCACGCACGGCCCGGTCGAGGACGCGGTCCGCGCGCTCCTCTCCTGATCGCCCGCCCGCCAACCCGCCAGCCCGCCAGCCCGATCGCCCGATCGCCCGATCGCCGGACCGGCTCGCGGCGGAGGTGCGGGCCGGACGCGTGGGCGGACGCGGTGGCGCGTCGGGATCAGGGCGCGGCGGCGGCCGGGGGTGCGTCGCGGTCGTGGACGAGGACGCCGGCGGCGTAGGTGGCGCGGACGGCCCGGTCGTCGCCCAGCACGGCGAGCACGAAGAGCAGTTCCTCGACGTCCTCGGCCCGGGCGGTGCGCCGGGCCAGCAGCGGGGTGGCCTTCGGGTCCAGCACCACGAAGTCGGCCTCGTGGCCGGGTTCCAGCGAGCCGACCGTCCCCTCCAGGCCCATCGCCTGCGCGCCGCCGCGGGTGGCGAGGTGGAACGCCTCGACCGCGTCCAGCGGGTAGCCGGTGAGCTTGGCGACCTTGTGGGCCTCGTTCATGGTCGCCAGCATCGAGAAGCTCGTCCCCGCGCCGACGTCCGTGCCCAGGCCGAGGCGCACCGGCCGGGCCGGGTCCTTGGCGGCGCGGACGCGGAACAGGCCGCTGCCGAGGAACAGGTTGGACGTGGGGCAGTGCGCGAGCGCCGTCCCGGTCTCCGAGCAGCGGGCCCGTTCCCGCCCGGTCAGGTGGACGCCGTGGGCGAGCACCGCGCGCGGGCCGAGCAGCCCGTGGTGGTCGTAGACGTCCAGGTAGCCGCTCCGTTCCGGGAACAGCGAGCGGACGCGGGCGACCTCGTCGGTGTTCTCCGAGACGTGCGTGTGCACCAGCGTCCCCGGGTGCTCCCGCCACAGGGCCCCGGCCGCCTCCAGCTGTTCGGGGGTGCTGGTGGGGGCGAAGCGCGGGGTGATCGCGTAGAGGTTGCGGCCCTTGCCGTGCCAGCGCTCGATCAGTGCCTTGGAGTCGTCGTAGCCGCGCCGGGCGGTGTCCAGCAGCGCGTCGGGGGCGTCCCGGTCCATCAGCACCTTCCCCGCCGCGATCCGCAGGTCGCGCCGGGACGCCTCCGCGAACAGGGCGTCCACCGACTGCGGGTGGACCGTGCAGAAGGCCAGCGCGGTGGTGGTGCCGTTGCGCAGCAGCTCGTCGCAGAACGCGGCGGCCGTGTCCGCGGCGTACCGGGCGTCGGCGAAGCGCCGTTCCTCGGCGTAGGCGTAGTGGTCCAGCCAGTCGTCCAGCCGCGAGCCGAACGCGGCGATGACGCCGGTCTGCGCGTAGTGGACGTGGGTGTCGACGAACCCGGCGCTGATCACGTGGTCCGGGTAGTGCACCGGGGTGGTGCCCGCGGGGAGCCGGTCGCGCAGCGCGGTGTGGTCGCCGATCGCGGTGATCCTGCCGTCCTCGCAGATCAGCAGGCCGTCGGGCTCGTGGACGAAGGACTCCGCCCGGTCGGTCAGGAACGGGTCGGCCCGGAACCAGACCATCCGCCCGCGTACCGCCGTCGTGCCCCGTGCTCCGGTTGCCGTTGCCATGGGGGAGTATCCCCACGTCGCTCCGCGGATGGTCAAACCGGCTAGACGACCTGGTGCGGCGTCATGCGGCCTGCCGGGGGCGCGGGGTGAGGGCGGCGTGCTCCAGCGGGGCGGACGGGTCGACGGAGAGGTCGAGCGGGGCGGGTGCGGCGCCGGAGCGGGCCAGCAGGTCGCCGATGGCGGCGACCATCGCGCCGTTGTCGGTGCACAGGCGCGGTGGCGGGACGCGCAGGGTGATGCCGGCGGCGGCGCAGCGCTGCTCGGTCAGGGCGCGGACGCGGGAGTTGGCGGCGACGCCGCCGACCACGACGAGGGTGGTGATGCCGTGGTCGGTGCAGGCGCGGACGGCCTTGCGGGTGAGGGTGTCGGCGATCGCCTCCTGGAGGGAGGCGGCGGCGTCGGGCACGCGGGGGGTGGTGCCGGCGGCGCGGTGGGCCTCGACCCAGCGGGCGGCGGCGGTCTTCAGGCCGGAGAAGGAGAAGGCGTACGGGTCGTCGTGCGGTCCGGTGAGCGGGCGGGGCAGGCGGACGGCGGCCGGGTCGCCGGTGCGGGCGGCGCGGTCGACGGCGGGGCCGCCGGGGTAGGGCAGGCCCAGGACGCGGGCGGTCTTGTCGAAGCACTCGCCGGCCGCGTCGTCCAGGGTGTCGCCGAGGTGGACGATCGGGTCGCGGGCCAGGTCGTGCACCAGCAGCAGCGAGGTGTGGCCGCCGGAGACGATCAGCACCACGCAGGGGTTCGGCAGCGGCCCGCCGTCCAGGGCGGCGGCGGCGACGTGTCCGGCCAGGTGGTGCACGCCGTACAGCGGCACGCCGAGCGAGAACGCGTAGCCCTTCGCCGCCGCCACGCCGACCTGGAGCGCGCCGGACAGGCCGGGGCCGGTGGTGACGGCCACCGCGCCGACGTCGGCGAGGGTCAACCCGGCGCGCTCCAGGGCCTCGTGCACCACCGGGGCCATGGCGTGGACGTGCGCGCGGGCGGCGATCTCCGGGACCACGCCGCCGTAGCGGGCGTGCTCGTCCATGCTGGAGGCCACTGCCTGCCCGAGCAGCACCCCGTCCCGCACCAGCCCCGCGCCCGTCTCGTCGCAGGACGACTCGATCCCCAGCACCACCGGCGACTTCGCCACCAGCCCGCCCTCCACTCCGCAATAGGTTCGCACTTGCACACAGTGTGCAGTAAGGGGCCGTGAAGCGCGTACTCCCCGCCCTCCCGGGCTTTCCGGACCCGGGCGCTCCGGGGGTGCGTTTTCGGCCAGGCGCTTGACCTCTCCGAAGATGACGGGACATGCTCAAGCCGCGTCGGACGCAGGGGGACATCCGGAGCAGAGCGACTTCCGACCCGCACTCCAGGGAGGTGTGAGACCGTGCGTTCCGTTGCTCCTCCGGCGGTGGCGCCCGTCGCGTCGGGCCGGCTGCCGCTCCTCGGGCACCTGCCGCACCTGGCCGTCCGGCGGGTGGAGTTCCTGCAGTCGGTCAGGGGCCAGGGCGACATCGTCAGGATCTTCCTCGGCAACCGGCCGGTGTTCGTCCTGAACTCGCCCGAGGCGGTCCACGAGGTCATGGTGACGCAGGGCCGGAAGTTCGGCAAAGGGCTGCTGTTCGACGTCGCGCGCCCCTTCATCGGCAACGGCATCATCACCTCCGACCGGGACCTCCACCGGCGCCAACGGCGGGCGCTCCAACCCGCCTTCCGCCGCGACGGCATCGCCGCGTGCGTCGGCACGATGGCGGGCATCGCGGAGGAGCAGGTGGCGGCCTGGCGGCCGGGCGAGGTGATCGCCATGGACCTGGTGCTGCGCCGGATGATGACGGCCATGCTGGTCGCCACCCTGTTCAGCACCGGACGCCCGGACGGCGCCGCCGCGGTGGCCGCGCTCGGGGAGCGGGTGGCCGAACACCTGACCACGGTGATGCGCGGGGTCTTCGTGGGCACCGTCCTGCCCGCGCGGATCGCGACCTCGCCCGCGCTCGGGCACCGCAGGTACCTGGCCGCGGCCGCCGCGCTGCGCGAACTCGCCGACACCGCCGTCCGGCAGGCCCGGCAGGACCCCGCCGACCACGGCGACCTGCTGTCGGCCATGTTCGCCCCGACCCCCGGCAACCCGGACGGGATGACCGACACGGAGGCCCGCGACGAACTGCTGTCCCTGCTGATGGCCGGCGCCGAGACCACCTCGACCACGCTGGCCTGGGCGCTCCACGAACTCGGACGGCGCCCGGAGATCACCGATCGGATCAAGGCGGAGTGCGACGCGCTGCCCGCCGACGCCCTCCCCGGCGCCGCCGCGCTCCCCTTCACCGACCGCTTCCTCCGGGAGGTGCTCCGGCTGCACCAGCCCAGCTGGATCCTCATGCGGCGGGCCCTGGAACCGGTGCGGGTCCGCGGCGTCGAACTCCCCGCGGGCGCCGAGCTGATCTACAGCGCGGTGACGATGCACCGGGACCCCGCGCACTTCCCCGACCCCCTGCGGTTCGACCCGGACCGGTGGCTCGACCGCCCCGAGAAGGACCTCCCGCCGGGCGTCTACGTGCCGTTCGCCCTGGGCAACCGGAAGTGCATCGGGGACCACTTCGCGATGACCGAGATGCTGGTCGTCCTCCGCTCGATCGTCACCCGCTGGCGCCCGCACCCGGTCCAGGGGCACCGGGTCCGGCCGGTGGTCCAGGCGCTGATCCGGCCCGACGCGCTGCCCATGCGCGTCTCGCCCTGGCCGACCCGCTGAACCCACCCCCCCACGCCCACGGAGGCGCGCCCCACCATGACACCGACGGCAGAGACGACCGCGCCCGCCGACGCCCCCCGGCACCCGGCCCCGGCGCCCCTCGCCCTCCCCTTCCCCGGCCGGACCAGCCCCGACCTGCGCGCCGCCCACGACCGCCACCTCGGCTGGCCGAAGTCCTTCGGGTTCCTCGCCTCGGAAGCGGAGGAGTCCCACCACCTCAAGGGCCAGTTCCCGCTGATCGCGGCCATGTTCTACCCGAACGCGACCGGAGCCGAACTGGACCTGGGCGTCGACCAGCAGAGCTGGTACTTCCTGTTCGACGACGCCCTCGACGAGCGGTGGGGCCGGTCGCCCGACCGGGTCCGGCACCTGGTCGGACTCGTCAAGGAGGGCGTCACCGGCGAGGCGTCCCCGCTCCCGCTGGCCGCCGCCTTCGCCGACATGCGGCGGCGCAGCTGCCGGGGCATGCCCGAGGACTGGCGCCGGAGGTCGGCCGCCCACTGGTCCTCCTACCTGGACCACCACGTCCACGAGGCGCGCAGCCGCCGGGACGGCGTCCCGATGCCGCTGAGCACCTACCTGCGGGTGCGGCGCCACACCATCGGCGTGGCACCGGTCATCGACCTCGCCGAGCGGCTCTCCTCGTGCGTCCTGCCGGACCACCTGTACACGCTGCCGCACCTGTCGGTCATGCGCGAGATGGCCAAGACGTTCGTCATCTGCGACAACGACCTCGTCTCGCTGGACAAGGACGCGGCCCTGGGGGAGCCGAACAACCTCGTGCTCTGCCTGGAACGCGAACACGGCCTCTCCCGGCCGGAAGCCCTGGCGCGCACCCGCCGCCGCCGCGCCGAGGCGCTGGACCTCTTCACCGCCGCCCAGCGCGCCCTGCTCGACCCGGCGGCGACCGGCCACCTCGACCCGGCCGAACGCGAACTGCTGCGCCGCTACTGCACCGAGGCGCTGCAGACCACCGTCCGCGGCGCCCACGACTGGCACCACGCCTCCACCCGCTACCACGGGTAGCGCGGGCACCCGCCAGCCCGACGAGACGGCCCTCCCGGGGCCGACCCAACCGAGGAGCACGCACCGTGTCCGACCAGCGCCCGGCATCCTTCGTGGCCTCCGAACGGGACCGCCGCCGCCCCTTCGACCCGTCACCCGACCTGCTGCGCCTGCGCGGGGAGAGCGGCCTGCCGCGCCTGCGCGTCGTCCACCCGGTGCGCGGGGAGATCGAGGCCGCCGTCCTCACCCGGTACGAGGACGTCCGGGCCGCCTTCGCCGACGAACGCCTGGTGACGGGCGACGGCATCGACCCGGAACTGCCGCGCACCCTGTTCAACCACCCCGGCTTCCTGCCCGCCTACAGCGGACCGGAACACGCCCGCCTGCGCCGCATGCTCACCGGCAGCTTCACCGTCCGCCAGGTCGAACGGCTGCGGCCGGCGATCCGGGAGACGGTCGCCGCCCACCTCGACGCCATGGCCGAACACGGCCCCGTCGTCGACCTGGTCGAGGCGTTCGCCCTGCCCGTCCCCTCCCTGGTGATCTGCGAACTGCTCGACGTCCCGTACGGGACGCGGTCGGTGTTCCAGCGCTGCGCACAGGTGATCATGGACGGGACGGCCGGAGCCGACCGGCTGGTGGCCGCGTCGGCCGAACTGAACGCAGCCATGGCCGACACCGTCGCCCGCCACCGGGCCGCCCCGGGCCACGGCGTGCTGGGCGCGGTGGTGCGGCAGCACGGCGCCGAACTCACCGACGACGAACTCGTCGGATTCGGCACCACCCTCCTGGTCGGCGGACACGAGACCACGGCGACCATGCTCGCCCTGAGCGTGCTGGCCCTGCTCCGCCACCCGGACCAGCTCGCCGCCCTCCGCGACGACCCCGCGACCACCGGCCCGGCCGTCGAGGAACTCCTGCGCCACCTCGCCATCCCCGCCCCGCTGCTGCGCACCGCCGTGACCGACGTCGAGGTCAACGGCCAGCGGATCGCCGCCGGCGAGCACGTGCTGCTCTCCCCGCTGACCGCGAACCGCGACCCCGCCCTCGTCCCCGAACGCCCCGACGAACTCGACGTCCACCGCCGCCCGGTCGCCCAACTCTCCTTCGGCTTCGGCGTCCACCAGTGCCTGGGCCAGCAACTGGCCCGGCTGGAGCTGAGGATCGCCCTGCCGGCCCTGCTACGCCGTTTCCCCGCCCTCCGGCTCGCCGTCCCCGAAACGGCCCTCCGGTTCCGCCGGGGCTCGACGGTCTACGGCGTCGAGCAACTCCCGGTCGCCTGGTGACCGTACGGGCCGGATGACCGTACGGACCGGGTGACCGCGCGGGCCGGGTGACCGGCCGGAGCGGCCGGGGGCGATTTCGGCCGCGGGTTCCGGCGGCATGGTTGACCAAGTTGAAGCGGGCATGGCATTTTCGTGCGGCGCGGGCGTGCGCCGACCGGTCGCACGTCTGCAATCCCCCACAAGGAGAGCCATGTTCAAGAGATTCGCCGCCGCGCTGGGCGCGGGCACGGTCGTCGCGGGCGCCCTGACCTTCGGTGCCGCTCCCGCGCAGGCCGTTCAGGCGGGCGATCTGACCTCCACCATCGCGCTGAGCAACTGCTCCGCCTCGCTGGTCCGTTACCCCAGCTCGGTGGAGACCGACCGGGCGCTGATGCTGACCAACGGCCACTGCCTGCCGACCATGCCGACGGCGGGTCAGGTCATCCAGAATGCGAGCGCCAGCCGCAGCGGCACGCTGCTCAACTCCGCCGGCACCTCGCTCGGCACCGTCCAGGCGGACAAGGTGCTGTACGCGACGATGACCGGCACCGACGTCGCGCTCTACCAGCTCACCGACACCTTCGCCTCGATCACCTCCAAGTACGGGGCGACGGCGCTGACGATCAGCGACACCCACCCGGTCGACGGGTCCTCGATGTACATACCCTCCTCGTACTGGAAGCAGGTGTGGAACTGCTCGATCAACGGGTTCGTCCCGACCCTGCGCGAGGACCAGTGGACCTGGCACGACTCGCTGCGCTACAGCGCCGGGTGCAACACCACGCACGGCACGTCCGGTTCGCCGATCGTCGACGCCGCCAGCCGGAAGATCGTCGGCATCAACAACACCGGCAACGACGACGGCGCGACGTGCACCCTGAACAACCCGTGCGAGGTGGCCGCGGACGGCACCACGACCGTCACCAAGGGCCAGAGCTACGGTGAGGAGACCTACTGGTTCACCACCTGCCTGGGCACCGGCCGGGTCATCGACCTGAACGTCAGCGGCTGCCTGCTGACCAAGCCGGCCGGCGCCGCCGTGTCGGTGACCAACCCGGGCAACCAGTCCACCGCGGTCGGCGGCGCGGTCGGCCTCCAGATCACGGCCGGCGGCGGCACCGCGCCGCTGACCTACTCGGCCACCGGCCTGCCGGCCGGCCTGTCGATCAACGCCTCCACCGGCCTGATCAGCGGGACGCCCACCGCCGCAGGCGGCTCCTCGGTGACCGTCACCGTCAAGGACGCGGCCAACAAGACCGCCTCCACCACCTTCTCCTGGACGGTCACCGCCACCCAGGGCTCCTGCACCCCGGCCCAGCTGCTCGGCAACCCCGGCTTCGAGACCGGCACCGCCAGCCCCTGGACCGCCAGCTCCGGCGTGGTCAACAACTCCACCTCGCAGGCCGCCCACGGCGGTTCCTGGAAGGCCTGGCTGGACGGCTACGGCTCCGCCCACACCGACAGCCTCTCGCAGACCGTCACCATCCCGGCCGGTTGCAAGGCGACCCTGAGCTACTGGCTGCACGTCGACACCGCGGAGACCACCACCTCCAGCGCGTACGACAAGCTGACCGTCACGGTGAACGGCACCACGGTGGCCTCGTACTCGAACCTCAACAAGGCCACCGGCTACGCGCAGAAGACCGCCGACCTGTCGGCCTACGCCGGTCAGAGCGTCACGGTGAAGTTCAACGCGGTCGAGGACTCCTCGCTGCAGACCAGCTTCGTGATCGACGACACCGCGATCCAGACCGGCTGAACCCGGTAGCCCCCGGCGGAGGAAGCAGGACGCCGCCGGGTTGCGCGCCCCCTCACACCGGCCCCCGAGACCCGATCGCGGTCTCGGGGGCCGACGCCGTTCGGGTCGGGAAACCTTGGAGAGCGCTCTCCGGAGATGGAGGGGGGATGGCGTTCAAAGCGGTTTCGATCGCGGCTCCTCCGCCCGGGACGTGGGTGCGCGAAGCCCCGGATGTGGCGCGCAGGAACAGGTGTGATCCCTTGACAGGTTCAGGTGGGGGTCAGGAGAATCCGGGAGAGCGCTCTCTCTTCTTGCCGCCGTGGCCCACCCCACCCCGCGAGCCGCCGGCTCGCGTCCCCCACCGCCGACTGGAGCCGTCGTGCGCCGTTCCGATCACCGACCAGCCCTCGCCGGGCCCCTCGCCGCCCTGCTGGTGGCCGGGGCCCTCGCCGCCTTCGGCAGTCCGGCGGCGCGGGCCGCCGACCAGCCGTGGACCAACGCGTCCCAGACCCCGGACCAGCGCGCCGACGAACTGCTCGCCGCGATGACCCAGACCGAGAAGCTGACCATGCTGCACGGCGGGCCGTCCTGCGGCTACGCGGGCTGCATCCCGGCCAACACCCGACTCGGCATCCCCGCGCTGCACTTCCAGGACGGACCGGTGGGCGCCGGTGACGGCCTGACCGGGGTGACGCAGCTGGCGGCCCCGGTGGCCGGGGCGGCCAGCTGGGACCCGGACCTGATGCGCGCGTACGGCCAGGTGCTCGGCGCCGAGCAGTGGGGCAAGGGCACGAACGTGGTGCTCGCCCCGACGGTCAACATCGTCCGCGACCCGCGCTGGGGCCGGGCCTTCGAGTCGTTCGGCGAGGACCCGTACCTGGCCGGGCAGATCGGCGCCGCCGACATCGCGGGCATCCAGAGCCAGGGCCCGATGGCGCAGGTGAAGCACTTCGCGGTCTACAACCAGGAGACCAACCGCAACTCGCTCGCCGACAACGCGGTGGTCTCCGACCGCGCTGAGCGGGAGATCTACCTGCCCGCGTTCGAGGCCGCCGTCCGGCAGGGCGTCGACTCCGCGATGTGCTCGTACTCGGCCGTCAACGGCGCCTTCGCCTGCGAGAACGGGCCGCTGCTGAACGGCGTGCTCAAGGGCGACCTAGGCTTCAAGGGGTTCGTCACCGCGGACTGGGGCGCCACCCACTCCACCGTGGCCTCGGCCAACAACGGCCTGGACGTGGAGATGCCCGGCAGCGACTACTACGGCAGCGCGCTGACCAACGCCGTCGGCGCGGGCCAGGTGTCGCAGGCGACCGTCGACGACCACGTCCGCCGGGTGCTGGTGTCGATGTTCCGCCGCGGGCTCTTCGACCGGGCGCAGAACGGCAACCGGGACGCGGTCGTCACCACCGCCGCGAACGCCGCCGTCGCGCAGCGGGTCGCGCAGGAGGGCAGCGTCCTGCTGAAGAACAGCGCCTCGGTGCTGCCGGTGGCGCCGTCGGTGAAGTCGATCGCGGTGATCGGCGAGGACGCCGGGGCCGGGGTGATGACCCAGGGCGGCGGCAGCGCCGCCGTCAACGCCCCGCACGTGGTGACGCCCTAC
Source organism: Kitasatospora sp. NPDC088783 (assembly GCF_044750705.1). Taxonomy (NCBI): domain Bacteria; kingdom Bacillati; phylum Actinomycetota; class Actinomycetes; order Kitasatosporales; family Streptomycetaceae; genus Kitasatospora; species Kitasatospora sp. NPDC088783. Next base: position 405,886 of record NZ_JBIVKJ010000005.1, read on the forward strand.
CAGGGCATCAAGGCCCGGGCCGGGGCCGGGACCACGGTGACGTTCGCCCAGGGCGGGCCGTCCGCCGACGGCTCGCTGCCGCCGGTCCCGGCCACCGCGCTCAAGCCGTCCTCCGGCAGCGGCAGCGGCCTGTACGGTGAGTACCACAACAGCACCGACCTCTCCGGGCCGGTGGTGGCCAGCCGGGTCGACGCGGGCGTCGACACGGTCTGGGGCGGGCAGTCGCCCGCCGCCGGGGTCAACGCCACCAACTGGTCGGTGAAGTGGACCGGCACGCTGACCCCGCCCGCCAGCGGCAGCTACCAGTTCTCGCTGAACAGCGACGACGGCAGCCGACTGCTCGTCAACGGGCAGCAGGTCATCAACAACTGGTACAACCAGGGCCCGACCACCCGCACCGGCAGCATCACCCTGACGGCCGGTCAGCCGGTGAGCGTCGAGGTCGACTACTACCAGGCCGGCGGCGGCAGCAACGCCACGCTCGGCTGGTCGGTGCCCGGCCAGAGCGCCCACGACCAGGCCGTGACGGCGGCCCGGAACTCCGAGCTCGCGCTCGTCTTCGTCAGCGACTTCCAGTCCGAGGGCTCCGACCTGCGCGACATCGACCTGTCGGCCGCGCAGAACCAGCTCGTCGCGGACGTGGCCGCCGTCAACCCGCACACCGTCGTGGTCGTCAACAGCGGCTCCGCGGTCACCATGCCCTGGGCCGGCGCGGTGCAGGGCATCGTGGCCAACTGGTACCCGGGGCAGGAGGCGGGCTCGGCGATCGCCGCGCTGCTCTACGGGGACGTCAACTTCTCCGGCAAGCTGCCGGTGACCTTCCCTAAGTCGCTCGCCGACGTGCCCGCCGCGAGCACCGCGCAGTGGCCCGGCCAGAACGGCAGCGTGCAGTACTCGGAGGGCGTGAACGTCGGCTACCGCTGGTACGACGCGAAGAACAAGGAGCCGCTCTACCCCTTCGGGTACGGCCTCTCCTACACCACCTTCGGCTACTCCGGCCTCACCGTCTCCGCGCCGGACGCCGCGGGCGACGTGGCCGTCGGCTTCGACGTCACCAACACCGGCACCCGGGCCGGCTCCGAGGTCGCCCAGGTCTACGTCGGCCAGCCCGCCGCCAGCGGCGAGCCGCCGAAGAGCCTGCGCGGCTTCCGGAAGGTCACCCTCGACCCCGGCCGGACCGAGCACGTCGCGCTGACCCTGGACGCCCGCAGCTTCCAGTACTGGGCGGGCTCCTGGACGACCGCCCCCGGCACCCACACCGTCTCCGTCGGCTCCTCCTCCCGCGACCTGCGCCTCACCGGTCAGACCACCGTCACCGGCGGCGGCACCGGCGGCGGTCTGACCCTGCTGCCGCGGACGGGGTGGTCGGCGTCGGCGTCCTCGACGGGTGGGGGCGACGTTCCGGCGAACATGCTGGACGGGGTGGCTGGTTCGCGTTGGTCGTCGGGCGCGCCGATGGCGGCGGGGCAGTCGGTGACGCTGGACACCGGTGCGGTGCGGTCGCTGGCGCGGATCACGATGGACTCGGGCGGTAGCGCGAACGACTACGCGCGCGGCTACCAGGTGTTCCTGTCCTCGGACGGGGTGTCGTGGGGTTCGGCGGTGGCGTCGGGCAGTGGCACGGGGGCGTTGGTGACGGTGGACTTCCCGGCGCAGAACGCCCGGTACGTGAAGGTGGTGCAGACCGGGGCGTCCACCTCCTGGTGGTCGATCGCCGAGTTCAACGCCTACACCAGCGGCGGGAGTTCCGGCGGCGGCGGGACGAGCGTGCTGCCGCGGACGGGGTGGTCGGCGTCGGCGTCCTCGACGGGCGGGGGCGACGTTCCGGCGAACATGCTGGACGGGGTGGCTGGTTCGCGCTGGTCGTCGGGCGCGCCGATGGCGGCGGGGCAGTCGGTGACGGTGGACACCGGTGCGGTGCGGTCGCTGGCGCGGATCACGATGGACTCGGGCGGTAGTGCGAACGACTACGCGCGCGGCTACCAGGTGTTCCTGTCCTCGGACGGCGTGTCCTGGGGTTCGGCGGTGGCGTCGGGCAGCGGGACGGGGGCGCTGGTGACGGTGGACTTCCCGGCGCAGAACGCCCGGTACGTGAAGGTGGTGCAGACCGGGGTGTCCACCTCCTGGTGGTCGATCGCCGAGTTCAACGCCTACGGCTGAGCCGGTCCTGACGCCGCGGGGGCTGCCTCCCCCCGCGGACCGGAGGTGGCCAGCGCCTTCCCGACGCCGCTCGGGGAGGCGCTGACCGGTCCGGTGCCCCGGCGGCGGGGGAGCCGGTCTCCCGCCCACGGGTGCGGGCGGGTCGTGGCACCCGGTCGCCACCGGGTTTTACAACGTTATACAGATCCTGAGGGTCGTCGGCAAGGGTGCGTCGGTGCCCGTCGGCGGCCCTCCGGCCTTTCCGGTGAGCCGCCCGCTGCCGCCGCTGATCATGGGAATTGATCCGCGACGATCCCTGCCGGAGCACTGGACACCGCTCCCGCCGCATGCTGTCATGCCGTTGCCCCCAGGTTTCTAACGTTGGAATTCTCCTCGGAAGGAGAATGTCATGCCCATGAACCGCAGGCAGTTCGTCGGCAGCGCCGCCGCCGTCGGCGCCGGCCTCTCGTTGCCCGCACCGGCCGACGCACTCGCCACCCCCGCCCGGCCCGCCCCCGCCGCGACGGCCGCCGCCGCGACGGTCGCCCCCGCCCCGGGCGGCCTCTACTTCCCCAACGCGGCGCCGCTGGCCCCCGTCGCGTTCCTGCGCCTGCCGCCCGGCAGCATCACCGCGGCCGGCTGGCTCGACGGCCAGCTCCGGCTCCAACTCGCCGGCCTGTGCGGCCGCTACGACCAGCTCTCGCACTTCCTCGACCTGAACACTAGTGGCTGGACCCACCCCGACCGGGTCGGCTGGGAGGAAGTCCCGTACTGGCTGCGCGGCTACGTCGACCTGGCCGTCGCCACCCGCGACGCCACCGCCCTCGCCACCGCCCGCCGCTGGATCGACGCCATCGTCGCCACCCGGCAGTCCGACGGCTTCTTCGGGCCGACCGCCCTGCGCACCTCGCTCAACGGCGGACCGGACTTCTGGCCGTTCCTGCCGCTCACCTGGGCGCTGCGCAGCTGGCAGGAGTACAGCGGCGACACCCGGATCATCCCGCTGCTCAGCGCCTTCTTCCGCTACATGAACGCCCAGGGCCCCGGCGCGTTCAACAGCAGCTGGGTCTCGGTGCGCTGGGGCGACGCGCTGGACAGCGTCTTCTGGCTCTACAACCGCACCGGCGACGCCTTCCTGCTGTCCCTGGCCGACAAGATCCACACCTACGGCGCGAACTGGACCGACAACCTGCCCAGCCTGCACAACGTCAACATCGCGCAGGGCTTCCGCGAACCCGCCCAGTACGCGCTGCGCTCCCCGTCCGCCACCCTGACCGGGTCCGCGTACCGCACCTACGACACCGTGATGGCGCGGTACGGCCAGTTCCCCGGCGGCGGCTTCGCCGGCGACGAGAACGCCCGGCCCGGCTTCGGCGACCCGCGCCAGGGCTTCGAGACCTGCGGCGTCGTCGAGTTCATGGCCAGCCACCAGCTGCTGAACCGGATCACCGGCGACCCGCTCTGGGCCGACCGCTGCGAGGACCTCGCCTTCAACTCGCTGCCCGCCGCGCTCGACCCGGCCGGCCGGGCCGTGCACTACATCACCAGCGCCAACAGCGTCGACCTCGACAACACCCCCAAGAGCCAGGGCCAGTTCCAGAACGGCTTCGCCATGCAGGCGTACCAGCCCGGCGTCGACCAGTACCGCTGCTGCCCGCACAACTACGGCATGGGCTGGCCCTACTTCCTGGAGGAACTCTGGCTCGCCACCCCCGACAACGGACTCGCCGCCGCCATGTACGCCGCCTGCTCGGTCACCGCCAAGGTCGCCGACGGCACGGCGGTCACCTTCACCGAGACCACCGACTACCCGTTCGCCGAGACCGTCACCCTGCGCCTGAGCGCCCCCGAGCCGCTGGACTTCCCGCTCTACCTGCGCGTCCCCGGCTGGTGCGCCGCGCCCGCCCTCACCGTCAACGGCGCCGCCGTCAGCGCCCCCGCCGGACCGGCGTACACCGTCGTCCGCCGGACCTGGCGCGACGGCGACACCGTCGTGCTGCGCCTGCCGCAGCGCACCACCGTCCGCACCTGGGCCGCCAACCGCGGCAGCGTCTCGGTCGACCACGGCCCGCTGACGTACTCGCTGCGGATCGGCGAGAACTACCAGCAGTACGCCGGCACCGCCGCCTTCCCCGAGTACGCCGTGCACGCCACCACGCCCTGGAACTACGGCCTCGCACTGGACGCCGGGAGCCCCGCCTTCACCGCCGCCGGGGGAGCGCTGCCAGCCAACCCCTTCACCCAGGCCGGCACCCCGGTGCGGATCACCGTGCCCGCCCGCCGCATCCCCGAGTGGCAGGCCGACGGCCAGCACGTGGTCACCCCGCTGCAGAACAGCCCCGCCCGCAGCACCGCGCCCGTCGAGACCGTCACCCTCATCCCGATGGGCGCGGCCCGGCTGCGGATCTCCGCCTTCCCCACCACCTCCCCGAACGGCACGCCCTGGACCACCGGCGGCGCCTCGTTCCGGCTGCGCAACCGCAACTCGGGCAAGGTGCTGGGCGTGGACGGCATGTCGACGGCGGACAGCGCGCGGGTGGTGCAGTTCGCGGACAGCGGGACGGCCGACCACCTGTGGCAGCTGGTCGACAACGGCGACGGCTGGCTGCGGATCCGCAACGTCAACTCCGGCAAGGTGCTGGGCGTGGACGGCATGTCGACGGCCGACAGCGCCCGGGTGGTGCAGTTCGCGGACAACGGCACCGCCGACCACCTGTGGCAGCTGGTCGACAACGGTGACGGCTGGTTCCGGCTGCGCAACCGCAACTCCGGCAAGGTGCTGGGCGTGGACGGCATGTCGACCGCCGACAGCGCGCAGGTGGTGCAGTTCGCCGACAGCGGCACCGCCGACCACCTGTGGCAGCTCCAGCCCGACGGCCAGGTGCGGGTCCAGAACCGCAACTCGGGCAAGGTGCTGGGCGTGGACGGCATGTCGACCGCGGACAGCGCGCAGGTGGTGCAGTTCGCCGACAGCGGCACCGCCGACCACCTGTGGACCTTCCTCGCCGACGCCGACGGCTGGTTCCGCATCCGCAACGTCAACTCGGGCAAGGTGCTGGGCGTGGACGGCATGTCGACGGCGGACAGCGCCCGGGTGGTGCAGTTCGCCGACAACGGCACCGCCGACCACCTGTGGCGCCTGGTCGACAACGGTGACGGCTGGTTCCGGCTGCGCAACCGCAACTCGGGCAAGGTGCTGGGCGTGGACGGCATGTCGACCGCCGACAGCGCCCGGGTGGTGCAGTTCGCCGACAGCGGCACCGCCGACCACCTCTGGCAGCTGCGCTGACCCCGCCGCACTCCGCACCACCGCAACCCCGCACCGCCCTTCCCCACCCCTTCGTTGGAGGAGCACCGATGCACCGACCGCCCCCCGCCGCAGCAGCCGCAGCCGCGCTCCGCAGCCGGACGGCCGCCCTGCTCGCCGTCCTCGTGACCGCCGCCGCCCTCCTGCTGGCGGCCGGGCAGGCCCCGGCCCGGGCCGCCGCCTGGACGCCCAAGTCGCCGCCGATGACCACCCCGTGGACCGGCCAGGTCTCCGTCGACCACCCGCTGCCGGAGTACCCGCGCCCGCAGCTCACCCGCCCCGACTGGCTCAACCTCAACGGCATCTGGGACTTCGCCGTCACCCCGGCCGGCGCCGGCCAGCCCGCGACCTTCGGCGAGCAGATCCGCGTGCCGTTCGTCGCCGAGTCCGCGCTCTCCGGCATCCAGCGGCAGATCACCCAGAACGACCGGCTCTGGTACAAGCGCACCTTCACCGTCCCGGCAGGTTGGTCCGGCCGCCGCGTCCTGCTCAACTTCGGCGCCTCCGACTGGCAGACCACCGTCCGGGTCAACGGCACCCAGGTCGGCGCCGTGCACAGCGGCGGCTACGACGCCTTCGGCTACGACATCACCCCCTACCTCAACGGCGGCACCAACACCGTCGTGGTCTCGGTCTGGGACCCGACCCAGACCGGCGGCGGCGCGGTCGGCAAGCAGCGCAACACCAACGGCGTCCTGCCGCACTCCGGCGGCGGCATCTTCTACACCGCCGCGTCCGGGATCTGGCAGACCGTCTGGCTGGAGCCCGTGGCCGCCGCCCACCTCAGCCGCCTCGACCTGGTGCCCGACCCCGCCGCCGGCACCGTCCGGGCCACCGCCCTCGCCGACGGCGCCACCGGCCAGAGCGTGCGGGTCACCGTCTCCACCGGCGGCACCGTGGTCGGCACCGCCACCGGCCAGGCCGGCGCGCCGATCACCGTGCCCGTCCCCGGCGCCCACCTGTGGACCCCCGAGGACCCGTTCCTCTACGACGTCCGCGCCGACCTGCTGTCCGGCACCACCACCGTCGACTCCGTCGGCAGCTACACCGGCATCCGCTCGATCGCCGTCGCCACCGTCAACGGCGTCCAACGCCCGGTCCTGAACGGGAAGTTCGTCTTCCAGACCGGCACCCTCGACCAGGGCTACTGGCCCGACGGCATCTACACCGCCCCCACCGACGACGCCCTGAAGTCCGACCTCCAGGCGCACAAGGACCTCGGCTTCAACCTGGTCCGCAAGCACATCAAGGTCGAGCCGCAGCGCTGGTTCTACTGGGCCGACCGGCTCGGCCTGCTGGTCTGGCAGGACATGCCCGCGATGGACACCCGCACCCCCGACGCCGCCGCCCGCACCCAGTGGGAGGCCGAGTACCACCGGATCATCGACCAGCACCGCAGCTCGCCCGCGCTGATCCAGTGGGTCGACGAGAACGAGGGCTGGGGCCAGTACGACCAGGCCCGGATCGCCGCCGACGTCAAGGCGTACGACCCCTCCCGGCTGGTCGACAACATGAGCGGCGTCAACTGCTGCGGCGCCGTCGACGGCGGCAACGGCGACGTGGTCGACAACCACGTCTACGTCGGCCCCGGCGCCACCACCCCCACCGCCACCCGGGCCGCCGTCCTCGGCGAGTACGGCGGTCTCGGCCTGCGGGTGGCCGGCCACGAGTGGTACCCCGGCGGCGGCTTCAGCTACGAGGACCAGCCCAGCGCGGCCGCCCTCAACGACCGCCTCGTCAACCTGCTCGACAGCCTGCGCACCGGCCAGATGCCCGCCGGGCTCTCCGCCTCCGTCTACACCGAGATCACCGACGTCGAGAACGAGGCCAACGGCCTGCTCAGCTACGACCGCCAGGTGGTCAAGGTGGACGCCGCCCGGGTCCGGGCCGCCAACCTCGCCCTGATCGCGGCCTCCCGCACCACCCCCGCCAACCCCACCCTGCCCACCGGCCAGTACAAGTCGCTGCGCGCCACCACCGCCTGCTGCACCGACCGCTACCTGCGCCACTACGACGGCCTCGCCAACACCGAGCACGTCGACGCCGCCAGCAGCGCGCTGCTCAAGGCCGACGCCACCTGGAAGGTCGTCACCGGCCTGGCCGACCCCGCCTGCTACTCCTTCGAGTCGCGCAACTACCCCGGCCAGTACCTGCGCCACCGCGACAGCCGGGTCTACCGCGAGGCCGGCAGCGACGCCCTCTTCCGCGCCGACGCCACCTTCTGCGCCCGGCCCGGCACCGGCGGCGTCCGCCTCACCGCCTACAACTACCCCGACCGCTACCTGCGCCACTTCGACTCCCAGGTGTGGATCGCCACCTACGGCGGCGGCAACCCGTGGGACGGCAACACCCCCTCGTTCGTCGCCGACACCACCTGGTCCGTCGACGCCCCCTGGGCGCCCTGACCGACCCGGCAGCACCGACCCGGCAGCACCGACCCGGCAGCACCGACCCGGCAGCACCGACCCGGCAGCACCGACCCGGCAGCACCGACCCGGCAGCACCGACCGACTCCCGCAGCACCGACCGCTTCCGCACGGCACCGACCGGCTGCGGCCGGGCCGACCCCGGCCCGGCCGTCGCCGCGTTCCCCCGCCCGTTCCCCCGTCCCCCAGCAGCACCAGGAGACCCCCGTGACCGTGTCCCGCCCCCTGCGCGCCGCCCTGCTCTCCACCGCCGTGCTGGCCGCGGCGCTGCCCGCCGTCAGCGCGGCCACCCCCGCCGCGGCCGTCACCGCCGCGATCTGCAACAAGTACTGCGACACCCGCGACCCCGCCCTCAGCCCGCAGGACCGGCAGCCGGTCTCCGCGGCGCTCTCGGGCCGCACGCTCGTCCTGCACTTCGACGACAGCGACGCCATGGGCTGGGCCTCGATCGCCGGCGGCGCGGCCGGCGACGAGGTGTGGCTGGACCGCTCCATGGACGGCGGCCGGACCTGGACCGGCGGCAGCAAGCTCGGCGACACCAAGGTCCCGGCGGGCGGCAGCGGCTGGCGCACCCTGATGTACAACGTGGACGACTGGAACACCCGCGGCGTCGGCGCGCTGCGGGCCTGCGGACAGGTCGGCACGGCCCTGGCCTGCACCCCCTGGGCGCGCACCACCTGGAACGCCTGGGACCGGCGCACCGCCGCCGCCACCGCCCTGATGGCCTCCTTCGACCGCACCACCAAGCTCTTCGGCGGCAACGGCTGGTGGACCGGCGCCAACGCGCTCACCGCGATCATCGACAACGCCCGGCTCACCGGCATGGGCAGCTACACCTACGCCATCGCCGAGACCTACGACAAGAACATCAACGCGCAGGGCGGCAACTTCACCAACGAGTACCTGGACGACACCGGCTGGTGGGGCCTGGCCTGGGTGGCCGCCTACGACCAGACCGGCGACGGCCGCTACCTGGCCACCGCCCGCGCCGACGCCGACCACATGAGCGCCAACTGGACCGGCTCCTGCGGCGGCGGCGTGCGCTGGAACACCGGCAGCACCTACAAGAACGCCATCACCAACGAGCTGTACCTCCAGCTCACCGCCGCCCTGCACAACCGCATCCCCGGCGACACCGCCTACCTCCAGCGGGCCCGCGACGAGTGGACCTGGTTCCGGGGCAGCGGCATGGTCAACGCCGACCACCTCGTCAACGACGGCCTGAACGACGCCTGCGCCAACAACGGCCAGCCCACCTGGACGTACAACCAGGGCGTGGTCCTCGGCGGCCTGACCGAGCTCTACCGGGCCACCGGCGACGCGAGCCTGCTCACCACCGCGCGCACCCTCGCCGACGCCTCCACCACCCGGCTGACCAGCGGGGGAGTGCTGCGCGAACCCGGCGAGGGCGACGGCTGCACCGGCGACGGCCCCTCCTTCAAGGGCGCCTACGTCCGCGGCCTGGGCCGGCTCAACACCCAGCTGTCCGACCACCCCTACGCGCCGACCCTCACCGCCTGGGCGAACTCCGCCTCCACCAAGGACCGCAACCCGCTCGACCAGTACGGCCCGCACTGGGCCGGCGGCCCCGGCAGCACCGACTACGGCTGCCAGCAGAGCGCCCTCGACCTGCTCAACGCGGCCGGCTGAGACCTGCCCCGACGTGCCGCCCGCCCGTCGCCCCGACGTACCGCCCGCCGGGCACGGCGGTGCCGCCCGCCCCGGTCGGGGGCGGGCGGCACCGGGCGGACGGCCCCGCTCGCTACGCGGAGGCCGGCGGGTTCCACTTCTGGGCGGCGGTCCCGTTGCAGTCCCAGATCTGGAGCTGCACGCCGTTGGCGGTGTTGGAGGACGGGATGTCCAGGCAACGGCCGGAGTTGGGGTTCACCAGCGTGCCGTTGACGGCCTGCCACTGCTGCGCGCCGCTGCCGTTGCAGTCCCAGAGCTGGACCGGGGTGCCGGCGGCGGTGCCCGAGGAGGTGACGTCCAGGCACTTGCCGAGCGCCTGGAGGGTGCCGCCGGTGGACGTCCACTGCTGGGCGCCGCTGCCGTTGCAGTCCCACAGCACGACCTTGTTGCCGTTGGCGGTGCCGGAGTTGGAGTCGTCCACGCACTTCGCGGTGTTCAGGCCCGAGGTGACCGGACCGGACCCGGCGCCCGGCCCGGCGGCGTAGACCTCCAGTTCGTAGAGCCGGGCGGCGGTGTCGCCGCCGGTGTTGGTCGGGGTCGAGACCACCACCCGCACGTACCGGGCCGAGCGGACCGCGAACGGGCTGTAGGTGCGGCTGGAGCGCGAGCCCGTGACGGTGGCGGCGCTGGTCCAGGTGGTGCCGTCGGTGCTGGTCTGCACCTGGAAGGCGCCGGTGTTCCAGGCGGTGTTCTCACCGCCGAGCCCGGCGTGCTCGAGCACCACCGAACCGACCGGCTGCGCCGAGCCCAGGTCGACCTGGAGGCTCGCGCCGGCCGCCTTCGAGCACCACTTGCTGTTGTTCTGCAGGCTGCCGTCGACGGCCTTGTCCGCGCCCTCGGCGGTGGCGCACGCGGCCGAGGAGCTGGTCGCCTTCCCGCGCGCCAGGTTGGTGCCCAGCTCCGGGGCGGCGGGCACCGGGCTCGCGCCGTCCTGGAAGGAGGGCGGCACGTCGCCTGCGCCGGTGCCCCAGCTCGTGCTGGGCGCCGACCCCATGGTGAAGTCGAGGGTGCCGCCGGCCGCGAGGTCCGGGTAGCGCAGGTAGTTGTGGCTGGTGGCCGTCCCGTTGACCTTCAGGCCCTGCACGTAGGAGCCGGTGCCGGACGCGTTGACGGTGATGTTGCCGCCCGGGCGCTGGATCAGCACGGACGGGAAGGACGGGCCGTGCACGGCCAGGGTGTCGGCGCCGGGCGTCGACGGGTACAGGCCGAGGGCCGCCCAGACGTACCAGGCCGAGGTCGCCCCGAGGTCGTCGTTGCCGGGCAGTCCGCCCGCGCCGGTGGTGAAGGACTCGGTCATCACCTTGCGGACGGCCGCCGAGGCCCCGGCCGGGTAGCGGGCGTAGTTGTAGGCCCACGGGACGCCGTGCTCGGGCTCGTTGCCGATGTAGTAGTACGGCAGGCTCTGCCCGGCGTTGACCTGGGTGAAGTGGTGGTCGAGCCGCTGGACGGCGGTCTGCCGGCCGCCCATGTCGTTGATCAGGTCGGCGAAGTCGTAGGGGACCATCCAGGTGTACTGGGCGGCGTTGCCCTCGGTGAAGTCGGCCTGGGCGGCCGGGTCCAGCGGCCACTTCCAGCTGCCGTCGGAGTTGCGCGGCTGCACGTAGCCGGACTCGGGGCCGTAGGTGTTGCGCCACCACTGGGCCCGGGTCATGAAGTCGGTGTAGTCCGCGGTGCTGCCGAGCGCCTTGGCGAACTGGGCGACGGCGAAGTCGGAGGCCGAGTACTCCAGCGAGTCGGACGGCGCGCCGGGGATGTAGTGCAGGTTGGTGTAGGTGCCCTGGTTGCCGCGGATCGGCGAGCCCTGCGCGGTGCCGCCGGCCGAGGACTTCTTCATCAGCGCCAGTGCGGCGGCGGTGTCGAAGCCGCGGGCCCCGAAGGCGTACATGCTGGCGACGATGATCGGGCCGGGGTCGCCGGTCATCACGAAGTCCTCGTTGGTCTGCTGCGACCACTTGGGCAGCAGGCCGCCCTGCTGGCCGTCCAGGACCATCGAGTTGGCGATGTCGGCGGCCTCGTTCGGCGCGATCAGTGCGATCAGCGCCGCCCAGGAGCGGTAGATGTCCCAGCCGGAGTAGTTCTGGTAGACCGGGCGGGCGGAGTTGTGCACCGCGCCGTCGAAGCCGCGGTAGTCGCCGTTGACGTCGCTGGCGACGTTCGGGCTCTGGAAGACGTGGTACAGGGCGGTGTAGAACTTCTTCAGGTCGGTGGCCGAACCGCCGCTGACCTGGGCCCGGTTGAGGATCTGGTTCCACGCGGCGTCGGCGCCGGAGCGCACGGCGGCGAAGTCCCAGCCGTTGTTCTCGGCGGTCAGGTTGGCCTGGGCGTTGGCGGTGCTGACGTAGCTCAGCGCCACCTTGAACTGCACCGTCCGCGAGCTGCTGGTGTCGAAGGTGAGGTAGGCGCCGGTGTTGGTGCCGGACGCGCTCGCCGAACCGGCGCTGACGGTGGAGCCGGACCAGGTGCCGAAGCCGGTCGGGGCCCGGTCGAAGCGGATGTCGAAGTAGATCTGGTAGGTCTTCGAGGAGCCGCAGAAGCCGCCGGCGGTGACGCTGCCGGTCACCTCCGAACCGCTGACCTTCACCGAGCCGCTGCGGTTGCCGGTGGCGCTGCGGCCGGTGTTGACCAGCAGCTGGGCGGCGTTGGTGGCGGGGTAGGTGAGCCGGCCCATGCCGGTGCGGGTGGTGGCGGACAGCTCGACGTCGGTGGCGTACTTGTCGAGCCGGTTCTTGTAGTAGCCGGGGGAGGCGGCCTCGTTGGACTTGGTGTAGCCCGAGGCGTAGCCGGTCCAGCTGCTGCCGGGCGAGGCGCCCAGCGCGCCGGTGACCGGCAGCAGCGGGAGGTCCTCGTTGTTCGGGCAGCCGGCCCCGTCGAAGTGGGTGAGGCTGAAGTCCTCGATCGAGGTGTCCGAGTTGCGGTAGCCGGACGGCGAGGCCGTCGGCGTGTCGGGGCTGAACTGGACTCCGCCGAAGGGCACCACGGCGCCCGGGTAGGTGGAGCCGCCGGCGCCGCCCCCGACGGGGTTCGGCGCGTTGCTGTCGTCGGTCCCGATGAACGGGTCGACGTACGGGGTGAGGTTGGCCGCCGCCGTCGCGGCGTGCGCGACGGGGGCGGTGGCGAGGAGGCCGGGGCCGAAGGCGGCGAGCAGGAGCGCGCCGGCCGCGACGGCGGCCCGGGACTTGAGAGCGGGCAGGGGCACCGTGAGCACCTTCCGGTAGCGATGTGAACGTTACCGAGCGAGTGGCATTGTTCCGACGATGTCGAACGCCAGTCAAGGTCATGACACAACGTCAACTTCGGTTTTTTCCGGGGACTTTGCGCGGGACATCGAGGTGTGACGAAGCTATTGACAGTCCGCCGCCACGCCATCAGACTCCCAACTCTTGCGTGAACGTTACCAATTGCGGCACGGAGGCCGGCCCGATGACACAACCCCTCCTGGAAGCCAGGCAGGTGAGCAAGCGCTACGGCCAGGTGCACGCCCTCCAGGGCGCCGACTTCACCGTCCACCCCGGCGAGGTGGTCGCCCTGATCGGCGACAACGGCGCCGGGAAGAGCACCCTGGTCAAGACGCTCTCCGGCTCCGCCGCCCCCGACGGCGGCGAGATCCTGGTGGACGGCACACCGGTCCGGTTCGCCGGCCCGCTCGACGCCAGGCGCCACGGCGTGGAGACGGTCTACCAGGACCTGGCCCTCGCCCCCGACCTGGACGCCGCGGCCAACCTGCACCTGGGCCGCGAACTGCACCGCCCCGGCCTGCTGGGCCGGCTCGGCGTGCTGGACAACACCGCGATGCGCCGCGCCGCCGTCGCCGCCTTCGCCGAACTCGGCGTCGACCTGCGGGACGTGTCCGTCCCGGTGGCCGCGCTCTCCGGCGGCCAGCGGCAGTCGGTGGCGGTCGCCCGCGCGGTCGCCTTCGCCAGCCGCGTCATCTTCATGGACGAGCCCACCGCGGCCCTCGGCGTGGTCCAGCGCGGCCGGGTGCTGGAGACCGTCCGGCGGGTCCGCGACCGCGGCATCTCGGTCGTCCTGATCAGCCACAACATGCCGGAGGTGCTCTCGGTCGCCGACCGGGTCGAAGTCCTGCGCCTGGGACGGCGGGTGGCGGTCTTCGACGCCGCCGCCACCTCGGTCGAGGAACTGGTCGGCGCGATGACCGGGGCGCTGGACCCGGTGCCCACCTCCACCAGGAAGGACGGTACGGCGTGAGCACGCGGATGCCCGGAGCGGCCGGCGGCGAGACGGCCGGTGTCGGCGAGGCGGTCGAGGGCGGTGGGGCGGCCGGTGTCGGCGAGGGGGTCGCGGTCGAGGGTGGCGAAGGCGGCGAGGGCGGCAAGGCGGTCGGCGGTGGCGCGGTGCGGCGTTCCCCGCTCGCCGTCCCCGGGTGGGCGCGCCGGCTCGCCGCGGCGAACGAGGCGTGGACCTTCGGCGTCCTGCTGCTGCTGGTGGCGTTCTTCACCGCCGCCCGGCCCGACACCTTCCTGACCCGCTACGACCTGACCCAGATCGCCACCAACGCCGCGATCTACCTGGTGCTGGGCGTCGGCATGACGTACGTGGTCATCGTCGCCGGGATCGACCTGTCGGTCGGCTCGGTCCTGGTGCTCTCCGCCGTGCTGTCGGCCGAGTACACCATCCACCACGGCGGGGCGGCGGCCGGCTGGGGTGCCGTCGCGGTGTCCACCCTGATCGCGCTCGTCACCGGGCTGCTCTGGGGCGCGCTGCAGGGCTGGCTGGTGGCCAAGGCGAAGGTGCCGCCGCTGATCGTCACGCTCGGCGGCTTCGGCGCCGCCCTGGGCATCGCCCAGATCGTCACCGGCGGCCAGGACCCGGCCGGGGCGGTCTCCGGGAAGCTCCAGCGCGGCGTCGGCTTCGGCAAGCTCCTCGGCCAGGTCCCCTGGCTGGTCGTCATCGCCTTCGCCACCACCGTGGTGTTCGGCCTGGTCCTGGCCCGCACCCGGTTCGGCCGGCACACCTACGCGATCGGCTCCAACCCGGAGGCCGCCCGCCGCTCTGGCATCGACGTGGACCGCCACCTGGTGCGGGTCTACGCCCTGACCGGGCTGCTCGCCGGACTCGGCAGCACGATGTGGCTGGCCTACTTCGGCACCACCTCGATCGCCGGGCACTCCACCGACAACCTGAAGGTCATCACCGCGGTCGTGCTCGGCGGCGCCAGCCTGTTCGGCGGGCGCGGCAGCGTGCTCGGCACGGTGATCGGCGTCTTCATCCCGGCCGTGCTCACCACCGGGCTGATCATCATGGACGTCCAGCAGTACTGGCAGGACGTCGCGATCGGCGTGGTCCTGGTCGCGGCGGTCTACCTCGACCAGTTCCGCCGGCGCGGCCGCGAGCGCGGCTGACCACCCGGCCGGTCCGCCCGGGCGCCGCAGCACGTCCGGGCCCCGCTCCCGTACGCCGGCTCCCGCCGCCCGTCCGCTCCCGCTCCCGCACCTCTGCTCCCACCCACCCGCAGTTCCCCCCGCAGGAGGAGACCCGCCATGCCCGGAACCAGCAGATCGCGCACCCTCGTCCGCTGCTGCGCCGTCCTCGCCCTGGTCGCCGCCGGCACCGCCACCGCCGGCTGCGGCAGCGACGGTGGCGGCGGCGCCAAGAGCGTCACGCTGAAGCTTGTCACCGGCGTCAAGAGCGACCCGTTCTACATCACGATGGCCTGCGCCGCCCAGGCGGAGGCCGAGAAGCGGGGCGTGAAGCTCACCGTCGACGGCTCGGCGCAGTGGGACGTCGCGGTGCAGCGGCCCATCGTCGACGCGGTCGGCGCCAACCGCCCCGACGGGCTGCTGATCTCGCCGGTGGACACCGCGGCCCTCACCCCGTCGCTGACCCAGGTGCAGAGCGCCGGCACCAAGGTCGTCCTGGTGGACACCGCGGTCAGCGACGCCTCCGTCGGCGTCTCCCGGATCTCCTCCGACAACGAGGCCGGCGGGCGGACGGCCGCCAAGGCGCTGGCCGAGCTGATGGGGGACCGGGGCTCCGCCCTGGTGATCAGCGTCAAGCCCGGGGTCTCCACCACCGACGCCCGGATCAAGGGCTTCACCGAGGAGATGAAGGCGAACCACCCGGCGATCACCCTGCTGCCCGTCCTCTACGACAACGACCTGCCCGCGACCGCGGCCTCCCAGCTCCAGGCCACCCTGGCCGCCCACCCCGACCTCGGCGGTGTCTTCGCCGGCAACACCAACACCGCGCAGGGCGTCGCCACCGGCCTCCAGGCCGCGGGGCGCCAGGGCGCGGTCAAGGTCGCCGCGTTCGACGCCGAGCCCGACGAGGTCGCCGCCCTGAAGAGCGGCACCCTGGACGTCCTGGTCGCCCAGGACCCGGCCGGCATCGGCACCCAGGGCGTCGACCAGGCGCTCGCCGCCGTCGCCGGGCAGCCGGTCACCGCGCAGATCGGCACCACCATGGTGGCCATCACCAAGGCCAACCTGGACGACCCCGAGGTCGGCAAGTACGTCTACCGGGAAGCCTGCTGACCCCGGGCCGGGGCGGCTCCCGGCCCCGGTGGGAGCCGCCCGGCGGCCGGCCGGGGACGGGCCGGCGGGCGTCGTAGGATGCACTCTCCGACGCCCGCGCCGACCCGCGGGCGCCCGGGACCCCGTCGTCCGATGCCCCGGTACGCCGCGCGCGCACGCACCGGACGCCGCGGGGCCGCGGCAGGGGCTCGACGGCGGGCCCCGGGGGAGTGCGCCGAGGAGGAGCCCTGTTGAAGCGCCCGACGATGAAGGACGTGGCCGAAGCCGCGGGGGTCAGTCTGATGACGGTCTCCCGGGTGGTCTCCAACACCCCGGGCGTCTCGCCCGACACCGCCGCCAAGGTCGAACAGGCGGTGCGCCGACTCGGCTACCAGCGCAACGACAACGCCCGCAACCTGCGGCAGAAGCGACTCGGCACGTCCACGATCGGGCTGGTCGTCGACGACCTCGCCAACCCCTTCTACGCCCTGATGGCCCGTTCGATCGAGGACGAGGCGCACCGGCGCGGCTGCGTCGTCCTGGTCGGCAGCACCAACGACGAACCGCGCCGGGAGCGCGAGGTGATCGCCGCCTTCACCGCCCGGCAGGTGGACGGTCTGATCATCGTCCCGACCATCGGCAGCCACGGCTTCCTGAAACCCGCCATGGAGGCGGGCACCCAGGTGGTCTGCGTCGACCGCCCCGCCAAGGACCTCGACGTGGACACCGTCACGGTCGACAACCGCGACGGCGCCCGACGGGCCGTCACCCACCTGCTGGACCACGGCCACACCAGGATCGCCTACCTCGGCGACCGCTACGACATCTGGACCCAGCGCGAACGCCACGCGGGCTACCTGGACGCGCTCCGCGCCCGCGGCCTGGCCCCCGACCCCGCCCTGGTGCGGCACGGCCTGCGCTCCCACCTGGACACCCGGCTCGCCCTCGCCGCCCTGCGCGCCCTGCCCGAACCGCCGTCCGCCCTGTTCAGCAGCAACGACCTGATCACGCTCGGCGTCCTGGACCGCGCCGACGGCCCGGACGGCCCGGACGGCCCGGAGACCGCCGACGTCCCCGCGCCGATGGCCATCGTCGGCTTCGACGACCTGCCGCTCGCCAAACGCCTCAACCCGCCCCTGACCGTCGTCAGCCAGGACCCGGTCGCGGTCGGCAGCACCGCGGCCAACCTCCTGTTCGCCCGGATCACCGGCGACCGCTCCGCCCCGCGCCAGGTCGTCCTCCTCACCCGCTTCGTCGAACGCCGCTCGGGCGAACGCCCCGCCCACCGGACCGACCACCGCACCGACAGCCCGGCCGCGGCACCCTGAGCGGCCCGGGCTCCGGCCCGGGGGGTGGGGCGGGGGGTGCGGTGGTTAAGGTCGGGGCATGAGCGCTCGTTACCTCCTTCCGTACGCACCCGATGTGATCGGCGGTCTGCCCGCCGGACTCGACGCCCTGGTGTGGGACGGGGACGGGCCGGTGCCGCCGGACGAGGCGCTGCGCGAGGTGGAGTTCTTCTGCCTGCCGTACATGCGGCACGCCGTCGCGCTGCCGGTGATCGGGCGGCTGCCGTCGCTCAAGGTGGTCCAGACGCTCACCGCCGGGATGGACGACGTCCTGCCGCACGTGCCAGCCGGGGCCGTCGCGTGCAACGCGCCCGGGCTGCACGACGCCAGCACCGCCGAGCTGGCGGTGACGCTGATCCTCGCCTCGCTGCGCGGCGTCCCGCACTTCACCCGCCTCCAGGACCGGGAGCGCTGGCAGCAGGAGTTCCACCCGTCCCTCGCCGACCGGACGGTGCTCATCCTCGGCTACGGCTCGATCGGCCGGGCGCTCGCCGCGCGGCTGGAGCCCTTCGAGTGCGAGGTGGTCCGGGTCGCCCGCCGCCCCCGCCCCGAAGAAGGGGTGCACGGCGTGGCGGAGCTGGCCGAGCTGCTCCCGGCCGCGGACGTCGTCGTGCTGCTGACGCCGCTGACCCCGGAGAGCCGCCACCTGGTCGACGCCGGGTTCCTGGCCCGGATGAAGGACGGCGCGCTGCTCGTCAACGTCGCCCGGGGCCCCGTCGTCGACACCGGGGCGCTGCTCGCGGAACTCTCCGCGCAGCGCCTGCGGGCGGCGCTCGACGTCACCGACCCGGAACCGCTGCCCGCCGGGCACCCGCTCTGGCACGCCCCCGGGGTGCTGATCACCCCGCACGTCGGCGGCCCCAGCAGCGCCTTCCTGCCGCGGGCCAAGCGCGCCCTGCGCCGGCAGGTGCTGCGGTTCGAGCACGGCGAACCGCTCACCCCCGGACACTGACCCGCACCACCCGGCCCCCGGCCGCCCCTCGCGCCTGCGCGGCACTTCCTTCGGACGACCACCCGATCCGGGGTGCACGACGTGGTGCGCGCGCCCACTCGGCCCGGGCGGACCCGCAGCGGCCGTCGCGGGTTCAGCCCAGGTCGAGGAGCTGCTCGTGGAAGCCGCCGAAGCCCCGCGCGGTGTCGACGAGGTGGATCTCCAGGATCCAGTGGCAGACCCGTCCGGCCCGGTCGGTGCGGCGCATGGGCGTGGTGTTGCCGGGCGCGATGTAGGACTCGATCTCGGCGGCGTCGATCTTCTCGTGCGGGAACTCGCCCACCAGGTGCCCGGCGTGGCCGGTGCCGCCGAGCGTCCAGCCCGCGGCCCGGGCCAGGCGGTCGACCTCGGCGTGCAGCCGGGCGCCGGTGACGTCCGGGTGCTCGGCGAAGTAGCGGCGACCGGCGTCGAACACCGCGGGCAGGTCCGCGGCGAGGCGCAGCTTGTCCGGGTCGTCGCCCAGGACGTAGGTGCGGCCGAGGTCGGCCTCGAACTCCTCGAAGATCGGGCCGAAGTCGGCGAAGGCGATGTCGTCGGCCCCGAGGACCCGGTCCGGCGGGTTCTCCCGGTAGGGGAACAGGGTGTGCGGGCCCGAGCGGACGATGCGCTTGTGCCAGTGCTTGGTCGTCCCGAACAGCTCGTTCGCCAGGTCGCGGATGCTGTCGCTGACGGCCTGTTCGCTCCGGCCGGGGGCGACCAGGCCGCGCCGGGCCACCTCCTCGAACAGGACGGTCGCCTTGGCCTGGGCGTCGAGCAGCCGCCGGGCGCGGAACTCCTCCGCGGTGGCGGTGTCCACGTAGGCCCAGGCCCGGGCGCCGGAGCGCAGGTCGGCCCGGATGCGCAGGTAGTCCTCGACCTCGTAGTGATCGGCCGCCGCCAGCTCCGCGGCGCTGAGCGTGAAGACGGTGCCCTCGATCGCGTCCGCGGGGTCGTCGGAGCGGACGGCCACCGGGTGCCGGTCGCTGCCGCTGTCGGCGATCACGTCCGGGTCGGTGATCGTCACGGTGTCCAGCCGGAAACCGGTCAGCGCGTCGGGGCGGCCCGCCAACTCGCGCCCGAACCGGGCCCGTTGGACCTGCGGGAGGCGGAGCGTCCCGTACGAGAACAGCAGCTGGTCGGACACGGGACCCCCATCGCGGTGTGGCATCTGCCAGTGGTTTCGCCACTCTACCGTGGCAGTTGCGAGGTCCTCCGGTGATTTCACCCACGCCCGGGGCGGCTCGCGCGGGGGTGCTCCCGGTGTGGCGGTCAGCGTGCGACCGGGCCGATCCAGACCTCGGTGACACCGCCGATGTAGCGCCCGCCGCAGCGGTCGGCGGGCACCACCAGCTGCGGACCGGCACCGTCCAGCGCCGCACCGTCGGCGCTGGTGGCGAGGAGGACCTGCTGGCCGCCGAAGTCCGGGTCGATCTCGGCCCAGGACAGGACCGCGCAGTGGCCGTCCGCGCCGGTCACGGCCAGCAGGAAGCGCAGGCGCTGCTTGCGGCCGCGCAGGTCGATCCGCGGACGGGCCTCGCGCACCGCGTCCCACAGCTTCGGGCCCTCGAAGCTGTGCCGCCGCTCGCCGTCGGCGAGGCAGTCGAAGCTCACCTCGGCCCGGTGGGCGGGCAGCGCGCGCAGCTGGGCGACGGTCAGCCGCAGCGGTGCGTCGACGCTGCCGTGGAACCGTACGGCGGGTGGCGCAGTGGTGGCGGTCACGGTGGCTCCTTCCCGGCCGCCGCGGCGGGTCCGGTACCGGCCGGGCGGGGCGCGGCACCCTCGCAACTGCGCGCCGCTGGCGGTATTTTCGCCAGCAGATGCGGGGATCATGCGCCGGACGGGCCGGCAGCTGCCGCAAATCCGGCTCCATGGCGCGGACGGGGTCGGGCGGGCCGGGCGGGTCGGGCGGACTGGGCGGGCCGAGCGGACTGGGCGGGTCGAAGATTCGGGCACGGGCGGCGTCGTTCCCGCCCGCCGGGAAGTCCTCGCTGTGCGGGGCGCGGACGGAGTGGTTGCCGAACCGGGTGCCGAGTCCCGGCCGACGTGGCGCGCGCACAGGGCGGGTGCACAGGGCGGGCGATCGCCCCTCCACCGCACCGGATCAGCCGGTCGCCCGCCGGTTGCGGGCCGGGCGGATTCCGGCGGGGACGCGCTCCACCAGGGCCGCGGCCTCCGGTGTGCGCACCACGAAGTGCACCTCCCAGGACGTCCCGCCCGCCAGTTCGGCCTCCACCGCGGCCCACACCGCGGCCAGCGCGGTCTCGCGCGGCAGGCCGCCGCGGCCCGAGCCGAGCAGCGGGAAGCACACCGAGCGCAGCGGCGGGTCGAACCGTCCGCACTCTTCGGCGAGCAGCGCGAACACCCGGGAGGCGGCCCGGGTGACGTCGGCGGGCAGCACGTCGTAGTCGTTGGTCCCGGCCCGGGGGACGGCCACCGCCGCGTGGTAGATCCGGCGGACGCCCCGCTCCGCCAGGACGCCGGGGCCGGTGGCCGCCACCGTCCCGGGCAGCACGGCGCGTCCGGCCACCCCGCGCCGGGCCGCCCAGGCGCGCAGCTCCTCGCGCAGCGGGTCGGCCAGCACGTCCCCGGTCACCCCGCGCCGGGCGGCGGCCCGGCGCAGCGAGGCGGCCACCGAGGACTTGTACGACTCGGGCAGCGCGAAGTACACGTTCGACGGGGAGACGACCACGTCCACCCCGCGCAGCAGGTCCACCGGGTGCACGTGCAGGGCGAGTTCCACCGGCCGCCCGCCGGCGGTGACGCGGACCGTCCGGTGCGTGCCGGAGCCGGCCCCCGCGGGGACCGGCTCCGGCTCCGGCTCCGCGACCAGGCGCAGGACGTGCTCGGCGACCTGCTCCAGGACCATCACCTCCTGGTTCCGGCGGAACCACTCCACGCCCACCCCGTACACGCGGGCCGCCCGGGCCCGGCGGTCGGCGGGCGGCCAGTCCCGGGTGCCCTGCGCCAGCCCGAGGGTGTACTCGGCGGCGGTGCGCAGCGTCCCCGCGTCCAGCCGGGAGACGGCCAGCCGCAGCAGCGCCTCGATCCCCGCGACGGGCGTCGCGGCGGCGGCGCCGGTGGACACCGCCCCGGCCGCGGCCTCCAGGGCGGGCAGCGCCCGCCCGCGCAGCCGGACCAGCCCGTTGAGCCTGACTTCCTTCAGTTCCTTCACAAGTGACGCCGCGTCAGGGAGGGGTGTCATGTCCCCACGATGGCACCGTGCTCCGAGGACGCACAAGTTGCGGGGGGATCGCCGCTCCCCGGTCCGCCGCGCTGCTCACTGCCCGGTCCCCTGGTCGGCCCCCTGCCCGGTCCTCTGGCCGGTCCACGTCGCGGGCACCGAGACCCTCGCCCGCAGGGGCGCGAGCACCTCGTTGGCGCGCGCGAGGCCCTCCGGGGAGCCCAGGTCGGGGACGCTCCGCTCCGGCACCGCCTCCAGCGGCCCGTCCGCGCCCTGCCCGACCCGGTCCCGGTAGAGCACCATCACGTCGTCGCGCCGGTTGCGCCGGGAGTCCCAGAGCAGGCCCTGCGCCCGGGGCTCCTGCGCCCGGATCTCGCTCGACCAGCGCCGCGACACGGCGTAGTTGCGCTCGTCGTCGAGGAGGGTCTCCTGGCAGCGCACGGCGGCCAGGTCCGCGCCGGTCAGCAGCGGGACCAGGACCAGGTCGCACCGGGAGCGCAGGCAGCTCAGCGCCCGCCCCTCGGCCGCGGCGTAGCCGACCTCCCGCACGCCGTCCCCGCCGTAGGGCACGGAACGCAGCAGGCTCTCGGCGAGCGCCGTGAGCGGTGTCGCCGCGAGGTAGAGGTAGTGGTACGGGTCGAGGACGGTGCCCTCGAAGCGGCCGCCGCCGAAGTGGATGTCCGCGAGCCGGTCGTTGAACTCGTCCGGCGCGTACTTGGACTTGTGCACCCGCCACAGCTCGGTCCCGGCCGGGACGGTGGTGAGGTGGGGGCTCAGCTCCGTCCCGGCCCGGGGGAAGAAGCCGGTGGGGTCGAAGGGACGTCCGCTCGTCATTCGCCCTCCACCAGTTGGGCCGCCGCCCCGACCAGCTCGGCATCGGGCAGTCGGCCGAGCAGCGACACGGGCCGACCGCCCAGCCAGCTGTTGCCGCCGAGCCACCAACTCGCGGCCCCCCAGGGGTCGATGTCCGCCAGCAGCAGCCGGTTGACCGCCAGGACCACCCCGTGCGGGGCGCCGTCGCCCGCGAACTGGAACCGCGGGTACCGCGCGCTCTCCGGAGAGCCGGGCACCCGGATCAGCTCGGGCGGCGGCGGACCGCCGCAGCGCTCCCGGGCCTCCCGCGCCGAGATCGCCGCCTCGCCGAGCAGCGGGTGGCCCGGCCTGGCCCCGCCGGACCGGACGGGGGAGGGCTCGCGTTCCGGCGCGGGCTCGGGCGCCGGTACGGGGGAGGGCTCCGGTACGGGGGAGGGCGCGGGTACGGGGGAGGGCCCGGGTTCCGGCGCGGGTACCGGTGTCGGTTCCGGTTCCGGTGCGGACAGCCAGGCCAGCAGCTCCCGGGCGGCGGCCACGTCCGCCGGCCCGGGTACGTCGGCGACCAGCCGGGAGGACTCCAACGCGGCCCGCACCGGATGCTCGAAGGACAGCCGCCGCAGCGCCAGCCGGACGCCCTGGAGCGCGTTGCGCCGACCCCGGTCGTCGTCCGGGGGCACCGCGGCGAGCGCCGCCAGACTGCCCAGCAGGACGGCGTACCGCTCCTCGCCGAGCTGCGCGCGGATGCTGTCGCGGTGTTCGCGGATCAGGCCGAGCAGCCGTGCCGTCGCCCGTCCGCGGCCCTCGTCCGCACCGTCCTCACGCATGTGCCCCTCCCTCGCTCCCGTTCTTCGGCCCGCCGGGCCCGGCCGGCCCGGGGTGGCCCTGGTGGATGAAGGCCGCCCAGTGCGCGATCCGGTCCAGCCCCGGGCGCCGCAGTTCGTCGACCAGCTCCTCGTGCAGCGACTCCGGGGCCCGGCGGTCCGGGTCGAGCATCCACAGCTGGGCGGCCCGCAAGGCGTCGACGGGGCTGAGCCGGTCGACGTTCAGGTGGTGGTGGAACACCGCCATCAGCAGCGCCGACACGCCGTCCGAGACGGCCCAGCGGGAGCCGACCACGTCCCGCGCACCGGCCGCGCAGAAGCCGGTGGTGAGGGTCAGCGCCTCGTCGTGGTCACGGGACGACAGGTCGGTCCGGCAGGCGCTGAGCACGACCAGCGGGCCGTCCTCGGCGGTGCCCCGGGCACCCGGGTGGTCGAGCAGCCGGGTGACCGTGAGCCGCCCCGCGGCGGGGTCCGGGTCGCCGTCGGGGCCGGCCAGGTGGAGGGCCGAGGCGGTGGGGTCGGTGCCCTCCGAGCCGTGCGCGCTCAGGTGGAGCAGCGAGGCGCCGTCGGCGAACCGCCCCAGGACGGCCCCGGGCGTGCCGGGGGCCACCTCGTCCGCGGCCAGGTACGAGACGCTGCCGTACAGCCGGGCCCCGGGGTAGAAGGAGTCCCGCAGCGCCGTCACCTCGATCTCGGCGTACATCAGGCTCTGGCCCGGGTCGGCCAGCAGGACGGGCGCGGCCGTCGGCGGCCGGGGCGCGCGCCGCACCGAGCGCAGGAACTGGCTGCCCGAGGCGGCGTAGCTGACCACCGCGGCCTGGCAGAGGTACCCGCGGGGCGGCCCGCCGGGGAGGCGGCCGGCGTGCCAGGGCACCAGGCCCAGGCGTCCGCACGGCACCAGGACGATCCGCAGCGGCCGGCCCCCGGCGCCCAGGTCCCGCTCCAGATCGGCCAGCAGCGGGCCGAGCACCCCGCCTGCCCAGTCGCAGAGCGCGTCGAGCGCGTCCTCCCAGGCCCGCCGCAGCGCGGGGTCCTCGCCGTCCGCCCGCACCGTGGCGTCGAGCGCCGCGGCGGCGTCCAGGTAGTCCTCCAGCGGTCCGCTCCCGGCCCGGGACAGCTGCTCCAGGACGACCATCGCCACCCCGAGCCGCGGGCTGACGACGATGACCACCCCGGGGCTGACCCCGTCGCCGGGGACCAGGTACAGCAGGGCGTCCGCACCGCCGTCCGCGAGCCCGTCCGAGAGGTCCGCCAGCGTGGGGGTGGCGAGCAGGCCGTCCTCCGCGCGGTAGCCGAGCGCCCGGAGCGCCCGCCGGCGCAGGGCGCTGGGCAGCTCGCCGGGGACCCCGCCGTCGGCGTCGCCGTCGTCGCCCGTCGTCGCGGTGGCCGCCCTCGCGGTGGCCGCCCGCCAGGCGTCGGCGAGTTCCCGGTGCCCGCGCCGCTCCAGGAGTTCCGGGACGGCCGCGGAGGTCGACGCCGCGTGCAGCACCAGCGCCCGTCCCGCCTCCAGCGCCGCCACCGCCTCGGGCAACCGCCCCTGCGACCCGGCCCACAGCGCGGCCTGCACGCCCCGGCTGGCCCCGGCCCGGGCGGCCACCAGCCCGTGCTCGGCACCGGTCTGCAACAGGACGTCCGCGGCGAGCGCGGTCAGCGACTCCTTCGCCGCCCCCAACGCCCTGAGGTCCGCCACGTCCCCGTCCTCGACCGCGCGCACCCGGTACGCCTCGGCCAGTTTCCACAGCGCCTCGGTGGCGATCCGCGGCGCCCGCCCCTCCCGGACGCCCGTCCGGACCCGCTCCAACTCCCCGATCAGCAGGTCGAGGACGCCCCGGTCACGGGTCATGCCGTACCGGAGGGCCAGCGAGAGCGCGGAGCTGTGGACCTGCTCGGTGGAGGCGTGCGGCGGCGGGGTGCGGTGCTCCCGCATCGGCGGCGGCGGGGTGCCGCCCAGACCGGCCCGCAGGAGGTCGAAGTCCGAGGTGTCCGGGATCGGGATCCGCTCGCCGAACGGCGCCCCCGTCGCCCTCAGCTCGGACACCCCGTCCTCCAGGACGGACAGGCTGTCCAGCAGTTGCTGCCGGTCCCGGGCGAGCACGCCGAGCTTGGCGCGGGCCGCGCCGACCGTCAGCGTGACCAGCCCCCGGAAGAAGCCGTCCGGGACCTCCTCGGCCAGCCGCTCGGCCTCGGCCACCAAGCCGCGCGCCGTCCGCACGTCCTCCTCGGGATCCCCGCCCGCCCTGAGGTCCACGACCTGCTGGTACAGGCCCGTCACCCGGCCCAGGACGGTCGGGTCCCCGACGCCGGGCGGCAGCGAACCCTTCATCTTCTCCAGGCCGTCCCGGAACGCCGCCAGGTGCCGGAGGCCGGCCTCCTGGTCCTGGAACGTGCCGCCGGTGCGGCCGCCGACGTTGAGCAGGACCGCCCGGAGCGCCTCCAGGTGGTGGGACCAGTCGGCTCCGGCGGGCGGCCGGCCCTGGACGGTGCGCAGCCGGTCGAGCAGCTCGTCGATCCGCTGCTGCGGGTCCGTGCTGTCCAGCGCCTCGCCGAGCCCGGCGGAGGTGGCGTTGACCGCGTCCACGGTGGCGGCGATGCGGCGCAGATCGGCGGGGTCGGTCGGGGTGGCAGGGTCGGTCGGGGTGGCGGGGGGCTCGTCCGGGGTGGCGGGGTCGGCCGGGGTGGTGGGGTGCTCGGCCGTGGCGGGGTGCTCGGCCGGGGTGGCGGGGTCGGCCGGGCCCTGCGCGGTGGGCGTCGGCGCTGCCGCTCCGAAGGTCCGGTCGAGCAGCTGCCGGAACTGTTCCGCGAAGGGGTCCCCGTCCGGAAGCGCGCCCGTCAGGACGTCGTGGAGGCCCGCCGTCGACGGAGCCGCCATCCCCGCCCGCAGGCGGCCCAGCAGATCGCCGTGCTCGGGCGGCAGCGGCAGGTCCCCGATCTCCGCGAACAGGGTCTGCACCTCCCGGGCGAAGCCCATCAGCTCCGCCGGCGTGGAGCGCGTCGTCCAGTCCAGGAAGGCCGAGAGGTCGGGCACCGAACGGAACCCGCTCTGCGGCGGGACGGGCGCGATCAGTCCGACCAGGTGGAACGCCGCCCACTGGCGGTGCTCCCCGCTCGCCGTCGCCCCCAGCACCGTGGCCGGGTCCCGCACCTCGCGCAGCAGGGACTCCGCCCGCTCCCGGTCGCCCGGTGCCCCGGTGGCGGCCCACCGGGTGGCCAGCGCGACGCCCAGCCACAGGTGCGCCGCACTGCGCAGCGCCGGGTCGTGGTCCAACAGCCCCGCCAGCTGCTCGAGTTCCCGGACGGACGCCTCGCACGCGGGCAGCAGCGGCAGCCCGCCGCCCGGGGCGGGCAGCAGGCGCCTGGCCCGCTCCTCCGCCTCCGCGACCCAGGTGCGCAACCCCCGTACGCCGCCGTCCTCCGTGTCCTCGTGCTCGACCTCGCCGTTCTGCGTGCCGCCGTTCTGCGTGCCGCCGTTCTGCGTGTCGCCGTTCTGCGTGTCGCCGTGCTCGCCGTCGCCGTTCCGCGTGCCGTCGTGCTCCACGTCGTCGTGCTCCACGTCCCCCACCGGCTGCCTCCCGCCTCTCCGCGTTCCCTCCGTGACACTCCGCCACTATGCCGAGACCCGGACCCCGGCCGCAGTCGATCCCGGGACCCGCCCGCTCAACGTCCGGAATCCGACCGGGAGACGCCCAGTTGGGCCCGCATCTCGTCCCGGACCCGGCGCAGCCCGGCCCACCCGGTGTCGATGCCCTGCTGCGCGGCGGCCGGGGAGTCGCCGGCCCGGGGCGTACCCGCGTCGAGGCGGCGGACCATGCCGTAGAGCGCGCCCAGGCCGTGGCTGAACGGCCCGGCGAGGTCGAGCACGGGCTCGGGCACCCGCAACTGCGCCTCGGCGTACACCGCCCGGTACCGGTCGCGCGCCTCGGCCAGCCGCTGCCGGGCCGCCGGGACGTCGCCGTTCCGGCCCAGGGCGTGCACCTGGTCGGCGAGGGCGGCCAGGTACTGCCGGGCCGTCGTGTTCAACGCGACGTAGCACGCGCGCAGTTCGTGCTCGCGCCGCTGCCGCTCCGCCGCCGCCCCGGCGCGTTCCTGCTCGCGCCGTCGCCCGTCGTCCGCCGCGCGTTGCGTCAGCAGCGCGGACAGCAGCGTCCCGAGGACGCCGACCACCGCGACGCCCAGCGCGCCGGTCCCCTCGATGTCCACCCCGGCCCTCCGTCCGCCGCGCTCCGCCGTACGGCCAGCGAAGCAGCGGGCCCGGGGGCGGGGGAAGGGCAGGTCCTGGGTTCGCCCGGGATCCGCCCGGAGTCCGGCCGGGGTTCGACCCGGGGCCGGGCCGGTGTCAAGCCGTCGCTCGGGAAGGGGCGTTCGGGCGGCGGGCCAGGAAGACGTGTTCCCGGCCGGGGCGGTCCGGGGCGTCCCGGACCTCGACCGGATCCAGGCCCGCCGCGCGCAGGTCGGCCTCGACCTCGGCGCGTTCGCGGAAGCGCAGGGTCGAGTCCGAGGTGAGGTGCTGCCCGTCCGCCGCGAACACGTAGTGCCAACGGAACGTCACCAGCGGCCCGGAGACGTCCAGCAGCTCCACCCAGTTCTCCACTGCACCGACGTCCGGCAGCTCGCTCACCCGGTGGGACGCCTCCCGCGTCCAGGACTCCCAGGCCCGGCGGGCCGGCACCCGGCTCTCGAACACCAGGTGCCCGCCCGGGCGCAGCGCGCCGCGCACGCCCAGCAGGGTGGCGTGCCACTGCCCGGGACCGGTGACCGCCTGGGCGGCGTTGGCGGTCATGGTGACCAGGTCGACCTCCAGCGGGGGCAGGCCCGTCGCGTCCCCGACCAGCCAGCGGACCCGCTCGGCACCCGGCTTGCGGCGGGCCACCGCGACGGACGCGGCGGCCGGGTCGACACCGAGCACGCGCACGCCGCGCCCGGCCAGCAGCAGGGCGAACACCCCGGTGCCGCAGCCCAGGTCGAGGACGCGGGACGCGCCGAGCTCGTCCACCAGGGCGAGGTAGGGCGGCAGGTCGTCGCGCACCGGGTCGAGAGCGTCGTAGATCGCCGCCAGCCGGGGCAGGGTGAAGCATTCGTCGGCCATCCGCGCGACGGTAGTGCCGACGGCGCTCCGGCCGCGCCCGGTTTTCGGTGCGGCCGGGACGGGGGGAGAGGGGAGCGGCGGCACCGGGAAAAGGAGTTGTCGGGGGAGGAGGGGGTTCCGTACGGTGTCCGGGTGAACACCGGAACGGCCATGGGCCACGCACGGATCGGTGACCCGGTGGGCGACTGACCGCGCCCCGGGTGCCGCAGGGTCGCCCGCACGCCAGAGGACCACCACCTCCTCCGCGCAGTGCGCGTACCGCCCCCCTGCCGACCACATCCGGAACGAGGTCAGACCCGAACCATGCCCGCCGCCTTCAACCACACCATCATCGCCTCGCGGGACCGCACCGTCTCCGCCCGCTTCTACCAGGAGCTGCTGGAGGCCGAACAGGCGCCCTCCTGGGGCCCGTTCACCAATCTCCAACTCGCCGACGGCGTGCTGCTGCAGTTCGCCGAACCGCCGGTGGAGATCCAGCGGCAGCACTACGCCTTCCTGGTCGACGACGAACTCTTCGACCGCGCCCACACCATGCTGCGCGAACGCGGCATCGACCACTGGGCCGACCCGCAGATGCAGCGCCTCGGCGAGACCAACACCGAGCACGGCGGACGCGGCGTCTACGTGCTCGATCCGGCCGGTCACGGGCTGGAGCTGATCACCCGCCCCTACCTGTGATCTGTCGACCCGCCGACCCGCTGACCTGTCGACGCGGGTCAGCGGGCCGACGGGTCGGCAGGTCAGCGGGTCAGCAGGTGGGCGGAGCGGCGAATCGCGGGTGCGAGGATGGGGCGATGGACCATCGGGAACTGCGTGCGGCCCTGACGGAGACGCGAAGCGTCCTCACCCCGCAGCTCGGCCTGGACTGGGGCGTCCCGGCCGGCCCCCTGGAGTGGAGCTGCCGGGACACCCTCGCCCACATCGGCCACGACCTGCTCGCCTACGCCGGGCAGCTCGCCGCCCGGCCCACCGACCGCTACCTGCCCTTCGACCTGACGGTACGTCAGGACGCATCCCCCGCCGACCTGCTGGCGACCGCGCTGGCCTGCGGCGACCTGCTGGCCCTCGCGCTGGCCGCCGCCGACCCCGGGCTGCGCGCCTGGCACTGGGGCCCGACCGACCCGAGCGGTTTCGCCGCGATGGGCGTCGCCGAGACGCTGCTGCACACCCACGACATCACCACCGGCCTGGCCCTCGACTGGACGCCGCCGCCCGCGCTCTGCGCCGCCGTCCTGGCCCGGCTCTTCCCGGACGCCCCCGCCGGAGAGCCCGCCCCCGTCCTGCTCTGGTGCACCGGCCGCGGCGAACTCCCGGGTCGGCCGCGCCGGGAGTCCTGGGCCTGGCGGGCGGCGCTCGCCGAATAGCCGTCGGAGCTGTCGGGGCCGTCGGAGCCGGTGTGGCTGTCGCAGTCGGCGGAGGCGTGCGGGCGCCGGGTGCGCCTTCGCTAGAGTCGGGGCATGAGCGAGCAGACGGAGCAGCTGGAGCAGGCCGGGTCGACCGAGGAGTCGGTGCGGGCGCCGTTCGGGAACTTCCCGCAGGTGCGCCGGGCGGTGGACGCCGTCGGGGAGTTGGCGGCCCCGGTGGCCGAACTGCTCGGGCGCTGGGACGCGGAGCTGGCCCGGCAGGTGCTGTACGTGGACACCGATCCGGAGCTGGCCGACACCGCCGTGTTCTGCGCCGCGTACGACGTCCCGGCGGAGGCGTCCGCGAACTGCGTGGTGGTCGCCGCGAAGCGCGGCGGGGAGACCACGCTGGCCGCCGGGCTGGTGCTGGCCACCACCCGGCTCGACGTCAACAAGGCGGTGCGGAGTCACCTGGGCGCGCGCAAGGCGTCGTTCGCGCCGATGGACACCGCCGTCGGCGAGAGCGGCATGGAGTACGGCGGCATCACCCCCGTCGGCCTGCCCGCGCACTGGCCGCTGCTGGTCGACGCCGCGGTCGCCGCCGCCCCGTACGTGCTGGTGGGCAGCGGTCGGCGGCGCGGGAAGCTGATCCTGCCCGGTGCGGTCGCCGGTGCGCTGCCCGGGGCGCAGGTGCTGGAGGGGCTGGCCGGCTGAGCGAGGCGGTGCGCGGGTCGGCGCACGGGCCGGGCGGGGAACATCGGGGGTGTCCGGGCGGTTGGACCGGATGGTCCCCCGGGGCGGTACCCCGGGCGGACGAGTCGACGTCCCATGCGAGGAGTGAGTACTAGATGACCACGGACCGTGCCGTCCTGGCCGGCGGCTGCTTCTGGGGTATGCAGGAGCTGATCCGCAAACTCCCCGGCGTCCAGTCGACCCGCACCGGCTACACCGGCGGCGAGAACGCGCACGCCACCTACCGCAACCACCCCGGCCACGCCGAGGCGCTGGAGATCGTCTACGACCCGGAGCGGATCAGCTACCGGACGCTGCTGGAGTACTTCTTCCAGATCCACGACCCGAGCACCCTGGACCGGCAGGGCAACGACATCGGCAGCAGCTACCGCTCGGCGATCTTCTACGCGGACGAGGCCCAGCGCGCCACCGCCCTCGACACCATCGCGGACGTCGACGCGAGCGGCCTGTGGCCGGGCAAGGTGGTCACCGAGGTGACCCCGCTCGGCGACTTCTGGGAGGCCGAGCCCGAGCACCAGGACTACCTCCAGCACTACCCCAACGGCTACACCTGCCACTACCCGCGCCCGGGCTGGAAGCTCCCGGTCCGCGAAGGAGCGTAAGGGCCCGAGCCCCGGCCCCTGCGGGGGCTGAGGATGGGTACGGCGGCGGTCATCGGTTTCGGTGGCCGCCGTTCGCCGTGTGCGGGGGCCGGGGTGGGCGCCGTTCGTCGCGGGCGTCTACGGGGCCGGTGCGGGGTGACGAGGACCCTCGAAATCGGCGCTGACCGGAGTGCTGTGAAAGACCGGGTCGCAGACGTGAATGCGGAAGCGTTCCGCTGCGGGACGAAACGCCCGGCTTCGTTCACGGCATGGTGGCGGGGGTGTTGAGCTCGGTCGTCCTGCGCAGGAGTTCACGGTCGGTGCAGTAGCTGTCCCGATCGTCCACGGTGCACAGGACGTATTCGCCGTGGACGCGGAAGACACTCAGTGTGAACTCGCAGTCCCATGACTTGCCGAAGCTGGCAAATGCCTCCTGCCCCTCGGCGGCGCTCCGTTCACTGACGAAGACATCGGATTCGCTCCGGGCGTAGAACATCCAGGTGCCCTCGCGTTCACACGAGGCCGTGCCCGGAATGCCGTCGGCGGTGGCCCGGTGGTCGAGGCCCAGGTGCAGCGTCATGCCGAAGCCGTCCTGCCACGTCCCGAGCATGTCGCTCTGGCCGACCACGACTTCGTCGGGCCGCTGGTAGCCGATCAGGCCGGCACGAGCTGCCGAGAGGAGGGCCAGCGGCGCGAGAAGTACCGCCACGATGAGCCCGACCCACCCCCAACGCGCCAGTGCTGTCTTCTTGATCATGGGTACCCGCCCTGTTTCGTTCGACGCATACGAACGCACCCGGCCGACGGCATCCCAGGACGGACGATCGGATGAGATCGCCTCATCATGGCATCGAATTTGAACATGTTCAATCTTGTGATGCCGTCCCGGAGGGATGGCAGCGCGAACCCGGTCCTCTGCCGACCGGGTACTGCGGCCCGGGACGTGCCCACTGCGCATTCTGACGGCTCGGCGGACTTTCGGGGGAGCGGTGCACGAGGTGACCGGGGAAGACGGGAAAGGAGGGCTCGTGAGCCCCGCCGACTTCTCCACCGAACCGAACAGTCACCCGCCACGCGCCGCACTACTTGGCGGTGCGGCTTTCTGTGGCTGTGCCCGGAATTGCGTGACAGGCCAGGTCGCCGGCCTGAATGTGGGACCGTTTCGCGGGGATGGGTTTGCCTACTCGGAAACGGGCGAGTCGGCACCCCTCCTCGATCGTTCGCGGGCCCCCGGCCATAGCCTCGGAATTCTCCTGGTTCTGCCCGGATTCCCGTGCGGTTGAGCGGTTGAGCGGTTGAGCGGTTGAGTGGTTGAGCGGTTGAGTGGTTGAGCGGCGGACGGCGAGGTCGGGTCGCGCTCCGGATCGCCGTGGCTCAGCTCGGCGAGTGCATCAGGGAGGTGAGGTAGGCGTTCAGCCGCTCCTCCACGGTTTGTGTCGTCAGCTCGGTTCGTCCGGCCTCCCGCCACGGCTGTGCCACCCACTGGACTTCCTCCGAGAACGCCAGGGGGGCTCGCACCTGCCAGTACAGCCGTTCGGGCGCGGTCGGGGCCAGCGTTCCGCCGGCCTCCTGGTAGGTCTCGGTGAAGCGCAGGCCCCACTGCGGGCCGTGCAGTAGCGCGAGATTGGTGGAGCAGTGCGCCACGTCGAGGTCCGTCGGGCCCCAGGAAGCCGCCGCCCAGTCGACGACACCGGTGATCCGGGGGTCGGCGGTGCCGGTCGGATCGTCGGCCGGTGGGCCGAACAGCACGTTGCCGGGCTGGAAGTCGCGGTGCAGGAAGCGCCCTTCGTGGCGCGGCGCGGGCGGGCGGATCACGTCGATCGCGGCGTTCCAGACCGCGGTGTCGGCGGTCTCGGGGGTCACGACCGTGTCGGCGGTCGTCAGCGCCACGTACTCCCGGGGTCGGACGGCGGGCCGTACCGCGTGGATCGCCACGAGTTGACGGGCCAGCAGGGGCAGGCGCGTCTCCAGCCCTTCGTCGGCGAGGACCGTTCGGCCCGGCAGATGGGTCATGAGGAGCGAGGGGTACGCGCAGTGCGCCGCGGTCGGATCGACGGCCACCAGCGCGGGCGCCGACACGTCGGTGCCGGTCAGCGTGGTCAGGGCGCCGGCCTCCCGGTGCAGGAGGTCCTCGGCCGGCCCCTGCCGGGTCGGGGCGACGAAGGAGCGGAGCACCAGGTGGCGGGTTCCTCCGTCTCGCGTGCCGATGGTCAGCCTCCGCATGTCGGCGGTGGCGCCACCGTGCAGCGTCTCCGCTCGGACGATCCGTTCGCCGGACCCCAGGTGCCGACGCACCCAGGCCAGTGTCGACGGTCGGACGGGCGCCGCCTCGTCATGGTTGGTCACCGTGCCACCTCATCATCCGGTCGGCGGTGCGCGCGAGTCTTTGCGGGCCGGTCCGCGAGTGATGGGTGGGGATTTTCAGGGCTCTGACCGGAATTCCGTGAAGGCTCCCTTGGCGTATGTGATCTACTCGCGGCATGGGCAGCTCGAACATGGACTACCGCGGTTCCGGGTTCTGGGTCCGCGACTACCAGGTCGAAGTGTGGCTGTACCTCTTGGCGCAGGAAGCCAAGGCGGTCGCTGACGCTCCGGCATGGTTGGCCGGCGCCCGTGATGAGTGGGAGGCGCAGGCCACGGCCGGCTTCATGGGATGCGTCTCGTCACGCTTGGACGAGCACCTTGGAACGGACCCTGATCGCGTCGCGCTCACGCTTCATCTTTCGGAGCGCGCCGTCCAGCGACTACTCGCATGGGCTCCGGCCATCCCGAAGGATCTCGTGAATTCCTTTGGCACTGGCGGTGATCAGGAGGCGTTCGACACGGACCTGCCCACCGACCCTTTGCTGGCATGTGGTCGTGCCTTCATCAGCCTTCTTCGTGGAGAGGTCCCGCCCGGATACGACAGGTGGGCGTCCTGATCTCGCTCGGGCACAGGCTCACGCCCTTTTGGGGATGTGTATCCGAAGGAGTCGGAACGAAGCCCGGCCGTACATGGCTCTTTTGAGCGTTTTGACCCGGTTCACGTTGCCTTCGACCTTGCCGGAGCTCCATTCGAGGGTGAGGCCGGCGGTGGCGGCGGCGAGGTCCTGGCGGAGGAAGTCGGCGAACGAGCGCATCGGCGCGGGGGCGCCCTGCTCGGCCTGGTCGATCCAGTCCGGCAGGAGGGTGCCGAGGCGGTTGGTCATGAGGTCGTGGAAGCATCGGGCCAGGTCGTAGGCGCGGGCGATGTCCGGGCAGGCGGTCCTGACGTCCAGCAGCTCGTCCTGCTCGCGTTCGGTGAGGGTGCCGGTGGGCCGCATGATCCAGGAGGTGATCCGGCGCGGGCTGGGGATGTCGGTGCGGACGGGTTCGGCGGTTCCCTCGCGCAGGGAGGCGACGTGGCGGCGCACGGCCAGGACGCTGCCCTGGTAGCCGCGTTCGGTGATTTCGCGGGAGAGCTGCTGGGCGCCGGTGCACCCGGCGGTGAACCGGCTGTTCAGGTAGGGCTTGGACGGGTCGATCAGCCCCTGCTTGCTGGCCCCGAACTCCCGCTTGGAAGCGATGAGTTCGTCCAGCGGGGTGGTCTTGAAGCGGCGGACGGTCTTGCGGTCGAGCCCGAGGTGGCGGGCGATCGCGCTGATCGTCCACTTCTGCTCCAGGAGGCGGTGGACATCCGTGTAGCGGTCGCGGGTCCGCTCGACGATCGGGGTGCGGGGCAGTTGGAGGATCGGCAGGTCGATCGCGGGCAGCTCGGGAGGCGCTTCCTGGTCTGCGTGTTTGCGCAGGCAGGCATGGTGCTGGTGGCAGGTCTTCTCGACCGCGGCGGACAGGTTCTGCAGCAGATGCCAGCGGTCGGCGACCTCGATCGCGCCGGGTGCGGCCGGCCGCGACACTGAGCTTGCGGCACAGCCGCTCGCCCGCGCGGCCGCCGAGTTCGACGGCCACCGCTCGCAGCCAGTCCTTCAGTCCGGCACTGGAGCGCAGGTCTTGGACCTGCTCGACGAACGTCCGCCGCGCGCAGCGGACGCGGTCGCAGAAGTACCGGCGCACCCGCAGCCGTATCAGCAACTTCCGCCCCGCCAACGGGCTTTCGGCCACCATGCGCCAGTACGTGGAGTGGACCCGCCGACCCCGGATCCCGCAGTCCGGGCAACGGACGGTCGGACCGCACGCGGCGACCTCGACCAGCACCAGGTCCAACCCGGCGGTCACCCGCTCCAGTTCAACATCGACTCCAGGGAACAGCACGCCTTCGATCGCGTCGAGAGCCACGTGAAGGTCGTCCCGTAGCGAAACGATCCTGCATTCATGCCGATGACCTGGTCTTTCACGGAATTCCGGGCGGAGCCATTTTCAGCCAGTCCGCTCGGGGGTGCTGCGGGCGCGGAGGAGGGTGTCGAGGGAGTCGACGATCCAGTCCCAGGACTCCTGCGGGGGGACGGGGGTGTGAGCGAAGCCGCCGGCGGATTCCAGGCCGATGTAGCCGTGGAAGACGCTGCCGAGGAGGCGGACCGCGTGGGTCTGGTCGGGCTCGGGGAGGTGGTAGCCGCGGAGGATGGCCCTGGTGAGGTGGGAGTGGCGGGGAGCGGCACTGGCGGCGGCGGTCTCGGGGTCGAGGCGGAGGCGGGCGGCGTCGTAGCGGCCCGGGTGTTCGCGGGCGTAGCCGCGGTACGCCTCGGCGAAGGCGGCGAGGGCGTCGCGGCCGGACCGGCCGGCGATCGCGTCGGTGGCGCGGTCGGCGAGTTCGGCGAGGGCCAGCAGGGCGATCCGGACCTTGAGGTCGTGGGAGCTCTTGACGTGCGAGTACAGGCTGGCGACCTTGACGTCGAAGCGGCGGGCCAGCTCGGTCACCGTCACCTGGTCGAAGCCCACCTCGTCGGCCAGTTCCGCGCCCGCTCGGGCCAGTACCTCGGGGGTCAGACCTGCACGTGCCACCGCACCCACCCGTCCCTTCCTCGTCGTCGTCCGGTCGTGCTTCCTGAGTCGATTATCCATTTGCCTAAACGACTTAGGCAAATTAGCGTGGTGTTTCGTGAGAGAGCTGACCGATCCCGAGATCCGCGCCGCGTTCCTGAACTGCTCCAAGGGCGAGGCGAAACGTCTGAACCTGCCCCGTGAGCTGCACGAACAGCCCTGGCCGGAGCTGGACTTCCTCGGCTGGCGCGACCTGCAGGCCCCGGACCGGGCCTACCTGGTCGCCGAGCTGGAGGGCCGCCCGCAGGCCGTCGTCCTGCGGTCCTCCTCCGGCGCGTCCTGGCAGCCGCGCCGCAGCATCTGCTCGCTGTGCGTCACCACCCACACCGGCGGGGTCTCGCTGCTGGTGGCCCCGCTGGCCGGTCCCGCCGGGCGGCAGGGCAACTCGGTCGGCGCGTACATGTGCAGCGACCTGGCCTGCTCGCTGTACGTCCGCGGCCTGCGCGAGACCGGCACCAAGATCTACGAGTCGCTGACGCTGGAGCAGCGGATCGAGCGGATGCGCGGCAACCTGGCCGCCTTCCTGGCGAAGGTGCGCGGGGAGGCTGCGGCGGGCTGAAGCCCCGTCGGGGGTGCGCGGCCGGGCTCAGGGGAGTTCGACGGAGAGCTGGGTGCCCAGTTCGCGGAAGCCGACCCGGGCGGCGACCCGGCGGGAGGCCGGGACGCGGGCGCGCCACTGGGGGAGCAGCCCGGCGGCGAGGGCGTGGGCGGCGGCGGCCGTCGCGGCGACGCGGGCCAGGCCGCGGCCGCGGGCCGCCGGGTCGGTCAGTGCGCTGAACTGGGCGGTCTCGAACGGCCAGGCACGGTAACCGCAGGCGGCCAGGACGCGGCCGTCCCGGAGGACGGCGAACGCGGGCGAGGTGATCTCGCCGAGCGCGGCCTCGTCGCGTTCCATGGCCGGCACCCTGGCCTCCAGGGCGCGCAACTCCTGGTGTTCGTTGGGGAGTTCGTGGATGGGTGGGCGTCGGGCCGCCGACGCGAGGTCGGTCGGGGCGAGGTAGGCGAGCGCGGCGGGGCCGAGCACCCGGCCGACCGGCAGTGCGGCGCGCAGCCGGTCCGCGTCCCACCCGGCCTCCGGGCAGGACCGCAGCGCGGCGCGGAGCAGTTCGGCGCGCCGGGCATCCGGGACGGTCGCCAGCACCGCGCCGCCCAGCGTCAGCAGGCCGACCCAACCCGGCGGGCACAGGCCGGAGTTCGGTGACACCACGACACTCGCGGCACCCGGCGCGGGGAAGGCCGCGGACACGTCGGCCAGCCCCGTCCAGAGGCGGGACGCCCGGCGGAGCAGGTGGTCGTCGGTCATCGCCCGATTCTGGCAGTGCGGTCGGCTCCGCCGCACCGGGATTGCGGGCTGGGGACGGGGGAGTCGGCGGGTGTGCCGGTCGGTCCTGGCCTGGTTGCGGCAGTGCGGTCGGCTCCGCCGCACCGGGATCGCGGGCCGGGGGCGGGGCGGAGGAGGGAGGCTCAGTGGCCGCCCTTCGGGAGTGCGCAGCCGCCCTCCAGGTACGGGCCGTGCACCTCGATGTGCGGCGGGTCGGACAGCACGCCCGTCAGGCAGGGGCCGAGCTGCGGGACGGAGAAGGTGAAGTGCACGCCGTCGCCGCCCTGGTCGACGGTGGCGTCCGGGTAGCCGAGGCGGGTGAGCAGGGCCTTGGCCTGCTCGGGGCCGGTCGGGGGCTGCGCGGCGGCCTCGGCGGCGATGCGGGCGGCGTGTGCCTCGCCGCGGCACTGGGCGGCGGGGTTCAGCGGGGCCGTCCGCAGGTAGGCGTGGTTCTCGGCGTACTTGGGGTTCTCGGGCTGGGGGCCGGACGACGGGGTGTCCACCGGTGACGGCTGCGCGGTGGGCTTCCCCGCACAGGTCCTCGCGACGCTCGGGAACGCCCGGTCGTGGTCGGCCACCGCCTGTGCGTACTGCTGCTCGTACTCCTGCTGGGCCGCCTGCGCGGCATCCGGCGAACCGGCGGCGGCACCCGCGGCGGAGCCGGAACGCGCGGCGGAGCCGGAGCCCGTGACGGAGTCGGAGCCGGGGGAGTCGGAGCTGCGGGTGGAGCCGCAGCCGGCGAGCAGGGTGCCCGCGGCGAGCACGGTGGCGGCCACGGCCAGGGCGGGACGTTTCACGGTGGGGCGCTCCGGTCGGCAGGGACGGGCCCCTGCGGCCCGTCGCGCCGATCATCATTCCGTATGCGGTGGACCGGCGGCCTGAGTACCCGTACTCAGGCCCGCGACGCGGGGGCGGGCGGCAAGGGCGTTCCGGTGCGAGTCAGTTCGAGACGGCCGTGGTCAGGGCAGTCGGAGGGCCGCGCGGAAGGCCGGCAGGTGGTCGGCGAGGAAGGCGTCCACCGTGCGGGCGGGGCGGCCGAGCAGGTCGGGGACGGCGGTGGTCACTCCGGCCAGCGAGCCCGCGGCGACCTGGCGCAGCAGCTCGGCCAGGCCCGCGGTGAAGCCGGCCGGGAGGCCCTGGGCGGCCAGTGCGGCGGAGACCTCGTCCGGGGTGAGGGGCGCGAGGCCGACCGTCCGGCCGAGGACGTGCGAGATCCGGGCGGCCAGCTCCCGGTCGGTGACGGCCTCCGGCCCGGTCAGGACGAAGGACTCACCGGGGCGCGGCGGCCCCGTCAGCAGGACCTCCGCGCACTCGGCGATGTCCCGGCAGTCGATGTGCGAGACGGGCGCGCCGCCGTAGCGGCCGACCAGGCGCCCGTCGGGGGTGAACGTGCCCGGGGCCAGCAGGTTCTGCAGGAAGCCGGAGGGTTGCAGGAGCGTCCAGGCGGCCGGGCCGGACTCGGCGAGGCGGCGGTCGAGCACGCCGTGCACGCCCTCGGAGAGCGGGCGGCCGGGCGCGGCGTGCCACACCGAGACCTTCACCACCCGTTCGACGCCCGCCGCCGCGGCCGCGTCGATGACGGAGCCGAGCTGACGGACCATCGGCTGCTCCCCGTCCACCGGCGCCGCGCCGGGCCCGTTCAGGAACAGCCGGTCGACGCCGTCGAACGCGGCGGTGAGCGAGCCCGGATCGGCGAAGTCGCCCACGACGTACGCGCAGCCCAGGGCGCGGCCCTTGGCCTCGTCCCGGACCAGGGCGCGGAACTCGGCGCCCCGGTCGGCGAGTCGGCGGACCAGGTGGCGGCCGATCGAGCCGGTGGCTCCGGTCAGCAGGATCACGGCGGGTTCTCCCCTGTCTGGTGTTCCGTGGCGCGGCGGACGGCGCGCCGATAAGCTGAGGCATCCTCGGTTTCGAGGTGAGTCGAGGATGCCTCGACTTGACGGCCGACCGCAAGAGCCGACGGGCAGGGGCCGGCCACCAGGGCCGGGCGCAGGGACCGACCGCGAGGACCGGTAGCAAGGGCCCGGCCGGGAAAGGGAGATGACGTGACCGAGACCGTCCGCCGCCGTCCGCGCGCCGACGCGCGGCGCAACCGTGAGCGGCTGCTCGCCGAGGCCGACGCCGTCTTCCGGGAGGAGGGCACCGGTGCCTCGCTGGAGCGGGTGGCCCGCCGCGCCGGGGTGGCCATCGGCACGCTCTACGGCCACTTCCCGACCCGCGCCGCACTGATCGCCGCCCTGCTGGACGCGCGCAACCAGGAGCTGTTCGCCCACGGGGACGGACTCGCCGAGCACCCCGACCCGGCCCGGGCGCTGGCCGACTGGATCCGCGCGGTGGTCCGGCACGCCGCCGCCTACCAGGGCCTGGCCGCCGCGCTGGCCGCCCGTTCCGACGAACTCCAGGACTCCTGCCACCGGTTGACGGCCATCGGCGACCGCCTGGTCGACCGGGCCCGTCGGGCGGGCGCCCTGCGCGGCGACACCACGGGCGCGGACGTGTTCACCCTGATGAAC
Organism: Kitasatospora sp. NPDC088783; assembly: GCF_044750705.1. Classification (NCBI taxonomy): domain Bacteria; kingdom Bacillati; phylum Actinomycetota; class Actinomycetes; order Kitasatosporales; family Streptomycetaceae; genus Kitasatospora; species Kitasatospora sp. NPDC088783. The sequence goes on from NZ_JBIVKJ010000005.1 coordinate 445,598, forward strand.
GCCGCCGCCTGGGCCCGCGAGCACGACACCGAGGCTCAGGCCGACCGGCTGCTCGACCTCGCGCTGGCGGGGATGATCGCGCGGTGACGCCGGGACGGGGGCGGGCGGTGGGCGGGGTGGACGGGGTGGACGGGCGGTGGCCACGGAGTGTCGGAGCCGGTGAGTTCGCGCGGGTGTTCAACGGTGACGGAACTTTCAACACATTCACCGGTCATATGACTGGATGGTGGGCGTACTGATTGGGCACTGTGGTGACGGGCCGGACGCCGGCCGCGCCGAGGGGAGTCGGTGCGGGGCCGGGCGTGGTGCGGCCCGTACCGGATCGGCCCTCTCGCTGCTGCGGAGCGTGCAGTCATGCCCGTGTCGGTTCACATGTTCCCAGGTCAGGGAGACTTCCCCGTGCAGACGCTGTACCGGGCCGCCGCCCGGGACGGTGCCCTGCGCCGCGCGCTGCGGGCCGTCTACGAGGAGATCGACGCCACCGTCGCGACCGACACCGCCACCGTCGATGACGCCACCGCCGATGACGCCGTCCCCGCTTCCGACACCCCCGCACCCGCCTCCGTCCCCCCGCTGGCCGCCCTGCTGCTCGGCGAACACCCGCCCGGCGGAAGGGAATTGGCCGAGGGCCCGGTCGGCCTCCAGCAACTGGTCCACTACGGTGCGGCGGTGGCCTGGCAGCGGGTGCTGGCCGAGCGGTACGGGCCGCCCGACGCGCTGCTGGCCGTCAGCTTCGGGGAACTCGCCGCGCTGACCGTCGCCGGTGCCTGGACGGTCGGGGCCGGCGCGCGCGCCGCGTACGGTCTGGCCCGAGTGCTGGCCCGGACGCCCGGCGGGCTGACGCTGATCGGCTGCGGGGAGCGGCGGGCTGCCGCGCTGGCCGCCCGCGCCGGGGGCGGCCGGGTCGCAGTCGGCTGCGTCAACAGCCCCGGGGAGTGCGTGCTCGGCGGGCCGGTCGACCGGCTGGCCGCCGTCGAGCGGCTCGCTGCCGAGCAGGGCGTCACCGCCGTCCGGCTGCGCCTGCCCTTCACCTCGCACCACCCGGAACTCGACCGGCAGCGACGGCAGTTCGAGGAGATCCTGCGCGGCGGCCCGGCGATCAGGGAGCCCGCCGTCCCGGTCTACTCGGCCGTCGCCGGACGCCGCTACACCCCCACTGACGACCTGGCCGCCCGCGCCGCCGACTGCCTGGTCCGCCCCGCCCACCTGCCCCGGCTCCTCGCCCTGCTCGCCGCCCACGGCCACACCGACTACCGCGAGGCCGGTCCGGGCGGCGCGCTGAGCCGCAACGCCGCCGACTGCCTGCGCGGCACCGGCGCCCGGGTGCACGTCCCACCGACCGGCCAGCCGTTCGCCCCACCGCTCGACGAGCTGCCCGATCAGCTGCTCGCTTCAGCGCCCGGTCGGCCGCTTGCTTCACCGTCCGGCCTGCCGCTCGACCAGCTGCTTGCTTCACCGTCCGGCCAGCTGCCCGTCCCACTGCCCGTCCCACTGCCCGTCCGGCCGCCCGCCCCACTGCCCGTCCCACTGCCCGTCCGGCCGCCCGCCTCACCGTCCGGCCAGCCGCCCGCCCCACTACCCGACCACCCGCCGACCCCCGCAGCGAGAAGGACCGTGACGATGGCCGAGGAGCCGACGAGGACCCTGGACGAACTGCTGCACGGTCGCCACCACCCCGGCTACCTGCCCCGCCTGCACCGCGCCCTGGCCCGGCACCCCTACCGGGTCGCCGAGTCCGCCGCCGAGCGCGAGCCCTACCTGTACCGCCGCCTGCGCGCCCTGCTGCGCGCCCTGCCCGCCGCCGCCGACCTGCACGCCGACGCCGACGCGCTGGCCGCCGCCCTGGCCTGGGCCACCGTCGCCGACCCCCGGCTCGGCATGACGGTGGTCACCCAGAGCATCCTGGGCCAGGGCTCGTTGCTGCGGCTGGCCGGCGGGCCCAAGGACGTCCGGCCGGAGCTCGACGCCGTCGACGCCGGTGCCCTGCGGATCGGCTACCTGGTCACCGAGGCCGGCCGCGCCAGCAGCCACCTCGGCGCCGGGACGGTGGCCGAATTCGACCCCGGGCGGCGGGAGTTCGTGCTGCGCACCCCCACCGCGGCGGACCGGAAGTTCGGCGGCGTGGCCGGGCACCCCGGGCCGCGCGGAGCCGTGGTGATCGCCCGCGCGGTGGACGGGCGGGGCCGGGAGGGCGGGGTGTTCGCCTTCCTGGTGCGGCTGGCCGACCACGACGGCCCGCGCCCGGGCGTCACCCTCTCCCCGCCCGTCCCGGTCGGTGCGCTCCCGCTCGGCTACCACCGGATCGGGTTCGACGGCGTCCGCGTCCCCGAGGCGCACTGGCTGCGCGACGACGCCGACCTCGACGAGCACGGCCGCCTGCGCGACCCGCGCACCCCCGAGGACCGGCTGCGCCGCACCCTCGCCGTCGGCCAGGACCTGTGGGGCGTCCTGCCCACCGCGCTGGCCGCACTGGCCCGCCAGTCCGCGGTGCTCGCCGTCCGGCACTCCCGCCACCGCGAGACCCGCGCCGCACTCGCCCCCGGCAGCCCCCTGCTCGCCCACCGCAGCCAGCAGCGCGCCCTGCTCGGCGCCCTCGCCGACGCCTTCGCGCTCAGCTGCGCCGCCGCCCGCGCCCGCGAACTGCTCGCCGCCGCCCGGGAGTCCGACACCGCCGACGCCGAGGCCGGGTTCGCGCCCTGGTCCGCCGTCAGCCGCCCGCTGTCCGCGTACAAGGCGCACTGCGCCGACGAGGCCGAATGGATCGTCGCCGAGTGCCAGCGCCGCTGCGGCCACGCCGGACTCGCCGACGACAACCGGCTGGCCGGCTACCACGGCTTCGCCCGCTCCTTCGACCCGGCCGGCGGCGACAGCCGGCTGATCCGCTACGACCTCGGGCGCGCCCTGCTCGACGACCCGCCCGCCACCGGCATCGGCACCGCCACCGGCGCCCTCCCGCCCGTCCCGGCCGACCTCGCCGACCCCGGCTGGTGGCCCGCCGTGCTGGCCCGCCACCAGCACACCCTCACCGGGTGGCTGCGCCGGGCCCGCACCGAGCACGCGCCCGGCTCCGCCACCCCTTTCGAGGTGTGGAACCCGCTGCTCGACCGGGCGGCCGAACTCGGCGCCACCTACGCCGCCCGGCTCGCCGCCGAGGACCTCCCGCGCGCCCTCGCCACCCTCCCCCCGGACGAGGCCACCACCGCCCTCGCCCACCTCGCCGCCCTGCGCGCCGCCGACCGGACGGCCGGCGCCCTGCTGCGCCACCGCACCCTCACCCCGGGCGACCTGGTCGGCCTGGAGAACGCCCTGGAGCGCGGCTACGACCGGCTGCTGCCGCACCTGGAGCGGATCGAACGCGCCTTCGCCTTCCCGGACGACCTGGTCCGGGCCCGCGACGGCGCACCCGAGGCCCGGTCGGCCGCCACCGACTCCGCCGACCCCGCCGACTCCGCCGACCCTGCCGAGCGGAAGGAGCCGGGGCCGTGAACGCGGTGGGCGTGTGGGGCACCGGGCGGTACGTGCCGGCCCGGGTGCGGAGCAACGCGGAGGTCGCGGCCGGGACGGGGGTGACGCCGGAGTGGATCGCGGAGCGCACCGGCGTGCGCCGTCGGCACGTCGCGGACGGGTCGCAGGCGGCCTCGGACCTGGCTGCGGAGGCGGTGCGCCGGGCGCTGGCCTCGGCGGGCGTGACGGCCCGGCAGCTCGGGCTGCTGGTCTGCGCGACCTCGACGCCGGACGAACTGGGCCCGGCGACGGCCTGCCGGGTGCAGGCCCTGGTCGGGGCGGCGGACGCCGTCGCGCTCGACGTCTCCGCGGCCTGCTCGGGCTGGCTGTTCGGCGCGAAGGTCGCGCACGACTGGCTGCGGGAGGCGGACGGGCCGATGCTCGCGGTGGTGGTCGGGGTGGAGGCGTACTCGAAGTTCCTCGACCCCGCGGACCGGGCCACCGCCGTGCTGTTCGCGGACGGGGCCGCCGCCACCGTGCTGGGCCCGGTCGAACCGCCGGGCGGGCTGGGCGGGTTCCGGCTGGGCTCGGACGGCAGGCTCGCGGACCGGGTGCTGATCCCGGCCGGCGGCAGCCGGCGCCCGGCGACCCGGCAGACCCTCGCGGAGGGCGCCCACCGGATCCGGATGGACGGGCGGACGGTGAGCCGGTTCATCCGGGACGCCTTCCCGCGGATGCTCGGCGAGACGCTGGAGCGCCACGGCCTGACCACCGACGACATCGACCACGTGATCACCCACCAGCCCAACCCCGTCCTGGTGCGCAGGCTCGCCGCCGAGGCGGGCCTCGCCGACCGGATGACCGTGGTCGGCGACCTGGTCGGCAACATCGGCGCGGCCAGCGCCCCGTACGCACTGGCCACCGCGCACGCCGAGGGCCGGCTGCAACCCGGCGACCTGATCCTGCTGACCGTCTTCGGCGCCGGCATGACCTGGGGCAGCGCCCTGCTGCGCTGGTCCGAGACCCGCCCCGAGACCTGTCCCGAGACCTGTCCCGAGGCCCGCCCCGAGGCCCGTCCAGAGACCCGCCCCGGCGGCCGCACCGACACCGCCGACACCGGGGCCGGCACCGGGGCCGACCCGCACCGCACCGAACGGAAGGAAGAACTGTCATGAGCAGCAGCACACTGCCGGGCGCGTTCCGGCTGGACGGCGCCCGCGCCCTGGTGACCGGGGCCTCCCGGGGCATCGGGCGGGCCTGCGCGCTGGCGCTGGCCGAGGCCGGGTGCGAGGTCGTGCTGACCGCCCGGTCGGCGGCGGCGCTGCACGCGGTCGCCAAGGAGGCCGAGGCGCTCGGCGCCCGGGCCCGGGCGCTGCCCGCGGACCTGGGCGCGCCGGGCGCGCCGAGCGCCGTGGTGGCGGAGGCGGCCGCCGCGCTGGGCGGGATCGACGTGCTGGTGCACAACGCCGGGGTGCTGCCCACGGCGGCGGACGGCAGCCCCGTCCTGGTGCCGTTCCAGCACTCCGCGCAGGACGACTGGGAGCACGTGATCGCCGTCAACCTGAACGTCACGGCCGAGCTGTGCCGGGCCGCGCACCCGCACCTGGCGGCCTCCGGGCGGGCCTCGCTGATCCTGATGTCCTCGGCGGCCGGGCTGATGGGTACCCCGATGCTGGAGGCGTACGCGGCCTCGAAGGCCGCCCAGATCTCGCTGGCCCGCAGCCTGGGCGTCGGCTGGGCGCGGGAGGGCATCCGGGTGAACGCGGTCTGTCCCGGCTGGGTGACCACCGACATGACGAGTTTCGCGTCCGACGCGGAGCCGGTCTCGCAGTGGCTGATGAGCCACGTCCCGCAGGGCCGCTGGGGCACCCCCGAGGACGTCGCCGCGGCGGTGCTGTTCCTGGCCTCGCCCGCCGCCGACCTGGTCACCGCGCAGACCCTGGTGCTGGACGGCGGGCTCAGCACCCCGGACGGCGGACTGGCGGGCGTCCCCAAGCCGCCGTCCCCGTTCGCGGCCTGAGGGGGCGCCGGATGCCCCGCGCGGCCGTCGTCGGCCTCGGCTCCTGCCTGCCCGCCCGCAGCGTCGACAACGAGGAGGTGATCGCCGAGGGCGGGCTCGACAGCAGCGACGAGTGGATCCGCCGGCGCACCGGCATCCACCGCCGCCGCCGCGCCGCGCCCGGCACCGCCACCGGCGACCTCGCCGTGTACGCCGCCGCCGCCGCGATCGAATCCGCCGACGCCGCACCGGACTTCGTCCTGCTCGCCACCACCACCCCCGACCACCCCTGCCCCGCCACCGCCCCCGCCGTCGCCCACCGGCTCGGCCTGCCGCACGTCCCCGCCCTCGACCTGGCCGCGGTCTGCTCCGGCTTCCTGTACGCGCTGGCCACCGCCGACGCCCTGGTGCGGGCCGGGGCCTGCCGCCGTCCGCTGGTGATCGGCGCCGACACCTACTCCACCATCGTCGACCCCGCCGACCGCGACACCGCCGCCCTGTTCGGCGACGGCGCCGGGGCGGTGCTGCTGGCCGCCGCCGAGGACGGCGCGCCCGGCGCCCTGCACGCCGCCGACCTGGGCAGCGACGGCGGCGGGGCCGCCCTGATCGCCATCGGCGCGGGCGGCTCCCGGCACCCCGACCGGCAGCGGCGGGACCCGGACGCACACTGGTTCCGGATGCGCGGCCGGTCGGTCTACGGCCAGGCCGTCCGCCACCTCACCGACTCCGCCGCCCGGGCGCTGGCCGCCGCCGGGTGGAGACCCGCCGACCTGGGCGCGTTCGTCGCCCACCAGGCCAACCAGCGCATCCTCGACTCGGTCGCCGACCGCCTCGGCCTGCCGCCCGCCGTCCGCTTCGGCAACCTGCGCGACCTCGGCAACACCGCCGCCGCGTCCATCCCGCTGGTGCTCGCCGACGACGGCCCGCAACGCGCCCTCGCCCCCGGCACCCCCACCCTGCTCACCGCCTTCGGCGGCGGCCTCACCTGGGCGTCCGTCGCCCTCACCTGGCCCGCCGCCACCCCCGTCCGCCGCACCCTGGGCTGACGCCCCGCCACCAGGAGGAGACCCCGTGGACCAGGTCGCCGCACGCATCACCGCCGTCCTCACCGAGAAGTTCGACGTCCCCGCCGAGCTGATCACCGCCCGGGCGAGCTTCCAGGAGCTCGACCTCGACTCGCTGTCCGTCGTCGAGCTGTACGTCACCCTCCAGGAGGAGTGGGGCGTCCCGCTGGACGCCGAGGCCGCCACCGGCGAGGTGACGGTCGGCGAACTCGCCGACGAGGTGCGGAAGTCGCTGGAGGGGAGGCGACCCGACGATGACTGACCGGATCGTGGTCACCGGCACCGGGACGGTCACCGCCGGGGGCGAGGGGACGGACGCGACCTGGCGCACCCTGTGCGAGGGCCGCGGCACCGCCCGGCCCGACCCCGGCCTGGCCGGCACCCCGGTGCCGATCAGCTGCCGCCCGCCGCACCCCGACCGGGCCCCCGTCCGGCAGGGCTGGCGGCTGGACCGCTCCACCCGCTACCTGCTGACCGCCGCCCGGGAAGCCCTCCGGGAGGCCGGGATCGAGGCGTTCGGCGAACGGCCCCCCGACTGGGACCCGGGCCGGGTCGCCGTGGTGGTCGGCTCGGCCGCCGGGGGCGTGGCCGTCCTGGAGGACGCCCACCGCCGGCTGCTGGAACGCGGACCGGACGCGCTCTCCCCGCTCACCCTCACCGGCTACCTGCCCAACCTGTCCGCCGCCGGCCACCTCGCCCTCGCGCTGCGCACCACCGGCCCCGCCCTGCACACCTCCACCGCCTGCGCCTCCGGCGCCAACGCGATCGCGCACGCCGCGCTGCTGCTGGCCACCGGCGCCTGCGACCTCGCGGTGGCGGGCGGCACCGACGCGATGGCGACCCCGCTGTGCGCCGCCGCCTTCGCCCGGACCGGCGCGCTCTCCCGGCGCACCGACCGGCCCGCCACCGCGTCCCGCCCCTTCGACCGGGACCGCGACGGCTTCGTGCTCGGCGAGGGCGCCGGCGTCCTGGTGCTGGAGCGGGCCGCCGACGCCGCCGCCCGCCGCGCCCCCGCCCTCGCCCGCCTCGCCGGGTGGGCCACCACCTCCGACGCCCACCACCCCGTCGCGCCCGACCCGGCCGGCCGCGGCCTGCGCGCCGCCGTCACGCTCGCCCTGCGGGCCGCCGACGCCGGGCCCGAGCAGGTCGACCACGTCAACGCGCACGGCACCGGCACCCCGCAGGGCGACCGGGTCGAAGCCGCCGCGATCCGCGACCTGTTCGCCCGCACCCCGCCCAGCGTCACCTCCGCCAAGGGCGCCCTCGGCCACACCATGGGCGCGGCCGGCGCGATCGAGGCCGCCCTCACCGTCCGCACCCTGCTCACCGGCACCGTCCCGCCCACCGCCAACCACGACGCCCCCGGCCCCGACACCGCCGGGATCGACCTGGTCACCGGCGCACCCCGCCGGCACGCGCCCCGGCTGGCCCTCAGCCACTCGATCGGCTTCGGCGGCCACAACACCGTGCTGGCGCTGCGCCGCTGACCGGCCGTCCGGCGCTCGGTCACAGGCGGCGCGGGCCGACCCCGCCCTCGGCCAGGCTGTCGCCCGGGTTCAGCAGCGCGCACGCCTTCATCGACAGGCAGCCGCAGCCGATGCAGCCGGTCAGTTCGGCCTCCAGCCGCTCGATGGTCTGCCGGCGCTCCTCCAGGCGGCGCTTCCAGCCGCGCGAGGCGCGCTGCCACTCCTGGTGGCTGGGCGGCCGGTCCAGCGGCACGTCGGCGAACGCCGCCCGGACGTCCTCCAGCGGGACGCCGATCCGCTTCGCCACCGAGACCAGCGCGATCCGGCGCAGCATGTGCCGCGGGTAGTGCCGCCGCCCCCGCCCGTCGCGCTCGGAGGCGATCAGGCCCAGCTCCTCGTAGAACCGCAGCGCCGACACCGCCACCCCCGTCCGCGCGCTGACCTCGCCGATCGCCAGCCAGTCACCCGCCGCGGGCCGCCCGCCACCGGACCGATGGGTCGTCATCCCCGCCTCCCCGCCTCCCCTGTTGACCTCAACCTTACTTGAGGACCTACGGTCGGCTGCGCCAGCGCGGCGAGCACCACCGACCGGAGAGGACCGCACCCCGATGACCTTTGTGATCGCCCTGCCCTGCGTCGACGTCAAGGACAGGGCCTGCGTGGACGACTGCCCCGTCGACTGCATCTACGAGGGGGAGCGGATGCTCTACGTCCACCCCGACGAGTGCATCGACTGCGGCGCCTGCGAACCGGTCTGCCCGGTCGAGGCGATCTTCTACGAGGACGACCTCCCGGAGGAGTGGCAGCCCTTCACCCCCGCCAACGCCGAGTTCTTCGACGACCTCGGCACCCCGGGCGGCAGCGCCAAACTCGGCCTGATCCCCAAGGACCACCCCGCCGTGGCGGCCCTCCCCGCCCAGCACACCGCCTGACCGACACCCCCCGCCCCGCGTCGCCGCGTCAGGCCCCGTACCGGCGCCTGCGCGCGGCGTACGCGCGCACCGCCCGCAGGAAGTCCACCTCGCGGAAGGCCGGCCAGTACGCCTCGCAGAAGTACAGCTCCGCGTAAGCGCTCTGCCACAGCAGGAAGTTGGACATCCGCTGCTCGCCACTGGTGCGGATCACCAGGTCCGGGTCCGGGCTGCCCGCCGTGTACAGGTGGCGGGCGATGTGTTCGGCGGTCAGCTCCTCGGCCAGGTCCCGCACCGGGCGGCCGGTGTCGGCGTGGGCGTGCAGCAGGCCCCGGACGGCGCCGACCAGTTCCTGGCGGCCGCCGTAGCCGACCGCGAGGGTGAGACGGGCGCCGGTGGCGCAGTCGGCGGTGGCCCGCACCGCGTGCTCCAGGGCGCGGGCCGTCGACTCCGGCAGGGCGTCCAGGTCGCCCGCCACCTGCACCCGCCAGCGCGGGTTCGGCCCGGACAGGGGCGCGGCCAGCACCTCCTCGATCACCCGCATCAGGAACGCGACCTCCCCGTCCCCGCGCTGCTGCAGGTTCTCCGCCGAGCAGACGAACACCGTCACGTGCCGCACCCCCAGCGACTCGCACCAGCCGAGCACCGCGCCCGCGTGCTGCGCGCCGTAGCGGTGGCCCAGCCGGGCGTCCGCGAAGCCGCGCTCGCGGGCCCAGCGACGGTTGCCGTCCATGATCAGCCCGATGTGCCGGGGGAGCTCGGCCCCGGCCAGGCGGCGGCGCAGCCGTCCGGCGCGCAGCGCGGCCAGGGCGCGGAAGGGGGAGGGCCGCGGCGTGCGCGGCGGAGTGGTGGAACGCAAGGTGACGGCCTTTCGGACGGGCGGACCGCATGGTGCACAATGAATAGCACGCGTCGCGTGTCATGGAGAAGCGCGGCCGGACGGAGGAACGGAGCCAGGTGCGCACCAACGACGCCCAGATGCTGGTGCTGTCCGCCCTCGCGGACGGGCCGCTGCACGGCTACGCCGTCAACACCGCCATCGAGCGGATGACCGGGACCAGGCTCGGCCGCGGCAGCCTGTCCGGCGCCCTCGCCCGGCTGCGCGACAAGCAGCTGATCGAGTACCTGCCCGGCGAGGGCCGCCGCCGCCCGGTCCGGCTCACCGCCGAGGGGCGCGGCGCCCTCGACCGGGAGCTGCACGCCCTCGCCGACGTCGCCGGACAGCTCTTCGAGACAGTCGTCCCCGACCGGATCGCCTACCAGGAGCGGCTCAACCGCACCGACCAGGCCCGCGCCTACCAGCGGGTCCTGCTGGACGCCCTGGACGCCCGCCCCGGACAGCTCCTGCTCGACTGGGGCTGCGGCACCGGCGCCGCCCTGCCCGCCCTGGCCCGCGCCGCCACCGCCCGCGGCCGCGTCCTGGGCATCGACCACGACCCGCGGATGGCCCGTCGCGCCGCCGAACGCACCGCGGACCTGCCGGGCACCGCCGTCCTGCGCGCCGACGTCCACCGCCTCCCGCTGGCCCCCGGCAGCGCCGACCGGATCCGCACCGACCGGCTGTTCCAGCACCTCGCCGACCCGGCCGTCGCCCTCGCCGAGGCCCACCGCGTCCTGCGCCCCGGCGGCCGGCTGGTCGCCGCCGAACCCGACTGGGACACCCTCGCCGTCGACCACCCCGACCCCGAGCTGTCCCGGGCCTTCACCCGCCACCTCACCGACCGGATCGTCCGCAACCCGCTGATCGGCCGCCAACTGCCCCGGCTCGCCGAACACTCCGGCCTCGCCGTGCGCACCGTCGCCCCCGTCACCACGCTCTTCCGCGACGTCCGGGAGGCCGACCGGGTGCTCGGCCTGCGCCGCAACACCGAACGCGCCGTCACAGCCAACCACCTGACCGCCCGGCAGGCCCGGGACTGGCTCGACCACCTGGCGCACGGACCGTTCCTGGCCGCCGTCACCGTGTTCGTGGTCACCGCCGAGCGGACGGCGGCCGGGGCGGAGGGCGTCGGCGCGGGGCGCCGGAGTCCCTGGGCATGAGCGAGGGTGGGGCGGGCCGTCCGGTGATCAGTCGGCTGGTGGACGGTGAGATCCGTGCCCACGACCCGGCCGGTGCGCAGGCGGGGGTGCTGGTGCCCGTCGCGCGGTTCCGGCCGGGGCGGGGGACGAGGTGGTCGGGCACGTGGTGGGGCGCGGCGCGGCGCGGGCGTACTGCACCACGCTGGACGGGGTGGTGTGCGTGGCGGCGGACGGGGCCGAGCCGTGGCGGTCGGTGATCGAGCCGGAGCGGACGCACGCGCGGGGGCACCGCCCCGGGTGCGGGCTCTCGGCGGACGGGCGGCGGCTGTGGCTCTACCGGCCCGACGCGATGGCCGGCCGCGGCTGCCACGACCACTGGACGGTGCTGGACGCCGGGACCGGCGCGCGGCCCGCGCCAGGCGGGCTGCCCACCGTCGGCCACGGCGGCGAGCACTTCGCGCACCCCGACGGGGAGATGCTGCTGTGCGTCGGCGAGGGCCAGGACGGCATCGCCGTCTTCCGGGGCACCGTCGCCGACGGCGTGCTGCGACCCGTGCCCCTCCCCTGGACCGACCGCTGCCTGATCGCCCTCTCCCCGGACGGCTCGCCCTTCCTGACGGTCGACCACGGGCAGACGGACTTCGCCGTGCACGCCCACCCCGGCGGCGAGGTGGTGCGCAGCGCCACCGTCGACGACTTCGGCCACGACGGCGAGCGGTGGGAGGCCGTGGTCGAGTGGAGCGGCGGCCACCTGGACCGCGACACCCTCGCGGTGGTGCTGTACGGCGAGGACGCGGAGACCGGGCGGGAGTGGTTCCGCAGCCACCGGGCCGACGCGCGCACCGGCCGCGACCTCGACGCGTTCGACTCCGGGGCCCGGGACTGCTACGACCTGTGCCCGCTCGGCGACGGCAGCCGGCCGACCACCGACGAGTCCGGCCACCCCGTGCGCGGCTTCCCGCCCGCGGAGCCGGACTGACGGGCGGTCAGGAGACCCGCCGGGCCGGGCCCGTCCGGTGCGCGGCGGCGGAGTCCGTCAGGGAGCGGACGGGGCGAGTCCGGTGGGCTTGCGGGCCTCGAACAGGGTGCGGGACATGGTGGAGACGAACACGCCCTCGCGCTCGATCAGCCCGTGCAGCGCGCGCAGGCGCTCGCGGTAGCGGTCGACCGAGAAGTCCGGCACCGTCCAGACCACCTTGCGCAGGAACCAGACCACCGCGCCGACGTCGAAGAACTCCAGGCGCAGCCGCTCGTTGCGGCACCGCACCACCTCCAGCCCGGCCGCCCGGGCCCGTTCGGCCTCCACCTCGTGCTCGCGGGCGGTGGGCACCGGGAACGGGCCGAGGAAGAACGCGCTCAGTTCGACGTTGGTGCGTCCGCCCACGTGCTGGGCGAAGTAGGTGCCGCCCGGGGCCAGCACCCGGGCGATCTCCGGGAAGTCCACCGCGGCCGGGTGGCGGCTGGTCACCAGGTCGAACGCGCCGTCCGCGAACGGCAGCGGCGCGTCGGCCGGGGAGGACACCAGCACGGCGCCCATCGGGTGCAGCCGCCGGGTGGCCAGCGCCGCGTTCGGCGCCCAGCCCTCGGTGGCCGCCATCGTGCGCGGGAAGTGCGGGAAGTCCGCCGCGCCCGCGCCCGCGAGCACCTCGCCGCCGCCGGTCTGCAGGTCGAGCGCCGCGCGGGCGGCGGCCAGCCGCTCGCCCAGCAGCCGCTGGTAGCCCCAGGAGGGGCGCTGCTCGGTGGCCCGGCCGTCGAGCCAGGCGAAACCCCAGCCGTCGACGGGGGCGGCCCCGGCCTCGTCGACCAGGGCGTCGAATGATCGGTCCATGGCGATCATCCAAGCACGTCAGGGCCGGTGGACCGAGGGATTCAACGCCCCGTGGAATCTTCCCGACAGGGCGTCGGCAACAGCTTGACTTAGGTGAGCCTCACCTAAATAATCGTAGGGATTCGATCTTTGGAGGCCCTTCCCGATGTCCAGCCCCGACCAGCAGCCCGCCGCCTTCTCCGCCCTGCTCCGCACCGCCAGCGCCGAGGAGCACCAGGCGGCCGAGCAGTCCTCCTTCATGAGCGACCTGCTCGGCGGGCGGCTCGGCGTCCAGGCCTACACCGACCTCACCGGCCAGCTCTGGTACGTCTACCGCGCCCTGGAGTCCCGCCTGGACGCCCTGGCCGCCGACCCGCTGGCCGGCCCGCTGATCGACCGCGCCCTGCTGCGCACCGCCGCCATCGAGCGCGACCTCGACCACCTGGCCGGCCCGGACTGGCGCAGCACGCTCGCCCCGCTGCCCGCCACCGAGGCGATCGCCGCCCGGATCGAGGAGCTCGCCGACACCTGGCCGGCCGGCTACCTCGCCCACCACTACACCCGCTACCTGGGCGACCTGTCGGGCGGTCAGATCATCCGCGGCGTCGCCGAGCGCACCTGGGGCTTCGAGCGCAAGGGCGACGGCGTCCGGTTCTACGTCTTCGAGGAGATCGACAACCCGGCCGCGTTCAAGCGCGACTACCGGGCCAAGCTGGACGCCGCGGGCGCGCTGATGGACGAGGTCGAGCAGCGCCGGGTCGCCGAGGAGTGCAAGCGCGCCTTCGTCCTCAACGGCGCGATATTCAGCGAGCTCGGCGGGCGGTACCCGCTGAGCGCCTGAGCGCCTGAGCGGCTGGACACCCGGGCGGCTGGACACCCGGGTGCCCGAGCGAGCGGAGTGCCGAGAGGCCCGGTGCGGGAACGGTTCCCGCACCGGGCCTCGTCGTCGTCCGTACCGGGTCGGGACGAGGGCGTACCGGGTCGGGGCGGGTGACGGGGCGGCCGTGCGCTCGGGCATCATCGTCCGCATGAGCGACACGCACAACGACCAGTTGGACACCCGCTGGCAGGGCTTCCTCGGCCTGCCCTTCCCGCAGAGCTGCTACCGGCGTTCGCCCGCCGGCGAGGACCTGGTGCTGCTGGACAGCCACCTCGCGGGCTGCGTGTCCGCCGCGTTGACCGGCCCGCTCGACCAACGCCGCAGAGCGGCCCTGCGCACCGGCATAGCGACCGTCGACCGCATCCTGCCCGAACTGGCCGACGACCCCGGGGCCGCCGACTACTTCACCCGCCTGCGCGAACTGGCCGTCCTGGCCGCCGCCCGGTAGACCCTGTCCGCCGGGAGCCGGTGAGGACGCGGTCGGGCCCGCGCGGAAGTGTCCGCGCGGGCCCGAAAGGGGGTCAGCGGCCTTACTCGGCCGCGGCGGTGTCGGCGGTGGCGGTGCCGGAGGAGCGGCGGCGGACCAGGACGGTGGTCGCCCCGCCCACCAGCAGCAGCCCGGCCGCGGTGGCCAGCATCGGCACCGTGCCGGTGCCGCCGCCGGTGAAGGCCAGCTCACCGCCGGTGCCGCCGGAGGTGGTGAGGGTGGCCCCACCGGTCCCGCCGGTGCCGGTGCCCGCGCCCGTGCCGGTGCCCGTTCCGGTGCCGGTGCCGGTGGTCGGGGTGCCGGACGGCAGGGTCGCGTTCCGGTCGAAGGAGAGGACCGCCGTCACCGGGGCCAGCTCCTTGCCCTCCTTGTACTGGCCGAACACCGGCACGCCCTCGGCCGTCAGCGTCGCCGGGACCTGGCGCAGCGTCACCACGCCGTCGACCGGGGTGAAGTCGGCCTTGGCGAGGTCCAGCTTGGCGATCTTCGCCCCGGTCAGCCGGACCGGTGCCCCGCCGGAGAGCGAGTTGGCGGTCACGTCGGCCACCAGGTACGCGCCGGAGGCGTCCACCCGCAGGCCCAGGTGGGAGAGGGCGGTGTCCAACTGGTAGTGCCCGTCGGCCGCCTGGTGCCCGAGGAAGCGCACCGACCCGGCGAAGCCCGCCGACAGCGCGTGGGTGTCCGTCCGGTAGCTGCCGCTGCCCGAACCGAAGCGGAACTCGGCCGCGCCGCCGCCGAACTCCACCTTGCCGTTGGCGATCGGTCCCGTCACGTAGGCCAGGAAGTCGGACTGCACGTTCCACTCCAGCCGGCCGTCGACGATCGCCAGCTCGTTGCCCGCCGGGGTGGAGGCGGACGCGGAGGGCGAGGGGGAGGAGGACGGCGCGGCGGAGGCGGACGCGGAGGCCGAAGGGGAGGGGGAGGAGGACGGCCCGGTGGAGGCGGACGCGGACGCCGAGGGCGAGGGCGAGGAGGACGGCCCGGGCGAGGCCGAAGCGGAGGCCGAAGCGGAGGCGGAGGCCGAGGGGGACGGGGCGGGCGTCTGCTTGAGGACGATCGACAGCGGGTCCAGCGCGGTGCCCTCGGGGTAGAACCCGGCGAACGCCTTCGCGCCGTCGGCGGTCAGGGTGGCGGCGGTGGCCCCGCCGTTGGTGGTGTCGCGGGCGACGGTGAAGGTGGCCAGCGCGACGTCCTGGCGCAGCGTCGGGGCGGTGGCGCCGATGCTCTCCTTCGAGGCGGTGTCCGCGGTGAGGGTGCCGGTGGTGCCCTCGGTGACGATCCGCAGGTCGCTGATCGCGATGTCCAGCGCGCCGTCGTGGGCGAGGAAGCGCACCCCGCCGTCGAAGGCCGCGTTCAGCCGGTGCGTCGTCAGGTCGTAGCCCGCGGAGGCCAGGTTGAAGTGGTAGGAGCCGTCCGCGTTGGTGGTGGCCCCGCCGCTCGGGGTGACGCTCCCGCCGCCGGCCGGGCCGGTCACGTAGGTGCGGAAGCTCGCCTTGACGCCCCAGTCCAGCGAACCGGTGTCGTAGCTGACGGTGGTGGGGGCGCCGGCGCCGAAGGCGAGCGAGGGCAGGCCGAAGGCGGTCAGGCCGAGACCCGCGGTCGCGGCGGCCAGCGCGGCCAGCCGGGTGCGGTTGCGGTGGCGGACGGCAGGGGTGTGGGACATGGATCGGACTCCGGAATCGGTGGGGTGGGGCGGGAGGAGGGGCCGGGGGAGCGGCCGGGGACCTGCCGGGGGCGTTCGGGAACGGGGGCGTTCAGGAACGCCTGCGGCGCCGGACGACGAGGGTCGTGGCCGCCGCCACCGCCGCGGCGAGCACCAGGGCGAGGGTGGTGATCAGGGCGGTGTGGGAGGAGGAGGACGTGGCGGCGGCGACGGGCGCGGTGGCCGGGGGCGGCGTGGGCGTGGGCGTCGCGCCGAGGTCGGGCAGCGGCGGGACGGCCGCGGCGGGGGTGAGCGGGAGGTTGACGGTGAGCGGGTCCATCTCGGTGCCGGCCGGGTAGAGGTTGCCGAAGGCGCCCGCACCGGCGGCGGTGAGGGTGAGCGGCAGGTCGGTGGCGGTGAGGAGGTCGTTCTCGGTCTTCAGGGCGCTCGCGTCGAAGGTGGCGATCTCGGTGGTGGCGGCGGTGCGGGTGGTGCCGTCGGGGGTGCGGCCGGAGACGTCGACGGTCAGGTGGCCCTCGGTGCCGGCGGCGGTCAGGCGCGGGTTGGCGAGTGTCAGGTCCAGGCCGAGGGTGTCGCCCTCGCGCAGGCCGGTGAAGCGGACGGTGCCGGTGAAGCCCGCGTCGAGGGTGCGGGCGGCCGGGTCCCAGGTGCCGCGGGCGGGCGTCCAGCGGAAGAACGCCCCGCCGTCGGCCGCGCCGTCGCCGAGCTGCCAACCGCCCTGGGCGATCGAGCCGGTGACGTAGTCGCGGAAGGTCCGCCGGACGCCCCAGTCGAGCGTGCCCCGGTCGAGGGCGGTGGCGGTGGCGGTGGCGCTCGGGGTGGCTCCGGCCGCGCTCTCCGCGGGCTCCGGGGCGGCGGTCGGGGCGGCGGTCGGGGTGGGCGTCGGCGTCGGGGAGGGCGCGGCGGCCGGGGACTTGAGCGTCACGGAGAAGGTGAGCGGGTCGAGCGCGGTGCCCGCGGTGTAGAAGCCGCCGAAGGCACTGGCCCCGGCCGGGGTCAGCGTCGCGGGGACGTTGCTGAGGGTGAGGGTGCCGGAGGCGTTCTTGAGCGAGACGCCGGAGAGCGAGAGGTCGGCCAGCCGGGCCTGGCCGGTGCTGGAGGTCTTGCCGGTCTCGCGGGACTTGGAGCTGACGTCCGCGTACAGGGCGGCGCTGCCGTCGGCCGCGGCCTTGACGGTGAGGTGGGAGATCGAGAGGTCGAGCGCGTTGCTGCCGTTCTCCTGGTGGCCGGTGAAGCGGACCCCGCCCTGGAAGGCGGCGGAGAGCGCGCCGGTGGCCGGGTCGTAGCTGCCGGCCGCGGAGTGGAAGCGGAACGCCGAGCCGCCGACGGTGGCCGCGCCGCCGGTCAGGGCCCACTTGCCGTTGGCGATCGGGCCGGTGACGTAAGTGAGGAAGGACTGCTTGATGCCCCAGTCGAGTCGGCCGCCGGAGACCGCCGGATCGGCCGCGGCGGCCCGGCCGGGGAGCCAGGCCAGGGCCAGCAGCAGGGCGAGCGGCAGCACGAGGGCGGTGCGCAGCCGGCCGGCCGGGCGGCGGGGTGGTACGGGGGGCCGTCCGGGGACGGGCATGGCGGATCACTCCTCGGCGGAGGGGAAGCGGGCAGGTGGCAAGGGGTGCGGGGGGAGGCGACCCCCTTGCTCAATTGAGGTAAGGCTAACCTAATATATGAGTCAAGTGTCCCGACCACGACCCCCCTGGGCGACCTCGACGGGACGTCAACGCACCGAGAAAGGCCCGAGGTTGACCCGCACCCTCCGCGACCGGACCAGAACCGCCCCCGCCGTCCTGCTCGCCGTCCTCGGACTCCTGCTCGCCGTCCTCGGACTCCTGCTCGGTGCCGCCGCCTGCTCCACCGGCGAGGCCGCCCCCGGCACACCGGCGGCCTCCGCCTCCGCCTCCGCTTCCGCCACCGCCGACCCCGACCGGATCGAGGCGCTGCCCGACGCCCCCGCGCCCCGCCTGCCCGTCACCGTCCCCTCCGCCGACGGCCGACAGGTCACCGTCACCAGCGCGGACCGGATCATCCCGCTCAACGGCAGCCTGGCCGAGCTGGTGTTCAGCCTCGGCCTCGGCGACCGCGCGGTCGCCCGGGACGTGTCCACCACCTTCGAACAGGCCGCGAAACTCCCCGTCATCACCCAGGCCCACGAGGTCTCCGCCGAGGGCGTGCTCTCCCTGCACCCCACCGTGGTGCTCGCCGACCGCAGCACCGGCCCCGCCGAGGCCGTCGACCAGATCCGCGCCGCCGGCGTCCCGCTGATCGTCCTGGACGACGCCAAGAAGCTCGACGACGTCGGCCCCCGGATCGACCGGGTCGCCGCCGCCCTCGGCGTGCCCGAGGCCGGTGCCCGGCTCAAGGAGCGCACCCAACGTCAGATCGCCGACGTGCAGGCGCAGCTCCCGGCCGCCGGGGCCACCCGCCCCAAGGTCGCCTTCCTCTACCTGCGCGGCAGCGCCTCCGTCTTCCTGCTCGGCGGCCCCGACTCCGGCGCGCCCTCGCTGATCGAGGCCGCCGGCGGCGAGGACGCCGGCACCGCCGCCCACCTCACCGGCGACTTCACCCCGCTCACCAGCGAAGCCCTGGTCAAGGCCGCCCCCGACGCGATCCTGGTGATGAACAAGGGCCTGGAGTCGGTCGGCGGCGTCGACGGCCTGCTCGAACTCCCCGGCGTCGCCCAGACCCCCGCCGGACTCGACCGCCGGATCATCGCCGTCGACGACGGCCGCCTGCTCTCCTACGGCCCGCGCACCCCCGAGGTACTGCGCGACATCGCCACCCAGCTGCACCGGGACGCCGAATGACCGCCATCCTGCCCGAGACCGGCCCGACCGGCGGGACCGGCGCCGCCGCGCCCCCGCCGGTGAAGAAGGCCGCCCGCGACCGGCGCCCGCTGCTGCTGGCCGGGCTCTGCGCCGCCCTGCTCGCCTGCGCGCTGCTCGCCGCCGGCACCGGCGCCTACGCCATCCCGCTCGGCGACATCCTCGCCTCGCTCGCCCACCGCGCCCACCTCGGCGGCCACGCGCTGGAGCGGGTCCCCGAATCGGTGCTGTGGAACGTCCGGCTGCCCCGGGTGGTGCTGGCCCTGCTGGTCGGCGGCGCGCTCGGCTGCGCCGGGGCGCTGATGCAGGGCGTGTTCGGCAACCCGCTGGCCGAACCCGCCGTGATCGGCGTCTCCTCCGGCGGCGCGGTCGGCGCCGTCAGCTGCATCGTGCTCGGCCTGGACGCGCTCGGCTCCTGGACGGTCACCGCCGCCGCGTTCGCCTCCGGCCTGCTCACCGTCGGCGCCGTCTACGCCATGTCGCGCAGCGGCGGCCGCACCGAGGTGGTCACCCTGCTGCTCACCGGCATCGCCGTCAACGCGTTCTGCGGCGCGCTGATCGGCCTGCTGCTGTTCACCGCCGACACCGCCGCGATCAGCCAGGTGACGTTCTGGCAGCTCGGCTCGCTCTCCCAGGCCAGCTGGACGAAGGTGCTGGCCGTGCTGCCGTTCGCCGCCCTCGGCCTGGCCGTCGCCCCCCGCTACGCCCGCCGCCTGGACCTGCTCGCGCTCGGCGAACGCCCCGCCCGGCACCTGGGCGTGGACGTCGAACGGATGCGGATCGTGCTGATCACCGTGGTCGCGCTGCTCACCGCCGCAGCCGTCGCGGTCAGCGGCATCATCGGCTTCGTCGGCCTGGTCGTCCCGCACCTGCTGCGGATGCTGGCCGGCCCCGGCCACCGCTTCCTGCTGCCCGCCTCCGCCGTCGGCGGCGCGCTCGTCCTGGTCGCCGGCGACCTCGCCGCCCGCACCCTCGCCGCACCCGCCGAACTCCCGCTCGGCGTCCTCACCGCACTCATCGGCAGCCCGTTCTTCTTCTGGCTGCTGCGCCGCACCCGACGCCGCCAGGGAGGCTGGGCATGACCGTGCTGCTGGAAGCCGACCGGATCGGTTTCGCCGTCGGGGGACGGGAGTTGCTGGCGGACGTCGACCTGACCGTGCGGGCCGGGGAGATCCTGGCGCTGCTCGGCCCCAACGGCGCCGGCAAGTCCACCCTGCTGTCCGTCCTGGCGGGCGACCAGCGCCCGGCCCGCGGCGAGGTGCGGATCGACGGCCGCCCGCTGGCCGGGCACCGGCCCGCCGAACTCGCCCGCCGCCGCGCCCTGCTGCCGCAGACCCACGAGGTGTCCTTCCCGTTCCCCGCCGTCGAGGTGGTCCGGATGGGACGCGCCCCCTGGGCCGGCCGCTGCACCGCCGACCAGGACGAACGGGCCGTCGCCCGCGCGATGGCCGCCACCGACTGCGCGCACCTGGCCGAACGCCCGTTCACCGCGCTCTCCGGCGGCGAACGGGCCCGGGTCGCGCTGGCCCGCGTCCTCGCCCAGGACACCGCGCTGCTGCTGCTCGACGAACCCACCGCCGCGCTCGACCTGCGCCACCAGGAACTCGTGCTGCGGGTCGCCCGGGAACGTGCCGACGCCGGACACGGCGTGGTCGTCGTCCTGCACGACCTGACGCTGGCCGCCGCGCACGCCGACCGGATCGCACTGCTGGACGCCGGACGCACCGTCGCCGTCGGCCCCACCGCCGAGATCCTGGACGCCGACCTGCTCAGCCGGGTCTACCGCCACCCCGTGGAGGTCCTGGCGCACCCGCGCGGGGGCGCGCCGATCGTGCTGCCCGAGCGCCCCCGGGAAGCAGATTGACGGATCGTCTGCCCGGGAAGATCCACGGTTGGTGGGCGACCGACCGGGCGAGATCCGGGCCGCAAGGCGGTCCGGGCGGGTGACCCGGGAGGGCGGTCCACATGTCCGCGCCAGGTGTGGGTACCCGCACCAGCAGGAACCGGACCACCCGGAGGCACCACATGCAACTCACCATGCTTCTGCTGCTCACCCCCCTGATCCTCGCCGCGGCCGTCACCGCGACCCGCGCCCCCGCCCGTCGCGGCCGCCACCGCGCCGCCCCGCGCGGCCGGGAATCCTGACAGGCCGTCACTCCTCGTACCGGACGGTGAAGCGGGTCCCGCCGCACCGGCCCGGCCCGCCGAGGCGCAGCACCAGCAGGGTGCCGTACCGGGCCCGCGCGTCCGCCAGCCGCGCCCGGTCGGTCCGGGCGGTCCGGGCGGTCCGGGCGGTCCGGGCGGACCGGGCGGACCGGCCCGGCGATCGGGGCGGGACGCTCCAGCGGCGGTGGCGCAGTCGGCCGGAGCCGATCCCCCGGCGCGGCGCCCGCACCCCGTCCCGGAGCGGGAGCGGCGCCCCCGGCCGGTCCCAGTCGATCCGCAGCTCCGGAGTGCCGAACTCCGGGCCGGTGGATCGGGCCGGGCCGCACTCCGGGGGCGGCATCCAGTCCGCGATGCCGTACCGCCGGAGCTCGTCCAGGACGTCGGCCACCTCGCCGCGGACCCCGAAGTAGGCGACGGCCCGCAGCTCGCAGGTGACCTTGCGGGCGGCGGGGGAGCCGAAACCCGCGAACTCGGTGCGCCGGGAGAAGGTCTCCGCGCAGTGCGTCAGCACGTGCTCCAGACCCCCGAACGCGCCCACCCGCTCGACCACCGCCCCCATCCCGCGCTCCGCCGCCGCCCGGCGCGACTCCACCCCGGGCGACTCGACCAGCCGCCGCAGCTTCCGCTTCGACGGCCCGCTGAGGTTCGTCCCGCCGAACCGCACCAGGACGAGCGCCCCGACCAGCCCCAGCGTCCTGGCGCACTCGGCCGCGAGCGACCTCCGCTTCCCCGTCATCCCGCACCTCCGGCTCCACCATCGGCGAGCCGGGGGCCGGACGCATGAGTACGGGTGCTCAGCCGGCACCGGCCGCGGCGGCGTTGCTGTGCGCCTGGCCCGGGCGCGAGGGGGCGCCGGGCGTCCGGGGGACGGGGGCGGGCGTCAGGCGGGCGGTTTCTCCCGGACCGGGACGTGCTGGGTGCTGTGCTCGGTGAACGGTGCCCGCGTCCACCCGTCCCAGCGGTCGCGGAGCCGCAGGCCGGCCGGTCGGGTCATCAGGTCCGGTTCGGCGGGCCAGGCGTAGCGGAAGGGGACGGTCCGGGCGGTGCCGCGGCCGTCCGGGATGACCTGGAGGTAGTGGCAGGTCGCGTCCTGGGTGACGGTGTCGTAGGCGGTGCAGGCCCACTCGCCGGGGCCGGTGCGGAACGGGACGGTGTTCTGCCCGGCCGGGATCTTGCGCAGCTCCGGGACCATCGCCTCGACGGGGAAGCGGCCGCCGGGCGCGAGGTGGGCGGCGGCGGCGGTGCGGAAGCAGGCGACCTGGGCCTCCTGGCCGGTCAGGTTCATGAGGGTGCGGAAGACCGGGAAGACCAGGGCGAAGGGCCCGTCGGCCGTCAGGTCCGCCTGCGCGGTGGCGAAGTCCCCGAGGGTGACGCCGATCGACTCGCCGCCGGGCTCGGCGCGCAGGCGCCGCACCATCGCCCGGGACGGCTCGATGCCGTGCACCGGGACGCCGCGGCGGGCGAGCGGCAGGGCGATCCGCCCCGTCCCGACCCCCAGCTCCAACGCCTTTCCGCCGCCCGCCAGTTCGGCGAGGACGTCGACCGTCCGGGCGATGGCGTCCGCCCGGAACTCGGGCCCCGAGGACTCGTCGTACCGCTCCGCCACCTGCTCGCCGAAGTACCCGTCCGCGTCGCTCGCCGGCCGACCGTGCCGCGCGGGCGGCGCGGGGGACCGGCATTTTTCCGGCCGCAACTCCCGCCGCCCGAAAGGCTGTTCGGCCTGCGGGGGGGCGGGGGAGGGTCAGCGGGTGCGGTGGTCGATCAGGGCGGCGATGCCGTCGAGGATGCGGGCGATGCCGAAGTCGTAGGCGTCGTCGCGGCCGCCCGGGGGTTCGGCGAGGGCGGCGGCGAGGGCGGGGTAGCGGTCGGCGTGGGTGTGGACCAAATCGCCGAGGGCGCGCAGGAGTTCGGCCTCGGGGGAGCCGTCGCGGGACTGGCGGTGCTGGGCGGCGATGGTGCGGACGTGGCCGACCAGCAGGACGGCGGCGTCCATGCGTTCCGCGCCGGACAGGCCGTGGCCGTCGAGGGCCGCCACCACCCGTTCCAGCCAGGCCAGTTCGCGCGGGCCGGTGGGGCGCGGGGCGGCGAGGGCGTCCAGCAGCCAGGGGTGGGCGGCCAGCACGGCGGACATCCGGTGGGCCCAGTCGGCGAGCTGCTCGCGCCACGGGGCGTCGCTCGCGGGCGGGGGGTCGCCCGCGGCGTGCTCGACCATCAGGGCGACCAGTTCGGCCTTGCCCGGCACGTACCGGTACAGCGCCATCTTGGTGTGGTCGAGCAGCCCCGCGACCCGCTGCATGGACACCGCCGCCAGGCCCTCGGCGTCCGCGATGCCGACCCCGGCGCGGGCGATCGACTCCAGGCTCAGGGACGGCTTCGGCCCCCGGGTGGGCCGGGCGGGCGGGCCCCACAGCAGCCGCAGCGCCGCGTTCGGTTCCGGCACGGCCCCTCCTCGCTCCGCGGGCCGGCCTTGTGCGCGGCCCGGAACTGTGTCTACCGTACACAGCAATGAACCGCGTCCGCTGGACGCAGTTTCTCGGCGGTGACGCCACCCGAGGAGGAAGCACGTGCGGATACTGATCTCCGGCGCCGGCATCGGCGGCCCCGCGCTCGCGTACTGGCTCGCCCGGTACGGACACCGGCCCACCGTGGTCGAACTCGCCCCCGGACTGCGGGCCGGCGGGCAGGCCGTCGACTTCCGCGGCCCCACCCACCTGACCGTCCTGCGCCGGATGGGCCTGCTGGACGAACTGCGCGCGCACCGCACCGGCGGCACCCCCATGACCTTCACCGACCCGCGCGGCCGGACCAGGCTGCGGCTGCCCGCCGAGTTCGCCGGCGGCGAGGTGGAGATCCCGCGCGGCGACCTCGTCCGGCTGCTGCACCGGCACAGCGCGCCCGGCACCGAGTACCTGTTCGGCGACACCGCCACCGCCCTGCGGCAGCGGCCCGACGGCGTCCTGGTCTCCTTCCGGCACGCCCCCGAACGGCACTTCGACCTGGTGGTCGGCGCCGACGGCCTGCACTCCCGGGTCCGCGCCCTCGCCTTCGGACCGGAACGGCGCTACGTCCGCCACCTCGGCTACTACGCCGCCACCTGGCCCTTCCCCAACCGCCTCGGCCTGCCCGCCGGCAGCACCGGCGTCAACACCCCCGGCCGGCTCGCCGCCGCCGGGGCCGACCCCCGCGACCCCGACCGGGCCGGCGCCTTCCTGCTGTTCGCCTCGCCCGAACTGCCCCTCGACCGGCACGCCCCCGCCCGGCTCAAGGCACTGCTGCGCGAACGCTTCGCCGACCTGCCGCACCCCGTCCCGCACCTGCTCGCCACCCTGGACGAGGTCGACGACCGCGACCTGTACGTCGACTCGATCAGCCGCGCCGACGTCCCCGCCTGGTCCGACGGCCGGATCGCCCTGCTCGGCGACGCCGCCTGCGGCGCCACCATCGGCGGCATGGGCACCGGCACCGCCCTGGTCGCCGCGTACGTCCTGGCCACCGAACTCGCCCGCGCCGACGGCGACCACCGCGCCGCACTCACCCGCTACGAACGCACCGTCCGCCCCTACGCCCGACGCTGCCAGCGCGGCGGCGACCGCACCGGGCCCTTCCTCGCCCCGCGCACCGCCCGCGGCCTGTGGCTGCGCAACACCCTGCTCGGCCGGCGCCCGCTGCTGGACCGGATGCTCGCGATGGGGGAGGACATCGCCACCCTCGACCTGCCCGAGCCCGCCCGGGCGCGGCAGGGGTGAGGGGGCGGCCGTCGGTCCCGTTCCGTCGCGGGTGAAAGTTTCGCGGGGCCGGCAGGCTCCTCGGGGCGGCCGGGCGCAGGTGGGACGGGCGCGAAGGGCCTGTTCGACAGCGGTTCGACGCTGGTACGGCCCGGTGGCGCGGAGTCAGGGGCGGTCGGGGCGGCGGGAGTTCGCGGTGTCCGGGGCCTGCCGTGAGGGAGGGGCGGGCCGCTAGCATCGGGCGCGGTTCGTTGCGGGAGCGCTCCCACGTTCCGGTTCCCGCATCGGTCCCGGTCAGCATGCCCCCCACCCGGCTGCCGTCCGCCTCTCCCACCCGAGAGCACCCCACCGGAGGACACCGTGCACACCCCCGACCCGCACCGGCACACCCCCGTCCCGCCCGTCCGGCCGACCCGTCGGGCCGCCGCCCTCGCCCTCGCCGCCGCGACCGCGGCCGTCGGCCTGGTGGTCGCCGCCCAGGGCGGCGCGGGCGCGGCCGTGCAGGGCAGCCTCGCCGCCGACACCCAGTTCTACAAGGACCCGACCTCGCAGGTCGTCAAGTGGGTCGCCGCCAACCCCGGGGACTCCCGCACCCAGGTGATCTCCAAGCGGATCGCCAGCCAGCCGCAGGGCATCTGGTTCTCCAACTACCGCCCCGACAGCGTCACCTCCGACGTCCGCACGGTCACCTCGGCCGCCGCCCAGGCCGGCCAGGTGCCGGTGCTGGTGGCCTACGCGATCCCCAACCGGGACTGCGGCGGCGCCTCCGCCGGCGGCGCGCCCGACCTGCCCTCGTACGACGCCTGGGTCGGCAAGTTCGCCGCCGGGCTGGGCAGTTCGCGCACCATGGTGGTGCTGGAGCCCGACTCGATCGCGCTCACCACCTGCCTGAGCGCCCAGCAGCAGAACGACCGGTTCGCCTCGCTGGCCCGCGCCGTCACCACCATCCACGCCGCGAACCCGAACGCCAAGGTCTACCTCGACGGCGGCCACTCCACCTGGAACTCCGCCGCCGAGCAGGCCAACCGGCTGCGCGGCGCGGGCGTGCTGAACGCGGACGGCTTCTTCACCAACGTCTCCAACTTCAACACCACCGCCAACGAGAGCTCCTTCGCCCGCAACGTGCTGAACGCCCTCGGCAACCCCGGCAACCTGCACGCCGTCATCGACACCAGCCGCAACGGCAACGGCCCGGCGGGCAGCGCCTGGTGCGACCCGTCCGGCCGCCGGATCGGCAACTACCCGACCGCTGCGACCAACGACAGCGCCGTCGACGCCTTCCTGTGGATCAAGCCCCCGGGCGAGGCCGACGGCTGCGCCGCCGCGGCCGGGACGTTCGTCCCCGACATCGCCTACCAGCTGGCGCAGAACGCGCCCGACCCGAGCACGCCGTCCCAGCCGCCGTCCTCGCAGCCGCCGACGTCCCAGCCGCCCACCTCGCAGCCCCCGACGTCCCAGCCCCCGACCTCGCAGCCGCCCACCTCGCAGCCGCCGGCCGGGAACGCTGCCTGCTCGATCGCGTACCGGGCCAACTCCTGGGCGGGCGGCTTCACCGCCGACGTGACGGTGAAGAACACCGGCTCCGCCGCGATCTCCGGCTGGACGCTCGGCTGGACCTTCCCCGGCGACCAGAAGGTCACCAGCGCCTGGAACGCCAAGGTCACCCAGAGCGGGGCCGCCGTCACCGCCACCGACCTCGGCTACAACGGCACCCTGGCGGCCGGCGCGTCCACCGCCTTCGGCCTGCAGGCGACGTACGGGTCGAACAACACCACCCCGACCGCCTTCACGCTGAACGGCACCGCCTGCACCACCTCCTGAACCACCCTCCCCAGCCCCGCAGGCCACCCCTCACCCGAGGGCCGGCGGGGCACCCTTCCGTTCCGCCCCGCCCGCTCCGCGCGGGTCAGGGCCGGAGCTGGACGGCCGTCACCATCACGTAGCCGACCAGCAGTCCGAACAGGCACACCGCGGTGATGTACCGGGGGGTGAACGGCAGCCCCGCGAGCGACGGGTAGAGCAGGACGGCGCCGCCCGCCGCGAGGTCGGCGATGTACAGGCCGTCGGGCGGGACGATGCCGGTGCTGCGGGCGGCCCAGCCGGTGGCGATCAGGAAGCCCGTCAGCAGGGTGAACCCGGACAGCAGCCCGGACCCGATCGCCCCGAGCGTGGGGTGCGGTTCCGGGAACGGCTCGCCCTCCGGGACCTCGGGGCGCAGCCGGTTCGCCACCGCGAGCGCGCCCACCGCGAGCACCAGCGCCCCGAGGGCGCCGAGCAACGGAGCAAGGTTCAACGTCTCCTCCTGGAGAACACGAAGTGCTGTCCGGCGAGGGCCGCGAGCGCGGCCGGCAGCAGGACGGTGACGAGCAGGACGGTCGCCCAGACCGAGGGTTCGAGCGGGCCCGGCCCGGCCGGGGCCTCCGGCGGCGGGGCGGCGACCAGGGTCGAGGGGGCGGTGCCGGGTGCCGGGACGGGGGCGGGTGCCGGGGGCGGCGGGCTCGCCGCCCGGGCGACGGCCGTCGAAGCCGGAGCCGGAGCCGGGGCCGCGGTCTGGGACTGCGGGTGGGGGGAGGCGGACGGGGTGCGGAGGGGCGTCGGGTGCGAGGCGGCGGGAGACGCGGTCGGGGCCGGGGCCGGGAGCGGCGTCGGGTGCGCAGTGGGTGCGGGGGTGGGAACGGGAGTTGGCGACGGGTGCGGCGTGGGTGTCGGCGTCGGGGTGGGTGTCGGGACGGGGATGGGTGTCGGCGTCGGGACGGGGGTCGGGGTGGGCGTGGGTGCCGGGTGGTGGCAGTGCCACGGCCACGGCCAGGGCGGGTGGTGCGGCAGGGGCAGCGAGGGCAGCGAGGGCAGCGGAGGCAGGGGCGGGAGCGACGGGAGCAGGGGCAGGGGCGGCGGGTACGCGCCCGCGGCATGGTCCATTGCCCGATCATCGGACCGTTCCGGTGGTGCGCGGTAGCCGTTCGGGGTCAAACCCCACCGGCCGGTGAACCCTCCCGGGCTGCGGCGGAACGTTCGAACGCGGATCGGTCGCCCGTTCGGTCGGTGGCGGCCGCGGTCAGGGCCACCGCCGCCGCGGCGAGCACCGGCAGGCCGGTCCCGAGCAGCAGGGCCAGGACCGCCGGGCAGCTCACGGCCGCGGCCAGGCGCGGCGCGCCGGTCAGGACCCGGACCGCCGAGACCGTGCAGGTCAGGTAGACGGTGAGGAACAGCGCGGTGGGGACCGCCACCAGCTGAGCGGTGGTCAGCACGCCCCAGCCGACCAGGGCGAACAGCGGGACGCCGATGAGCGCGGTCGCGGCCGGTACCGCGAGCGCACCGCGTCGTCCGGCCGCCGCACCGGACGGGAGCAGGGCGTCCAGCAGGGCGGCGGCACCGGTCAGGTAGGTGTTGGTGGCGGCCAGGGTCAGGACCAGGGCCGCGCCCGCGGCCAGCAGCGGGCCCCGGTCGCCGATCGCGGCGCGCAGCAGGTCGGCGAGCGGCACGGAACCGCCCGCGCCCGGGCCGAGCACGGCGACCGTCGCGGCCACCAGGCCCAGGCAGAGCAGCGAGGTGACGGCGAAGGCGATCAGCACCACCCGGCGCAGCTGGCGGCGCGGGTCGCGCAGCCGGGTGGTCAGCGAGGCGGCGGCCTCCCACCCGACGAACGCGAACATCAGCGGCGGCGCGGCCCGCGCGACGCCCGTCCAACCGTGCGGCAGGAACGGCGTCCAGTGCGCGGCCCGGGCCGCCGGAGCCGCACCGATCACCGCGAACAGCACCAGCCCCACCAGCGCGGACACCAGCACCAGTTGCAGCCCGGCACCGGTGCGCACCCCCAGCAGCCGCACGGCCAGCACCACCGCCAGCAGCACCAGCCCCGCCCGGACGGCCGCGCCCCCGTCCGCGCCGACGGCCGCCGCCGCGTAGCTCCCGCCGATCAGGCAGACCACCGGCGCCCCCGCGACCACCCCCGCCAGGAAGCACCACCCCGCGGCCCGGCCCGCCCGCGCCCCCAGCCCGGCCGCCGTGTACCCGGCCACCCCGCCGGACGACCCCAGCCGGGTGCCCAGCCCGCAGAACACGGCCGCGATCAGCCCGGACAGCGCCAGCAGCCCCAGCCACGCCACCAGCGAGGCCGGGCCCGCCGCCCGCGCCGCGAGCCCCGGCAGGAGCAGCAGGCTCGGCCCGAGCAGCGCACCGATGTACAGCGCGGACGCCCCGGCGGTGGACAGCAGGGCGGCCGGGCGGGAGGAGCCCCGGCGGGAAGCCCGGGAAGCCCGGGAAGCCCGGGAGGCTCGGGAGGTTCGGGAGGCCCGGGAGGCTCGGGAGGCTCGGGAGGCTCGGGAGGTGAGGAGGCGGGGACGGGGGTGGGGGCGGGTCGCGGACGGGGTGTCGGTCATGCCCCGATCCTGGCCCCGATCGCGCGGCACCCGCTGGCGAAATCCGCGCCGCGACGGGGCCCGGACGGCACGTGCTGCCGCGCGGCGTTCGTTTCGCGGCACCGCGTGCCGGGGCTAGGGTGCGGGGCATGCCGAGTCCGCAGTACGACCGCATCGACCGCGCCATCCTGGCCCACCTCCAGCGCCACGGCCGGACGCCCAACGTCGACCTCGCCGAGGCCGTCCGGCTCTCGCCCTCCTCCGCGTTGCGCCGGACGAAGGCGCTGGAGGCGGACGGGGTGATCGCCGGGTACCGGGCCGAACTCGACCGGGAGCGGGTCGGGTTGGGGCTGACGGTGTTCGTGGCGCTGCGGGTGGAGCAGCACTCGCGGGAGACCTCCCGGCACATCGAGGAGTCGCTGTGCGCGATCCCGGCGGTGGTCGCCTGCCACGTGGTGTCGGGCGAGGCGGACTTCCTGGTGGAGATCGCCGTCCCGGACCTGGCCACCTACGAGCAGGTGCTGCTGGACGAGATCCTCGCGGTCGGCCCGGTCCGCGACGCCCGCTCCACCTTCGCCATCCGCACCGTCCGGTCCCGGGGGCCGCTGCCGCTCGACCACTGGCCGCCCCGACGGGGGTAGGGCGGGGGCGGGTACCCGGGCTACCGGTGGGTACGGAAGACTGGGCCGGGGCGGTGAGCGCCGTCGTCCCACCGCTCCGCCGTACCGTCGTTCCGTCGTCGCGTCCGTCCCGTACCGGAGGTGCCACCGTGGCCGAACCCCTGATCGCCGCCGTCGGCGGACTGCACCCGCAGGTCGACCCCGAGGCGTTCGTCGCGCCCGGGGCGGTGGTGGTCGGGGCGGTGACCGTCGCCGCCGGGGCCAGCGTCTGGTACGGGGCGGTGCTGCGCGGGGACGCCGAGCGGATCAGCGTCGGCGCGCTGACCAACATCCAGGACAACTGCACCGTCCACGCCGACCCGTCCTTCCCCGCCGTCCTCGGGGAGCGGGTCTCGGTCGGCCACAACGCCGTCCTGCACGGCTGCACGGTCGAGGACGACGTGCTGATCGGGATGAGCGCCACCGTCCTCAACGGCGCCCGGATCGGGGCCGGTTCGCTGGTCGCGGCCGGCGCGGTCGTCCCGCAGGGCATGCAGGTGCCGCCCGGGTCGCTGGTCGCCGGCGTCCCCGCGAAGGTCAAGCGCGAGCTCACCGAGGAGGAACGGGCCGGCATCCGGGCCAACGGCGAGGGCTACCAGCTGCTGGCCGCCGCCCACGCCCGGGACGTCCCCGGGGCGGGCCGCTGAGACCCGGCCGCCCTCGGACCGGTTCCGGGCGGCGGCTCAGGAGACGAAGCCGACGACGCCGAAGCCCGGGCGCTTCTCCACCTGGCGCAGCCAGCCGACGACGTCGGAGACGGCGTCCGCCACGGCGGGCTCCAGCGGCGGGGCGTGGTCGTCCCGCTCGGTCCGCTCGAACTGCTCCAGCGCGGCCAGGCACTGCTCGTGCGTCCACTCGCCGCAGCGCGGCAGGTCGTCCGAGGGGATTCCGCTCGGCAGGCCCCCGTAGTAGCCGAACTCGGCCACCGAGACCGCCGTGATCCGCAGCGCCCGCAGGCCCTCGTCGACCATCTCCAGCCAGGAGCCGCGGAACGGCGAGAAGCCGGAGTTGTCCAGGAAACTGCCGGTCAGCTCGCACAGGCGCTTGTAGGCGTAGCCGTACTGGAAGACGTACGGGGAGTCCGCCGGGTAGGGGCCGCCGTGCACCACCGCGTGCAGCGCCTCCGCGGCGGTCGGCGCGCCCTCCGCTATCTCGTCGGAGAACCAGTCGTCGTCCGCGGCGAGGCGGGCGCCGAAGCGCTCGCCGATCAGCCGGAGCATCTGATCGTCGCCGGAGCCGACCAGGCCGCGCACGGCGGCGGTGTCGATCAGGAAGGGACTCAGGGAGGAACTCATGTGATCACCCTAGGCGCCGTGACCGACAGTCAACTCGGGCGTCCGGCAGTCACAGCAGGCCACGTCCGGGCGCGGCGTCCGACGGCCAGTGGCCGGAGCGGGCCAGGGTGAGGACGAGGGCGGCGATGTTCCAGGCGTCGTCCGCGCCGCTGTGGTGGCGGCCCTCCAACGGGAGGCCGGCCAGCTCCAGGGCCTGCGCCATGCCCGGGCGCCGGCGCAGGCCGCGGGCGTCCGTGAAGACCGCCTTGGCGTTGGTGTGCCGGTGGCCGAACGGGTACGCCGTGCCCGTGGCCCGGCACTGGCGGGCGAACTGCCGCTGGTCGTAGTCGCCCCAGCTGGCCCAGGGCCGCTCGCCCGCCCGGTGCTCGGTGGCCAGCAGGCGGCAGGCGGCGGAGAACGGCAGGCCGGTGTCCACCTCGGGCCCGGTCAGGCCGGTCAGTTCGGTGCAGAAGGCGCTGACGGTCGAACGCCGGGGGCGGACCAGGACGCGGTGCCGACCGACCCGCTCCAGGGAGTCGAGGTCCACCACCGTCAGCCCGATCTCGATGATCTCGCTGACCTGGCCGGGCGGCGGCTGCCCGTCCCAGCAGGTGGCCTCGATGTCGACCACGTTCAACAGCCCCTGCGGCAGCCCGTGTTCCATGGGGGGATGATGGGCGGAGCCCGCCGCGCCGGTCAATCGGATATCGCCGCCGCCGCCGACCGGCCGCAGTCAGTGGTGGCCGGGCGTCGCGACGGGGGGTGTGCTGTCCGGTGAGGTCGGGGACGCGGCACTGACTGATCGTTGCTCTGCGCGGGGACATCGAGCCGTGCGGCACCGGTCCGCAGCACGTGGATGAGACCGGCCAGGGCCGTCCGGTCCGGGATGCGCGGTCGCCCGGGGGCCTGTCGGCCCCGGCCGACCCTCGGCGGCGTCGCCGGCGGGTTCGGCGGCACCCGCTCCAGCTTCACCCGGCCCGGCCGGAACGCGGAGGTCTCCTCCACCCGTTCCAGCGCCTTGCCCCGGCTTCGGTGACCTGGCCGCGGCATCCTCGTTGGAACGATCATGATGTTGACCCATGACCCGCACCGCGGCCCGTCCGAGAGCGCTCCCGCGCGGCGCGCACTCCCACCAGTGACAGCCGGAGGCGCCGGCACCGGGCAGGAAGGGCTGGACCGCATGATCGCGCTCCCCGCCGCCGCCACCCTGGGCACCGACCACCACATCGACGGCGCCCAGACCCTCGCCCGGCTCGGCGCGGACCGCGTCTACATGATGGGCGACAACCCGGCGCTGCCACCGATGCCCGCCAGGCCCACCCTGGCGGACTTCTTCCGCCTGCGGCTCGCGCAGGATCCTTTCACCGCCCTGCACCTGATCCACAGCGCCCGCCGCGCCCGCGCCCTCGACCTCGGCGACGCGGTGGTCACCGCCTGCCTGCTGCACGACATCGCCGTCGGCGGCCTGCTGCGCAGCCACCACGGGCACTGGGGCGCCCAGCTGGTCGCCCCCTACGTCAGCGAGGAGGTCGCCTGGGCGATCCGCCAGCACGAGGTCCTCCGCTTCTTCCCCGACCCCGCGGTGGGCTATGACTACCCGCAGGCCTACGACGCGTTCTTCGGCGCCGACTACCGTCCGCCCGAGCACGTGCGGCACGCCTACCGTCAGGCCCGTGCCCACCGCTGGTACATGACGGCACGCCTGGTCACCCTCAACGACCTCTACACCTTCGACTTCGACCCGGCCGAGGCGATCGACATCGGCGAGTTCGAGGACGAGCTCGGCCGCTGCTTCCGGCAGCCCCGCGAAGGGCTGGGGTTCGACGACTCGCCCTCGGCACACATGTGGCGCACCATGATCTGGCCCAACAACTTCCTGTAGCGCGGCTCGGCGGCGCCGCGGACTCCGGCCGGCCGTGGCGGTCTCGGTCCCCTGGTCGCGCAGAGCTGCCTGACACAGCCGCTCGACCATGACGGGACGAGCCTCGGGGTGGCTGTCGACCGAAGGGGGGCGGCGGACGGCCGACGTCGCGGAGCTGATCTGCTATCCCGTGAAGGGGTGCGCGGGCACCTCGACGACCGAGGCGCTCCTGACGCCGGCGGGCCTCGCGCACGACCGCAGCTTCATGGTCATCGGCGAGGACGGCACCTACCGCACCCAGCGCCGCCACCCCCGCCTCGCCCTGGTCCGGCCCGCCGTCAGCCCCGACGGCACCCGGCTCACCCTCGACCCGGCCGACGGTACGGACCGCTTCGGCACGGTGCGCCTCGACGTGACGACGACCGCGCCCCGCCGCGACGTCGACCTGTTCGGCACCGCCTTCCGGGGCATCGACCGGGGCGACGAAGTCGCCGCCCGGCTCTCGGAGTTCCTCGGCACCCCCAGCCGCCTGGTCCGGGTGCCGCCCGAGCACGACCGGATCGCCGACGGCCTGACCCCCGGTCCCGCCGGCTACGCGGACAGCAGCGCCGTCCACCTGCTGTCCCGCGCCTCGCCGGCCCTCCTCGACCGGCGACTGGCCGAACGGGGCGCCCCGCCCCTGCCGATGAACCGCTTCCGCCCGGACACCGTCGTCGGCAGCCACGGCCACGACGACGAGGGCCACGGCGACGACCGGGCGGCCGTCCCGCACGCCGAGGACCGGGCGCGCCGCCTCACCATCGGCGCGGCCGAGTCGGGCTACGCCGAACTCGCGGTGCGCTGCGCCGTCACCCTGGTGGAGCAGGAGACCGGGGCGCGCCGGGGCCCGGAGCCGCTGCGCACCCTCGCGGGCTACCGGCGGGCCGCGAGCGGCGGCGTGGTGTTCGGGACGAAGTTCTCCGTGCTGACACCGGGAAATCTGTCGGTCGGCGACGAGGTGGCCGTCCGGGAGTGGGAGGAACCCGAACGGATTTCCTGGGCCCTGTCCGGCAAGACCGGCCGGACGGGGTCCAACGGGGTCCAACGGGGCCTAGCGCCAGAGCGGTTCCTCGGCCCGGTGTTCGGCCTCGCGCAGCACCCGCAGCACGTTGCGGCCGGTCAGTGCCTCCAGCTCCGTTGCGGACCAGCCGCGTTCGGCCAGTTCGTCCAGGAGGAGGGGGTAGCCGGACACGTCGGGCAGGTCGACCGGCTGCCGGTCGACGCCGTCGTAGTCGCCGCCGAGGCCGATGTGGTCCAGGCCCGCGACCTCCCGGGCGCGCTCGACGTGGTCGGCGACCTGGGCGGCGGTGGCCTCGGGGCGCGGGTGGGCGTCCAGCCAGCGCTTGAGCTCGGGCGGCGGGGGCCCGCCCGGACCGGCGGCGAAGGCGGCGGCGATCTCCTCGGCCGCGGCGGCCGGGCTCTCGCCCGGGGCCGGGTGCCGCGGCCAGCTCCAGGACGCCGGGGGCAGGCCGAGGCGCTCCCGTTCGGCGGCCGACTCGGCCCGCCAGGAGGCGACCTCGGGCGAGATGAAGTCGGGCACGAAGGTCAGCTGGACCACCCCGCCGTTGGCCGGGAGCAGCGCCAGCACCTCGTCGGAGACGTTGCGGGGGTGGTCGTTCACGGCGCGGCAGGAGGAGTGGCTGAAGATCACCGGGGCGGTGGAGGCGGCCAGGGCGGCCCGCTGGGTGGACTCGGCGGTGTGCGAGAGGTCGACCAGCACGCCGATCCGGTTCAGCTCGGCGACCACGGCCAGCCCCGCCGCGGAGAGGCCGCCGACACCGGGGGAGCCGGGGTCGGTGGCGGAGTCGGCCCACGGCGTGTGGTGGTTGTGGGTGAGCGTCAGGTAGCGGACGCCCAGCCGGGCGTAGGCGCGCAGCACGCCGAGCGAGGAGGCCAGCGAGTGGCCGCCCTCGATGCCGAGCAGCGAGGCGATCCGGCCGTCGGCGATCGCCGCCTCGACCTGGTCGGCCGTCACGGCCAGCCGCAACTGCCCCGGGTAGTGGGCGATCAGCCGGTGGGTCAGGTCGATCTGCTCCAGGGTGGCGACGGCGGCCACCGGTTCGGGCAGGTCGGAGGGGACGTAGACCGACCAGAACTGCGCGCCGACCCCGCCCTCGCGCAACCGGGGCAGGTCGGTGTGGAGTTCGGGCCGGTGCCGGTCCAGCCCGGCCACCGAACCGCCGCTGCGGGCCCGCAGGGCGACCGGCAGGTCGTTGTGGCCGTCGAACACCGGGCTGCGGCGCAGGACCTCCCGGACGACGGCCTGCGGGGAACCGGCCGAACCGGCGGAGCCGTCGGAGCCGGCGGAACTCTCAAGGTGGGCCGGGTCGGCGGGGCCCGGATCGGCGGGGCCCGGTGCGGTGCGGTCCGTCATGGGGCGGTGGCTCCTGTTCGCGGGAGGGGGAGGGCGGCGCGGCGCCGGGCCTGGCGGTCCGGGTCGGGCACCGGCAGCGAGGCGATCAGCCGCCGGGTGTACGGGTGCTGCGGGTCGCCGAGCACCCGGGCGGTGGGCCCGGACTCGACCACCCGGCCCCGGTGCAGCACGGCGACCCGGTCGGCCACCCGCTCCACCACGGCCAGGTCGTGGCTGACGAACAGGGCGGCGAAGCCCAGCTCGCGCTGGAGCCGGGTGAACAGCTCCAGCACCTGCGCCTGCACCGAGACGTCCAGCGCGGAGGTCGGCTCGTCGGCGATCACCAGCGCCGGGTCGAGGGCCAACGCCCGTGCCAGCGAGGCGCGTTGGCGCTGGCCACCGCTGAGCTCGTGCGGGTGCCGTTCGGCCGTCCCGGCCGGCAGCCGGACCTGCTCCAGCAGCTCCCGGACGCGCGCGGCGACGGCGGCCCCGTCCAGCTCGGGCCGGTGCACCCGCAGCGGCTCGGCCACGCAGGCGCCGATGGTCAGGTGCGGGTTGAAGCTGGTGGCCGGGTCCTGGAAGACGTAGCCGAGCCGGCCGCCGCGACCGGCCGCGGTGCCGCCGGCGCGGCGGCGCGGGCCGGTGCGGAGCGTCTCGCCGAGGACGGTGAGGGTGCCGCCGCTGACGGCGGTGAGCCCGGCGAGGGCGCGCCCGATGGTGGTCTTGCCGCTGCCGCTCTCGCCGACCAGCCCCAGCACCTCGCCCGCGCCGATCTCCAGGTCCACCCCGTCCACGGCCCGGAACGCCCGGCGGCCCAGCCGCCCCGGGTACTCGACGGTCAGGCCCCGGGCCGCGACCACCGGCGCGGCGCCTCCGTCGGCGGGCCGGGCCGGGCGGGGTGCGGCCTTCCCGAAGTCCGGTACCGCCGAGAGGAGTTGGACGGTGTACGGGTGCTGCGGCGCGGCGAACAGCTCGCGGACGGGGGCCTGCTCCACGATCCGGCCCTCGCGCATCACCGCGACGCGGTCGGCCAGGTCGGCCACCACCCCCATGTTGTGGGTGATCAGCAGCAGCGCCGTGCCCAACTCGTCCCGGCAGCGGCGCAGCAGGTCGAGGATCTCGGCCTGCACGGTCACGTCCAGCGCGGTGGTGGGCTCGTCCGCGACCAGCAGCCGGGCCCCCAGGGCGAGGGCCATCGCGATGACGGCGCGCTGCTGCTGACCGCCCGACAGCTGGTGCGGGTAGTGGTCGACCCGCCGCTCGGGCTCGGGGATGCCGACCTGCCCCAGCAGTTCGACCGCGCGGGCGCGCCGCTCGGCGCGGGTGCCCCGGCCGTGCGCGCGCAGGCCCTCGGTGAGCTGCCAGCCGATCGGGTGCACCGGGTTCAGCGCGGTGGCGGGCTCCTGGAAGACCATGGCCGCGGCCGTCCCGCGCAGCGCCCGCAGCGTGCGGCGGTCCGCGGTCAGCACGTCCACCGGCCCGGCGTCCCCGTGGTCGAGCAGCACCCGGCCCCGGGCGGCGGCCGACTCGGGCAGCAGGCCGAGCACGCTGCGCGCGGTGACGGTCTTCCCGCTGCCGCTCTCGCCGACCAGCGCCACCGCCTCCCCGGCCGCCACCGCCAGGTCCACGCCCCGGACGGCGAGGGCCGGTCCGCTGTCGGTGGCGAACGACACGTGCAGGTCCTCGATCCGGAGCAGCTCCGTGGGCGGCGTCTTGGGCTCAGGCACGGCTCTGCTCCGGGGTGTCGGCGAGCGGGACGGCGGGCGGGGCGGGTGCGACCGCGGGCGGGGCGGCGGGCGCGTCGACGACCGCGTCGACCACCGCGGGGGCGGCGGCGACCGGCGCGGCGGTCCCGGCGGGGGCGGTGCGCGGCGCCCGGCGGCGGCGCAGGCGCGGGTCGGCGAGGTCGTTGAGGCTCTCGCCCAGCAGGGTCACGCCGAGGACGGCGAGGACCGTGGCGGTGCCCGGGGCGAGCGCCGTCCACCAGATGCCCGAGGTGACGTCGGGGACGGAGCGGTTCAGGTCGTAGCCCCACTCGGCGGCGGAGTTGGGCTCGATGCCGAAGCCGAGGAAGCCGAGGCCGGCCAGGGTGAGGACGGACTCGGCGGCGTTCAGGGTGAGCAGCAGCGGCAGGGTGCGCACCGAGTTGCGCAGCACGTGCCGGAACATGATCCGCAGGCGGCCGGTGCCGATCACCCGGGCGGCCTCCACGAAGGGCTCGGCCTTGACCCGCAGCACCTCGGCGCGCACCACCCGGAAGTACTGCGGCACGAAGACCAGCGCCACCGAGCAGGCCGCCGCCGTCAGGCCGCCGACCAGGCTGGAGCGCCCGCCGCTGATCACGATGGACAGCACGATGGCCAGCAGCAGCGAGGGGAAGGCGTACAGCGCGTCGGCGACCCCCACCAGCAGCCGGTCCGGCCAGCCGCCCAGGTACCCGGAGACCAGGCCGAGCAGGGTGCCGGGCAGCGCCGACAGCACCAGCGAGAGCGCGATGACGGCCACGGCGGTGCGGGTGCCCCACAGGGTGCGCGCGAGCACGTCGTAGCCGCCGACGGTGGTGCCCAGCGGGTGGCCGTGGCCGGGCGGCTGCTGCGAGCCGAACAGCGCTCCACCGTCCTGGAGTTGGGCGTGGCCCCAGGGCGCGAGCCAGGGCGCGAGGAGGGCGGCGAGCAGGAACAGCGCGGTGAGCCCGGCCCCCGCCAGCAGCATGCCGCGCTGCAGGCCGACGCTGCCGCGCACCCGCTGCGGCACCAGCCGGGACAGCCGGGACGGACGGTCCGCACCGGGTGGACGGGAGGGCTCGGAGGGGCGGGACGGCTCGGGCGGACGGGACGGCGAGGACGGGGAGGACTCGCGGGACGGCTCGGACATCAGTACCTCACCCGGGGGTCGATCAGCGCGGCCAGCGCGTCCACCAGGAAGTTGACCACCGCGACCACCACCGCGAACAGCGCGACGATGCCCTGGACGGCGGCGAAGTCGCGCACTGTCAGGTAGTGGGCCAGCTGGTAGCCCAGGCCCTTCCACTCGAAGGTGGTCTCGGTGAGCACCGCCCCGCCGAGCAGCCCGGCCACCTGGAGGCCGAGCACCGTCACCACCGGGATCAGCGCGGGCCGGGCGGCGTGCCGGGTGATCAGGCGCAGGCCGCCGACGCCGCGCGAGCGCGCCGCCGCCACGTACTCGGTGTCCAGGGTGGCGATCAGGTGGGTGCGCACCAGCCGCAGCAGCACGCCGGCCAGCAGCAGGCCGAGGGCCAGCCCCGGCAGCACGCCGTGCCGCAGCACGTCGGCCACCGCCGCGCCGTCGCCGCTGCGCACCGCGTCGACCAGGTAGAGGCCGGTGGTGCTGGACAGGTTCTGCAACTCCAGTTCGACCTGGATCGAGGCGCGGCCGGAGACCGGCAGCCAGCCGAGCCCGACCGCGAAGACCAGTTTGAGCAGCAGCCCGACGAAGAAGACCGGCGTGGCGTAGCCGAGGACGGCGGCCAGGCGCAGCACGGCGTCCGGGGCGCGGTCGCGGTAGCGGGCCGCGACCGCGCCCAGCGGGACGCCCACGGCGACGGCCACCAGCAGGGCCCAGCAGGCGAGTTCGAGGGTGGCCGCGCCGTAGGTGCGCAGCACCGCGGAGACGGCCTGGTTGTCGGTGGCGGTGCGGCCGAAGTTGCCGGTGGCGGTCTGCCGCAGGTAGTCCAGGTACTGGGTGAGCAGCGGCCGGTCGTAGCCGGCCGCGTGCAGTTTCTGCTGGAGCTGGGCCGGGGTGAGCCGGTCGGCGAAGGCGGTGGTGACCGGGTCGCCGGTGGCCCGCATCAGGAAGAAGACCGTCGTGAGCAGCAGGAAGACGGTCGGGACGACGAGCAGGAGGCGGACGGCCAGGTAGCGGGCCAGCGGCGAGCGGAGCACGGCCGACAGGGGTCGGCCGTGCTCCTGGCGTCCGCGTCCGCCCAGGGGTGGGGCGAGCGTCATGGCGGGATCTCTCGGGTGTTCGGGGTGCGCCGGTCGGCGGGGGTCAGCTCTTGCTGAGCTCGGCCCAGCGGAACCGGTAGGCGCTGTTCAGCCGCTCGGGCACGCCCTGCACGCCGGCCCGGGTGACGATCGCGGTGGACCCCTGGAGCAGCGGCAGCAGCGGCACCTGCGCGGCGGTGGCCTCCTGCACCTGCTCGATCTGCCGGGTGCGGGCGGCCGGGTCGGTCTCGGTCTCCTCCTGCTTGATCAGGGCCTGCACGGCCGGGTCGTCGTAGCCGCTGTTGACCCAGCTGTCGTGGGAGAAGAACGAGCCGACGTAGTTGTCGGCGTCCAGGTAGTCGGCGTACCAGCCGAGCTGGTAGAGCGGGTAGAGGTCGGCGACCCGGTCCTTGCCGTACTGGGACCACGCGGTGGACTGGAGGTCGACCTTGAACAGGCCGGTGGCCTCCAGCTGGGTCTTGATCAGGGCGTACTCGTCGGCCGAGGAGGAGCCGTAGTGGTCGGTGTTGTACTGGAGGTGGAGGTCGACCGGGGTGCTGACGCCGGCGGCGGCGAGCACGGCGGCGGCGGCGTCCTTGGAGGGGCCGCCGTTCTTGTCGCCGTAGAGCCTCTTGAAGGACGCGGTGGCGCCGGTGATGCCGTCCGGCACCGAGGTGTAGAGCGGCTCGAAGGTGTTCTTGTAGACCTGGGAGGCGAGTTGGGCCCGGTCGACGGAGTGGGCGACGGCCTGCCGGACGGCGAGCGCCTTGGCCGGGTCGGCCTGGCCGGTCGCGCTGCCGTAGGGCTGGGTCTTGAAGTCGAAGACCAGGTAGCGGATGCCGTTGCCGGAGCCGGTGTGGACGGTGACGTCCTTCTTGCCGGAGAGGTCCTGGAGGTCGGCGGTGGGCAGGGTGCGGTAGACGGCGTCGATGCCGCCCTGCTGGACGTCCAGCTTCAGGTTGTTCGGGTCGGTGTAGTACTTGAGCCGGACCTGCGCGGTCTTCGGCGTGCCCAGCTGGCCCCGGTAGGCGGAGTTGGCCTCGAAGGCGACGAGTGAGTTCTTGGCGTAGCTGGTGATGCCGTAGGGGCCGTCCCAGGGCTTGCCCTTGACCACGGCGTCGTCGTCGAGGACCTTGTCGGCGGGGAAGACCTCCTCGTCCAGGACGAAGCCGGCGCCGGTGGAGAGCACCTGCGGGAAGAGGCTGTCGTTGGCCGACTTGAGGGTGAACACGACAGTGGTCGGGTCCGGGGCGGCGACCGAGGCGAGGTTGTAGAGCAGCGAGGACGGGCCGTTCTTGTCGGCGATCCGCAGCTGCCGGTCGAAGCTGAACTTGACGTCGGACGAGGTCAGGTCGTGGCCGTTGGCGAACTTCAGGCCGGGCTTCAGGGTGGCCGTGTACTGGGTGGGCGCGGTCAGCTTGACGTCGGTGGCCAGGTTCGGCGAGACGTCCGAGGTGCCGTTCCTGGCGCTGAGCAGCGGGGAGTAGACCTCGTCCGCGATGGTGCCGGAGCCGGCGTCCCAGGAGCCGGCCGGGTCGAGGCTGACGATCTGGTCGGTGGTGCCGATGGTCAGCACGGAGGCCGCGCTGCCGCCGGAGGCGGAGCCGCCGGCCTTGGCGCTGGTGCAGGCGGTGGCGGAGACCAGGACGGCGGCACTCAGCGCGAGCGCGGCGGTGGCGCGTCGGCGGGGCGCCGGGGTGGGTATGGCGACGGTCGAACGGCCGTGTCGGGCAGGGGACTTGTGCATGGACGGTCTCCGGGTTCGCGGGTGCGCGGGTGCGGCGGCGGTCGCCGGCGACGCGGCAGCGGTGCGGGCGCGGGATGCGGCGGGCACGCTGGGCGCGGGGCGGGCGCGGGGCCTGGTGAGCGGCGGGACGGGCACCGCCGGGCCGCCGGTGGGCGGGGGGCGGCTGTCGTGCTCAGCGACAGAGCGAACTGGAGACCATGAGCAGGTCGATGTGGCGGCGGCTGTACAGAGCCGTGGGCACCCTCGTCCTCCCGGTCGTGGTCGGTCCGGGCGTGGCACCGGAACTCGTGGCGAGGCACGAAGGTAGATCAACGGCCGGGGCCGGTCAAGGGGAGCGGTCGGCGCTCCGGGGGTGCTCCACCGGTCGCCCGGTGGGCCGCAACTCTCCTGCGGCACAGGATAGTTAACTGATCATCAGGCAATATTGCCGGGGCCGTTCCGGTGACGGGCGTTCACCTCGCGTGCCGGGATCGCCACACGGTGGCAATGCAATCTTCACGACACGGTATCTACCCGCATAGACAATCGGCTGCCACGCTGGCTCGGAACCGCCGACAGGGCCCAACGCGCCTTCCCGCAGCGCCACTTGCGCGTTGGCCCTGCTCTGCTCTGCCCGCTGCGCCGCGCCGCCCCTGTTGCCCCCGTCCCTCCGTCGAGTCCAGGAGTGCCCCCGTGCCGAATCGTTTCCTCCGCCGTTTCGCCGCCTTCGCCACCACCTCCGTCCTCGCCGCCGGAGCCGTCACCATCGGCACCGGCACCGCCGAGGCCGCGCTGCCCACCCCGGTCTCCGCCGCCACCGCCCGCAGCTACCTGGCCCAGTTGACCGTCAAGGCCGAGAACCGCACCGGCTACAACCGCGACCTGTTCCCGCTCTGGATCACCATCTCCGGCACCTGCAACACCCGCGAGACCGTGCTCAAGCGCGACGGCTCCGGCGTGGTCACCGACGCCAACTGCGCCGCCACCTCCGGCACCTGGTTCTCCCCGTACGACGGCGCCACCTGGCACGCCGCCTCCGACCTGGACATCGACCACCTGGTGCCGCTCGCCGAGGCCTGGGACTCCGGCGCCTCCGCCTGGACCACCGCCCAGCGCCAGGCCTTCGCCAACGACCTGACCCGCCCCCAGCTGCTCGCCGTCACCGACAGCGTCAACCAGGCCAAGGGCGACAAGGACCCGGCCGAGTGGCTGCCCTCGGTGACCGGCTACCGCTGCACCTACGTCCGCGCCTGGGTGCAGGTGAAGTACTACTACAAGCTGTCCGTGGACAGCGCCGAGAAGACCGCGCTCACCAACGTCCTCAACGGCTGCTGAGCGCCGCGCCGTTCGACCCGGACCGTCCGCGCGGAACTCCGCGCGGACGGTTTGGGCGCTTGCGCACGCGAATGACCGAAATGTCCGATCGGCGCGC
This sequence comes from Kitasatospora sp. NPDC088783, assembly GCF_044750705.1. Classification (NCBI taxonomy): domain Bacteria; kingdom Bacillati; phylum Actinomycetota; class Actinomycetes; order Kitasatosporales; family Streptomycetaceae; genus Kitasatospora; species Kitasatospora sp. NPDC088783. The sequence continues at coordinate 487,694 of NZ_JBIVKJ010000005.1, forward strand.
CTTCGTCCTGGTCAACGCGGTTCTCCGGCATCCTTGCTGACGGAACGACGGACGGCTGGACACGGGCGGAGGGCTGACGGATGGACAGGCGGAGCTTCCACCGGGCGGGGGTCGCGGCCGGCGCCGGGCTGTTCACGGCCGCGGCGGGCGGACGGGCCTACCCGGCCCAGGAGTACGGAACCCAGGCGTACGGGCCCCAGGCGTACGAGGCCCAGGGCTACCCGGCACCGGCCTACGCGGTGCCGACGTACGAGCCGCACGGGTACGAGACCCAGGGCTACGGGGCGCACGGCTACCCGGCACCGGCGTACATGGTGCCGACCTACTCGGCGCCGGCGCACGCGGCGCCCGCGTACGTCGTGCCGCCGCGCACGGCGCCGTACGGGGCGGTGCTCTCGGACGGGCTGGCGGTGCCGTGGACGCTCAGGCAGGTGGTCGCCGGGGACCTGAACGTCTGCTACGCGGAGTGCGGCCCGCCCGACGGCCCGGTGGTGGTCTGCCTGCACGGGTGGCCGTACGACATCCACAGCTTCGCCGAGGCGGCCCCGCTGCTGGCGGCGCGCGGCTACCGGGTCCTGGTGCCCTACCTGCGGGGCCACGGCCGGACCAGGTTCCGCTCCGAGCAGATCCCGCGCAACGCCCAACAGGCCGCCGTCGCCCGGGACCTGATCGCCCTGCTGGACGCGCTCGGGGTCAGCAGCGCCCTGCTGGCCGGGTTCGACTGGGGCGCCCGGACGGCCGCGATCGTCGCCGCGCTGCGGCCCGACCGGGTCAAGGCCCTGGTGTCGGTGGGCGGCTACCTGATCACCGACGTCCACGCCCAGGCCGACCCGCTGGGCGCGGAGGCCGAACACGCCTGGTGGTACCAGTACTACTTCACCACCGAACGCGGACGCCGTGCCCTGCTCGACCGCCGGCTGCGCCGCGACCTGTGCCGACTGGTGTGGCAGACGGTCTCGCCCGGCTGGCAGTTCGAGGAGCAGGTCTTCGACCGCACCGCCACCGCCTTCGACAACCCCGACTACCCGGAGATCGTGGCGCACAACTACCGCTGGCGCCTGGGCCTGGCCGGCGGCGAGCGCCGCTACGACGCCGACGAGCGGCGGCTCGCCGACCGGCCGGTGATCACCGTGCCCGCCGTGGTGCTCGACCCCGCCCTCGACCCGTTCACCGCGCCCGGCCGGGGCCGCAGCTACCGCGACCGGTTCGTCGGGCCGTACCTGCACCGCACCGTCGACGGCGTCGGCCACAACCTGCCGCAGGAGGCGCCCGGCGAGTTCGTCCGGGCGGTGCTCGACGCCGACCGGCTGTGAGCGACCCCGTGGACGGGGCGGGCCGGGCGTGGGGCCCCGTTGGGCTCCGCGTCACCGGGTGAAGGATTGACGAACAGTCAGACCGCCCCCTGGACAAGCCGTTACCCGTCGGTAAGTCTCGTGTGACGTGACCGACACCACCAACGCCACCGCCGCGCCCCGCCCGCCGCGCCGCCGGGTGATCCAGGCCGCCGCCCTCACCGCCGGGGCCCTCGCCCTGCCGCTCACCGCCCCGGCCGGCCGGGCCGACGCCGCCGACACCCCCCGGTTCCTGCACGGCGTCGCCTCCGGCGACCCGCTGCCCGACGGCGTCCTGCTGTGGACCCGCCTCACCCCCACCGCCGACGCCCTGCCCGGCTCCGGGCTCGGCCCCGACACCGCCGTCCGCTGGCAGCTCGCCACCGACCGCGACTTCACCACCGTCGTCGCCACCGGCACCGTCACCACCGGCGCCGCCACCGACCACACCGTCAAGGCCGACGTCCGCGGCCTGCGGCCCGACACCGCCTACTGGTACCGCTTCCTCGCCGACGGCGCGACCTCCCCCGTCGGCCGCACCCGCACCACCCCCGCCGCCGACGCCGCCCCCGACCGGCTGCGCCTGGGCGTCGCCTCCTGCGCCAACTGGGAGGCCGGCTACTTCGCCGCCTACCGCCACCTCGCCGCCCGCGGCGACCTGGACGCCTTCCTCTTCCTCGGCGACTACATCTACGAGTACGCGAGCGGCGCGTACGGCACCCGCGGCACCGTGGTGCGCCCGCACGCCCCCGCCCACGAGATCCTCACGCTCGCCGACTACCGCACCCGGCACGGCCGCTACAAGACCGACGCCGACCTCCAGGCGCTGCACGCCGCCGTCCCCACCATCGCGATCTGGGACGACCACGAGTTCGCCAACGACGCCTGGTCCGGCGGCGCCGAGAACCACACCCCCGGCACCGAGGGCGACTGGTCCGCCCGGGTCGCCGCCGCCAAGCAGGCGTACTTCGAGTGGATGCCGGTCCGCCCGTCCGTGGCCGGCACCACCTACCGGCGGCTGCGCTACGGCAAGCTCGCCGACCTGCACCTGCTCGACCTGCGCTCGTTCCGCTCCCAGCAGGCCGCGGTCGGCGACGGCCGGGTCGACTCCGCCGACCGCACCCTCACCGGCCGGGCCCAACTCGACTGGCTCAAGGCCGGGTTGGCCGCCTCCGACACCACCTGGCGGCTGGTCGGCAACGAGGTGATGATCTCCCCGGTGGCCTTCCTCTCGCTGCCCGACTACCTGCTCCGACCGCTCGCCCAACTGCTCGGCCTGCCCGGCGAGGGCCTCGCCGTCAACGTCGACCAGTGGGACGGCTACACCCACGACCGGCGCGAACTGCTCGCCCACCTCAAGGACCACCGCATCACCAACACCGTCTTCCTCACCGGCGACATCCACTCCGCCTGGGCCTGCGACGTCCCCTACGAGGCCGCCACCTACCCCGCCTCCGGCAGCGCCGCCACCGAGTTCGTGGTCACCTCGGTCACCAGCGACAACATCGACGACATCCTCAAGGTCGCCCCCGGCACGCTCTCCCTGGTCGCCGCCGCCGCGATCCAGGCCGCCAACCGGCACGTCAAGTGGACCGACCTCGACTCGCACGGCTACGGCGTCCTCGACATCACCCCCGAACGCGCCCAGATGGACTACTACGCCCTCTCCGACCGCACCAGGACCGACGCCACCACCCGCTGGACCCGCTCCTACCGCACCCGCACCGGCACCCAGCAGATCGAACGCGTCAACTCCCCGGTCGCCTGACGCACTGTCCGCCGTCCGCCGCCGCCGTCCACCCTCGTCCGCCGCCCGGGGGCGGCGGACGAGGTCACCGGACGTCACCCCGGTAGGGTCGGCAGCCACGCCGTTGGAGACGTGCCCTCCGGGGCGGAAGGGCGGCCCGACCGTGCGCTCCGCACCGCACCCGCTGTGGCGCACTTCCTGGCCGCCGCCGAGGGCTGCTTCCCGCCCGCGGACGGGCGGGTGACGGTGCTGCCGCCGCTGCCCGGCGGGCTGGAGTGCTCGGTGGCGTTCACCGGGCACGCCGTCGTCGCCACCGCCCTGGACGCGCGCCAGGTCGCGGACGGCGGCGCGGACGGCTACGGGGGCTCGCTCGACCCGCGCTTCCTGCTGCGCCTGGCCGGGCCGGACGGCTGGATCGGCGTCACCGACGCCACCCTCACCGCCCGCGCCACCGGCGGCCCGCCTCGCCTCGGCCCGCTGCCCGGCCTCGACGACCACCCGCGGGTGCGCTTCGCCCGCTCCCAGCGCACCCGCGTCACCGTCCACGGCGACGGACGCGGACTGGTCACCCTCGCCCACGGCCTGGCCGGCCGCCACGAACTCAGCGTCGAACTGCACGACACCCGCCCCGACGGCCGGGGCCACGGCCGCACCCTGCTGCGCGACGCCCTCACCCTGCTCCCCGCCGGCACCCCCGTCTTCGCCGCCGTCGCCCCGGGCAACGCCCGCTCCCTGCGCGCCTTCCTCGCCGCCGGCTTCACCCCCGTCGGCAGCGAGGTCGTCCTGCGCCCCGGTCAGTCCAGGTCGTCGGGGCCGGGGACGCCACCGTAGGCCGGGGCGAAGAGGACCAGGGCGACCAGGTCCTCGGTGATGTCGTGGAAGCGGTGCGGTTCGCGGGCCGGGACGAAGAGCGAGCTGCCGGGGCCGACGTCGACGGTGCGGTCGCCGGAGGTGAAGCGGGCGCGGCCCCGGGTGACGACGTACACCTCGTCCTGGAGGTGCGGGGACTGGTCGTCGGCGGAGCCCGCCGGGAGCGAGTAGGTGCCGAAGCTCAGGGCGGGCACGCTCAGGTGCTCCGCGTAGTGGGGGGAACCGTCCGGGGCGGGGCGGAAGCGGCCGCTGTCGATGATCTCCATGACGGCCGATCCTCGCACGGGGGACGGGTGTCGGGGGAGGGGTGTCGGGGGGAGGGTCGCGGGGGAGTCGGCCGGGGCGGTGAGCGGGGTCAGCCGAGGCGGGCGAAGGTCGCGGGGACCGGCAGGGTGGTCCAGCGGTCGAGGGGCCAGACCAGGACGCGGGCCCGGCCGATCACGCTGCCGACCGGGAGGAAGCCGCCCGCCGGGTTGTGGAGCTGCTGGTAGCGGGAGTCGAGCGAGTCGTCGCGGTGGTCGCCCATCACCCACAGGAACCCCGTCGGGACCTCGACCGTGCCGACCGGGAAGTCGTCGCAGGGGGTGGAGCCCGGGTACAGGTAGGGCTCGTCCAGGGCGGTGCCGTTGACCTTCAGGGGCTGGCCCGCGTCGCACTCGACGGTGTCGCCGCCGACCGCGATCACCCGCTTGATCAGGTCCTTCTCGTCGGCGGCGGGCATCAGTCCGAGGTGGCTCAGCACCCCCCGCACGATGCCGCCGGAGCCGGTCGGCTCGGTCAGCCAGCCGCCCGGGTCGCGGAAGACCACCACCTCGCCGCGGTGCGGCTGCTCGCCCAGCCAGGGGCTGAACTTGTCGACCGCCACCCGGTCGTCCTTCTGCAGGGTGCCCATCATGGAGCCGGACGGGATGACGAACACCTGCACCAGGAAGGTCTTGACCAGCAGCGACAGCAGCAGCGCCGCGACCACGCAGCCCGCCACCGCCCGCCCCCGGGAGGGGCCGAGCCCCCGGCGCAGCCGCTGCCGCCACCCGGAGTCGGAGCCGGACGGCCCGTCGGCCGACGAGGTGCCGTCGGCGGAGGTGGCTGCGGTGGTCACGGCGGCTCCCGGGGCGGACGGTGGCGGGCTGCGGGTGATGACGGCTGACAGGTCGACAGGTCGACGGAGCGGGCGGTCGGCAGGTCGGACGGTCGGTCGGAACGGCCGTCATCGTACGTGCACCGTGCGTGTGTTCGGCGTAAGGTGACGCCCCCTCAGGCCGCGCCTCCCGCCCCCGGACGCGGGTGTGCCGCGACCGGTACCCGACCGGTCGCGGCACACCCGCTCACGCGCTCACCCGCTCGCGCCGCTCACCGGCGCCCGGCGGCTACAGGCGCTGCCACAGGGCCGGGACGACGTCGGGGGTCCAGGTGCTCTGCGAGGTGTGGGCCTGCAGGCACTTGTAGCTGACGCCGTTGTAGGTGACCACGTCGCCCGCCTTGTAGGCCACGCCCGCGGCCCAGGTGCCGCCGCCGGTGCCGCCGCCGTCGACCACCAGGGTGTAGCCGGTGCCGTGGGTGGCGGAGGGGCCGGTGCCGGTGACCGTGATGGTGTAGGTGCCGGCGGGAGTGGTGGCGGAGGTGGAGACCGTCAGGGTCGCGCTGCCGCCGCTGGTGACGGAGGACGGGCTGAACGAGACGGTGGCGCCGGACGGGGCGCCGCTCGCGGTCAGCGCCACGCTCTGCGCGCTGCCGGAGCTGGTCGAGGTGGAGACCGTGGCGGTGGCCGCCGAACCGGCCTGGACGGTGCCGGTGGCCGGGTTCACCGCGAGGGTGAAGTCGTTGGCCGGGGTGGTGGTCCCGCCGACCGAGGTCTTCCAGATCGCGTACGCCACCCCGTCGGCGTTCCGGTTCAGCACCGTCGCGTCCACGTTGGAGGTGGTGTCGCACGCGGAGTGGTAGCAGGAGTCGTAGGCGCGGTTCGCGGTGCCGCCCCACTTGGCGGCCTGCGCCGCGGTCTTGACGGCGCTGGCGCCCGCGGCGTAGCCCGAGGTCGGGATGCCGCCCTGCTGGAAGGAGTAGTCGTCCGAACGGCCCTGGCCCTCGACGTTCTCCTCCGGCTGGAGGTTCAGCGAGTCCCAGTACGCCTTGAGCGGCGCGGCGGCGGCCGAGTTGAGGTTGTTGACGAAGTAGCCGGCGTTGGGGGAGCCGACCATGTCGAAGTTGTAGTAGCCCTTGATCGCCGAGCGCTGGGCGGAGGAGAGCTGGCCCACGTAGTACTGCGAGCCCTGCAGGCCCTGCTCCTCGCCGGCCCACCAGGCGAACCGGACGTGCCGGCTCATGGTCGGGTTCTGCTGCGCCAGCACGAGCGCGTTCTCCAGCAGGACGGCCGAACCGGAGCCGTTGTCGTTGATGCCCGGGCCGGCCGCGACCGAGTCCAGGTGCGCGCCGAACATGGTGACCTGGTCGGACGGGCCGCCGGGCCAGTCGGCGATCAGGTTGTTGGCGGTGTAGGTGCACGAGGTGCAGGTCTGTTCGGTGACGGTGTAGCCCGCCGCCTGGAGCCGGCCCTTCACGTACGCCAGCGACTGGGTGTAACCGGCGCTGCCGGCCCGGCGGTTGCCGCCGTTCTGCTGCGCGACCGCGTACAGCTGGCCCAGGTGCGCCTGCACGTTCGCCACGTCGATGTCGGGCGCCGAGCCGCCCGGGTTGCCCCCGCCGCCGACCGTCAGCTGGTACTGCGCGGTGTGGGTGGCCGGACCGGAGCCGGTCACCGTCAGGGTGTAGCTGCCCGCCGGGGTGTTCGCGCCGACGTTGACGTTCAGCGTCGCCGAGCCGCCGGACTGCACGGTGGCCGGGGAGACCGTCGCCGTGGTGCCGGACGGCGCGCCGGTCACGGCCAGCGAGACGTTCGCCGCCGAGCCCGCGGTGACGGCCGTGGAGACGGTCGCGCTGGTCGAGCCGCCCGCCTGGACGGTGCCCGCGGCCGGGTTCAGCGCCAGCGAGTAGTCGCTGGTCGGGGCCGCCGCGCAGGTCGGGTCGCCGGTCTGGGCCGGGACGCTGACCGCGTCCCAGGCGGCCTTGGCGCGGTTGAAGAAGGTGCAGGTCGGATCGAGGTTCTTGGCCGCGGTCAGGGTCGCGGTCCGGTACTTCTTGTACGTCATGCCGCTGGTCTTGAGCAGCATGCCGCCGTAGAAGACCCGGCCCGCGTCGCGGATGCCGAGGCCGGTGACGGACGAGGAGTTGCAGGTCGGGCTGGACGGCTTGCCGCCGCCCGGGCTGGAGCCCTCCGCCAGCAGGTAGAACCAGTGGTTCAGCGGTCCGGCCGCCGCGTGCTCCTCGGTGTTCGGGATCGAGGCCGAGTAGCAGTTCGGGTTGCCGGAGACCTGCGAGGGGTTGTACATCACCCGGATCGGGCCCTGCCCGACCAGGTTGATCATCTCGCCGACCGTGTAGTCCGGGGAGTCGTACGGGGCCGGCTCGTTGGCGTACGCCTCGGTCAGCGCGCCCATGATGTCGCCGGTCGCCTCGCCCAGGCCCGACTCGTTGTTCGCGCCGCCCGGGGTGTACTGGTCGATGCCGTGGCCGAACTCGTGGCCCACCACGTCGATCGCCGCGATCCACTCGTTGGACTGGCTGTGGCCGATCGAGATCGACGAGCCGTCCCAGTACGCGTTGACGTCGTTCAGGCCGACCTTGACCGGCCAGCTGCCGCCGTTGCCGTTGTGGCCGTTGCGGCCCAGCCAGTCCCGGAGCATGTCCCACTCCTTCTGCGCCGCGAACATCGCGTCGGCGCAGCCGGTCTCCTTGGAGGTGGCGGCCCCGGTGCCCCAGGAGTCGGTGGACTTGCCGAAGACCTGGCCGGTCGAGTAGTCGGCGCAGCTCAGGCCCGGGCGGCCCGGGTCGCGCAGCGAGTACGAGCCGCCCGAGCCGGTGGTGTTGATGGTCAGGCCCGCCGGGCCGTTCCACTTGCTGTTGATGGTGCCGGCCCGGACGTCGTCGTACCGGTCGGCGACCTCGCCGGTCACCGCGTCCACGAACACGTGCAGGTGGCTGGGCCGGTCCGCGGTCGCACCGGTCAGCACCGACTCCCAGGCCAGCCGCGAGGTGCCGTCCTTGACCCGCACCACCAGGCGCGGGGCCTCGGCCGAGTCGACCCTCGCCAGCTCGGCGCGGGCCGTCCTGGCCGCGGCCGCCGCACTCACCTTCGCCGCGGTCGGCACGCCGACCGGCCCGGACGCGGCGTTCTGCACCGCCCGGACCCTGCCCTGGCCGTCGGCGAGCACCACCGCGTCGCCGCCGACCACCGGCAGGCCCCGGTAACTGCGCTCGTAGGAGACCGAGTACAGGCCGTTCAGGAACGGGGTGACGGCGCGGCGCTCGTAGCTCTCGTCCGGGCCCTTGGCCAGTGCGTCCGACCCGGCCGACGCCGCCAGGTCCGCCGCCGAGACGGCGGCGGCCAGCGGGGTGGGGGCGAGCGGGGCGGGGGGAGGCGCGGCGTTCGCCTGTCCGGCGAAACCACCGAGCATGCCTCCCAGCACGGCCAGGGTGGTGCCGGCGGTCAGCAGTCTGCGTTTCATCAGAGCTCCTCAGCTCCTCGGATGTGGGGGTGCCCGGAACCCTCACACCGCCGCCATGGCCCGGTCAACGGACCTGACAATCCCCGCAGCGGGATGGCAAATTCCGTCAAATACATTGATCGGGAAGGGAATTGACCTGCCATCGGCAAGGGTCCGGGGCGCTCCGGGCCAGGGTCACGGCAAGGGCGATGGCAAAGAAGAGGTACAGACCACACCATGTACGGGCCCGCCCCGGCCGGGTACCGTCTCGACAGCAGGAACGCTCGACGGCAGGAACGCTCGACGGTGGGGACGTTCGAGGGACGGAGCGTTCGACGGCAGGGACGGAAGCGCAACCGGGGGAGGTGTCGGCGCATGCTGGGAGCACCCAACCCGGTCGAACTGCCGGACGGCGGCAGCTGGCAGGAGTTCGGCGCCCTGCTGCGCCACTGGCGCCGCGACGCCGGCTGGACCCAGGCCCAACTCGGCGCCGCCGTCGGCTACGACCACACCGCCGTCAGCCGGCTCGAACACGGCATCCGCCGTGCCACCCCCCGACTGGTCCGCCGGATCGACGAACTCCTCGGCAGCGGCGGCGAACTCACCCGCTGCTACCACCGCGCCGAGAGCGCCGAGGGCGACCGCCCCGCCCTCCCCCCGCACCTGCTGCGCCCCCCGCTGCCCCCCGGCACCGGCACCCTCCCCGCCGGACCCGCCACCGTCCCCGCCGACGACTGCCCCGCCACCCTCCCCGGCTACGACGTCCAGTGCCCGCTGCACGGCGCCACCGGCTGCCACCTCCCGCCCCCCGCCACCGCCGTCGCCCTGCACGCCGCGTTCTGCGCCGACCCCGCCGCACCCCTCGACACCGACACCGTGCACGCCCTCGCCGCCGTCCTCGGCGCCCAGCTCAACGGCGCCGAACGGGCCATGGCCGGGTCGGCGGCGGGTGGGCGGGTTCCGAGTGGCCGGGGTCCGGGCGAACAGGGGCCGGGGGAACGGGCGTTCGGCGGGAGCGGACCGGGCGCCGTGATCGAGGGCACCCTGCGCGCCGTCGTCGCCCGGCTCGCCGACGCCCCCGCCCGGCACCGCCGGGTCCTGGCCCGCCTCGCCGCCGAGTACGCCCACGCCGCGGGCAGCCTGCGCCTGCACGGCGGACGCCCCGCCACCGCGATGGCCTGCTTCGACCGCGCCCTCGGCTGGGCCGCGCTGGCCGGCGACGCCACCACCCAGGTCGCCGCCCTCAGCGACATGGCCGTCCTCGGCCTGCTCGACGACGACCCCGCCTCGGCCGGCGACTACGCCCGCGAGATCCGCCGCGCCGCCCCCGGACGCCACTGGTCCGACGCCCTCGCCACCCTCGGCGAAGCCCGCGCCACCGCCCTCGCCGGCGACATCCGCGCCACCGTCCGGCACCTCGGCCGCGCCCGCCAGCACCTCGACCGGCCCGCCACCGCCGTCGACACCGAGGAACACGTCCCCTGGCTCGCCCCCGCCGCCCTGCGCCTACGCGTCGAATCCGGCTCCTCCGCCGCCCTGCGCGACCTGGCCGCCGCCACCGCCGACCCCCGCCTCGCCCACCGCGCCCTGACCGCCGCCACCGCCGCACTCGACCTGCTCGGCGACGACCGACTCCCGGCCGCCCGCGCCATGCTCACCGTCCGGATCGCCGACTGCCACCTCTGCGCTGACGACCCGCACACCGCGCTCGCCACCCTCACCCCCGTCCTCGACACCGACGGCACCCCGCTCCCCGCCCTGGTCCGCCACGAACTCCGCGGCCTGCGCACCCGCCTCGCCGCGGGCGCCGACCGCTGGGGGTCGGGGGCGGTGGAGGCGGTGGTGCGGGTGGGGGCGGCGATCTGACGCTGCCGCGTGGGTGGATGTGGGGGCGGACGGTGTTGGTGGGGCGGGGGCGGGTTGTGTGGTGTGGGTGTCTGCCGGGCTGCGGGTGCCGGCCGCTGGGGGGCGGTGGAGGTGGTGGCGCGGTTGGGGCAGCGATCTGATGCTGCCGCGTGGGTGGGTTGTTGTTTCGGCTCTGGTCGGCTGCGGGCTGTGTGGTGTGGGTGTCTGCCGGGCGGCGGGCGCTGGCCGCTGGGGGTCGGGGGTGGTGGAGGCGGTGGTGCGGGTTGGGGCGGCGATCTGATGCTGCCGCGTGGGCGGGTGAGGGGCGGACGGTGTTGGTGGGGCGGGGGTTCGTTGCTCTCCGCCTTGGGCCGCGGCGCACTGCCCGACGTGTGCGGTCAGGGCCGATCGCCGGGGGCGGGGTGGCGGTCGGTGCGGGACGGCGGCGGCGACAACTGGGCGGGCGTGGGCGGGAATTCGGGTGCGGGTGGGTGGGGGCGGGCGGCAGACTCGGCGGATGGGAATCGACGGCGTCGCGGTGGCAGCCGCTTTCGGGCTGGGGCGGCCCTCGGGGCCCTGGCGTTCGCTCGACAACGGGGGTGCCCCGACCGACAGTCGGCTGCTGGTCACCTCGCGGGGGAGGTGGACGGTGCGGACGGGACGGCTGCTGAGCGACTGGCACCTGGAGCAGGCCCGCCGGGTGCACCGCCTGCAGCGGGCGGCGCTGGCGGCCGGGATCGCCATGCCGCGCCCCGTCGAACCGCCCGCTCCGGCCGTCGGCTACTGGCACCGGCCGTCCGTGGACGAGCGGACGGTGGTCCGGGTCAGCGCCTGGCTGGACGGGCACGACCTCCGGCAGGCCGGAGTCGATGCCAACGCCGACGCCACGGCGGCCACCGGGTGGGTCGGCCGTACGCTGGCCCGGATCGCGGGCCTGGACACCGGTGGCGGCGAGCCCGACCCGCCGCACCCCGTGGCGGAGTGGCGGGAGTGGGTGGCCGAGGCGGAGGCGGGCGGGCTCCCGGTGGCCGCACCGGCCCGCGCCCTGCTCCCGGTGGTCGCCGACGCCACCGCCCTGGTGCACGACGCGATGCGCGCGGCCCCCGCCGCCGTCCTGGTGCACGGCGACACCTCCCGGGCGAACGTGCTGCGCACCCCCGACGGCTACGCGCTGATCGACTGGGAGACCGCCCGGGCGGAAGTCCCCTGGTGGGAGGCGGTGGACGTGGCCTTCCGGTTCGCCACCCCCGTCAACGGCCCCACCGTCGCCCCCGACCCCCGGCTGGTACGCCCCCTGCTCGCCGCCTACCTGCACGCCGACGGCCCGCCCGGCCCCGCCGACCCGTCTGCCTTCGCGGGCCTGCTGCGCAGCCAACTCGCCTTCACCGCCTGGTCCCTGTGGCTGGCCCTGGGCCACCGCGCCGCCACCCCCGAACAGCGGGCCCACGGACTGCGGATCGTCACCGCCACCGCCCGCGACCTCCCCGGGATCATCCGCTCCCTCGACGGCTGGACCACCCTGCTCCACTGAACCGCCCCGCCACCGTCCCGCCACCGTCCCCCAGCCAGCCAGCCAGCCAGCCAGCCAGCCAGCCAGCCAGCCAGCCAGCCAGCCAGCCGACCGGCCCGAGGCCCGTACCGCCCTCCCGTCACGGAGGTGGTGCGGGCCGCTGGCGTTCCCGTCGGGCCGTCAGGGGGCCGCGAGGCGTTGGAGCAGGGTGTTGAGGGTGGCGCGTTCGGTGGGGGAGAGGGGGGTGAGGAGGTCCTCGGTGACGCGGCGGCTGTCGTGGTCGGCGGTGCGGAGCAGGGCGTGGCCGGCGGGGGTGAGGACGACCTGGCGGCTGCGGCGGTCGGCCGGGTCGGGGCGGCGTTCGGCGAGGCCCAGGCGCTGGAGGTCGTCCAGCAGGGAGACGATCGCGCTGGGGTCGTAGCCGAGGCGGTCGGCGAGTTCGCGTTGGCGGGCGCCGTCGACGGTGGCGAGGTAGCGCAGGATCGCGTGGTGGCGCAGCCGGAGGCCGTGCTGTTCCAGGGCGGCGTTGAACGCGCTGCCGGAACGCAGGCCGAGGCGGTACAGCAGGTAGCCGGTGTCGGCGTGCAGGCCGTGCATCCAGGGGTCGTCGCTCATGGGGGTCATCATGCCAGAGCGAAGATGTTCGGAACAATCATTGACATCAACAATGATTGTTCCTAGCTTCAATGGCCATGAGCAACGAAACCTCCCAGAACCCACCGGCCGCCCCGAACGGCCGTCAGCCCCTCGACCTGACCGGCAAGGTCGCCGTGGTCACCGGCAGCGGGCGCGGTCTCGGCCTGGCCTACGCCACCGCGCTGGCGGCGGCGGGCGCCGCCGTCGTGGTCAACGACCTGGACGCCGAGGTCGCCGACGCCGCGGCCGCCACCCTCACCGCCGCGGGCGGCCGGGCCGTCGCGGTGGCCGCCGCCGTCGGCACCGCCGAGGCCGCGCAGGCCCTGGTGGACCGGGCCGTCGACGCCTTCGGGCGGCTGGACGTGATGGTCACCAACGCGGGCATCCTGCGCGACCGGGTGCTGTGGAAGATGACCGACGAGGACTTCGATGCCGTCGTCGCCACCCACCTGCGCGGCACCTTCACCTGCGCCCGGGCCGCCGCCGTCCGGATGCGCGAACAGGGCGAGGGCGGCCGGCTGATCCTGATCGGCTCCCCGGCCGGGCAGCGCGGCAACTTCGGCCAGACCAACTACGCCGCCGCCAAGGCCGGGATCGCCGCGATGGCGCGCACCTGGTCGATGGAGCTCGGCCGGTCCGGCATCACCGTCAACGCCGTCGTCCCGGTCGCGGCCACCGCGATGACCGAGACCGTCCCCGCCTTCGCCCCGTACGTCGAGGCGATGCGGCAGGGCGCCCCGCTGCCCGACTTCCTGCGCAAGGGCGAGGGCTTCGGCACCGCCGAGGACTGCGCCGCGCTGGTCCCCTTCCTGGCCTCCGACGCCGCCCGCGAGGTCACCGGCCAGTGCATCGGCATCGGCGGCGACAGGCTCGCCCTCTGGTCGCACCCGCAGGAGGCGGCCGTGGCCTACGCCGACGGCGGCTGGCGCCCGGAGACCATCGCCGCCGCCTGGGCCACCTCGGTCGGCCGCGAGCCGCAGACCGTCGGCATCCCCGCCCCCGCCGTCCCGGCCGCCGCCGCCCCCGCCGTCCCGGCCGCCGCCCCCGCCGTCCCGGGCGGAGCGGAGTGAACCCCGCCGAGCTGACCGCGATCGACGTCCACACCCACGCCGAGGTCTCCGCGCACGGCCACACCGCGCTCGACGAGGAGCTGAACGCGGCCTCCAGCGGCTACTTCAAGGTGGCCGGCGACCGCAGGCCCACCGTCACCGAACTGGCCGCGTACTACCGCGAGCGGCGGATGGCCGCCGTGGTGTTCACCGTCGACGCCGAACACGCCACCGGCCGCCCGCCCGTCCCCAACGAGGAGATCGCCGAGGCCGCCGCCGCCAACGCCGACGTGCTCATCCCGTTCGCCTCGATCGACCCGTTCCGCGGCAGGGCGGGCGTCCGGCTGGCCCGCCGCCTGGTCGAGGAGCACGGCGTCCGGGGCTTCAAGTTCCACCCCAGCATCCAGGGCTTCTTCCCCAACGACCGGCTCGCCTACCCGCTGTACGAGCTGATCGAGGAGACCGGCACCGTCGCGCTCTTCCACACCGGCCAGACCGGCATCGGCGCGGGCGTCCCCGGCGGGGGCGGCATCCGGCTCAAGTACTCCAACCCGCTGCACGTGGACGACGTCGCCGCCGACTTCCCGCACCTGAAGGTGATCCTCGCCCACCCGTCCTTCCCCTGGCAGGACGAGGCGCTGGCCGTCGCCACCCACAAGCCCGGCGTGCACATCGACCTCTCCGGCTGGTCGCCCAGGTACTTCCCGCCGCAGCTCGTCCGCTACGCCAACACCCTGCTCCAGGACAAGGTGCTGTTCGGCTCCGACTACCCCGTGCTCACCCCCGACCGCTGGCTCGCCGACTTCGCGCAGCTGCCGATCAAGGACGAGGTCCGGCCGAAGATCCTCAAGGACAACGCCGCCCGGCTGCTCGGACTCGCCCAGCCGTGACGCCATGAGTGGAAAGGCAGTCACCCGCCCCATGCGCAACCAGGGAACCGGCTCCTGGCCCGCCCGCCGGGCCCGGAAGACCCCGCACCGCACCGCCCTCGTCCACGACGGGCGCCGCCACACCTACGCCGACCTGCACGACCGCACCACCCGGCTGGCCCACGCCCTGCGCACCGCCGGCGTCCGCCGCGGCGACCGGGTCGCCTACCTCGGCCCCAACCACCCCGCCCTCCTGGAGACGCTGTTCGCCACCGGCCTGCTCGGCGCGCTCTTCGTCCCGCTCAACACCCGCCTGGCCCGGCCCGAGATCGCCCACCAACTCGACGACTGCGGGGCCCGGGTACTGGTCCACGCGCCCGGCTGCGCCCCGCTGGTCCCGCCCGGCGCGGTGCCGGTGGCGGTGGAGGTCGGCGCGGCGTACGAGTCCTGGCTGGCCGGGGCCGACCGCACCCCGGTCGACGAACCCGTCGGCCTGGACGACACCTGCCTGATCATGTACACCTCGGGCACCACCGGCCGTCCCAAGGGCGCCCTGCTCACCCACGGCAACCTCACCTGGAACGCCTACAACGTCCTGGTCGACACCGACCTGCGGGCCGACGACCGGGCCCTGGTCAACGCCCCGCTGTTCCACACCGCGGGCCTCAACATGCTCACCCTGCCCGTCCTGCTCAAGGGCGGCACCTGCCACCTGGTCGAGTCCTTCGACCCGGCCGGGGCGCTGGAACTCATCGCCCGGGAACGGATCACCTACACCTTCGGCGTGCCGACCATGTACGACCTGATGGCCCGCCAGCCCGGCTGGGCCGACGCCGACCTGCGCAGCCTGCGCATCCTCAACTGCGGCGGCGCCCCCGTCCCGCGCCCGCTGATCGACACCTACCTGCGCCGCGGCCTCTCCTTCCAACAGGGCTACGGCATGACCGAGACCGGCCCCGGCGCCCTCTTCCTGGACGCCGAGCACGCCGTCGCCAAGGCCGGCAGCGCGGGCGTGCCGCACTTCTTCACCGACGTGCGGCTGGCCGCCCCGGACGGGCGGGAGGCGGGCGTCGGCGAGACCGGCGAGATCCTGGTCAGCGGCCCGCACGTCGGCCCCGGCTACTGGGGCCTGCCCGAGGCCACCGCGCAGTCCTTCCGGGACGGCTGGTTCCGCAGCGGCGACGCCGCCCGGGCCGACGTCGACGGCTACCTCACCATCGCCGACCGGATCAAGGACATGTACATCTCCGGCGGCGAGAACGTCTACCCCGCCGAGGTCGAGGAGGCCCTGCTCGCCCTGCCCGGCGTCGCCGAGTGCGCCGTCTACGGCGTCCCCGACGCCAAGTGGGGCGAGGTCGGCCGGGCCGTCGTCGTCCCCGCCGCGGGCACGGCGCCCGACCCGGACGCGCTGCTCGCCGCCCTGGCCGGGCGGCTCGCCAGGTACAAGCTCCCCCGGACGCTGGTGCTCGCGGACGAACTGCCGCGCACCGCCTCCGGGAAGCTCCTCAAGCACCGGCTCCGCGCCCGGTACGGCAACTGACCCCTCCGTCCCCCTCCCCGAAAGGCCCACCCCCCATGGCACGCACCGTCGACGGGCTCGACGCCCTCAAGGCCCTGGCCGGCACCGACCTCGGCAGCAGCTCCTGGCTCGACGTCACCCAGCGGCGCATCGACACCTTCGCCGACGCCACCGACGACCACCAGTGGATCCACACCGACCCCGAACGCGCCGCCACCGGCCCGTTCGGCGCGCCCGTCGCGCACGGCCACCTGACGCTCTCCCTGTTCATCCCGCTCTTCACCGAACTGCTGGAGGTCGAGGGCGTCACCACCAAGGTCAACTACGGCCTCAACAAGGTCCGCTTCCCCGCCCCGGTCAGGGTCGGCTCCCGGATCCGCCTGACCGCCCGCCTCGCCGCCGTCGAGGACGTCCCCGGCGGCGTGCAGGTCACCGTCGACGGCACCGTCGAGATCGAGGGCGCCGCCAAGCCCGCCGCCGTCCTGCAGAGCGTCTCCCGCTTCTACGCCTGACGCCCTGACGCCCTGACGCACCCGGCGCCCTGACGCGCCGACGCCCTGACGCGCCGTCAACCGGGCCGGGCCGACCGCCGACCGCCGGCGGCCGGCCCCG
The DNA here is from genome assembly GCF_044750705.1 of Kitasatospora sp. NPDC088783. Lineage (NCBI taxonomy): Bacteria > Bacillati > Actinomycetota > Actinomycetes > Kitasatosporales > Streptomycetaceae > Kitasatospora > Kitasatospora sp. NPDC088783. The sequence goes on from NZ_JBIVKJ010000005.1 coordinate 504,220, forward strand.
CCGATATTCGGACGACCCCGACCGGGCCCGCTGTTAGGGTGGCCCGATGGCAGTGCTCAGACAGTTCCAGGTCACCTTCGACTGCGCCGAACCCGCCCGCGTCGCCCGCTTCTGGTGCGAGGTGCTCGGCTACGAGTCCCACCCGCCCAAGGGCTTCGACAGCTGGGAGCGGTACGAGGACTCCCTCCCGCCCGCCGAACGCGGCTCGTGGTCCGCCTGCACCGACCCCACCGGCGTCGGCCCCCGCCTCTACTTCCAGCGCGTCCCCGAGGGCAAGACGGTCAAGAACCGCGTCCACCTCGACGTCCGGGTCGGCACCGGCCTCCTCGGCGAGGAGCGCCTCGCCGCCCTGGAAGCCGAATGCACCCGCCTGCTCCCCCTCGGCGCCGTCCGGGTCCGGCTCCTGTACGACGGCGGTGACGACTCCTGCATCGTCATGCAGGACGTCGAGGGCAACGAGTTCTGCATCGACTGACCCCCGTCCCCGTCCCCGCCCCCGACTCCGGCCCGACGAGCGGGGGCACCGACCCGAAACGGTGAACGCCCCCGGGCGCGCGCGGCCGTGCCCGCCCCGGCCGGAGGAGAATCGGACGGGAGCAGAGGAGGCGGCGCGTCACGAGTACGGCGGCCCGCGTCCCCCGGGACCACAGCGTCAGTGACCCCGAGCGGGCCCTGAAGTACGCGATCCAGCACGTCGCGGGGGGCCGCGCCGAGATCATCGAGGGAGTCATCACCCCCGGGTCGCCGTCCCGGGCGCACGAGAACGCGGCCGAGGCGGTGCGCCGGCAGCTGACCCCGCGGCTGGAGGAACTCGGCCTGGTCTCCGGCTCCGGCACCCTCGACCTGCCCGGCAGCGAGAACTGGTCCACCCCCGACCCGGCGGTCGTCCCGGCCGGACTCGCCGCGAAGACCGAGGGCGCCCTGCTCCCGGACCGGACCCTGCCGGTGGTCGAGGTCACCTCGCCGTCCAACGGCGAGACCGACCGCCCCGCCAAGCGCCGCCGCCACGGCCGGTACGGTACCCCCGTCCGCCTGCTGGTGGACCGTCAGCAGCGCGAGTGCACCGTCTTCTCCGGCCCCGGCCGCCTCGGCCACGCGGAGGTCGACGGCCCCCACCCCTTCGGCAGCCCCGTCCGCCTCCCCGCCCCGTTCGACCCGGACCTGGACACCGGCCGTTTCTGAACCGGACCCGCCGCCTCCGGCCCGATGGCGGGGGGAGTGGCGGACGCCCGCGGTGGGGAGGGGTACGGTCGAGGCAGACGCACGGGAGGGCAGGGGCATGACGGCGACAGCGGAGACCGGGGCGTTGCGCGTGCCGCGCAGCATCAACGGCATCGAGCAGGCGCTCACGTACGAGGAGCGGGCCCGGTTCTACGGCGAGCTCGGGCCCGTCGAGGACCCGGCGGACCGGGAGGCCGTGATCACCACGTGGTGGCTGCGGGCCATGTCCGGCGCCTACGGGAGCGATCGGAGCGGGTTCCGGGCGGCGGTCGCGCCGGTGCTCGCCACCGGGCGGGCGCAGCAGGCCGGGGCTGCCGCGTGAGCGGTTGGCGGATATGGCTCCAGGACCAACCCGCGCACACCATGGTCGCGATCTCGAAGGCGGACGACATCCTCTTCGCGCTCGTCACCGCCTCCCTGGTGCTCCTCGACGACCGGGCCGGCAGCCCCGTCGACGAATGGGGCGACCTGCGCAACGTCGTCCTGGCGCCCTCCGTCACCGCCGAGGTCTTCGTCAACCCCGACCAGCGCACCATCGACGTGGTGCGCCTGGTCTGGCTCCCCGGCTTCGACGGCTGACCGGCCGGCGAGACCGGTGGGCCCCCGGCCCGGGGGCCGGGGGCGGTGGGGTCAGAGGGCGGTGGGGTCAGAGGGCGGGGGTCAGGCGGGGGGTGCGGTCCTCGACGGCCTGGGCGGCGTCCAGGACGAGTTCCTCCTCGAAGCGGCCGCCGATCAGCTGGACGCTCATCGGGAGGCCGTCGACCAGGGTGGCGGGGACGGTGGCGGCGGGGAAGCCCAGGATCGGGACGGCCGCCATCGGCCACTGGGCGGCGACCAGGGCGGCGGCGCGTTCGGGGGAGGCGAGGTCCGCGTCCTGTTCGAAGGGCGGCTCGGCGCTCACCGGGGTGAGCAGCAGGCGTTCGCGGCCCAGGAGTTGCTGGAGTTCGGTGATCAGCGCGGCGCGCCGCGACCAGCCGTGGATGTACGTGGCCAGCGAAGGGGCCTCGCCCCACTCGGCGGCTGCGGCGGCGAAGGAGTGGGCCAGCGAGGTGCGCACGCCCGGGTCGCCGACCCGGTCGACCAGCGGCATGGTCGGGCGGAAGTCCTCGTAGATCAGCAGGGACCAGAGCCGGGCCGCCTCGGCGAGCAGCGGGAGGCCGTCCAGTTCCTCGACCCGGTAGCCGGCTTCGGTGAGCTTGCCGACGGCCGCGTCGATCGCCCGTTCCACCGCCGGGTGGTTGGGGACGGTGCCGATCGAGCGCACCACCGCGACCGCCGGGAGGGTGCCGGGCGCGGGGCGCTCCGGCAGGGCGGGGACGCCGGCCGGGTCGCGCAGGTCGGGTGTGGTCATCACGCGCAGCGCGAGGCGGGCGTCCGCGACGGTGCGGGCCAGCGGGCCCTCGACCGCGCAGGACTGCACGGTCAGCGGCATCACCAGCTGCTGGCGCCCCGCCGGGGTGTCGACGAAGACCGGCGCGGCCCAGTTGGAGACCCGGCCGACCGTAGGGCGGATGCCCACCACGCCGCAGCAGGCGGCCGGGTAGCGGATCGAGCCGCCGATGTCGTTGCCCTGGGCGAGCGGGGTCATCCCGGCGGCCAGGCCCGCCGCCGCGCCGCCGCTGGAGCCGCCGGGGGTGCGGTCGGGGGCCCAGGGGTTGAGGGTCCGGCCGTGCAGGTCGTTGGTGCTGAACCAGCGGTAGGAGAACGCGGGCGCGTTGCTGCGGCCCAGGAAGACCGCGCCGGCGCCGCGCAGCGCCGCCACGCAGGCGGCGTCCTCGGCGGCCGGGGTGCCGGCCAGCGCGGCCACGCCGTGCGAGGAGGCGAAGCCGCGCTGGTCGGTGTTGATCTTCGTGGAGACGGGGACGCCGTGCAACGGCCCGAGGTCCTCGCCGGCGGCGGTGCGCCGGTCGGCCTCGCGGGCGGCGGCCAGGCTCTCCTCCGGGCGGAGGTCGGCCAGCGCGTTGACGGTCGGGTTGACGGCCTCGACGCGGTCCAGGCAGGACCGCACGAGCTCGGTGGCGGAGAGGGACCGGTCGCGGATCGCGGCGGCGGCCTCGACGGCCGTGAGCTGCCACGGCCGGGTGGGGAGGGAGTGGTTGTCCATGAACGCCTCTACGAGGGCGCGCGCTCCGGCGGAACGCGCGGAGGGGGAGTGCTGACGCACAAGATGTGACGACGTTATGCAACAACGTTTGATGAAGTCAAGGTCCGGGCCCCGCACCCCGCGTCCGCGCGGGCGCGTCCCCCGCCCGGCGGGCGCGCCTCAGGCCCGGCCGGTGAGCAGGCGCACCGCGGTGCGGGCGGCGTTCGCGCCACGGGGGGCGGGCCAGTGCGCCGGGTCCTCCAGGGTGGAGAGCCAGTAGCCGCGGAAGAGCAGGTGGAGCAGGTCCGCGGCGCCCGGGTCGGTGATGCCGGCCTCGGCGAGCAGCGGGTCCAGGGCGGCCCGGTGGTCGCGGGCGAGTTCGGCGACCAGGACGGCGGCGTCGGAGCCGTCGCCCTCGCTGACGATCTCGGCGAGCAGGCGCCGCATCACCTCGTCGTCGCGCTCGGTGGTGCACATCCACTCGGCCAGGGCCAGCAGGCGGTCCGGGCCGCTGTGCCCGGCGAGCAGGGCCTCGGTCTCCCCGGCCCAGTGGCGCTCCGCGTGGCGCAGGGCGTTGGCGATCAGGGCGGAGCGGGTGGGCAGGTAGTTGGTGATCATCGCGGTGGAGCCGCCGAGTTCCTGCGCCACGGCGCGGATGGTGACGGCCCGGACGCCGCGGGTGCGGGCGACCTCGATGGTGGCGTCGGCGATCCGGGCCAGGCGGTCTTCCTGGTCGACCTCGATCGGCATCGGCGTACTCCTCCGGAAAGTGTTGACCGGGTGGCGGGCAGGTGCAATCTTGTCATACAACAACGTCGCACAACGCCGTTGCATGACGCCGCCGGCGAAGTCCCCCGGCGCGCGTCCGCCCGTTGCGCACCCCCTGCCACGCCCTCCCAGGCCGGAGCGACACCCCCATGCCATCCCCCGAGCACCTGCCCCTCGCCATCGAGCGGATCGTCCCCGCCCCCGTCCCCGCGCAGGCCCGCCAGCACCTGGTGCGGGTCCGCGACGGCGTCCGCCTCGCCACCGACGTCTACCTGCCGCCGGACGGCGGCCCGCCGTGGCCCACCGTGCTGATCCGGCTGCCGTACGACAAGAACAGCCGCTACGTGTTCACCGACCGGATCGCCGAGCGCCTCACCGCCCGCGGCTACGCCGTCGCCGTGCAGGACGTGCGCGGCAAGTTCCGCTCCGAGGGCGGGACGCTGCCGTTCGTCCACGAGTCCGCCGACGGGTACGACACCATCGAGTGGATCACCCGGCAGGACTGGTCGGACGGCCGGGTCGGGATGTTCGGCGACTCCTACTACGGCTTCACCCAGTGGGCCGCCGTCGCCGCCGGGCACCCCGCGCTGCGGGCCGTCGTCCCGCGGGTCACCGCCGCCGACTTCAACGCGATGTTCCGCCACGGCGGACGCGAACTGCCGCCCCCGCCCTGGCGGGAGGGCGTGACGTACTTCGCCCACCACTGGGTGGGCCGGGACACCTACGAGTACCGGGCCGACCCGGCGGCCCGGCCCGCGATCGCGCCGTACGAGCAGGCGTTCCGGCAGATCGGCGACCGCTCGGCTTGGTTCACCCTGCTCGCGCCGCACCGGGTCGACCTGTGCACCCAGTTCGGCCGGCACCCGTTCGACGCCCGGCCGGTGCCGGTGCTGCACTGCGTCGGCTGGTACGACAACATCGTCCGCGCCCACCTCGCCGACTACCTGGAACTCGCCGCCCGCCCCGAGTGGGACGCCGTGCAGTACCTGTGGGCCGGGGCCGTCGACCACGAGAACTACCGGCTGGCGCTGGCCCCCGTCGCCCCGCCGGACGACCACGCCGAGGACGAGCGGGCCCTGGAGCGGATGCTCGACGACTACCTCGGCCCGGCCCTCGACTTCCTCGACGTGTTCCTCCAGGGCAGCCGAGACGCCGCGGAACTCCCCAAGGTCGCCTGGGAGTTGGGCCACGCCGGCTGGCGCACCGCCGAGAGCTGGCCGCCGCCCGGGACCCGCCCGCTCACCCTGCACCTGGACGGCGCCCAACTGGCCGCAGGCCCGCTGCCCGGCGGCGCGCTGACGGCCCGCCCGCCCCGGGAGCAGCGGTGCGCCCGCTGGACGCACGACCCGGACGCCCCCGTCCCGTCCCTGGTCGAGAACTCCTTCGCCTACCTGCACACCCACCCCGACCTGGCCGCCCCCGCCGCCCGCCCCGACGTGCTGGCCTTCACCGGCGAGGCGCTGGCCGCACCGCTCGACCTGGCCGGGCCGGTCGAGGCCGAGCTGCACGTGGACGGCGAGGCCCCCGTGTTCGACGTGTTCGCCAAACTCGCCGACCTCGCCCCCGACGGCACCGCCCGGCTGATCGTCCGGGGCCAGGTGCAGGCCACCGCGGCCGGGCCGGTGCACATCGACCTCGCGCACACCGGCTACCGGGTCCGCGCCGGACACCGGCTGCTGCTGCTGGTCGCCGCCTCCGACTTCCCGCTCTTCCTGCCCGCCACCGGCACCGGCGACAACCCGTGGACCGCCACCGAGGCCCGCCCCGCCGTCCAGCGCCTGCACACCGGCGGCCCCCGGCCCTCCCGGCTGACCGTCACCGTCCTGCCCGCACCCGCCGGTTGACGCCCGCCCCCGTCCGCCGACACCCGCCGACACCCCCGATCACCGACCCCCACAGGAGCACTCCCTCATGCACGCTCCCCGTACCGCCACCGCTCGCACCGCCGCGACCCGCAGAACCGCCCTCCTCGCCCTGGCCTGCGCCCTCGCGCTGACCGCCTGCGGCTCGGCCGGCGCCCCCGGCGGCGGCAGACCCGCCGAACTCACCGAGTTCACCCCCGCCGCCACCGGCCGGGTCGACCACGCCACCTGGAACCTGCCCACCGGCGAACCGCTCAGCCTCGACCCCGCCAAGGCCGGCGACTACGCGCCCAGCACCGTGGTCTCCAACCTGTGCGACCCGCTGCTGCGCCTGCACGCCGACTACACCTACGGCCCCGGCCTGGCCACCGGCTGGACCTGGAGCGACCCCACCACCCTGGTGCTCGACCTGCGCGCGGACGTGACGTTCTGGGACGGCAACCCGATGACCTCCGCCGACGTGGTCGCCAGCCTCAAGCGCCAGCAGGACCCGGCCACCCGCAGCGTCAACGCCGACGCCCTGCGCAACGTCACCGCGATCACCGCCGACGGACCGCACCGCGTCACCGTCCGCTTCAAGCAGCCCGACCAGCTGTTCGTCAAAGCGCTCACCAACGGCTTCGGCGCCGTCAGCGAGGCGAGCTACCTGGCCACCGCGGGCGCCGACTACGGCACCCCCGGCGGCGGACTGATGTGCACCGGCCCCTACCGGCTCGGGCAGTGGAAGGCCGGCGAGTCGATCGGCATCACCAGCACCGGCACCTACTGGGACCCCGCCCTCCAGCCCAAGGTCAGGGAACTGACCTTCCGCTTCATCACCGACGGCTCCACCCTCACCGGCGCCCTGCTCTCCGGCGAGGTCGACGGCTCCTACGAGGTCAACACCGCCACCGCCCGCGCCGTCGCCCGCTCCACCGCCGGCACCCTCTACCGCGGCGCCTCCGCGCAGACCGTCTTCCTCACCCCCACCGGCCCCGACTCCCCGCTCGCCGACCCGCACACCGTCCAGGCCCTGCAACTGCTGCTCGACCGCGACGCGCTGATCCGCAACGTGTACGACGGCGCCGCCCAGAAGCTCAAGACCTTCGTCCCCGCGCTGGTCCGCGCCCACGACCCCGCCGCCGCGACCTACGCCCGGGGCTACGACGCCCTGCCGCCCGTCCCCGCCGTCGACCTCGACCGGGCCCGCGCCGCCATCGCCCAGTCCGCCAACCCCCGCTACAGCCTCACCGTCGCCACCGCCGCCGGCGACCAGCAGTCCCTCCAGACGCTCACCTTCCTCCAGGACGCCGCCCGCAGGATCGGCCTGGACATCCGGATCGAACAGCTCCAACCCACCCAGCTCTCCGGCCTGTTCTACGACCCGGCGCTGCGCCGGGGCCTGGACGCCGTGATCGTGCTCGGCTACGTCGAACTGCCCGACCCGGCCTCCTACGTCCAGCAGATGACCGACCCCGGCTCGCTGTTCAACTGGGTCGGCTACCGCAACGACACCGTCACCGCCGCCCTCGCCGAGGCCCGCGCCGCCACCGACCCCGCCCGGGCCGCCGACGCCTTCAACCGGGCCCAGGCCGCGTTCGTCCAGGACCTGCCGATCGTCCCGCTCGCCGCCCCCGACGAGCGGCTCTTCCTCAACAAGCGGCTCAGCGGCGCCCCCGCCGGCTTCGCCTACGTCAACATGCCCTGGGCCGCCTACCTCGGCGGCACCCGATGACGCTCCGCCACCTGGGCCGCCGCCTGCTCGGCCTGCTCGCCACCCTGCTGGCCGCCAGCCTCGCCATCCACGGCGCCCTGTTCCTCGCCCCCGGCGACCCCGCCACCCTGCTGGTCGGCGGCGGCAAACCGCCCAACCCCGAACTGCTCGCCGAGATCCACCGCCAGTACCACCTCGACGACCCCTTCCTCACCCAGTACTGGCACTGGCTGACCGGCCTGCTGCACGGCGACGCCGGCACCTCGCTCGCCCAGCACGACACCGTCGCCCACCTGATCGGCGCCCGGATCGGCACCACCGCCCTGCTGATCGGCTACGCCGCCGTCCTCATCCTGGCGGTCGGCCCCACCCTCGGCACCCTCGCCGGACTGCGCGGCGGACGCACCGCCACCGCCGTCACCGCCGCCACCGGCACCCTGATGGCCGTCCCCACCTTCGTCTCCGCCGTCCTGCTGATCTGGCTGTTCGCCGTCCGGCTCGGCTGGCTCCCCGCCTACGGCGGCGGCGACGGCGGCCTCGGCGACCGGCTGCGCCACCTCACCCTGCCCGCCCTGGCCCTGGCCGCCTCCTGGCTCGCCTACGTCGCCCAGGTCACCCGCTCCGCCGTGCACGCCGAACAGGGCTCCGAACACGTCCAGACCGCCCGCAGCCGGGGCATCCCCGAACGGCTGGTCGTCCGCCGGCACGTCCTGCGCAACGCCTCCGGGCCGATCCTCTCCGTGGCCGGCGTCTCCGTCGCCGGACTGATCGCCGGCAGCTCCGTCATCGAGCAGACCTTCGGCCTCAACGGCCTCGGCGCGCTGCTCGTGCAGAGCGCCGCCCGCCGGGACCTCGCCGTCGTCCAGGCCCTCGCCCTGCTCACCGTCACCGCCTTCGCCCTGGTCAACACCGCCGTCGACCTGGCCACCGCCGCACTCGACCACCGCACCCCGATCGGAGGCGCCCCCGCATGAGCACCCTCCGCCTCGCCGCCGCGGTCCGCGGCCCGCGGCGGCGCGCGACCCGCGTCCGCGGCCGACTGGTCCCGCTGCTCGCCGGGACGTTCGTCGCCCTGGTCGTGCTCGCCGCCGCCCTCGCCCCGCTGATCGCCCCGCACGACCCGAACGCCGTCGACCCGCTCGCCGTCTCCCGACCCGCCACCGCCGACCACTGGCTCGGCACCGACGACACCGGACGCGACATCCTCTCCCGCCTCCTGTACGGCGCCCGGCCCAGCCTGCTCGCCCCGCTCGCCGTCACCCTCGCCGCCGGGGCCCTCGGCACCGCGCTCGCGGTCAGCGCCGCCTGGCGCGGCGGCTGGTGGGACCGCGCCGTCACCGCCGCCCTCGACCTGGTCTTCGGCTTCCCCGGACTCGTCCTCGCCGTGGTCGGCGCCGCCCTGTTCGGCGCCGGGCTGCCCGTCGCCGTCGCCACCCTCACCCTCGCCTCGCTGCCCTACGTCGTCCGGGTGGTGCGCGGCAGCGCCCTGCGCGAACGCCACCTGCCCTACACCGCCGCGCTGCGGATGCTCGGCGTCGGCGGCACCCGGATCTGCCTGCGCCACCTGCTGCCCAACCTCGCCCCGCTGATCCTGGTGCAGACCGCCACCTCCTTCGGCTACACCCTGCTCGACATCGCCGCGTTCTCCTTCATCGGCCTCGGCGCCCGACCCCCCACCGCCGAATGGGGCCTGATGGTCGCCCAGGGCGCCCCCGGCATCCTGGCCGGCCGCCCCGAACAGGCCCTCGCCGCCGGCACCGCCATCGTCCTGTTCACCGTCGCCTGCGGACTGCTCGGCAACGCCCTGTCCCAGCGCCTCGCCGGAGACCCCACATGACCACGCCCCTGCTGGAGTTCGACGCCCTGCGCGTCACCCTGCCCGGCCCGCACGGCACCCGGCGCACCGTCCTGCACCGGGTCGACCTCGCGCTCGCCCCCGGCAGCGCCGTCGGACTGGTCGGCGAATCCGGCTCCGGCAAGTCGCTGACCGCGCGCAGCGTCCTCGGCCTGCTCCCGCCCGGCGCCGCCCTGACGGGCGACGTCCGCTTCGACGGCGCCTCCGTCCCCGCCATGCGCCCGCCCGAACTGCGCGCCCTGCGCCGCGGCGGCGCCGCCATGGTCTTCCAGGACCCGCGCGCCCACATCAACCCGCTGCGCACCGTCGGCGACTTCCTCACCGAGGCGCTCACCGCCGTCCGCGGCCTCACCCGCGCCGCCGCCGACGCCCGCGCCACCGCGCTGCTCGACGAGGTCCACGTCGCCGACGCCGCCCGCCGCCTGCGCCAACGCCCCGCCGAACTCTCCGGCGGGCTGCTGCAACGCGTCATGATCGCCGCCGCGCTCGCCGCCGAACCCCGGCTGCTGCTCGCCGACGAACCCACCACCGCCCTCGACGTCACCACCCAGGCCGAGGTGATGGCCGTCATCGACGAGGCCCGCGAACGCCACGGCCTCACCCTGCTGTTCATCACCCACGACCTCGCCCTCGCCGCCGCCGTCTGCGACCGCGTCGCCGTCCTCTACGCCGGCACCCTCGCCGAGGAACTCCCCGCCGCCCGCCTCGCCGGACGCGCCGCCCACCCCTACACCCGCGCCCTGCTCGCCGCCCGCCCCGACCCCACCGCCCCCGACGCGCGGCTCCGCGCCGTCGAGGGTCGCCCGCTCGCCGCGTCCGAGACCGGCCCCGGCTGCCCCTTCGCCCCGCGCTGCGCCCACGCCACCGCGGTGTGCCGCACCGACCGCCCCGAGCCGCGCCCGCACGGCGACGGCCGGGCCGCCTGCCACCACCCCGTCCCCCCGGAAGGGAGCACCCGGTGAAACCCGTGCTGGAACCCTCGCCCGAACCTCCGGCCGGGCCGGCGCCGACGCCCCTGCTGGACGCCGACCGGCTGGTCAAGCACTACGACGGACACCCCGCCGTCGACGGCGTCAGCCTGCGCCTGATGCCCGGCCAGGCCCTCGCCGTGGTCGGCGAGTCCGGCTCCGGCAAGACCACCACCGCCCGCCTGGTCACCGGCCTGGAACGCGCCGACGCCGGACGGATCACCCTCGACGGCGCCCCCCTGCCCGGCCCCCGCGCCCGCACCGCCGAACGCCTCGCCCACGCCCGCCGCGCCCAGATGGTCTTCCAGGACCCGTACACCTCGCTCGACCGCCACCAGCGGATCGGCGACGCCGTCGCCGAGGTCCTCGCCCGGCACACCCCGCTGCGCGGCGCCGCCCTCGAAGCCCGCCGCGACGCACTGCTCGACCAGGTCGGCCTGGACGCCCGGCAGGCCGGCGCCCGCCCCCGCGCCCTCTCCGGCGGCCAGCGCCAGCGCGCCGCGATCGCCCGCGCCCTGGCCGTCGAACCGCGACTGCTGGTGCTGGACGAGGCGGTGGCCGCGCTCGACGTCTCGGTGCAGGCCCAGATCGTCAACCTGCTGGTCCGCATCCGCGAACAGCGCCCGATCGCCTACCTGTTCATCACCCACGACCTGGGCATCGTCCCGTTCCTGTGCGAGGACGTGGTGGTGATGCGGCACGGCCGGATCGTCGAGTCCGGCCGCTCCCGGGACGTGCTGACCGCCCCGCGCGACCCGTACACCCGCGCCCTGGTCGACTCGATCCCCCGCCCCGGCTGGAAGCCCGTCCGACAGCCCGCCCGCGATTCCGCCCAGGACCCCGCCCAGGACCCCGGCCGGAACCCCGGCCGGAACCCCGACCGGAAGGCCGCCGCCCCGTGACCCCCGCCCTCGACTTCGCCTTCGAGATCCGCGCCCACCTCGCCCCCACCCGGCACGTCGGCCACGGCGACGGCGAGACGCTCGAGTTCACCCCCATCACCGGCGGCACCGTCACCGGCCCCCGCCTCACCGGCACCGTGCTGCCCGGCGGCGGCGACTGGAGCAGCACCCGCGGCCCGGTCTGCCAGCTCGACGCCCGCTACCTGCTGCGCGCCGAGGACGGCGCGGTCATCGACATCGTCAACCGCGGCTACTACCGGCTCGACCCGGACTGCCCCGCGCAGGACGAGGACGAGGACGACGGGCTGCGGATCGCCGAGCCGGGCGTCTACTACCGCACCGCCCCCGTCTTCCGCACCGACGCCCCCGCCCACCGCTGGCTCGCCGGAACGGTCTTCGTCGGCCTGGCCCGGCCCGAGGACGAGGAGCGCACCGTGGTGATCCGGGTGTACGCGCTGCGCTGAGCGGCCGGTACCGGGCGGCCGGAAACAGAAATCGGATAGGTCATCCACTTGTGCTATCGTCCTGCACAAGGGGATGACCTATCCGATTATGTGAGTGGAGGAGCCCATGGGGAAGACAGCCGTGGTCACGGCGGGCACCGGCGGCATCGGCCTGGAGACCGCGCTCGGACTGGCCGCCGCCGGATTCGCCGTCACCGTGGTCGGCCGCGACGCCGGGCGCGGGGCCGGGGCGGTGGAGCGGATCAACGCGGAGCGGCCCGCGCGGCCCGCCCGGTTCCTGGCCGCCGACCTGGCCTCGCTCGACCGGGTCCGCGCGCTGGCCGACACGATCGCCGCCGAACGGGTGGCGTCGGGGGAGCCGTTGACGGTGCTGGTCAACAACGTGGGGGCGATGTTCGCCCGGCGGCAGCGGATCGACGGCGTCGAGGCGTCGTTCGTGGTCAACCACCTGTCGCCGTACCTGCTGACCGAACTGCTGCTGCCCACGCTCACCGCCGGAGCGCCCAGCCGGGTGGTGAACGTGACCTCGGCCGCGGTCGGCGTCGCCAGGCGGGTGTTCGACGCCGTCGAGCCGCCGGGCGGCTACTACGGCTTCCACTGGTACGGGCGGGCCAAGCTGGCCAACCTCGCGTACACGCTCGACCTGGCGGAGCGGCTGGCGGGATCGGGCGTGTCGGTCTTCGCCGCCGACCCCGGCGGCGCCGCGACCGCGATGACCAACGGCACCCTGACCGACCCGAGGATCGTCTCCCCGCCGCTGCGGCTGCTGTGGCCGCTGGTGCGCCGCCGGTTCGAACACTCCACCTCCGGCTCCGCGTCCGTGGCCGCCCGGCCCTCGATCACCGCCGCCACCGACCCCGCGCTGACCGGCCGGACCGGCCTCGTCATCGGCCCCTCGGCCGTCCCCGTCGCCCCGCTCCGCGCCGCGACCGACCCCCGGACCGCCGCCGCCGTGCGCCGGCTCAGCGAGGCCCACGCCCCCGTCACCGCCCCAGCCCGCACGGAACGCCGGGGCTGAGCCCCGCGCCGGCCGTCGTCGCCCCTTCACCGCTTCCACCCGAGGACACCACCATGACCACCGCAGACCCGACCCGCTACGCCCGCACCGTGCACGGCTCCGGCCCCGGCCTCCTGCTCGCCCACGGGGCGGGCGGCGGCATCGCCGCCAACTTCGGACCGATCATGGACGGTCTCGCCGCCGGGCACACCGTCGTCGGCGTCGACTACCCCGGCTCGGGCACCACCCCGCTCCCCGCCGCGCCCCTGGAACTCGACGACCTGGCGGACCGGTTGGTCGCCGCGGCGGACGCCGAAGGGCTCGACACCTTCGCCGTCTGCGGGTACTCGCTGGGCGGCGCGGTCGCCCTGCGGGTCGCCGCCCGCCACCCGCGGCGGGTCACCGCGCTCGTGCTGAGCGCGGCCTTCGCCCGCCTGGACACCCGCACCGAACTGGCCGCCGCGATCTGGCAGCAGCTCCACGACGCCGGACAGCACCTCATCCTCGCCCAGTACCTGACCCAACTGACCCTCAGCGCACCGGTGCTGGACCACCTCGGCCCCGCCCGGGTGCGCGCCGCCGCCGAGCAGAGCGCCCGCGCCCTCCCGCCCGGCACCTCCGCCCAGGTCGACCTGGTCCGCCGGACCGACGTCCGCGACGGCCTCGCGGCCGTCACCGCGCCGACCCTCGTCGTCCTGACCACGGCCGACCCCCTGATACCGGTGGCCCTCCAGCGCGAACTGGCCGCCGCCATCCCGGGCGCGCGGACCGCCGAACTCGCGACCGGGCACCTGCCGTTCCTGGAGCAGCCCGAGCGGTGGCTGGAGACCATCACCGGCTTCCTCACCGAGCAGGACGGCGCCCGCTAGCCCCGGCGGTGGACGGGCCGCCCGGCCCGTCCACCCCCCAGGGCCGCAGTCCGTCCGGGACCGTCGGGGACCGTCGGGGACCGTCCGGGTAGGATCGCCGGACCGACCCCGCGCACCACGACGAGCAACCTGGACACGCCCCATGACGACCCCACCGCTGCGCAAGGACGCCGCCCGCAACTGGGAGCGGATCGTCGCGATCGCCCGCGACCTGGTCGACCAGGGCACCCCGTTGCAGCTCAACGACGTCGCCCGCCGGGCCGGTCTCGGGGTCGCCACCGTCTACCGGCACTTCCCCACCCCCGAGGCGCTGCTGGAGACCGTCGCCGCCCCCTGCCTCGAGGACCTCGCCGGCCACGGCGCGCAGGCCCTGGCCGACACCGACCCCTGGCGGGCACTGGGAAGCTTCCTGGCCCGCGTCGTCGAGGCGCAGCTCACCGACGCCGCGCTGCCCCCGGTCGCCGCCGCCCCCGCCGACGCCCTGCCGCGGACCACGGAACTCAAGGAGTCGCTCGCGTCGGCCGGCACCGCGCTGCTCGACCGGGCCCGCGACGCCGGAGCCGTCCGCCCCGACCTCGCCGCCCGCGACCTGGTCCCGCTCATGTGCGGCATCGCCCACGCCGTGAACGTCCACGGCGGCACGCCCGCCGACAAGGCCGAAACCGCCCACCGCTACCTCGACACCCTGCTCGAAGGCATGCGCCCCGCGCCGTCGCACGCCTGACGTCCCGGGGGACCGGGGCCCGGGAGCGCGGGGGCCCGGGGACGCAGGGGCGGCTACTCCCGGGTCCGGACGTCCGCCGGGTCGCGGGGGCTCCCGGTCTCCGCGACCCGGCGGGGGCTCCCGGTCTCCGCGGCCAGGCCCGCGAGGAGGCGCAGGCCGTCCTCGGAGGGGCTGCCGGGAGCGGCGGAGAGGACCAGGAGCTCCACGCCCGAGCCGTCCGGCAGGGAGAAGTTCTCCTGGTGCAGTTCGAGCAGCCCGACCAGGGGGTGCCGGTACGCCTTGCGGCCGTGGGTGCGGGCGCGCACGTCCGCGCGGGCCCACAGGCGGCGGAAGCGTTCGCTGCCCATCGACAGTTCGCCGATCAGGGAGGCCAGCCGGGGGTCGTCCGGGTACTTCCCGGCGGCCAGCCGCAGGTGGCCGACCACGTCGAGGGTGCAGCTCTCCCACTCCGCGTAGAGGCCGCGCTCGCCCTCCTCCAGGAAGATGTGCCGGGCGGTGTTCAGGCTCTCGGCGGGCCGGCCGTAGAGCAGCCCGGCCAGGCGGTTGCGGGCGAGCACGTCCATCCGGTGGTCCATGATGATCGCGGGCGCGTCGGAGACCATGCCCAGGACGCGCAGCAGCTCCGGCCGGATCCGCCCGGTCGGCGCCTTCGCCCGGCGCCGGGGCTGCCGGGCCAGCCGGTGCAGGTGCTCCTGCTCCGTCCCGTCCAGGCCCAGCACCCGCGCCAGCGCGTCCAGCACCTGCTCGGAGGGCTGGGTGGCCCGCCCCTGCTCCAGGCGCACGTAGTAGTCGACGCTCACCCCGGACAGGTGCGCGACCTCCTCGCGCCGCAGCCCCGCCACCCGCCGGCGGCTGTCGGTGGGGATGCCGGCCGCCGCCGGGTCGACCCGGGAGCGCCGGGTCCGCAGGAAACCCGCGAGATCGTCCATGGGCCCAGTATCGCCCGGCACCGCCCCCGGCCGGGTGGCCCTGCCAGTACCAGGAAGTCCGGTCCTACGGAAGCGGAGCCCCTGAACGGGGCGCGCCGCGGCGGCCAGGATCGGAGGCACCGCGGACCACCGAACCGCGGACCACCGAACCGCGGGCCGTTGAACCGCGGACCACCGAACCGGAGGACCCCCCATGAAGACGCTGATCGTCCACGCCCACCCGGAGCCCAAGTCGCTCAACGGCTCGCTGACCGACCACGCGGTGACCGTCCTGCGGGCCGCCGGGCACGAGGTCCGGGTGAGCGACCTCTACGCGATGGGCTGGAAGGCGGCCGTGGACGCCACCGACTACGGCCCCCACGCGTCCGACCCGCTGAAGGTCCCGCTGGACTCGGGCCGCGCCTTCGACGCCGGGGCGCTCACTCCCGACGTCCGCGCCGAGCAGGAGAAGCTGCTCTGGGCCGACACCGTCGTGTTCCAGTTCCCGCTGTGGTGGTACGGCATGCCCGCCATCCTCAAGGGCTGGGTCGACCGGGTCTTCACCTACCGCTTCGCGTACGGCGTCGGCGAGCACAGCGCCACCAAGTACGGCGAGCGCTTCGGCGAGGGCACCCTCGCGGGCCGCCGGGCCCTGCTGTCGGTCACCGTCGGCGGCCCGGAGTCGCACTACGCCGCCCGCGGGATCAACGGCCCCATCGACGACCTGCTGTTCCCGATCCACCACGGCATCCTCTACTACCCGGGCCTGGAGGTGCTGCCGCCCTTCGTGGTGTACGGCGGCGACCGGCTCGCCGAGCAGGACTACCCGGCCGTGGCCGCGGCCTGGGAACAGCGGCTGCTCACCCTGGAGTCGACCGAGCCGATCGCCTTCCGGCCGCAGAACTCCGGCGACTACGAGATCCCCTCGCTGCACCTGAAGGACGGGCTGGAGCCGGCCGGCCGCACGGGCTTCGGGCTGCACGTGCGTCCCTGAGGGGGTGGTCGACGGGCGGTAGGTGGGCGGTAGGTGGCGGTTGACGGGCGGTGGCCGCTGCTTGGTGGTCGACGGTCGGTGGTCGGCCGTCGGCGTGGGGCCCGGCGTGGGGCCCGGCGGGGGCGGGTGCGGCGGATAGCATCGGCGGATGACCGAGTTCCGCATCGTCCTGGCCACCCCGCTGACCGCCGACGAGACCTGGCGGCGCGTCACCGACTGGCCGCGGCACGGGGCCGGGGTGCCGTTCACCGCGGTGCACGGGGACGGCCGGACGGTGGTGGCCCGCACCGGCGCGGGCCGGTTCGGCTTCGACGACGTGATGGACGTCGTCCGCTGGGAGCCGCCGCGGGCCGACCGGCCCGGCGTCTGCCGCCTGGTCAAGCGCGGCCCGCTGGTGACCGGTTGGGCCGAGATCGAGGTCCGCCCGTACCGGGGCGGCGCGGTCGTCCGCTGGCGCGAGGACCTGCGGGTCGGCCCGCTGCCCGCCCTGTTCGACCGGCCGACCGCCTGGTGCGGCCGGATCCTCTTCCGCCGGACCCTGCGCACCCTGCTGCGCTGACCGCCCGGAGCCGGCGGCAGTCCCCGATCGGTCAGTCCCCCTCCCGGACGCGGGCGTGCAGGTGCATGTCGTGCCAGCCGTCGGCGTGCAGCAGGGCGCTGCGGCGGGTGCCCTCCAGGAGGTAGCCGGTCTTCCCGGCGATCCGGCAGGAGGCGGGGTTCGCCGTGGAGTGGCCGAGTTCGATCCGGTGGAAGCCCGCCTCGTGCAGGGCCCAGTCCGAGAAGCGGTCCACCGCCCGGGAGCAGATGCCGAGGCCGCGGGCCTCGGGTGCGGTCCAGTAGGCGATCTCCGCCTGTCCGCCGTACAGGACGAGGGACTGGAGGGAGACCCGCCCGAGCAGCCGACCGCCGTCGGTGTCGGTGTCGGTGTCGGTGTCGACGGCGGCCACGGCCCAGTGGGCGGCGGTCTCGTCCGCCCAGCCGCGCTGCCACTTGGCGATCCACTCGCCCGCCTCCTCGGCGGAGTCCGCGCCGCGCAGGTGCCAGCGCCGGATCGCCGGATCGCGGAAGACCCGGGCGACGGCCGCCGCGTCGGAGCCGAGCCAGGGCCGCAGCAGCAGGCCGCCGTCGATCGGCAGGGTGGGCTGGGCGCAGCTGCTGAGACTGCCCGGCGGGATGACGGGGGGAACGAGAGGAGGCACGCACCGCATCATGGCGCAGGACCCGGCGGGAGGGGGGCGCCGGGGCCCGCCGGGAGCGCGGCCGGATGGCGGGGACGGCCGGTGGCGGGGACGGCCGGGCCACCGTTCCTCCGGTGGGCGGTTCCTGAGGGTCCGTCTGCTTGCGTGCGCGGGCTCTTGCTCGGACGAGCAAACAGGGCTACCTTCTTGCTCAGGCGAGCAAGATGTGGCTCGGGCGAGCAGAGAGGGGTTCCCGGTGAGGCGCACATTCACCGAATCGGCGCGGCGTCAGCAGATCGTGGCGGCCGCCATCGAGGTGATCGCGGAGGCCGGGTACGCCAAGGCGTCGTTCGCGCGGATCGCCAAACAGGCCGGGCTGAGCAGCACCGGGCTGATCTCGTACCACTTCAAGGGCAAGGACGACCTGCTGCGCGAGGTGGTGGCGGAGGTGCTGCGGGTCGCGGAGGCGTACATGCTGCCGCGGATCGACGCGGCGGTGGGCCCGCGCGGGCGGTTGCGGGCCTTCATCGAGTCCAACATCGAGCTGGTGGCCGCGCACCCGCGCGAGCTGGCCGCGCTGGTGGAGATCCTGAACGGCCAGGGGGACGACGCGGCGGGCGAGTTCGCCGCGAGCCGACGGGCCGTCATGGACTTCCAGGAGCAGCAGGTCCGCAGGGCGCAGGCGGACGGCGAGTACGGCCCGTTCGACGCCCGGGTGCTGGTGACGGCCGTCCGGGGCGCGATCGACGCGGTGCTGGTACGGGTGCTGCGCGAGCCGGAGCTCGACGTGGCCGCCAGTGCAAGGGAGTTGGCCGACCTGTTCGACCGGGCGGTCCGCCCGGCGGAGGCCTGCCTGGAAACGCATCGGAGACTGGGGGAAGAGTGATGGACGGACAGCAGGTACGGGCGGAAGCCGCCGGGGCGGGCCGGACGGAGCTGCCGCGCGGCGCGGACGGCCGGGTCGACTGGGCGGCGTACGCGGGCGACGGGACGACGCCGAAGGAGCGGGCGGTGCGCGGGAAGCGGCAGTTGCTGCGCTCCGTCCTGTTCGAGCTGGGGGTGCCGCTGGCCGCCTACTACGTGCTGCTCGGCCTGGGTGCCGGGCAGTGGCTGGCGATCACGCTGAGCGGCCTGGCGGCCCTGCCGTGGGTGCTCTACGGCCTGGTCCGGAACCGGCGCCTGGACCCGATGCCGGTGTTCGCGCTGGTGCTGATCGCGGTGGGGGCACTGCTGTCGGCCGTCACCGGCAGCCCGCGGGTGCTGCTGGTGCGCGACAGCTGGGTGTTCGGCGTGATCGGCCTGTGGGTGCTGGGCAGCCTGCTGACCCGCCGCCCGTTCATGCTCGGCGCGGCCCGGACGGTGGTCGCCGCGAAGATCGGCCCGGTCGGCGCGGACGCCTGGGCCGGGCAGTGGGAGCACGACCCGGTCTTCCGCCGTGACCTTCGCCTGCTGACCCTGGTCTGGGGCTGCGGTTTCGCGCTGGACGCGCTGGTGCGGGTGGCGTTCGCGCTGACCCTGCCGATCGGCGCCGTCCCGCTGGTGAACACCCTGCAGTGGCTGGCCGTGCTGGGCGCGCTGTTCGCCTTCCACTTCTGGTACATCAAGCGGCACGGCCTGGAGGTCTGACCGGCCCGCGCCGACCGGCCCGACCGACTCGGTCGGACCGGTCGTCGCCGTTGGTGCTGTCGGCGGTGTCGGCGGTGTCGGCGGTGTCGGCGGTGTCGGCGGTGTCGGCGCGGGCCGCTGCTCCGGTCCGGCCGTCAGTCCTGCCGCGCCCGCTCCCGGGCGGTCCGGATCGCGATGATGTTGTCGACCAGGCGGGGGGCGTCGGTCGCTGGGTCCATCGGGGAGGCGAGCAGGGCGCGGACGTAGGCCGGGGCGAGGATCAGTTCGAAGATGTCGCCCCAGGTCAGCACCGTGGCGCCGGCGGCGTCCAGGGTGGCCCGGAGCTGGCGGATCCGGGGTTCGACGAAGTCGAGGCCGTGCTCGCCCTGATCGCCGGCCCGCAGCATGGCGCGGAAGAAGGCCAGGTGGCCGGGCTCGCCCAGTTCGGTGAGCAGGCGGCTGGTCCAGCCGAGCAGGTCGGCCCGCAGGTCGCCGGTGGCGGGCAGGGGCGAGCGGCGGCCCAGCTCCTCCACCACGGTGTCGATGATCAGGCCGTCGGCGGTCCGCCAGCGCCGGTAGATGGTGGCCACGTGCACGCCGGAACGCGCCGCCACCTCGGCGATCTCCACCGTGCCGTCGGCGGATTCGGCCAGCAGTTCGCGGGTGGCGGCGTGCACGGCCTCTCTGGTGCGGGCGGTCCGGCCGCCGGGCCGGGACGTCCCCGTTGCTTGCGTCACCACGCCAGTTTAGCGCCTTAGCGCGAATTTGTTGCGTTAGTGGGGCAGGCATGCCAGGCTAAATGCGAAAGATTCGCGTCAGTGCGGTCGAGGTCAACGGTGAACGGTGAAGGGGAGGGCGTCATGGCACGGGTTCTGGTGGTGGGCGGCGGGATCGCGGGGGACACGCTCGCGCTGATGCTGGAGCGGGACGGCTGGGCGGTCACCGTCGCCGAGATCGCCCCGGCACCGCGGGCCGGCGGGCAGACCGTCGACCTGCGCGGCGACTGCCGCGAGGTGCTGGACGGACTCGGTCTGCTCCCGGCCGCGCTGGAGTGCCTGGTGCCGCAGGCCGGGGCGGCCTGGATCGACGCGCGGGAGCGGCGGCTGGCCGAGATGCCGGTCACCGCCTTCGACGGTCGCGGCTACGTCTCCGAGGAGGAACTGCTCCGGACCGACCTGGCCCGGATCATCCACCGGGCGGCCGGCCCGGGCGTCACGCACCGGTTCGGCGAGACCGTCGAGGCGCTGGAGGACACCCCCGGCGGCGTGCGCGCGCGGTTCCGCAGCGGAACGACGGAGGAGTTCGACCTGGTGGTGGGCGCCGACGGCGCGCACTCCCGGGTCCGCGCCCTGCGGTTCGGCCCGGAGGAGCGCTACCGCAAGCCGCTCGGCCTGGCACACGCCTGGTTCACCCTCGCCGAGCGGCCCGGGACGCCGCGACTGGACGGCTGGTTCCTGATCTACAACGAGCCCGGCCGCCGCAGCGTGCAGGCCCGGCCGGGCCGGGCGGGCGAGCAGGAGGTCGGGCTGACCTTCGCCGCCGACTCCCTGCCGCCCCGACAGGACTGCGAAGCCAGGTTCGCCCTGCTGGAGCGCACCTTCGCCGACGTCGGGTGGCGCGCGACGGAGTTCCTGGCCGCCGCACGGCAGGCCGAGGACTTCGCGCTGGACACCTTCGACCAGGTGCAGATGCCGAGTTGGCGCGACGGCCGGGTGGTGCTGCTCGGCGACAGCGCCTGGTGCGCGAGCCCGCTCAGCGGCCTGGGCACCGCGCTGGCGCTGCGCGGCGCCGCCGAACTGGCCACGGCGCTGAAGTCGGCCGACGTCCCGTCCGACCCCGGGCGGCTGCCCGCCGCGCTGGCCTCCTACGAGCGGGCGATGCGCCCGCGAGTCACCTCGGCCCAGCAACTGCCGCCCGGCCGGGTCGCCTCCATGGCACCCGCCACGGCCCTGGGCATCCGGGCCAACGCGCTGGCGATGCGGGCACTCCAGTCACGTCCGCTCCGTCCGCTGGTGCGGCGGGCGATGGCGGGCACCGAGCACGGCCGCAGCGCGACCGAGGCGGCGGAGGCAGCGTAGAGCGGGGGACGGGCCCCGGTCGCGGCAGTGGCGGGACGGCGGAGGGTGAGGCCGGTGGGTCGCCCAGGCCCAGGCTCACGCGTACGTCCGCTGATACGGGCGTCAACTCCTCGGCAGGGCTGGGCTCGTGCTGCTCCAGCGCGCCGGCAGGTGGGCGGTCGCGGCAGCGGCGGGGCGGCGGACGGCGGATGACGAGGCCGGTGGGTCGCTCGCGCTCAGGCTCACGGGTGCGTCCGCTGATGCGGACGTCAACTCCTCAACGGGGCTGGGCTCGTGCTGCTCCAGCGCGCAGGGCGGTCGCGAACCGCCGGAGGGGCTCCGACCGGCACGCCCACCGCCGGTGCAGCGGCGTCGACCACCGCCCCCGACGCCGACCAGGACGACCCGGCCGCCACGTCGATCGCCGACCCCGCGGCCTCCGACCCCGCGGCCTCCGGTGACGCGCCGACCGGGCAGCCGACCGGCCCGGTGGGCCGGGTCGCGACGTCCGACCTCGCCGGGACGGGCGCGGACCTCTCGGTCGGCGCTACCGGGCTGGTGCTGCTCGGCGCCGGGACCGCAGCTTTCCTGATCGGTCGCAACCGCCGCCCGCACACCCGGCACCGGCGCTGGGGCCTGTCTTCAAACCCCCGCCTGCCCCGCAACGCCTGGCACCTACTCCCGCCGCACCGGGCAGAGAGCCGAGTACATCCGGTACGAGGCCCTTCGCCCGGCACGCCGAGAGCACGCACCAGACGCCCCAGGGCTACGACGGGGGTTTGAAAACAGGCCCTAGGCTTGACTCTGTCGGGGATCTTGGTGTTCGGCTGCGGGTGATCATGGTGGTGCGCCAGTCTCGCGGGTGCACGATGACCGCGAGATTTCCGAGGAGTGCGAGATGTCGGTCCGTCCCCGTCCGGATGCCGAGGTCCCGGAGTTGACGGCGCGGATGGCGCGGGCCAGCAACCCCGGTGGCACGACAGCGATGTGGGTGCGTGACCGTCTCGACGGCCTGTGGCGGGACGAGGACTTCGCCGACTGGTACCCGCGCGACGGCAGGCCCGGACTCTCGTCGGCCCAGTTGGCCACGGTGAGCGTGCTGCAGTTCCTGCTGGGCCTGTCCGACCGCGATGCCGCCGAGGCCGTGCGCTGCCGCATCGACTTCAAATACTCG
>NZ_JBIVKJ010000006.1:0-479068 GCF_044750705.1 Kitasatospora sp. NPDC088783
CGCCGAGGAAACCGGACGAGAGCGCCCTGGCCGACGTCCGCTCCCGCTGGGAACAGGCCCGGCACCGGCACTCCTCCGACCGCATCACCGTCGAACACGCCCTGGCCGACCACAAACGCTGGAAGCAACTCCTGCGCTGGAGCCACCGCCGCGACAACCTGCCCGACACCTACCGCACCATCGCCGGCCTCGTCTCCGACCGCACCGCCAACGTGTGAACCACAGCCCTCCGACAGGCGATCCAGCCCTCACCCGCCATCACGCACCAACTCGCTACCGGTGCTATTCACCCCATGGAGTGCACTGATCACCGAAAGTGGCCGAACCCGGTAAGCGGACCGGCCCGCCCCACTCCCCTCCTTCGAACCGGCCGACAGCCGGCCGCGACCGCACCGAAGGAGACCGGTCCCATGACCGTCGTACCGCTCGACCCCGCCTCGCCCGCCTCGCACGCCGTGGGCATCGACTTCGACCAGACGCTGGTCGCGCACGACGACGGCTGGCAGGACGGCCGGATCTACGGCAGGCCGGTCCCGGGGGCGATCGAGTCGCTGCGCGCGTTGAAGCGGGTCCGTTCGGTGTTCATCATGACCGCCCGCCCGCGCCGCTTCCACCCCGCCGTGGCGGGGTGGCTGCGCGAGCACTCCGGGCTGGAGACGCTGGTGGACGAGGACCCGGAGCGCGCCTACTGGCAGGGCGACTGCCTGCTGGTGACCAACAAGAAACTGGGCGCCGCCGTCTACATCGACGACCGGGCGATCCGCTTCACCGGCGACTGGACCGCCACCCTCACCCAGGCCCGCCACGCGATCGGCCTCCCCTCGGCCCCGTCCTCGGCTGCCCGCCCACCGCGCAGCACACCGGCCGACCTGGCCCGGCACTTCCCCGACCGCTGCTGACCCGCCTCCGGTGCGCCACCGGCCCTCGACCGGCGGGCCGCTGACACGCCGTCACCGGACCTGCCGCCGCACCGGCGGGTCCGGCACACTGCTGACCGGGGGTCGGGAAACTTCCGGGAGGAGTGCCGTGTCCACAGCGAAGGCCGTCGGGGCGAGTACCGAGGACGGCGACCCGCTCGCGCTCGCGCTGTTCGGGCTCACCGTGGTCAGCGGGCTGATCGACGCCGTCAGCTACCTCGGCCTCGGGCACGTCTTCGCCGCCAACATGACCGGCAACGTGGTCGTCATCGGCTTCGCCCTGGCCGGGGCGCCCGGCTTCTCCGTCCTCGGGTCGATCACCTCGCTCGCCGCGTTCCTGCTCGGCGCGGCCCTCGCCGGGCGCCTGACGGCCGGGCGGCTGCGGTTCGCGCTGGTCGCGGAGACGCTGCTGCACCTGGCGGCGGCGGGCGTGGTGTTCGCCGCCGGCACCGGCGGGGACGTCCAGTACGGGGTGATCGCGCTGCTGGCCGTGGCCATGGGCATCCGCAACGCGACGGTCCGCAGCCTCGGCGTCCCCGACCTGACCACCACCGTCCTCACCATGACGCTCACCAGCCTCGCCGCCGAGCCGCACTCGCCCCGCCGGCGCCGCCGCTTCCTGGCCGCCCTGACCATGCTCGCCGGTGTCGTCCCGGGCTCCGTGCTCGTCCTGCACGGGCAGGCCGGCTGGGCCCTGGTCGCGGCGGCGGCCCTCACCACGGCCACCTGGGCGCTCTACCGCGAACCGGCGGACGGCTCCCGCAGCGCCTGAGCGGAGGCCAGTGGTCTCAGCCGCCGGTCCCAACCGCCGGTCCCAACCGCCGGTCTCAGCCGCCGGGCCTGCGCCACAGGACGGCCTCGCTGCCGGGCTGCCGCACCGAGAACCGGCCGGACGGTGAGAACTCCCGCAGCAGCGCGCGCAGTTCGGCCTCGAAGGCGGGCAGGCCGGCGCCGAACAGGTGCGGCGCGGAGGAGGACAGCGACAGCACGCCCGCCACCACCTGGTCCGCGTCCCGCTCCAGCGCCTGTCCACCGGGGACGACCAGCCGCTCGGGGCCCAGCAGCCCGGCCCGGGCGTACACCCGGGACTCGCCGCCGGGCGTGCCGTGCGGCAGGACGCCGCGCCCGGCCCGGCGGACCGGGCCCAGGTGGCGGCGCACCAGGGCGTCGATCGCGGGCTGCGGGACGGGCGGGTGCGGCAGCGGGGCGGGCTCGGCGGGGAGCGGCTCGGACTTCCAGTCGGCGAGGTGCACCAGGGTGCCGCCGGGGCGGAGCATGGCGCGGGCGGTCACGGCGACCGGCTCCCGGTCCATCCAGTGGAAGGACTGGGCGAACGCGATGACGTCGAACACGCCCAGCCCGTGCGGGAGTTGCTCGGCCCGGGCATGCACCCAGCGGGTCCGTCCGGCGAGTCCGGCGCGGGCGGCGGACCGGGCCGCCTCGGCGACCATGGCGGCGTCCGCGTCCAGGCCGACCGTCTCGGCGAACCGGTCGGCGAGCCCCAGCGCGAGCGTGCCGGGCCCGCAGCCGACGTCCAGCAGCCGCCCGGTGCCGTCCAGCCGCAGCGCCCCGGCGAGCGCGTCGGCCAGCCCGGGCGCGTACGGGAGCCGGCCACGGGCGTAGTACGGGGCCGCCCCCGCGAACAGCGTGTCGTCCCACTCCCAGCCCTCGACCACGCGTCCCGCCGCCTTCCGGTTCCGTCCCGCCGAGGTCCGATCATGGCGCGGAACCGTCCGGTGCGCCCCGTCTTTTCGCCAACCGTCCGGCTGTTCACCCTTTCTGGCGATCAGTCGGCATTCGTGCGCCCGGGCGGTCGGATTCGGCCGGCGAAGGGCGACGCGGAGCGATCGGCACTGATCGGGAGGTGGGCGAACGGGCGCGATCCGGCCATGATTCCCCCCGACTGGTCCAGACCATTGACGCTGTTCGGACCCGGGCAGAGGATCGATCGCACCGGGACGGAGCGGCCCCGCCCGATCCGGGCCTCCCCCTCCGCCACCGGCTCTCCCCACGACCGACCGATCCAAGGAGTCCCCATGCGCGCTCGCACCACCGCCAAGGCAGCCTCCGTCCTCGCCCTGGGCAGCGCTCTCGCGCTGACCCTCGGCGGCGCCGCGTTCGCGGCCGGCGGCCCGACCGACCTCAGCGGCAAGGGCTGCCCGAGCGTCTACAACAACCAGGCCAACGGCGGCACTTACACCCAGTCGTTGATCAAGAAGTTCGTCGCCGCCAACGGCATCCAGTACGGCGACTACAAGGTGGTCTTCCACAACTCGGCCGGCATTCCGTCGAACCTGCCGAACGCCGAGTACCGCTGCCACTGACCCCGCGCCCGGCAGCACCCGGTAGCGCTCGGTAGCGCTCGGCAGCGCTCGGCAGCACCCGACGCCCGGTCGGCGGAGGAAACTCCCCGGCCGGGCAGCGGCGTTCACCGATCCGTTCTCCAACCGGAGCCCCGCACAACGCCCCTGACGGCGCATCAGCAGAAAACCCGGACGGCGCGATCCGGTCACGCTTCCGGCCAAGTGGTCCAGACCATTGACCGGAGCGGCCGCACCCCAGCAGGATCTTGCACGCCGGGACGGCCCTCGCTCCCCCGGCCCGGCCGCCCCCTGCCCCGGCGGCCCCGCCGCCGACTTCCCCAGGAGTTCCGATGGCCCCGCGCCGCGCCGCCCGAGCACTCACCGTCACCGCCCTCGCCGGCGCCCTGGCCCTCACGCTGGCCGGCCCCGCCGCGGCGTCCCCCGTCGCCAACCTGAGCGGCCTGGGCTGCCCCGCCACCTACTCCAACAACTACGGCGACGGCCAGTTCCAGCAGTTCCGCACCTCCACCTACGTCGCGGGCAACGGCTTCCGGCACGGCGTCTACGACATCTACTTCATCAACTGGTCCGGCAGGCGCTACCAGGGCAGCGCCGACTACATGTGCTGACGCCCCGCCACCCCGGCCGACCCGCCCGGACCCGGCGCCGTCAGGGCTCCGGCAGCTCCGCCGACCGGCCCCCGGCCGCCCGCAGCGACGGTACGCACAGCGCGGCCCCGGGCAGCGCGTCGGGCGGACGGGAGAGCGTCAGGCCGATCACGGCGCACCCGGCCGCCGCGCCCGCCGCGACCCCGGCGGGTGCGTCCTCCGCCACCAGGCAGCGCCCGGGCTCGACGCCCGGCCGGTGCGCGGCCGGCAGGTACGCCTCGGGGTGCGGCTCGGCCTCCCGGACGCCCTCCCCGTCCTCCCCGTCCACCTGCACCGCCGGCAGCGGCGGCCCGGCCGGCGCGAACCTGCGCCGCACCGCGTCCCGGCCGCCCGAGGTGACCAGCGCCCAGCCGCCCGGGCGCAGCGCCGCCAGCAGTCCGGCCGCGCCGTCCCCCTCTCCCGCCCCCTCCCCCGCTCGGTCGGCCCGGTCGGCCCCGTCCGGCCACGGTCAACACCGGTCGGCGCCGCTCCCGCCGACCGTCCGGGGAAGGATGTGCGCACCGGCGGCCCGGAACGGCTGCGATTATTGCCGCCGGGGCGCCGCTATCCGAACGATTTCGGCCGGGATCACCCCTTTGACCATGGTTTGGTCCCGGCGCGGGAGAGTCCAGGACGTGGCCCGGGCATGGCCCGGAGCGGGTGGGGGACGTAGTCTGCGGGCATGACTGACGCCGCACACCTCACCCCCCAGGTCGCCTTCGAGACGCTGCTGGCGGGCAACCGCAGGTTCGTCGCCGGTTCCCCGAACCACCCCAACCAGGACGCCGCCCGCCGGGCCCAGACCGCGCCGTCCCAGACCCCGTTCGCCGTGCTGTTCGGCTGCTCCGACTCGCGGCTCGCCGCCGAGATCATCTTCGACCAGGGCCTCGGCGACCTGTTCGTGGTCCGCACCGCCGGCCACGTGCTGGGCCCCGAGGTCCTCGGCAGCATCGAGTACGGCGCGAGCGTGCTCGGCACGCCGCTGGTGGTCGTCCTCGGCCACGACTCCTGCGGCGCCGTCGGCGCCACCCGGGAGGCCGTCGCCGCGGGCTCCAGCGGCGAGGGCTTCGTCCGGGACGTCATCGAGCGGGTCACCCCCAGCGTGCTGGCCGCCAACGCCGCCGGCTACACCGACAACTCCGACTTCATCGACGAGCACATACGGCACACCGTGTCCCTGCTGGTGGACCGTTCGCAGACGCTGGCGGCCGCGGTCGCCGCGGGCACCACCGCCGTCGTCGGCCTCTCCTACCGCCTGGTGGACGGCACCGCCCACCTGGTCACCACCCGCGGCCTGGACCTCCCGGCCCCCGCCGCCGCCTGACCCCCGCCCGTCCGCCCTCCGGCGCTCCCCGCAGCCCCGTCCCGCACCCCGGGCCGGGGCTGCGGCGTTCGGCGACCCCCACCCCCGACCCGCCCCTCCCGGGTGACGCGGATCACAGCGGGGCGGGCGGAGGAGGCGAAATGCGGCGGCGCGCAGGGCGGTTGACGCGTGGGACCAGCTGTACACGGGCGTCCGCCGCCACCGACCGTGAGGAACCTCGATGACCGTCACCGAGCCCACCCCGGGCACCGACTCCGCCGACTCCGCAGGCTCCACCGCCTCCCGGGCGGCCGAGGTGCTGTCCCGGCCCGTCGCGATCAACGGGCTGACCGTGCCCAACCGCATCGCGATGGCGCCGATGACGCGCCAGTTCTCGCCCGGCGGCGTGCCCGGCGAGGACGTGCGCGGGTACTACGCCCGCCGGGCCGCCGCGGGCGTCGGGCTGATCGTCACCGAGGGGACGTACGTCGGCCACGAGTCGGCCGGCCAGAGCGACCGCATCCCGCGCTTCCACGGCGAGGAGCAGCTGGCCGGGTGGGCCCGCGTCGCCGAGGACGTCCACGCGGCGGGCGGAACCATCGTCCCGCAGCTGTGGCACATCGGCATGGTGCGCAAGCAGGGCCAGCAGCCGTTCCCGGACGCCCCCGCGATCGGGCCGTCCGGCATCCGGCTGGACGGCACCGAGGGGACCGGGCAGGCGATGACCCGCTCCGACCTGGACGCCGTGATCGGCGCGTTCGCCGAGGCCGCGGCCGCCGCCGAGCGGATCGGCTTCGACGGCGTCGAGCTGCACGGCGCGCACGGCTACCTGCTCGACCAGTTCCTGTGGGCGGGCACCAACCGCCGCACCGACGGGTACGGCGGCGACCCGGTCGCCCGGACGAAGTTCACCGCCGAGCTGGTCGCCGCGGTGCGCGCGGCCGTCTCGCCCCGGTTCCCGGTCATCTTCCGCTACTCGCAGTGGAAGTCCGACAACTACGACGCCCGGCTCGCCGAGACCCCGCAGGAGCTGGAGGCGATCCTCACCCCGCTCGCCGAGGCCGGCGTCGACGCCTTCCACGCCTCCACCCGCCGCTACTGGGTCCCCGAGTTCGACGGCTCCGACCTCAACCTGGCCGGCTGGAGCAAGAAGCTCACCGGCCTGCCCGCCATCACCGTCGGCTCGGTCGGCCTGGACGGCGACTTCCTCGGCGCCTTCGCGGGCGAGGGCGCCCCGGTCCAGGGCATCGACGACCTGCTCGACCGGCTGGAGCGCGACGAGTTCGACCTGGTCGCCGTCGGCCGCGCCCTCCTCCAGGACCCGCAGTGGGCCGCCAAGGTCCTCTCCGGCCGCACCGCCGACCTGCGCCCCTACGACGCGGCGGCGGCCCGCACCCTGCACTGACGCCGTCCCGTCCGTCCGTCTGTTCGCCCGTGGGGCCGCTCGGCCGGAAGACCCGCCGAGCGGCCCGCGGACCGTCCGGGGCGCCGGTCCACCCTCACGTCAGTCCTCCTCCCGCGCGGCCGGCAGGGTTGCGGTACCCGCGCAGCGGCGAGCGGGCCAGCAGGACGGCGGGCACGGCCATCGGCGCGACGCCCGCCCACAAGGCGGTGGGCGCCGACCGGGAGGCGGCCAGCGGGGTGGTGCCCCGGGTGACGACACCGGCCGCCGCCGCGACCCGGCCCAGGTAGCGGGTCGGCGTCACCCGGGCCCGCAGGTCCGCGGCGGCGATCGTCCGGCCCACGACGACGAAGCCGACCAGCACCTGGGCGGTCGCCACCAGCGGCACCGCCGCCCCGGGGAGGAGCCCGGCGAGCGGTGCGCCGACGGCGGCGACGGGGGCCGGCGCGGAGAACACGAAGACCATCCGGATCTCGCCGAACCGCCGCCGCAGCCGGGGCCCGACCAGTGAGGCCGGCACGCCCGCCGCCGCCCCCGCCGTCGACAGCGCGCCGTACAGCCACGGCGCCGGGCCGAGGTCGCGCAGCAGGAACACCGGCAGGACCGCCAGGATCGCGCCCGCACCCAGGTTGTTGAGCGCCGCCTGCGGGATCAGCAGCCGCAGCACCGGCCGCCGGGCCGTCACCCGGACGCCCCCGGCGATCTCGTGGCGCAGCCGGCGCGGACCACCGGAGGCTGCGGTGTCCGCGTCCGGCCGGACGCCGCGCACCAGCAGGCAGGACAGCAGGTGCAGGACGACGGCCGGCCCGTACAGCAGCGGGGCCGGGACGCTCTGGGTGAGGACGCCGACCACGCCCGGGGAGACCACCCGGATCGCGTTCTCGGAGGTCTGCCACCGGGCGTCGGTGTCGGCGACGCAACGTTTGGAGACCAGCAGCGGCAGCACGCTGGTGTGCGCGACGTCGAAGAACACCCCCGCCACGCTGACCGCCAGGGCCACCGCGAACAGCTGGGGCACCGTCAGAACGCCCCAGCGCGGAGGCGGCGTCGGCGGCGAGCAGCACGGTCCGCTTGCGGCGCCACCGGTCGACCCAGGCGGCGGCCGGCAGGCCCACCAGCAGGTACCCGAGCCGGGCGAACACCGCGACCAGGCCGGCCTCCAGCGCCGTCGCGTGCAGCACCACCACGGCGGTGACGGGCAGCGAGAACCCGGCGACCTCCGCCGCGGAGTCGCGCAGCACCTCCGTCTCGCCGCCGCCGTCCCGGACCGCCCCGGCCCGGCCCGGCTCCGCTCCCCCGTCCCGGTCACCACCGCCGGGCCCTCCCCTCCGCCTCGCCGCCGCCGTCGCCGTCGCCGACGGGAGCGGACCGGCCCGCACCAGGACTGCCTCGCACCGTCGGGCGGGTGTCCGACCGTACCCGGGAAGTCCTGTTGCGGGCTGACGCGCCGTCAACCGAACAGGGGCGGGGCGTCAGCCGGTGCACGCGGTGGCGCTGCGGTAGACCTCGTCCGAGGTGCCCGACGGCTCCGCCGCCCCCGAATCTGAGTGCGCGTACTCATGCCGCCCCCGCCGCCGTACGAGAGGCTCGCTCCTCGGACTACGCGCGCACAGCAGCACGGAGAGGATGCAGGCCGGTGAGCTCAACCGGGGGGAAGGCCACGCCCAGCCGAGGGACGGGCCGGTGGCGGGCGGTCAGCGGATCGCGCACGGCGAGGTCGGCGGCGGTCGGAGCCGGTCTGGGGCTCTGCTGGCTCGGTCTGGCCGCGCTCCCGTGGGCCGGCCTCCTCCCGTGCGACCGGCAACAGGAGTGGGGCTGCCTGGGGGTGGGGCTGCTGTTCCTCGCGGCCAGCGCCGTCGCCGGCTTCCTGCTGAGCTGGCTCGCACTGCGGCTGGTGGGCGTCCGCCCGGCCTGGCGGGTCGTCGCGGTGGCCGTCCTGCTCTTCTGGCTGGCCGACAACCTCTACTACCGAGCCGGCTCCCGGATCTCCCCGGACGTACTGCTGCCGTTCGCCTCCACCGCGCTGTTCGCACTCGCCGCCGTCCTGACCGCCCCCAGACCGCCCCGCTGGCGACCGCGCATCGCCCTGCTCCTCGTACTCGCCCTCTGCTGGCCGCTGTCCGCCCTCCTCGGCGAGCACCAGGCGGACGAACACCTCCGCGACGAGATCACCGGCGCCGGCGTCCCGCTGTACGCCCCGGACCTCACCGACTACCGCCTGCACAACCCCCTGGCCAACCAGCCCGCCCACTGGTTCGGCTTCACCCTGCTCCCCGCCCACCCGGCCACCGACAACCCCGACGACCCCGACGACGCCGACGACCGAGCCGTCCGGGTGACCGTCCAACCGGTACGGGACACCTTCCGCCCCCCGCTCTGCGACGCCCTGGACCTCGGCAGCACGGTGCGCGCCGAGAACTGCGAGCAGGTCACCCCGGACACCTGGCGCCAGGTCGGCCCCTACACGCTCCACTACTTCGTCCGCCGCGGCGACTACCTGATCGTGATGTCCGCCGACAGCAAGAACACCACCACAGCCGACCTGCAAACCCTGACGTCGACCCTCACCCGACGCACCCCGGACTACTTCCTTCACTGAGCGGCCCACCCCGACCCCGCTCCGAACACGGGACCGTCAGGCCCCGCCGTCAAGCCACGTGCACGACCAGCGGGTCGACCTCGTTCGGGGTGCGCGTCCTCCTCCACGACCGGACGCGGCACGTCCTGGCGCGCGTTGGCGATGACCTCGGTGTTCGCGCCGGTCCGGATGTCCTCCCCGCCGGCCTTGCGGCCGCCGGCCCGACCAGAGGCGGTCTCGTCAGCGCGCCAGAAATCGGCCCAGTTCCCTCGCCCTCCCGCGGAGTTCCTCTTCCCACGCCTGGCTGTCCTCGTTGTCGGCTGCGGATCCGTTCGCTGAAATCTGCAGGTCGCGAAACTCGGAAGCCGGAGCGGCGCTGAGCGACGCCGCCCCGTGCAGCTCGACGCCCGCCCGCTCGGCGAGAGCCAGCACCGTGATGAGGAATCCCTCGGTCAGAGCCCGCACGACGGCGTGCGGAGTCTGTCGGTGCCGGGCCAGGAGTGCGTGGGCGAAGACGCCGAGCGCCGCCGGGTCGACCTGGCACTCGTCCGACACCATGGGCCCGATGCCGGACGGGAGGTCAAGTTCTTCCTCGAAGACCGCCACCTGGCGCAGGAACAACCGGGATGCCCCGTTGGACGGGTTCCAGAGGGTCTCGTCGCCCCTGTCGTAGTACTGGCTCACCCGGTTGCCTCCCAGCCCGTCCGAAGAGGCAGCGTAGCCTGAGGATCTCTTGGGAACGGAGACCGTTGGCGGCACTATCCGGCGATACCAATCCCACAACCCGTCCGGGACCGGACGCTCGACAAGTCCCTCCGCAACCATCCGACGACCCCCGGCACCAGAAGAGACGGCTTCTCAGCCGACCCTCCCGGCCCGGTGGGCGGCGATCAGGTCGCGGTACCAGGCGAACGACGCCTTCGGCGTGCGCCGTTGCGTGGTGAAGTCGACGTGGACCAGGCCGAAGCGCTGGCTGTAGCCCTCGGCCCATTCGAAGTTGTCGAGGAGGGACCAGGTGCAGTAGCCGCGGACGTCGATGCCGTCGGCGGTGGCGCGGGCGAGGGCGTCGAGGTGGGTGGCGAGGTAGTCGATGCGGAAGGTGTCGTCGAGGGTGGCGTCGGTGGAGCAGCCGTTCTCGGTGATGGTGATCGGGGGGAGGGCGGCGCCGTAGCGGTCGCGGAGGGTCAGGAGGAGTTCGTGCAGGCCTTCGGGGACGACGGGCCAGCCGAAGTGGGTGCGGGGGACGCCTTCGACGGGGGCTTCGGCGAAGGGGAGGCCGGGGTCGGTGGGGGCGGCGATCCGGGTGGGGTTGTAGTAGTTGACGCCGAGTCCGTCGAGGCCGGGGGCGGCGATGAGGGTGAGGTCGCCGTCGCGGACGGCGCCGCCGAGGTCGGGTTCGGGGCCGAGGCCGTACGCGGTGAGGTCGGGGTAGCGGCCGAGGAGGAGGGGGTCGGTGAACAGGCGGTTGTGCAGGGCGTCGTAGGCGTCGGCGGCGGCGACGTCGACGGGATCGGAGGAGGCGGGGCGGACGGGGGTGAGGTTGTTGGCGATCAGGACGTCGAGGCCGCGGGTGCGCAGTTCGGCGGCGGCCAGGCCGTGGGCGAGGAGTTGGTGGTGGGCGGCGGGGAGGGCGTCGAGGACCAGGGCGTGGCCGGGGGCGTGGATGCCGAGGGCGTGGCCGTAGACCAGGTGCACGAAGGGCTCGTTGAGGGTGATGCAGGCGGGGACGCGGTCGCCGAGCCGGTCGGCGGCCAGCGCGGTGTAGTCGGCGAAGCGGTGGGCGGTGTCGCGGTGCAGCCAGCCGCCGGCGTCTTCGAGGGCCTGCGGGAGGTCCCAGTGGAAGAGGGTGGGCAGCGGGGTGATCCCGGCGTCCAGGAGGCCGTCGACCAGGCGGTCATAGAAGTCGAGTCCGGCGGGGTTGGCGGGGCCGCGGCCGGTGGGCTGGACGCGCGGCCAGGCGAGCGAGAACCGGTAGGTGTCGAGGCCGAGTTCGCGCATCAGGGCGATGTCCTCGGGCCAGCGGTGGTAGTGGTCGCAGGCGGCGCGTCCGGTGTCGCCGTCCCGGATCGCGCCGGGCCGTTCGCAGAAGGTGTCCCAGACCGACGGGCCCCGGCCGTCCTCGTCGACCGCGCCCTCGATCTGGTACGCGGCGGTGGAGGCGCCCCAGCGAAAGCCGGCGGGCAGGTCGTAGCGGTCGGTCATGGGGGTCCTTCCAGACGGCACGATCCGGGAAACGCGAGGAGTGCTCATATTAGGGAGCCCTGCCCGCTCGAAGCCAGGGTCGGGATCGGGGCCGGCGTCGGAATCAGGGCCGGGGGTCGGGGCCGGGGTCGGACGTGGCCGGGCCGTCCGGCGGAACGGCGCCCGGCCGCGGCGGTACTGTCGTCGCGGACGCCCGGCCGGCCGATGACGCCGCCGGGGTCCGCCCGAACTGACCAGACAGGTCCGTGCGGGGGCCGCGTCCAGCACGGCGGGGCCCGCGCCGGACGAAGCCGGAACGGTGGTCCATGGCCTCGCCCCGTCGTACGACGCTGAACGATGTCGCCCGGGAGGTCGGCGTGAGCGCCAAGACCGTCTCCCGGGTGCTGAACGGCGACGGGCCGACCTCCCGCGAGACCCGGGAGAAGGTGATGGCGGCGGTCGAGCGGCTCGGCTTCCAGCCCAACCTGATGGCCCGCAACATCCGCGTCGGCGGCCCGGACAGCACCGTCGGCCTGATCATCCCCGACATGGGCAACCCGTTCTACGGCTCCGTCGCCGGCGGGATCGAGAGCGCGGTGCGCGAACGCGGGCTGACCCTGCTGATGGGCTCCTGCGCCGACGACCCCGCACGGGAACGGGCGCTGACCGCGACCTTCCTGGCCCGCCGGGTCAGCGCGCTGCTGGTGGTCCCCACTGCGGGCGCCGACCACGCCCACCTGCGCACCGCCCGGGACGGGGGCCTGCCGGTGGTGTTCCTCGACCGTCCCGGCACCGGCCTCACCGCCGACAGCGTGGTCAGCTCCAACCGGGACGGCGCGCGCGAGGGCACCGCCCACCTGATCGCCGCCGGACACCGCCGGATCGCCTTCGTCGGCGACCGCCCGGCCACCCTCTACACCCGCCGCGAACGCCTGGCCGGCTACCGCGAGGCGCTCGACGCCGCCCGGCTGCCCCACGACCGCGCGCTCGTCCTCGACGGCCGCACCGAGGCCGAGGCCGCCGACGCCGTCCAGCGCGTCCTGCGCGCCCCGCAGCCGCCGACCGCGATCCTGGCGGCCAACAACTTCGCCGCCATGGGCACCGTCCTCGGCACCGCCCGGGCCGGCCGGCGCGACGTCGCGCTCGTCTCCTTCGACGACCTCCCGTTCGCCGAGGTCCTGGAACCCGCCGTCACCACCGTGGCCCAGGACCCGGTCGCCATCGGCACCGCTGCGGCCGGGATCGCCCTGGCCCGCCTCGACGGCGACCGCACCCGGGCCCGCACGGTCACCGTCCCCACCCGCCTCATCCCCCGCGGCTCCGGCGAACTCCCCCCGCGCGCCCGGTAGTTCCGCACCGCCGCCGCAGCAGCGACCGGGGCCGGCCACCCTCCCCGGACGCGCGCGGGCCCGCTCAGGACGGTGCCGGGACCATCCGGTGCAGGCCCTTGCGGTCGTAGTAGCGGGTCATGGCGAAGCCGAAGACCAGGGCCGCCGCGAAGCCGAGCAGGATCATCAGCCAGGCCCGGGTCAGGCCGGCGTCCGCGCGGGCGTCGAAGTAGAGGATCGCGCGGACGCCGCCGGCGACCTGGCGCATCGGTTCGAAGGCGCCGAGGAAGCGGTAGAAGGACGGGGTGGCCTGGAGCGGGATGGTGGCGCCGGAGGAGGGCAGGGCCAGGGCGATGAAGACGAACATCGCGACCAGCTGGCCGATCGAGCCGAACGCCGCGTTGATCGCCTGCACGCCCAGGCCGACCGTGAGGCAGGCGCAGAACGAGAACACCCAGAGCAGGGCCGGGTGCGGGGCGTCCATGCCGAGGATGCCGATCGTGGCCAGCATGATCATCGAGGCGGTGACGGCCGACAGTCCGGCCGTCATCGCCATCTTCACCACCAGGGTCTGGGTCCGGCTGATCGGCACCGTCGGGCGGCGCGAGTGCCAGGGGCCGATCTCGCTGTCCGCGTAGCCGAGCGCCGCGTCCACGCCGTTGTGCACCAGGTTGGCGCTGAGGAAGCCGGCCAGCACCAGCAGCAGCGTGTAGTAGAAGGCGCTCAGGCCGAGCCCGGTGTGCCGGGCGATCGGGTGCCCCTGCCGGACCTGCACGTCCACCGGGTCGGCCAGCAGCAGTTTCGAGGTGGCGGGCGCGTCCGGCGCGGCGGCCGTCAGCTGCTCGCCCAGCCGGGTCGAGGAGCGGTGCGCCGCGAGCTGGGTGATCTGCCCGGCCAGCGAGGACGCCAGCGACCCGGTGCCCGGGTTGGTGAGCGTCAGCAGCACCGGACGGGCCGTCGCCTGACCGGTGGTCAGCGCGGCCACGCTGCGGGTGAAGTCCTCCGGCACCACCAGCGCCCCGTACACCCGGCCCGAGGAGAGCCGGTCCTGGGCCTCGGCCATGGACAGCCGCTGCCACTGCACCTGCCCCGGCGGCGTCCCGGCCGCGACCGCGTCCGCCAGCTCCGCGCCCAGCGGCGCCGAGCGGCCGGGCGGCGGCGGCCCGGCGTCCGAGTCGACCAGCGCGATCGGCATCCGGTGCAGGTCGTCCTGCGGCGACAGGATGCCGCCCATGTACAGCAGCGACAGCACCAGCGCCACCAGCGCGCTCAGCACCCCCGGCACCAGCCACAGCCTCCACCGGCGCAGTACCCGCGACGCCGGTGCCTGCGGGACGTGCTCGGTCGGGGGGATTCCGGTCGCCATGCCACTCCCCGCACTCGTCGCCCCGCGGCCCCCGGCCGGGAGCCCTGCCGACGATAGGGCCCGCGGGCGCCGCGACCGGCCGCGACACCCGCCGGGCTCACCCCGATGGGGCAGTCGGCCGGGCCCGGCCGGTACGGCGGCGGCGCGGTTCAGGGCACGGACGGCGCGGCGGCGGCGGCCGGGCGGGTCCGGGAGCGGGCCGCGAGCAGGCGCAGTCCGAGGGTGGTGCCGAGGACCGCGCCGAAGCCGAGGGAGGTGGTGGTCAGCAGGGCGCTGGCGAAACCGGCGCCCGCGCCGCCGGTGCGGGCCGCCGCCGCGGCGAGCGACTGGAAGACCGCGGGGCCGGGCAGCAGGGCGCCGGTGATGCCGCACAGGATCATCACGGTGGGGGTGAGGTGCAGGCGCGGCGCGACGAGGGCGGCGAGCAGGGCCAGCAGCGCCGAGGAGCAGAACGCGGCCGGGGCGGCGGGCACCGGGAGGGCGGTGTGCAGGACGAGGTTGGCGGCCCCGGCGACCAGCCCGGCGGCGGTGGCCGGCAGCAGCAGGCGCGGCCCGCCCCCGTTGAAGGCGGCGTTCCCGGCCGCGCCGACGGCGGAGGCCAGCAGCACCACCGGCGGGGTCAGCGCGGCGAAGTGCACGTAGTGGGCGCTGTCGGCCCAGTCCCGGACGGCGAGGCCGGCCAGGGCGGTGCCGCCGAGCAGCCCGGCGAACAGGGTGGCCACCGTGATCAGGCGGCTCGCGGCCATCAGCGCGTAGCCGTTGACGGCGTCCTCGGCCAGCGAGACCACCGACAGGATCGGCAGCAGCAGCACCAGCACCGCCGCGGCGGCGGCCACCG
The DNA here is from genome assembly GCF_044750705.1 of Kitasatospora sp. NPDC088783. NCBI lineage: Bacteria > Bacillati > Actinomycetota > Actinomycetes > Kitasatosporales > Streptomycetaceae > Kitasatospora > Kitasatospora sp. NPDC088783. The sequence goes on from NZ_JBIVKJ010000006.1 coordinate 14,864, forward strand.
CCTCCCGGCCGGTGAGGACGTCGAGTTGCAGGAGCAGCGTGCAGGCGCCGACGGTGGCGGCGCCCTGGGCGGCCGACAGGTAGAACGGCTGGAGCCCGGCCCGGCCCAGCAGCCACCCCAGCCGGCCGGAGAGCAGTTGCAGGACGAAGGCCGTCACCACCGCGCCCGCGGTGCCGCCGGCCTGCAGGCTGATCGAGGCCGCCAGGGTGGCCCCGCCGAGGGCGCCGGCGATCCACGGCCGCCGGGAGAGCCGGTCGGAGTCGGCCAGCAGGCGTTCGGCCCGGGCCAGCGGCAGGCGTCCGGAGCGGATCCGCAGCACCAGCCGGTAGAGCCGGTTGAGCCCGTCCAGGGAGCGGCTCTCGTCGGTGCGGGTCACCCGGGTCATCGACGTCGGCCGGCCCTCCGCCGGGCGGTGGTAGAGGGTGATCGTCCGGGCGGTGATGTCCACCTGGAGGTCGTCGTGCGGGCCGTAGGCGGCGGCCACCGAGGCCAGCGCGGCGTCGACGGCGCTGGTCTCGGCCCCGGCCTCGAACAGCCGCTGCCCCAGCGCCAGGGCGAAGCCCATCGCCCGTTCGGCCTGGTCCGTCCGGGCCCGCTCCGTCCGGGCCGCCTCCGGCTCCGTCGATGCGCCCGCCTCCCCCGTCCCGGTCGGTGCCGTCCCGGTCGATGCCGTCCCGGTCGATGCCGTCCCGTCCGATGCCGTCCCGGTCCGCTGCTCCGCCGGCCCGTCGCTCACCCCGTCGCCTCCGCCCGCCCGTGCACCGGCCCGCTGCCGCCGAGGGAGAGCGTACGGTCGCGGCCCGCCCGGACCCGGTAACGACCTGCCCCGGGACGCCCCGGCGGGCGCGATGCCCGTGGAGCTGGCTTCCTGGGAGGCGGGGCTCCGAGCGAGGGGCCCGCCGACCGGGTGCCACCGCCGTGGTGCCCGCCGTTCCGCCCCGGAAGGCGACCACCGTGCACTCCTCCGAAGACCCCCGGCCCGCCCCCGCCGACCCTGCCGCCCCCACGGCCCCCGACGGCGTCGGACCGAGCGTCGGGGACGCGCCCCGGCAGCCGCCCGCCGTCGAGCCGTACCGCCACCCGGCGGCCGGCTGGGGCGCGGCGAAGAGCGTGACGAAGTTCCTGGTCCGCGAGGGCGAGTACCTGGACGGGCCGCGCGCGATCATGAGGATGAACCACGAGGACGGCGGCTTCGACTGTCCCGGCTGCGCCTGGCCGGACGACCTCAAGGGGTTGAAGCTCGACCTCTGCGAGAACGGGATCAAGCACGTCGGCTGGGAGATGACCCGCAAGCGCGTGGACCGCGCGTTCTTCGCGGCGCACACCGTCACCGAGCTGTCGGAGTGGAGCGACTTCGCGTTGGAGGACCAGGGCCGGCTGACCGAGCCGATGGTGTACGACCCGGAGACCGACCGGTACCGGCCGATCGCCTGGCGGGACGCGTTCGAGCTGGTCGGCCGGACCCTGCGGGAGCTGGACGACCCGAACCGGGCCGCGTTCTACACCTCCGGGCGGCTGGGCAACGAGGCGACGTTCCTGTACCAGCTGATGGCCCGTGAGCTGGGCACCAACAACCTGCCGGACTGCTCCAACATGTGCCACGAGGCCAGCGGACGCGCCATGCAGGCCGCGCTGGGCACCGGGAAGGGGACGGTGGACCTCAAGGACTGGGAGGCCGCCGACGCCCTGTTCATCCTCGGCGTGAACGCCGCCTCCAACGCGCCCCGGATGCTCACCGCGCTCGCCGCGGCGTACGAGCGGGGCGCGCGGATCGTGCACGTCAACCCGCTGGTCGAGGCGGCGGCCCGGCGCACGATCATCCCGCACGACTTCGTCGACATGGCGCTCAACAAGTCGACGCGGACCAGCACGCTGAACGTCCAGCCGCGGATCGGCGGTGACATGGCGCTGCTGCGCGGCATGGCCAAGGCCCTCCTGGAGCAGTCGGCGCACGACCCGAAGGCCCTGGACCGGCGCTTCGTGGAGCGGCACACCAGCGGCTTCGCGGAGTACCGCGCGGTGTGCGAGGCCACCTCCTGGGCGGAGATCGAGCGGCAGAGCGGCGTCTCGCGCGCGCAGATCCTGGCGGCCGCCCGGATCTACCGGGACGCGGACCGCAGCATCGTCAGCTGGTGCCTGGGCGTCACCCAGCACGAGCACGGGGTGGACACCGTCCGCGAGATCGTCAACCTGCTGCTGCTGCGCGGCAACCTGGGCCGCGAGGGCGCCGGCCCCTCCCCCGTGCGCGGGCACAGCAACGTCCAGGGCAACCGCACCTGCGGCATCGACCACCGGCCGGGACGGGAGTTCCTGGACCGCCTGCGCGAGGTCTGCCGGATCGATCCGCCCACCGGGCACGGCAAGGACACCGTCGCGACGATCGAGGCCATGAACCGCGGCGAGATCGAGGTGTTCGTCGGCATGGGCGGCAACTTCGCGCTGGCCGCGCCCGACACCGCCTACACCCACGCGGGCCTGCGCACCTGCGCGCTGACCGTGCACGTGTCGACCAAGCTGAACCGCAGCCACCTCGTGCACGGGCGGCAGGCGCTGATCCTGCCCTGCCTGGGCCGCACCGAGAAGGACCGCCAGCGCGGCGGCGAGCAGTCCAGCTCCGTCGAGGACTCGATGAGCATGGTGCACCTGTCCCGCGGCATGAAGCGCCCCGCCTCCCCGCTGCTGCTCTCCGAACCCGCCATCGTCGCCGGGATCGCCCGCGGGGCGCTGCCGGACAGCGCCACGCCCTGGGAGTGGTACGTCGAGGACTACGACCGGATCCGCGACACCATGGCCGAAGTCCTGGACGGGTTCGAGGACTTCAACCGGCGGGTGCGGCTGCCGCTGGGCTTCCGGATCAAGCAGCCCGCCCGCGAGCTGGTGTTCCTCACCCCCTCCGGGAAGGCCGAGTTCTCCGCCGCCCCGCTGCCCGACGTCGTCCCCGCGCCCGGCACCCTCGCGCTCGGCACCATGCGCTCGCACGACCAGTGGAACACCACCATCTACTCCGACGACGACCGCTACCGGGGCGTCAAGAACCTGCGCACCCTGGTCTTCATGAACCCCGACGACATGCGCGAGCGGGGCCTCACCGAGTTCGACCCGGTCGACGTCACCGCCACCGCCCGCGACGGCTCCACCCGCTCGCTGCACGGCTACCTCGCCGTCCCGTACGACATCCCGCGCGGCTGCGCGGCCGGGTACATGCCCGAGATGAACGTGCTGTGCGCGATCGGCGACCACAGCACGCAGAGCGACCAGCCGATCATGAAGCACCTCAAGGTGACGGTCACGGCCGCCGCGTCCCGCCGGAAGGAGCCCGCGGCGGCCGGGTGACCGGCTGCTGGGCGGGGGCGCTCGACTCCCGGGCGGGGACGGGTTCCGGGCGGCGACCGGCACCGCCGGGTCCACCCCGGCCTCCCAGGGTTCGCCCGCCGCCGCGTCGTCCGCCTCCCGCAGTTCGACCACCGACGGAGGACGTGATCTGCGCATACCCCGCTGTACACCAGGTGCTCAGAGCAGGTGCGGCGCCCGCCAGGCACCCACCGGCGGCCTGCCGGGAGCCCGGTGGCGGCTTCAGCGGTGGGGCGCGGGCGGGCATTCATAGGATTCTCAGAGCATTCCAAGCTTGGCCCCGTAACTGACGCCACGCCAGAATTGATCGCAGCTCATCAAGTCGGGCGGTTCGCCGTCCCGGTGCACGCTCCCAGCACCCGTTCCAGGTCTCGTCCCCACACGAGGAGTTCTCATGACCGAAGACCTTTCGCGGCTCGCCGAACGTGCCCGACCCATCCTCCTGGGCCTGTGCCGGATCGTGGTGTCCCTGCTGTTCGCCTGCCACGGCGCGGCCACCCTGTTCGGCGTCTTCGGCGGTGCCCACGGCAAGGCGCCGCAGGTCGGCGAGTGGCCCGGCTGGTGGGCGGCACTGATCCAACTGGTGGGCGGTGTACTGGTGTTGCTCGGAATCGCGGTACGGCCCATGGCGCTGGTGTGCTCGGGCTCGATGGCCTACGCCTACTTCAGCGTCCACCAGGAGCACGCCCTGTGGCCGATCCAGAACGGCGGCGAGCCCGCCGCGATGTTCGCCTGGGCGTTCCTGCTGATCGCCGCCGCCGGCCCCGGCGGCCTCGCCCTGGGCAGCCTGCTGCGCCGCCGCGAGCGGGTGGCGAGCCCCGCCGTCGCCTGACCCGGCACGTCGGAGCGGCCCCGGACCCCGGTCCGGGGCCGCTCCGTTGCGTGCGGGCACCCCCTGGCCCCCGCCCCGAGGACGCCCACCGGGCCCGGCCGACGGTCGCGGCCCACCCCCGCGCGGTCCTGTACGACTGGCCCGCCCTGCTCGAACTCTCCTCCTACCGGACCTGGTTGAATCCGCACCCGGCCCTCGGCCCGGGCCCCGCCCCCGTGCACCTGAGCGGGCCGCCCCACCCGCCATCGTCGCGGCGGTGGTGCGCTCGCTGCTGCCGGACGCGGGCGTCCCGGACGCCCCGATCCGCCACGACGGTGCGGCCACCGCCTGAACCCGGCACCCCCGCCCCGCTGTTCGGTCCCCGCGACCGGGGCCGTTCGGCCCTTCCGGCCGCGCCGCCCGCATGTGGACAGTGACCCGGGTCAGCGATGTGTCCGGCCCGCCAGGCGGGCCGATCGGGTGGGCGTGGACGCCCGGGGAAGGCCGTGCGATGGAATCCGACGAGGTCATGCTGACGGTCCGACTCACCACCGCGGAGCGGACGTTGCTGCGACGGCTGGCGCACGGGCACCGGGGCGACGTCTCCGAGGTGGTCGCGGACGCGCTGCTGGACGTGCTGCCCCTGCTGCTCACCCGGGACGCGCCCCGGCCCGCCGAGCCCCCGAACCGTTTCGCCCCGTGCGCGGTGACGGTCTGGCTCCCGCCGGAACTCGTCGAACTGCTGCCCGCCCTCGCCACCCACCTGGCCACCCGGTACGCCGCCCAGCACGTCCCCCACCCGGCGCCCACGCCCTCCGCCGCGCTGGGCACCGCGCTGCGCCTGTGGCTCCGCCAGGACCCGGCCCGCCTCGCCGCCGCCCTGCAATCCCTGCACGGCGGCCACCCGCACGTCCGCACCGCCGCGGCCTGAACCGCAGCACCCCGTCCAATGCCTCCTGGGCGAACCCGGTCGAGGCGCGCTTCGGGCCCTTGCGACAGTTCACGCTCGCCAACTCGAACCATCCGAACCACCCGGTCCAGACCTGGGCCCTGCACTCCTGCCTCCGATGGCGCGGCACCGACGTCCGCCACCCCGACATCCTGGAAGCCCAGCGCAAGGAGCGCGCCCGCATCCGCAGCGAGAAAGTCATGCGCTGGGAAGAACGCTCCCTCAAGTCCCCGGGGCAACCGAATTTTCAAACCGGCACACTGCCTTCGTGAAAGGCTGCCGGCATGGACGAAGTGTCGGACCATCAGGCCATACGGAGTTTTCTGTCGACGATCCACGTCGGTGATCTCTGCAACGGGGTGGCGACGGAGATCACCCGTTCTCACGGGGTGGCGGTGACACTGGACGGATTCCCCGCCAAACCGCTGGGATCAGTCGGGCCTCTGGACCTGCCCTGGGGGCGACCTCGGACCGAAGCCGTGGAGCTCGGTCAGCGGATCATCGCCGAGGTGACAGCCGTAGATCTGGACAAGGGCCATGTCCGACTGTCAATGGCCGCCACTGAGAACCCGGAACTCTGGACGTTTCTGAAGCGACTCGACCGCGGCGAGATTCTCTCCGGCACGATCGCGGCGATCGAGTCGTTCGGCGTGTTCGTGGCGCTGGACGACGGTCCTGACCATCCGGTCTTCCCCGGCGTCGGATTCATCACGATCCCCGAACTCTCCTGGCACCGTTTCGAAGCAGCCTCGGACGTCGTTCAGGTGGGGGAGCGTGTCTCATGCGAGTTCCTTCAGTTCGACACCTGGAACGGAGAGGCCCGGCTGTCCTTGCGAGCGACGCAGCCGGACCCCTTCCAGGCCTTCGCCGACGGCCTTGCGGTGGGTCGGACATTGCGCGGAACCGTCACCAAACTGCTGCCGTTCGGCGCTTTCGTCCAGGTGGCCGACGGGATCGAAGGACTGATCCATCTCGAAGAGCTCGCGTGGACGCCCGTGAAGACGCCGGGGGACGTCATCCAGGTCGGCGACGAAGTCTCGGTCGTCGTCACCAGCCTCGACCGCGAATGGAGAAGGTTGGCTCTCTCACGACGGCAGGTCACTGCTTCAACCGGTGAACCTTCCCGGCCACAGCACTAGACACCGCGGTACCCCGGCCCCGCACCTGAACGGCAGCGCCTGGCACCTGCCCGCCGGGCTCCTTCGGAGCGCCGGGCGGTCGGACCGTGTACTGCCGTGTGCCCTGGCGCGCATCCGCCCAACCAGGGGAAACGTCTACCGAAGGCACGCAGGCCCGTGCTGTGCTGGTCGCATGACTCACAGTTGGCACTCCGGCCGTCGCGTCCCGTTCCTCGACACACTCACACCCGACGCGCGAGCGGCTCTGACCGAGCTGGGAGGAGGCCCACAGACGTTCTCCGCCGGGGAGGTCCTCATCGAGGAGGGTGAGGACCGGCAGGAGCTGTGGTTCCTCCACCGGGGAAAGGTGAAGGTGACCTGCCTGCTGGGCCGCGGTCGAGCCTGGCTGATGGACGTCAAGGGCGCCGGTGACGTAGTGGGTGAGGTGGCCGTGATGGACTCCGGACCGAGGTCGGCGACCGTCGTCGCGTCCACCGAGGTGGTCGCCACCGTCGTCTCCTGGCGGGACCTGCAACCGTTCTTCCGGAGCCATCCCGACGCGCTGCACGCCCTCTACCAGGTGCTCGGTGACCGGCTCCGCACGTCCGACCGCCGCCGCATGGAGTTCGGCGCGTACCCGGTCATGGTCCGACTGGCCCGGATCCTCGTCGAACTCGCGCTCACGTACGGGAAGCAGGGCCGGAACGCGACACGCATCGACGTGAACCTGTCCCAGCCCGAGTACGCCGACCTCATCGGGTCGAGGACGAACACCGTGCACAAGGCCCTCGCCGCGCTGCGCGAGGCCGAGCTGATCACCACCGGAGAACGGCAGACCCACGTCCAGGACCTCACCGAGCTGCGGAAGACCGCCCGACTGAGCGTGCCCACCGGCCGTCGCCGCCGCCACCGTTCCGCATAAATGCGGGATCCATGAGCCGGCCGCCCCCTTTCCCCCACAGTTGGCGTGCACCGCATCCAACTTCCTTGGAAAGGCGGCGAGTTGCCGTGACAGACACCCTCTCCCTCCGTCCTCCGGACGGATTCCCGCCCCGCCGGCTGTGCCTGGCCGCCGACATGGAGCACTACAGCCGCCTCGACACCCGGGCCCAGTCCGCCGTCCAGGCGGACCTGGTCCGGCTGCTGGACGAGGCGGCCCGGCTCTCCGGGCTGGACCGCACGGCCTGGGAACGCCAGCCGCAGGGCGACCTGGAGTTCGCGGTCCTCCCCGAGACGACGCCGGAACCCGCCCTGCTGGGGCCGTTCGTCCACCACCTGGCGGCCCGTCTCGGCACCCTCAACAGCCGTCCGGCCGCCCCGCGGATCCGGTTGCGGCTGGCGCTCGACACCGGCGTCGCCACCAGTGCCGCCCTCGGCCACGCCGGGCCGGCCCCGGTCGCCGTGGCACGGTACGTCAACGCGCCGCAGCTGAAAGCCGTCCTGGCCGCCCTCACCTCGGCCGACCTCGCCGTCATCGTGTCGGACCGGCTGTTCCAGGACACCGTGCGCTCCGGCCGCCCCGGGCTCGACCCGGCTCAGTACCTGCGCGCCCACGTGCGGGTCAAGGAGTTCGGCGGGTACGGCTGGATCCGGGTACCCGGCCACGGCCCCGACGAGATGCGGCCGTTCCTGGAGGGGCCGCCCGAACCGCGGCCCGCGCCCGAGGGCTCCGCCACCCGGCTGACCTCACTCTTCCAGCACGTGCGCCACGGGGTCGCCGTCGGCCGGGACGTGAACGGCGGCCTCACCGTCGGAGCGCCCCCGCCCGCCCCTGACAGCTCCCGGGTCCCCCGGTGACGGCCTCCCAGGACGCCGTGGCTCGGCCCCACCCGGACGTCGCCGCCCAGTGGGCGGACTACGGGGTGAACGTGGGTCACGCGGTGTACGGCGACATCCACATCCACCCGATCGCCGCCGCGGTCGGCCCGCCCGGGCACCGACCGGACGCGACCGGCCCGGCCTGGGCGGTGCGCCGCGCCGCCCTGGGCACCGCGTTCCGCTCCTTCGCCCGCGCCTGCGAACGGGCCGCCGCGGCACTGTCGTCCATCGGCCGGGTCCCGGCCGGAGAAGAGGAATGATGTCCTGGAACGATCCCCGCGTCTTCACCCTGGTCAACCGGGCGCTCCGCGCCATGCCCGACAGCAGCCGACCGCACCTCACGGTGGACGTCGGCCACCGTGAGGTGCGGCTCTCCCCGGAGGAGTGCAAGAGCGCCCTGTACGGACCGCACCGCGACGAGGCCCTGTGGACGGCGATCTGGCGGCAGACCGCCGCAGAGGCCCGGTACGAGCCCCGGGACGCCGCCGGCACGCACCGCCTTCTCGCCGTCTGGCTGGCCATACCCGGCGTGAACCGGAGCCTTCACCGGATCCTGCACCAGTTGCGGGTCGAACGCACCGACCTGGAGGCGGAAGCCGTGCTCGGCGTGCTCACCGCCCTCGACACCTCGGGCCCCGACACCACGAACACCGGCGGGCACCTGATCCGGACGGCGGTGAACCGGATGTGGAACTACGCCGTCCGGGCCCGGAGGGAAGTACCCGTGGTGGATGTCGCCCGCTTCGCCCGGGCCCGCAACACGCTGCCCCCGGCAGAGGAGCACCAGCGGCGACCCGGTACGTGGGAACTGCACGTCTCACCCCCGGCGCATCCCACCGGGCTGTTCGCCACCATCCGCTTCACCGAGTCCCGGCGCCGGGTGGAGGGCGAGCGGCTCGGTGCGCTCGCGCACGGCGCGGGACTGTCCGAGCTGGTCTTCCGCGCCCGCCGCCACCAGGAGGAAGAACTCCTCGGCACCCTGACGCTGCACCCTGCGGCAGGCCGGCGATGAACGCCCGGTCCGGCCCGCCCATGGGATTCGCCGAGGCCTTCGACCTGCCCCTGAGCATCGACGTGCGCACCGCGGCCCGCGCCGTCGGCGTCTGCCCCGGCACGGCGTACCGGCTCATCCGCCGGGGCACCTTCCCCTGCCCCGTGCTCCGGCTCGGCCGCCGCTACCGCATCGCCACCGCCGACCTGCTGCGCGCCCTCGGGATCGAGGAGCGCCCGGTCTACACGGCCGACCTGGAAGCCGGCGCCGCACACGCCGCCTGGCTCGACGACCTCTACACCAGTGAGACGGAGGAACCCTCGTGAACGCGCCGCAGCCCACCTCCCAGGAACTCGACCGCCCCCGGTCGTGCTTCGTCATCGGCCCCATCGGCAACCCGTACGCGAAGCACGGAAGCCCCGAACTCGACGCCTACGAGCACCACCTCACTGTCTTCGAGAAGGTGATCGCGCCCGCCTGCGAGAAGCACGGCTTCGTCGCCGTCCGGGCGGACGGCATCGCGCACGCCGGCGACATCACCGAGCAGGTCTGTCGGCACGTCATCGAGGACGGACTGGACGAGATGACCCGGCAGATGGACCTGATCACGCAGGCGATCGAGACCATCGGAACGGTCACCGAGCAGAACAGCAGCGAGTTGCTCGTCCTCACCCAGGCCAACGCCCCGATGAGCGCGTGTCTCGCGTCGGTGGCCCGGTTCTCGAGCACGCTCAGCACCCCGGCCGGTGAAATGCACGCCGCCGCCCAGGAGTTCGCGACCCGGATGACAGCCCTCGACAGCGGAATGCGAGCCGCGTTGAGCCTCATCGAAAACACCCCGCCCAAGGAGCGCGACGAGGGCAGTCTGGAATTCCTGGAACAGCTCGTCGCCCTGGAGGAGGCGTCCCGGATCGGGCTGTCGCAGATCAGCTCCTTCGGCACGGCTGCTGACGGCATGACTCTCCTGAGCCGCCACCTGCGCAAACCGGTGAAGGACATGTCCTCCGCTGTGAAACTGATGCTCTCCGTCGGCGCGTACATAGGCGAATGGGCCGACAAGGCCCGCACCCTGATCGAGAAAACCCTTGAGTGAATTCACTCCGGGCGGTACCCGGGCTCCGGAGCCCGGGTACCGCTCGCCGATGCGCCGATAGCCGCAACCGGCGTGCTGCTACAGCCAGTTGCGGCGCTTGAAGATCAGGTAGAGGCTGACGCAGACCACGCCCATCAGGCCGATCGCGAAGGGGTAGCCGAACATCCAGTGGAGTTCCGGCATCTCGTCGAAGTTCATGCCGTAGACGGTGCCGATGAGGGTGGGGGCGAAGAGGATGGCGGCCCAGGAGGAGATCTTCTTGATCTCGTCGTTCTGGGCGTGGCCGGCCTCGGCGAGCTGCTTCATCTCCTCGTTCTGGCGCTGGGAGACCAGGGTGGCGTTGACGGTGAGGATGTTCTGGAGCATCTGGCGGAAGCCGTCGACGCGTTCGGCGGCGTAGGTGGCGTGGTCGGCGACGTCGCGCAGGTAGCGCTGGAGTTCCTCGTCGGTGCCGTACTTCTGGAAGCCGCCCTCGAGGGCGCGGAGGATCTCCAGCAGGGGGCCGGTGGCGCGCTGGAACTCGATGACCTCGCGCGAGAGTTCGTAGATGCGGCGGGAGACCTCGGGGTCGCCGCCGAAGACCTCGGTCTCGATCTCGTCGATGTCGTGCTGGAGTCCGGCGATGACGGGGGCGTAGCCGTCGACGACGGCGTCCAGGACGGCGTAGAGGACGGCTTCGGGGCCGAGGGCGAGCAGTTCGGGGTCGGCTTCGAGGCGGCTGCGGACCATGGAGATGTCGGGCGACTGGGAGTGCCGGACGGTGAGGACGAAGTCGGGGCCGACGAAGAGGTGGATCTCGCCGAAGTCGACCTCCTCGACGTCGTCGAGGTAGCGGGCGGCGCGCAGCACGACGAACAGGGTGTCGCCGTAGCGTTCCAGCTTGGGGCGCTGGTGGGCGACGATGGCGTCCTCGAGGGCGAGCTCGTGGAGGTCGAACTTCTCGGCGGCTTCGACGAGTTGGGCCTCGGCGGGGCGGTAGAGGCCGATCCAGGCCATGGTGCCGGGCTTGCCGGGGAGTTCGCGGTAGATCTCGGCGAGGCTGGTGGGTGTCTCTATCCGGCGGCCGTCGCGGTAGACGGCGGCGTCGACGACGGAGCGTTCCAGCGAGACGGGTTCGTCGGAGTGGGGGTGCTGTTCGGAGCGCGGGTCCATCGAGTGCTCGGGGGCCGCGGTGCGGTCGGCGGGCCGCGGGGCGGGACGGCTGAAGGGTCGCTTGCTCGCGCGCACGGCGCGCACACGCCAGTCGGACACGGCGGTACCTCCACGGTTCTGGTGCCGCCGGGCCCGGACGGACGCGGACGCGGACGGGCGGGCGGGGCGGCGGGCCCCGGTGGCGGCCGCACGCGGGCGCGGGGCGGGGCCGGGCGTGAACGCGGGGGTTCAGCGGGCGGCGCGGCGCGGGCGCGGGCGGTGGTGCCGGGGGCCAGGAGCGGATGAGAACGTCCCGGAGCGGGGCCGACTTCGACCCGGACTACTGCACTCCACTGCTCTCACCTCCTGACGCTCCGGACGCCCGGGGGCGTCACGACCGCGGCCCAGTGTAGCCCCGTCGGCCCCGCCCGCCGCCCACCCGCGCCGCCCGCCCGCGCCGCCCGCCCGCCGCCCGCCTGCGCGGGAACACCGCCGGAAGCGCCCGCCCCGCACGCCCGTCCCGAATCGCCCGCGCGCGTCGCACGGCCGTTCCGGGCGTCCGAGGTGCCACGCTGGGCACGGCGGGTGGTCGGACGGTCCGCGCGACCGGTCCGCGGGTGGCCGGACGGTCCGCGCGACGCGCGCGCCGCCCGCGTCCCGGCCCCGCCGGCGTCCCGGTCCCGCCGCCTCCCCGGACCCGCGCGAGAAGGACCCGGCCGTGCCGCTCTTCGTCCCGTCCCCGCAACTGCTGCGCCCCGCGAGCCTGTTGGACGCGCCCGACAAGGTCCCGGACGCGCTGGCCGCCGGCACCCCGGAGCCGCTGCGGGCGGGCCTGGTGGGCCTGCTGGGCGAGGCGAAGGTGCTCAGCAAGGTGTCGGACCTGGTGAAGTACGCCTCCGACGCGAGCCCGTACCGCTTCGTGCCGCAGGTGGTGGTGGTCGCCGAGACGGTCCAGGACGTGGCCGCGGTGTTCGGCTACGCGCACCGCAACGGCCGCACGCTGGTGTTCCGGGCCGCCGGGACGTCGCTGAACGGGCAGGCGCAGGGCGAGGACATCCTGGTGGACGTCCGCCGCGCGTGGACCGGCGCCCGGATGCTGCCGGACGGCGTGCGCGCCCGGATCGCGCCGGGCACCACGGTGCTGCGGGCGAACGCGGCGCTGGCCCGGCACGGCCGGCTGCTGGGGCCGGACCCGGCCAGCGGGCGGGTGGCCACCGTGGGCGGCGTGGTCGCCAACAACGCGTGCGGGATGACGGCGGGCACCACCCGCAACTCCTACCGGCTGCTGTCCGAGGTGACCTTCGTGCTGCCGTCCGGCACCGTCGTGGACACCGGCGCGGCGGACGCCGACGCCCGGCTGCGGGAGGCCGAACCGGCGCTCCACGCGGGCCTGGCGGCGCTCAAGCGGGAGGTCGAGGCGGACCCCGCCCTGGTGGCCCGGATCCGGGCCAAGTACGAGCTGAAGAACACCAACGGCTACCGGCTGGACGCGCTGCTGGACGGCGCCACCCCGGTCGAGGTGCTGCGCGGCCTGGTGGTCGGCTCCGAGGGCACGCTGGGCTTCATCGCCGACACGGTCTTCGAGACGGTGCCGCTGGAGCGCCGCGCCACGACGGCGCTGCTGTTCTTCCCCGCCCTGGCGGACGCCGCCGCGGCCGTCCCCGGCTTCACCGCGCTGGGCGCCCGCGCCGTCGAGCTGATGGACGGCAACACGCTGCGCGCGCTGGCCTCCGTGCCGGGCGTCCCGGACGACTGGGCCCGGGTCCCGCGCGAGGTGACCGCCCTGCTGGTGGAGTTCCGCGCCCCGGACGAGGAGGCGCTGGCCGGGTACGAGGAGGCCGCCCGGCGCACCGTCGAACAGCTCGCCCTGGTCCGGCCGGTCGACTCCGCGACCAACGGCTTCACCCGGGACCGGGCCGTCGCCGCCGGGTACTGGCACGCCCGGGAGGCGTTCGTGACGGCCGTCGGCAAGGCCCGGCCGCCCGGCACCACGCTGATCACCGAGGACTTCGCCGTCCCGCCCGCCCGGCTGGCCGAGGCGTGCGCGGCGCTGCTCGAACTCCAGGCCGCGCACGGCTTCGACGCCGCCGTCTCCGGGCACGCCGCGCACGGCAACCTGCACTTCCTGCTCACCTTCGACGCCTCCCGCCCCGAGGACGTCCGCCGCTACGCCGCGTTCATGGACGCCTTCTGCACCATGACGGTCGAGCGCTTCGACGGCGCGCTGAAGGCCGAGCACGCCACCGGGCGCAACCTCGCGCCGTACCTGGCGCTCGAGTGGGGCGAGCGGGCCACCGCCCTGATGTGGCGGATCAAGGAGCTGTTCGACCCGCACGGGGTCCTCGCCCCCGGCGTGGTGCTCAGCCGCGACCCGGAGATCCACCTCAAGGGGCTCAAGTCCATCCCGCCGGTCGAGGCGGTCGCCGACCCCTGCATCGAGTGCGGCTTCTGCGAGGCCGTCTGCCCCAGCCACGACCTGACCACCTCGCCGCGCCAGCGGATCGTGCTGCGCCGCGAGATGACCCGCCAGGACGAGGGCTCCAGGGTGCTGGACGAACTGCTCGACTCGTACGGCTACGACGCGGTCGACACCTGCGCGGGCGACTCCACCTGCAAGCTGGCCTGCCCGGTCGGCATCGACACCGGCGCGCTGATGAAGGACTTCCGGCACCGGCGGCACTCGGCCTTCGAGGAGCGCGGCGCGCGGACGGCCGCCGACCGCTTCGCCCTGCTGGAGGCCGCCGCCCGCACCGGGTTGACCGCCGCCGCCCACCTGCCCGACCCGCTGCTGGCGGGCGCCACCGGCCTGGCCCGCGCCGCCGTCCGCCCCGACCTCGTCCCGGCCTGGCTGCCGGAGATCCCGTCCGGGGCGGCGAAGGCGCTGCCGCCCACCGGGCCGCGCGAGCGGGCCGCCGCCGTCTACTACGTGGCCTGCGTGAACCGGATCTTCGACTCCTCCGGCGACGGGCGGCACGCCTCGCTGCCGCAGGCCCTGGTCGAGGTCTCCCGGCGGGCCGGGCGGCCGGTGTGGATCCCCGCCGACCTGCCCGGGACGTGCTGCGCGACCATCTGGCACTCCAAGGGCTACGTCGAGGGCAACGCCCTGATGGCGAACCGGATCGTCGAACGGGCCTGGGAGTGGACCGGCCACGGCGAGCTGCCGCTGGTGGTCGACGCCTCCTCCTGCACGCTCGGCATCGCCGAGGAGGTCCTGCCGTACCTCGACGCGCGCAACCGGGAGCGCCACGCCCGGCTCACCGTCGTCGACTCCACCACCTGGGCCGCCGGCCTGCTCCCCCGCCTCACCGTCACCGCCCCGCTGACCAGCGCCGTCCTGCACCCCACCTGCTCGATGCGCCACCTGGACGTGGTCGGCGACCTGGCCGCCGTCGCCGGGGCCGTCAGCGCGGAGGTGGTCACCCCGGTGTACGCCGAGTGCTGCGGCTTCGCGGGCGACCGCGGCATGCTGCACGAGGAGCTGACCGCCGCCGCGACCCGGCACGAGGCCGCCGAGGTCCTCGCCCGGGACTTCGACGCCCACCTGAGCGCCAACCGGACGTGCGAGATCGGCATGGACCACGTCACCGGCCGCACCTACCGCTCCGTCCTGATCGCCCTGGAACAGGCCACCCGCCCGGCCGACTGATCCCCCGTCGGCCGGGCTACGGGCGGTGGACGGCCTCGCGGGCGACGATCAGCCGGTCCTCGGGGCGGATCGCGCCGATCCGCGGGTCGTTGTAGCGCAGCGGGCTGCCGTCGCGGACCACCGCCAGCAGGGGTTCGCGCACCCGGTCGGGGGACTGCCCGGTCTCGGCGACGGTGGGCGGGCGCTCGGCGACCTCCAGGCCGAGGCCCGCCGAGAGCAGGTCCT
Organism: Kitasatospora sp. NPDC088783; assembly: GCF_044750705.1. Classification (NCBI taxonomy): domain Bacteria; kingdom Bacillati; phylum Actinomycetota; class Actinomycetes; order Kitasatosporales; family Streptomycetaceae; genus Kitasatospora; species Kitasatospora sp. NPDC088783. The sequence goes on from NZ_JBIVKJ010000006.1 coordinate 29,997, forward strand.
CCAGCACGGTGCCCACGGTCGGGTTGAGCGAGGCGACCCCCAGCAGGTGCCCGGCCGCGGCCGAGGAGGTGATGACGTTGTCGGCACCGCCCTCGCGCAGCAGCGGGGCGTTCTCGGCCCGGGCGACCGAGGCGGTGATGACGGCGGCGGGGTTCATCCGACGGGCGGTCAGCGCGGCGAGCACCGCGGTGTCGTCCCGGGTGGTGGCGATCAGCACGTGCCCGGCCTTGCCGAGCTCGGCCCGGTCGAGGATCTCGGCCCGGGTGCCGTCGCCGACGATGCCCGCCAGGCCGTGCCGGTTGGCCTCGTCCACCGCCGCCGGGCTGGTGTCCACCACCACGATCGCCCGGGGCGGCACGTCGCGGGCGCGCAGGGTCGCCACCGCCGCCCGGCCCTTGGTCCCGTACCCGACCACCACGGTGTGTCCGCGCACCGAGCGCCTCCACTTCTGCTCGCGCCACTCCGCGCGGGTGCGCTCGGTCAGCGCCCGGAACGTCGTCCCGACCAGGATCAGCAGGAACCCCAGCCGCAGCGGGGTGATGACCGCGGTGTTGACCAGCCGGGCCGTCCCGCTGACCGGCACCACGTCGCCGTAGCCGATCGTGGTCAGCGTCACTGCGGCGTAGTAGAAGCTGGTCGGCCAGTCGACCGGCCGCCCGGTGGAGTCCCGGTAGCCGCCGCGGCCGACGAACACCACGGCGGCGGCCAGCACCAGGATGCCCAGCCCGAGCAGCAGCCGCCCCAGGATCGTCCGTAGCGGCCCGCGCACCCGCCGCGGGGTCCGCAACCGTGCCCGCCACCGTTCCTCCCCGCCACCACCGCCCACTTCGCTCACGTTCCGAGTCTGCGCCGACCGGCCCGGCCCGGCGAACGCTCCGCCGCCCACCGGCGCCATCGGTCCCGTCGGCGGGGACGCTCACCGGACGTACCGTCATATGAGCGGACGGCAGGGGCGTGCGCGGGCTCGGCGGCTTGCCTCCGTGCGCCGGTCGGGTGAGGGTGCGGGAAGGTTTTGGCCGGGAATGCCCTGGGTTGCCCGAACCTGACGCACCACCGGAGCGTGAACGAGTGAGCACCCCTCCCCCGGCCGAACCGCAGCCCACCGACTCGCAGCCGACCGCCGACCAGCCCACCGTCCCGCAGCAGGCCGCCGTGCCGCAGCCGGCCGGCCCCGCACAGGCACCGGTCGTGTTCAACGCGCCGTTCTCGGACCGTTCCCAGTGGGCGGCCGGCGCCTCCTCCGCGTACCCGCGGGGCGGGCGGAACCCGGACGACAACAAGCTCGACCACCTGGTGCCCGGCTACGGCCCGGACGGGGACCGCTTCACCGCGGTGCGGGAGAACGCGCGCAGCTGGCGGACGCCGCTGGTGACCACCGAGGGCACCGCGGGCGGGTTCGAACTGCGGACCGGGGACCGGCTGGAGGCCCGCTGCCAGGTGACGGCCGACCAGGGCGTCTGGCCCGCGATCTGGACCTGGGGGCGGGACGTCGCCCCCGGCCGGTCGCAGCCCGGCCACGGGGAGGTGGACGTGATGGAGTACCACGACGGCCACCCGCGGATGCTGGAGCTGAGCAACCACGTCCGCCCCGGCGACCCGGCCTACCTGGACGACCTGGTGACGCCGGGCCGGTGGTTCACCCTCGCCTGCCTGTTCGGCCCCGACTCGGTCCGCTGGGAGCTGGACGGCCGTGAGGTGTACGCCGACGGCCGGGGCGTCGGCTCCGGCTGGCGGGCCTGGATCATCGTCAACCTGTCGGTCGCGGGCGGCCGTTGGGGCCACCGCAGTCCCCGCGCCAACAGCGGCCGGCTCTCCTGGCGCTGCCGGGACCTGACCGTCCGCCGCCCGCACTGACCCCACCCCGTCAGCCCGGCAGCGCGGCCAGGAACCCGGCGGCGGGGCCCCGTCACAACGCGACGGGGCCCCGCCGTACCGCGGCGGTCGCGCCCTACAGCTCCAGCGACACCCGGTAGCGGCGCAGCCACCCGTCGAGCAGCAGCACCACCTCGCCCGCGTTGCGCAGGTCCCGTCCGGGCGCGTCGGCGACGGCGTCCACCGCGGCGGTCAGGTCGAGCAGGTCGCGGCCGGGGGCGTTCCGGTCGGCCAGCAGGTCGCGCAGTTCGCCGCGCAGCGCCTCGCCGTAGCGCGGGTCCTGGGTGGAGGGGTAGGGGCTCTTGACCCGCTGGGCGACCGCCTCGGGCAGCACGTCGCGGGCGGCGGCGCGCAGCAGGGACTTCTCCCGGCCGTCGAAGGTCTTCATCGCCCAGGGGGTGTTGAAGACGTACTGGACCAGCCGGTGGTCGCAGAACGGGACGCGGACCTCCAGGCCGACGGCCATCGAGGCGCGGTCCTTGCGGTCCAGCAGGATCTGCACGAACCGGGTCAGGTGCAGGTGGCTGATCTCCCGCATCCGGCGTTCGTGGCCGCTCTCCCCGGCCAGCCGGGGCACGGCGGCCAGGGCTTCGCGGTAGCGGGCGTCCCGGTAGCCGGGGAGGTCGAGCCGGGCGAGCAGGCCGGGGGCGAGCAGCGACTGCGGCCCGAGGGTGGCGGTGCCGCCGCCGAATCCCCTGGTGAGGGTGTGGATCCAGGGGAAGCCGTCGTGGGCGACGGCCTGCGGGTCGTGGAACCACAGGTAGCCGCCGAACACCTCGTCGGCGGACTCGCCGGACAGCGCGACGGTGGACTGTTCGCGGATCGCCTTGAACAGCAGGTAGAGCGAGGTGTCGGCCTCGCCGAGGCCGACCGGCAGGTCGCGGGCGGCCAGGACGGCGTCGCGGTGGCGGCGTTCCATCAGGTCGGCGGTGTCCAGCACGATGTCGCGGTGCGCGGAGCCGACGTGGGCGGCCAGGGCGTGCGCGTAGGGGCCGTCGGGGGTGGCGCGCAGTTCGTCGGGGACGAAGTTCTCGGCCTGGCCGGTGAAGTCGACGGCGAAGGAGCGGACCGGTCCCCGTCCGGCGGCGGCCAGGCCGCGGGCGGCGAGCGCGGTGATCACCGAGGAGTCGAGGCCGCCGGAGAGCAGGGTGCAGAGCGGGACGTCGGCGATCAGTTGGCGGGCGACGATGTCGTCGAGCAGTTCGCGGACGGTGGCGATGGTGGTGGGCAGGTCGTCGGTGTGCTCGGACGACTCCAGCGCCCAGTAGCGGCGTTCGATCAGTCCTTCGCGGCGCACCCGCAGGGTGTGGCCGGGCTTGAGTTCGCGCATGCCGCGGTAGACGGCGTGGCCGGGGGTCTTGGTGAAGGCCAGCAGTTCGGCCAGGCCCTCGGCGTCGACCACGGCGCGGACCTCGGGGTGGGCGAGGATCGCCTTGGGTTCGGAGCCGAACAGGACGCCGTCGGGGGTGGGCCGGTAGTAGAGCGGTTTGATGCCCATCCGGTCGCGCACCAGCAGCAGTTCCTCGGCGCGCGGGTCCCACAGCGCGAAGGCGTACATGCCGTTGAGGTGCTCGGTGAACGCCTCGCCCCACTCCAGGTAGGCGTGCAGGGCGACCTCGGTGTCGCTCGCGGTCCGGAAGGCGTGGCCGCGGGCCTTCAGCTCGGCGCGCAGCTCTCGGTAGTTGTAGATCTCGCCGCTGTAGGTGGTGACCAGCACGGTGCGGCCGTCGTGCTCGGCGGTCATCGGCTGGCGTCCGCCGTCGAGGTCGATGACGGCGAGCCGGCGGTGTCCGAGGCCGACGTGGGTGTCCAGCCAGACGCCCGAGGCGTCCGGTCCGCGGCAGGCCATGGTCTGCGTCATCGCGGCGAGGGTGGCGTGCTCCGTGCTCAGGTCCCGGTCGAACGAGACCCATCCGGTGATCCCGCACATGCGAGGGGTGGCCCTTCCTCGAAGAGGCCGGTGCCGTGCCGTCCCGGTGGTGGCGGGGCGGGGCCGTCTCCCGTACGGCCGCACCGGCGCCCCGACGCTAGGCCCGGTGGGTGCATTCGACAACCAAAAGTTGGTCATGTACGCACAGTTCGGGCCACCCCCTCACCACCCCCCGCCATCACCCCCGCCACCACCCCCGTCGCCGCTCCTGCCGCCGTCCCGGGCCCGCCCCGCCCGGGGAGCCGGTCCGTTCGCCCACCCCCGCATCTGGCCCGAACCCGCCCCCGGGCCGCCCGAGCGGGCGTCAGGCCGACGCCGACGCCGACACCGGTGCCGGTGCCGGTGCCGACACCCGGTGCTCGGTGAAGCTGCGCGCCGTCGTCACCCCGGCCGTCCAGCGCAGCGCCTCCGGCCGGACCGGCTCGCCGCGCAGCAGCCGCAGGTACTGGCCGACCAGGTCCGCGCCCGCCGCCAGCGAGATCGGCAGGCCGCCCGAGCAGCGCGGGTTGACCTCCACCACCCGGGCCGGGCCGTCCTCCGCCAGGAAGCCCTGGACGTTGACCAGGCCGGTCAGGCCCAGCGCCCCGGTCAGCTCCGCCACCAGGACGTCCACCCGCGGGTCCGCGAACGTCGTCCCGCGGGTGGCGATGCCGCCGCGCACCTGGGTCCGCCAGCGCGGCACGGCGGCGTGCACGGTGCCGTCCCGGCCGATCAGGCAGTCCGCGGTGAACTCCCGTCCCGGCAGCAGGGTCTGCACGATCGGCTCGGGGACGCGGCGCAGCAGGGTCGGGAAGTCCGCCGGGTCGTGCACCGCGTGGACGTCCCGCGAGCCGCGCCCGCGCCGCGGTTTGACGATCCACGGGCCGGGCAGCTCGCCCGGCCCGCCGAGCGACGTCCCCGGGGCGGGGATGCCCTCGACGGCCCCGGCGAAGGCCCACTTGTCCAGGCAGGCGGTGACCGTCTCCGGGGCGGGAAACCAGGCCGCGACGCCCTTGTCCGCGAACTCCCGCTCCCGTCCGGCCAGTTGCTCCAGCTCCTCGCCCACCGTCACCACCAGCGCGTCGCACCGCCGCTCGACCGCGGTCGCCAGCAGCCGCTGCGCGAAGTCCGCCTCGCCGGCCGCCGGCAGCAGCACGCCCTCGTGGCCCAGGTGCAGGCCCACCCCGTGCGGGTCCGCGTCGCCCACCACCGGCACCAGGCCGGCCCGGGCCGCCTCCCGCGCCAGCACCACCCCGGCGGGCCCGCCGCCCCCGGTCACCAGCACCCGCACCGTCATCGCTCCTCCACCTCGTCCGTCTCGTCCGCCCTGTCCGTCCCGTTCGTCCTGTCCGCCCCGCCCGCCCCGCCCGCCCCGCCCGGCCCGCCCGGCCGCCGCGGGCGGCGTCCGATCCGCAGCGCGACCATCAGCAGCACGGCCAGCAGCAGCATCAGGTAGGACCACAGGGTGCCGCCCCAGTCGTGGAAGCCGACCATGGTGGGGATGCCGTAGTCCTGGCCCACCCAAAGCACGGCCACCAGCCGCGCCAGGTTCGCGGTGGCGAACAGCGCCGCCGCCGCGACCGCCCCGACCAGCCGCTGGCGCCACGTCCCGCCGAGGATCAGCAGCGAGACGCCCGCGCAGGCCGCCACGACGGTGAGCGCCGAACAGGACGGGGTGATCCGGATGAAGAACGGCTGGTACCCGTGGAAGCCGTGCACCAGGTCGGTGCCGGGCAGTTGGCGGACCATCGACAGCCCGCACCAGCGGGCCACCGTCCCGGTCGCCGCCGCCTCCGCCCGGGTGACCGGCCCGGCCGCCCAGTGGCCGAGGGCGAGGGTGGTGGCGATGACCGCCAGGACCCGCAGCAGCGGGGCCAGCGGCCGGGCCGGGCCGACCGCCGGGCGGGGCCGGGACGGGCGCGCCGCCCCGGGGAAGGTCGGGAGCCTCACAGCCGGGCCCCGATCGCCGCGTTGGGGGCGGCCGCGGTCCGCTCGGTCTTGACCCAGGAGTACGCGGAGCCGACCCGCCGGTCGATCAGGGCCCGGGTGCACAGCAGCATGGAGAGCACGAACAGCGCGGGGAACAGCAGCAGCAGGAAGACCTCCCGCCGCCGCGTCCCGGCCCGGACGAGTCCGCCGCCGATCTCCAGCACCGGTCCGGCCAGCATCAGCGGGGCGACCGGCCACAGCGGCACGGTGAGCGCCAGTCCGGGCCAGGAGGCTTCGACGCCCGCCAGCAGCAGGGCGACGGCGCACAGCACCGGCACGTGGTAGAGGTACAGGAACAGCAGGGCCTCCACCTTGCCGAGGGCGCCCAGGTGCCGGGAGCGCAGCAGCGCGTCCCGGTGGTCGGCGCAGACCTGCTGGTGGCCGCGCGCCCAGCGGTAGCGCTGGCGCCAGTAGCCGCGCAGCGTGGTGACGGCGAGTTCGGTGTCGACGGCGTCCTCCGCGTAGCCGACCCGGCGGCCGGAGAGCCAGACCCGGACGGTCAGGTCGGTGTCCTCGGTGACGGAGTCGACGTTCCAGCCGCCGAGTTCGCGCAGCACCGAGGTGCGCACCGCGCAGTTCGCGCCGCCGTACGCGGGCAGGCCGAAGGCGCTGCGCCGGCCGGCCATGTTGACCAGGTAGCCGCACAGGTAGTCGACGGCGACCAGGCGGGCGATCAGGCTGTCGCCGGGGTTGCGCACCACGCAGCGCCCCTGCGCGGCGCCGGTGCCGGGGTCGTCGAAGGCCCGTACCAGGGCCCGCAGGCAGCCGGGTTCGGGCTGGTGGTCGGCGTCGAAGACGACGGTGATCTCGCCGCGCACCAGTTCCAGCGCCTCGTTCAGCGCGGCGGACTTCCCGCCGACGGCGCCCGCGGCCCGGCGCAGCACCCGCCAGCGGGGGTGCGCCTCGGCGGCGCGCTCCAGCAGGGTGCCGGTGTCGTCGGCGGAGCGGTCGTCGACGAAGACCACGTCCAGCCGGTCGGCGGGGTAGTCGAGGGCGGCCAGCGCGCGGGTCAGCCCGTCCACCACCCTGGCCTCGTTGTGGCAGGGCACCAGCACCGTGACGCTCGGCAACTCGCCCTGCTCGTCGGCCGGTCGGGCCGGAGCGTGCAGCGCCCCGGCGAGCAGCACCAGGTGCCGCAACAGGTAGAGCCCGAACACCCCGGCGAGGAAGCCGGCCAGCGCGTGGTGCGCCCAGGCCGGGCGCCACCACAGCAGCCCGGCCGCCGCCACCGCCACCACCGCCGAGAGCGCCCACCGCGCCCGTTTCACAGCGCCTCCCGTACGGCGTCGAGCGCCTCCGCGACCGTCCCGAAGGACGCCGACTCGCTTCCTTGGTCCGCCCGTCGGCGGTACTCGCCCTGCCGGACCCGGAGCACCGGGATGCCCAGCCGGGCCGCGCCCGCGACGTCCTTGTCGGGCCGGTCGCCGACCATCAGCGCCTCGCCGGGCGCGCACCCGAGCAGTGCCAGCGCCTGCCGGAAGCCGTCGGGGGCGGGCTTGCGGGCGGCCCGCCCGCCGGGCAGTTCGTCGGTGCACACCACGTGCGGGAGCAGCGGGGCGAGGCCGGTGGCGACGAGTTTGGCGCGCTGCTGGGCCGGGTTGCCGTCGGTGAGCACCACCAGCGGGACGGCCGCGGCGAGCCGGGCCAGCCGTTCGGTGACGCCGGGGTACGGGTCGAGCCGCACCGGCCGGAACTCCCGGAACACGTCCACGAGTTCGGCCGCCGTCCGGGCCTCGTACCCGCCGACCCGCTCCAGGGCCCGGTCGACGATCCGCCCCCGGTCGCTGCCCTGCGCGGACACCTCGGCCAGCGCGGCGCGCAGGGCCGGGCGCAGCGCGGCGGGGGCGGCCTGCGCGACCGCGTCCCAGGCGGCGGCGAGGAACTGCGCCTGCGGGTAGAGGGTGTCGTCGAGGTCGAGCAGGACGCCCCGGCAGCGCGCCCCCGCGCCGGAGGCCGCCGTCCCCGTACCGGAACCCGCCACCGCCGTACCGGAACGCGCAGTCCCCGCGCCGGAGCCCGCCGTCGGCGTCATGCCCGGACCTGCCGGGGGACGGCCGTCGCGGCGGGCGCGGTGACGGTGAGGGTGAGCAGGCTGCGGGTCGCGGTGAACGCCTCGGCGGCCTCCAGGCGGCCCTGGAAGCCGCGGAAGCGGGCCTGGGCGGCGAGCGCGTCGAGGTCGACCCGGCGGGAGCCGACCACCTGGGAGAGGTGGTGGCGCAGCAGGGCGAGCTTGCCGGGGACGTGCCCGGTGACGTCGCTGTAGACGGTGGGGTGGAAGTCCAAGGTGGTGGGGCCCTCGTAGTGCAGCAGGTGGGGGTGGGTGCGGGCGGCGGCGACGGTGGCCCGGGCGGCGGCGCGGTGGTCCTGGTGGGAGTCCTCGGCGGCGTGGGTGAGCACCAGGTCGGGCCGGAACTCGGCGAGGACGTCCTCGATCCGCCGGGTGAGCGCGGCGTCGTGCGCCAACTCGCCGTCCCGGAAGCCACCCCGGTACAGCCGGGCGTCCAACTGCCGGGCGGCGGCCTGCTGTTCGCGGTCGCGCAGTTCGGGGTCGCCGGGGCCGAGCCGGCCGTCGGTGAGCACCAGCAGGCCGACCTCCGCGCCTTCCGCCCGGGCCTTCACCAGGGTCGCGCCGCAGCCGAGTTCGATGTCGTCGGGGTGCGCGCCGACGGCGAGGATCCGCATCAGGCCGCCCCCCGCCCGGGTTCGCGCAGCGCGAGCCGGTCCGCGCGGTGCAGGGTGGTGACGAGGGCGGCGATCCGCTCGCCGGTGCGCCCGTCCCCGTAGGGGCAGGGCAGTCCGGCGATCCGGCGCTGTTCGGCGGGGTCGAGCAGCCGCCGGGCGGCGGCCACCGCCCGGGCCGGGTCGAGTCCGGCGAGCGCGGCCTGGCCGAGGGCGACGCCCTCGGGCCGGGGGGTGCTCTCGCGCAGCACGACGGCGGGGACGCCGAACCAGCCGGCCTCCTCCTGGAGGCCGCCGGAGTCGGTGGCGACCAGGGTCGAGGAGGCGATCAACTCCAGCATCCGGCCGTGTGGTTGGGGTTCCAGCAGCTCGATGCCGGGGTGCCGCAGGCCGTCGGTGAGCCGGTGCGCGGCGAGCCGGTCGGCGGTGCGCGGGTGCAGCGGGAAGACCACCGGCCCGCAGCTGTCGGCCAGCGCCCGGACGGTGGCGACCAGCGCGGCCAGCCGCTCGGGCGCGTCCACCGTGCCCGGGCGGTGCGCGGTGACCAGGACGCCGCGCCGCCGCCCGACCGGCACCGCCGCCACGCCCGAGGTCCGCAGCACGTCCAGCACGGTGTTGCCGACCACGTGCACGGCGTCCGCCGGGACGCCCTCGCGCAGCAGGTTGTCCCGGGCGCCCTCGGTGGGGGCCAGGTGCAGGGTGGCGAGGTCGGCGGCGACGGTGCGGTTGTTCTCCTCCGGGGAGAGCGGGTTGCGCGAGCGCAGCCCGGCCTCGACGTGCGCGACGGGCACGCCGTGCCGCCGGGCGGCGAGCGCGACCAGCGGCACCGTCCAGGTGTCGCCCTGGACGACCGCCAGGTCGGGGCGCGGCCCGGCGGCGAAGTGGGCGAGGGCGTGGGCCAGCAGGGCGCCGGTGCGGGCGGCCTCGTCGCCGGTCAGCTCCCAGGACTCGTCCGGGGGGACGCCCAGGTCGGCGAAGAAGGCGCCGGCCATCCGCCGGTCGTGGTGCTGGCCGGTGGCGACGACCCGGACGCCGGCCCCGGCGGCGCGCAGGGCGTGCACGACGGGGGCGAGCTTGACGATCTCGGGGCGGGTCCCGGCGAAGACGGTGAGCTGCGGGGCCCGGCCGGGACGGGTGGTCCCGGCCGGGGTCCGCCGGTGTGCGGCGTTCATCAGGAGACGGGGACCTCGAGTCCGCTGCGGTGCTTCTGCCAGGCGGAGTAGCCCGCGTACCCAGCGCCGGCGGCGAGCGCGGCGCCGGCCAGCAGCGCGCCGGAGCCGAAGGCGGGGGTGTCGACGGTGGCGGCGGTACGAACGATGGTGACCCGGTCGATCTCGGTGCCGGCCTTGGCGCCCTCCACCGAGATGCCGCGCACGGTGAGCGTGGCGGTGCCGCCGGGGGCGGCGGGCTTGACGTCCACGGCGAGCAGGTTGTGCCCGCGGTAGCGCACCCGGGACCAGTCGACCGCCTCGGTGACCTTGCCGCCGGCGCCGAAGTAGCCGGCCGCGACGCCGGAGGCGTCCTTGACGTTGCCCGCGTAGCTCTCCGGCCCGTTCGAGGGCAGGCTGTACAGGCTCGCGCCGCCGCCGCCCGCCACGATGTAGGTGGTGCCGTCGGTGACCGGGCTGACGGTGTCGCCGACGCCCGCGGTGCGGGTGGGCTTGCCGCCGCGGATCGGGTCGGTGCGCTCGTACATGTGGTTGTGGCCGTTGATGACCAGGTCCACGTTGTACTTGTCGAACAGCGGGGCCCACTTCTCCCGGACGCCGCCGTCGGAGACGTGGCTGGTGGTCACCGCGTAGGCGCAGTGGTGGAAGAAGACGATGATGAAGTCGATGGTGGGCTTGGCCCGCAGGTCGGCGAGGGTGCGCTCCAGCCAGCTGGTCTGGGCGCCGCCCGAGTAGTCCTTGTTGGCCGGGATCTCGTAGGAGACGTCGTTGGCGTCCAGCGACAGCACCGCGACGTTGCCGTAGGTGAAGGCGTACACGCTGGGGCAGTTGGCGGGGCCGTTGGTCGGCAGGTCCAGGCGCTTGGCGTGGCCGCCGTAGCCGTTGGGCGAGTACCAGGCCTCCATGTCGTGGTTGCCGGTGGCGACCATCCACGGCACGGACTGGGCGACCGGCTCGATCTGCTTGAGGTAGCCGTCCCAGACCGCCGGGTTGTAGCTGTCGTTCAGCTTGCCCTGGCCGTTGGGGTCGGCGTAGCAGATGTCGCCGGCGAGCAGGTGGAAGACCGGGTTCTGCGCGGTGATCTGCGCGTTCTCCAGCGCGGCCTGGGCGCTGGCGCCCTGGTCGCCCATCGCGGTGAAGGTGAACGGCTTGAGGCCGGAGCCGCTGCCGGCGGGGCCGGTGGTGAAGGAGTTCACCGGGCCGGACGCGGCCTCCAGGCCCTCGTGGCCGACGGCGTAGTAGTACGTGGTGTTCGGTTCGAGCTTGTCGAGCGCGGCGTGCCCGTAGTACTGCTCCAGCGGGGCGCCGGTGCCGTAGTCGCTGTGCAGGTTGCGGATCTCGGCCTGCACGGTCTGGCTCAGGTCGGTGGGCGAGGTGCCCACCCGCAGCACGGGGTTGGTGACCGCGGACGGCACCTGCCAGCCGACCCGCATCTGGGTGGCCGGGTCGTTGCCGAACGCGAGGTGCCGGCCGAACGGCACCACGGCCGAGCCGGGCGTGTCGGCGTACGCCGGGCGGCTGAGCAGCATCGGTCCGGCCGCGACGGCGGCGGCGCCGAAGACGCCGGCCCGCAGCACGCTGCGCCGCGACACGCCCTTGCGGACGTACTGCCAGTACTCGTACTGCTCGGCGATGGTCATCTCGTCGGCCCGGCGGCGCGACACCCGGAAGCCGGGAAGGTCCACGGGATTTCCCTTCGTGGTGTGGTGGTGCGGAAGCGGAACCTCGCCTTCGCCCGATGGAGGTTCACGCCCCGAGATGACCTGTTCGGAGACAGCCGGTAAACATTCATACGATCAGATCGGGCGCTCCGGTGAAGATCGCCTGAATGCCACCTGGTGGTCCCCGGCGGCACCCCCCTCTCGCGCCCGCCGCCCGGCGGTGGTGAACTGTTGCGGTGAGTGATCAGCGCGACAGCACCGAACCCCCGCTCCCCGGCACGGCCGTCGAGCGCCGCCCGGCCCCCGTGGTCCGCTGCCGCCGCTGCCACCGCCCGCTGCACAGCCCCGAGTCCCGCTGGGAGAAGCTCGGCCGCCACTGCGCCGACGCCCCCGAGCGCACCCGGGTCTACGTCATCGACCAGGACCACCTGCCGGGCACCTGATCCCCCGTCAGCCCCCGCCCGCCCGCACCGCACCGGACCGGAGCGCACCGGACCGCACCGCCCCGGACCGGCGGGGGCTCCCGCTCACCCCGCCGCCTCCCGAACCGCCCGGCTCCCCCCGCCCGCCAGCACGTCCTCGCACCCGCAGCCGGGCCCGGTGGCCGGATGGGTCGGGGGGCCGTCGTACCCGGCGCGGCGTTCGCGGTCGGCCAGCGCCCCGGCCAGGACGGCCCGGTGGACGGCCCGGGCCAGCCGGGCGCCCCAGCGGGAGCGGGGGCCGCCGAAGGGCTCGACCGCCGCGCCCGGCCGCGGGGCGCGGACCGCGACGCAGACCGCGTCGGAGGGGGTGCCGGAGCAGTCGTACCCGGCCTCCAGCAGGGCCTGGACCTTCGCCTCGGTGGCGGTGGTGAGCAGGTTGAGCAGCCCGGCGTCGGAGAGCGGCGCGGGGACGACGGCCAGGATGTTGATGGTGCCGGGCGCGTGGCGGGCGGGCGGGACCTCGGGGGCGGCGGCCCAGGTGGGGACGCCGATGCCGGTGGTGACCACGGCGGTGGCGCCGCCGTCCTCGGCCCAGGTGCAGGCGTCCACCTCGGCGGCCGTCATCAGTCCGGTGCCGGGGCCGGTCAGGCCCTGCGCGGCGGCGAGTTCGGCCAGGTGCCCGGCCGGGTCCATCCGCCCGTACCCGGCCCGGACCTGAGCGTTGAGCACCCAGTGCCGCTCGCCCAGGCCGCCGCCGAGGACGCCGGAGCCGGCCATCCGCCAGCCCGGCCCGGCCCGCCACACCAGCAGGTGCCGGCACGCCCCGTCCTCGATCCGCCCGGCCCGCTGCACCGTCACCACCGGGGCCGCCGGGTCCACCAGGTCCCCCGCGCCCGCCCCGTCCGCCCCGTCCGCCCCGTCCGCCGCCCGCTCCTCGCTCATGGTCCGCCAGCCAACCACACCGCGGCGGCCGGAATTCGCCCCGGCCCGACCGGATGCGGCAGAGTGGCGTCATGACCCCGCCCCCCGCCGCGCCCGCCGCCCGCGCCGCCCGCGCCCCGGCGGCCGGGGCGCGCCGCCGACCGGTGCAGCAGCGCAGCCAGGAGCGCTACGAGCGGCTGCTGGACGCCTGCGCGGGGCTGCTGGACGAGGCCGGGCCGGCCGGGCTGACCACCAAGGAGGTGGCGCTGCGCGCCCAGGTGCCGATCGGCACCCTCTACCAGTTCTTCGCGGGCAAGGAGGGCCTGCTGGCGGCCCTCGCCGAACGCAACCTGGCCCGCTTCCTGGACGGCCTGGCCCGCCGGGTCGCGGCGGCCGGCTCCCCCGACCTGGCCGCCTTCACCGACCACGCGGTGGACGAGTTCGTCACGATGAAGCGCTCCGTGCCGGGCTTCGGCCACCTGGACTTCGGCCTGGTCGGCACCGTCCCCGCCGAGGTCGACGAGCTGCACCTGCTGGACGCCGAGCTGGACAACAACGCGGCGGTCGCCGTCCGGCTGCGCGCCATCGGCGGCGGGCTGTTCGCGGCGCCCGGGTACGGGCTGGCCCTGCGGGTGGCGATGGAGTGCGCGGACGCGGTGCTGAAGCTGGCGTTCCGGGCCGATCCGGCGGGCGACCCGGTGCTGATCGCCGAGTGCAAGCGGCTGGTGCGCAGCTACCTCGCCGACGTCCCGCCGCGCGGGTGACGGGTTCGGCTTTGCGCCGTCCGGGTAGCCGCCGCACAGTGGAAGGGAAGTCCGAAGGCCCTGTCCGATCCGCCGGCGGGAGTTGTCCGATGCAAGCCACCGTGGGAGACCACGTCCACATGTACAGCAGGTCGGTCGGCATGACCGACCGCACGGGTGAGATCGTCGAGGTGCGCGGCGCCGACGGCGAACCGCCCTACCTGGTCCGCTTCGAGGACGGCCACGCCGGCCTCGTCTACCCCGGCCCCGACTGCCTCGTCGAGCACCGCGTCGACGGGGAGCAGCGCTGATCCCGGCCCCCGCCCGGGCCAGGTAGGAGGAGCACCCGCCCTTGTCGCCGACCCTGCCGGGCCCGCTGGCCCACCTCGCCCCGCTGCTCGACGACTACGGCTACCTCGCGGTCGGGGTGCTGGTCTTCCTCGACAACTGCCTGCTCCCGGTCCCGGGCCAGACCATCCTGGTGCTGGCCGCCGTGTACGCGGGCGCGGGGCAGCTGTCGCTGCCGGTGCTGCTGCTGGTGGCCGTCCTGACCGCGTTCGCGGGCGACGCGCTGGCGTACGTGCTGGGCCGCACCGGCGGCCTGGCCCTGGTGCAGCGCTGGGGCCGGTACGTCCGCCTCACCCCGGAGCGGATGGCCCGCGCCGACGCCTTCTTCCGCCGCCGCGGCGCCCTGGTGGTCACCGGCGCCCGCTTCGTGGACGGCCTGCGGCAGACCAACGGCCTGCTGGCGGGCACCACCGGCATGCCCTGGCGCCGCTTCCTGCTCGCCAACGCGGCGGGCGCGGCCCTGTGGGCGGGCGTGTGGTCGGCCGTCGGCTACTTCGCGGGCAGCAACATCGACACCCTCTACCGCGAGGCCGTCCGCTACCAGGTGCTCCTGTTCGCCGTGCTGGCCGCCCTCGCCGTCCTGCTGGCCGTCCGCACCTGGCTCCGCCGCCGCCACCGCCCGCCCCGCGACGGCGCCGCCGGCCGCATCCCGCACCAGGGCGGCCCGGACGGCGGTCAGGGCGGCGGCGGGGACGGTGGCGACAGCGACGGCAGCGACCTCCCCAGCGACCACCGGTGAGCCGCCGGCCCGGTCAGCGCAGGGGGACCACCTCGAAGGCGGCGGCGAAGCGGGTGCCCAGGCGGGAGCCGGCCGCCCGGCCCGTGCCCTCCAGGAACTCGGCGGCGTCGGCCATCTCCCCGCCGAGGCCGTCGAGGTAGGCGCGGTGGGCCTCCAGCGAGGCGACGCCGGCGGCGAAGGTGTCGGTGGTGTCGGCGGCGTGCCGGGCGTCGGGGGAGCCGGCCGCCCAGAGCTGGCGGACGCCGTTCCAGGGGTCGAGTCCCTCGGCGGCGAGGTCGCGGAAGACCCAGCGGTTGCCCGCGTCGCGGACGGCGTCCAGGGTGGCCCGGCCGACGGCGATGTGGTCGGCCTGGTTGGGGAGGACGCCGCCGTAGCTGTCCCGGAAGTTGGTGGTGATCACGATGTCGGGGCGGTGCCGCCGGATCGCCCGGGCCAGGTCGCGGCGGAGCGGCAGCCCGTACTCGACGGTGCCGTCGGGGTGGCCGAGGAACTCGACCGTCCCGACGCCGACGATCCGGGCCGACTCGACCTGTTCGCGCTCCCGGACGGGCCGGCACTGCTCGGGGTCCAGGCCGTCGATGCCGGCCTCGCCGCTGGTGACCATCAGGTAGCTGATCCGCTTGCCCTGGCCGGTCCAGCGGGCGACCGCGGCGGCGGCGCCGTACTCCATGTCGTCGGGGTGGGCGACGACGGCGAGGGCGCTGTCCCAGTCCTCGTCGAGCGGCCGGTACGGGGGCGGGGCCTGGTCGGTGGTGTCGCTCATGGTCCTGTGCTGCCTTTCGCCGGGGCCCCGCCCGTCCGGGGCCGGATGGTGCGGACGGTGCCGTGCGCCGGGGTCCTCTGACGGGGGGTCACCGCCCCCGGAGCGCCCGCCGCGACGCGACCGGCCGCCGCGACGCACTTCCACGGTAGCCCCGGCTCAGCCGGGCGTCGCGGTGTGCAGGCGCAGCGGCAGGCCGTGTGGGGCGGCGCGCTCGGCGGGGTCGAGGCGGGCGAGGAGGTCGTCCTGGACGGCCCGGGCCTCGGCCTGGAGTGCGGCGAGGCGGGTGCGGCCGGCGTCGGTGAGGGTGAGGCGGCGGCGGCGGTCGGCCGGGTCGCGGGCGCGGTCGATCCAGCCGTGGGCGGCGAGCAGGTCGGCGGCCTGGGCGGGGTCGCCGGGGTCCGGGCGCAGGCGGGTGGCGGGGCCGCGCTGGGTGTGCGGGCCGAGGGCGGCGAGGGCGGCCGGCGCGGCGCGGTGGTACGGGCGCGGGCCGTCGGCTCCTGTGCGACCGCGCCGCGGTGGCGCAGGCGCTCGGCGCGGCCCCGGGCCCGCCCCGGGGGCGACGCGTTCGTCTGCCGGGCCGCGGACGTGGCCGCCGCGCACGAGCCGGCCGGGCGGGTGGCAGCTCGGCCCCGGCGCCCGCCGACCGCCCGGGGCGGGGCGCGGGCCTGCGCGCCGCGCACCTGCGCCACCGCGGCGCGGTCGTACTGACGGGCCGTCGGCTCGTACGCTGGCCGGATGTGCTGGAGCGCGGAGGCCGATCTGATCGCCGGGGGCGCGGTGGCGGCGGTCGGCGCCGCCGCGGTGGTGCGCGCCGGGGTCTCGCGGCGGCTGCCGCTGGCCGCGCTGCCGCTGCTGCTGGGCGGGCACCAGCTGGTGGAGGCGGGCGTCTGGTCGGGCTGGGCGTGGGCCCGGACGGTGTGGGCGGTGATCGCGCTGCCGCTGCTGCCGCTGTACGTCCCGGCGGCGGTGTGGTGCGCGACCCGCCGCCGCGCGGCGCTGTGGTGCGCCGCGCTGGGCGCGGCCGTCGCCGTCCCGCTGGCGCTCGCGGTCGCCCGGCACCCGGTGGCGGCGCACGTGCACGGCCACACGCTGGGGTACGCGATCGGCGTCCCGGCGGCCGGGCCGCTGCTGGCCGGGTACCTGGTGGCCGTGCTGGGGGCGCTGCTGGGCTCGGGCGACCGGTACCTGCGCCTGCTGGGGTGGATCACCGGCCTGGGCGCGCTGGTCTGCGCCCTGCTGTGGCGCCTCGCGTTCGTCTCCACCTGGTGCGCGCTGGCCGCCGTCGCCTCGGTGCTGCTCTACCGCTGGGCGGCCGTCAGCTCGTCGAGCAGCGCCAGCGCTTCGCCCACCGAGCCGCCGGGGTCGGGGACGGGGTAGAGCACCCCGCGCACCGTCCGGTCGGCGTCGACCACCAGGGTGAGCCGCTTGAGCCGGTCGGCGCCGCCGGCCCGGAAGGTGGGCAGCCGCAGCGCGCCGGTCAGCCGCAGCGCGGCGTCCGAGAGCAGCGGGAACGGGATCGTCCGGTGGGCGGCGAACGCGGCCTGCTGGTCGGGGCGCTGGGTGGAGACGCCGTGCACGGTGGCGCCGCGGGCGGTGAACTCGGCCAGCCGGTCGCGGTAGGTGCAGGATTCGAGCGTGCAGCCGACGGTGCCGGGGATGTCGTCCCAGCCGGGCGGGTAGCCCTGGGTGCCGGGGGCGTACGCGCCGGGGAAGCAGTACAGCACCGTCCAGGGGGTACGCCCGACCGGGTCGGTGAGCGGCGGGCGGGCGCTCTCCGAGGCGGCGGGCAGGGCGAGTTCGGGCAGGCGGGTGCCGACGAGGGCGTGCACCCGGTGGGCCTCGGCGGAGTCGGGCGGCGCGGTGGCGGTGAGGGTGCCGTCGCCGAGCAGGTGCCGGCCGCCCCAGTCCTGGAGCGCGACCAGCACCGGCAGCAGCCCCCAGCCCTTGTCGGTCAAGTGGTAGGCGTAGCGCGGCGGGTGGGCGTGGTAGAGGCGTTTCTCGACCACGCCGTCCTCGACCAGGGCGCGCAGCCGGGCGGTGAGCACCTTGCGGCTGATGCCGAGCGATTCGTGCAGGGCGTCGAACTGGTGGGTGCCGCCCGCGAGGTCGCGCACCAGCAGCAGGGTCCACCAGTCGCCGACCACGGACAGCGCCTGGGCGATGGAGCAGTCGGTGTCGCCGACGTCGGTGTAGCGCATGGCACCACCTTGCCACCGCGGCTCCCCCGCCGCCTATAGTGAGTTCCCCAAGGGAACTCACTGCCTGCCACCAGGGGGAACGCCACATGAGCACCACCCGCACCGAACGACCGCCCACGGCGCCCGCCGCCCGCCCGGCCGCCGCGTTCTGGCGCTACTGGACGGCCACCACCGTCAGCGGCCTCGGCGACGCCGTCACCGCCGTCGCCCTCCCGCTGACCGCCGTCTCGGTGCTGCACGCCAACGGCTTCCAGGTCGGCCTGGTCACCGCCGCCGGGTACGTGGCCTGGCTGGTGATCGGCCTGCCGGCCGGCGTCCTGGTGCAGCGCCTGCCGCTGCGCGGCACCCAGATCGCCATGGACCTGCTGCGCGCCGCCGCGATCGCCTCCGTCCCGCTGGCCGCCGCGTTCGGCGTGCTGGGCCTGCCGCACCTGGTCGCGGCGGCGCTGCTGGTCAGCTTCGCGAGCGTGGTCTTCGACGTCGGGAACTCGACCTTCCTGCCCGGTGTGGTGCCGGCCGAGCAGCTCACCGCCCGCAACAGCCTGACCTCCGGCACCCACGCGGTGAACCAGCTCGCCGGGCCCTCGATCGGCGGCGTCCTGGTCCAACTCCTGGGCGCGGCGGCGGCGTTGGTCGTGGACGCGGTCAGCTTCCTGTGCTCGGCGGCGCTGCTGCGCACGCTGCCCCGGGCCGCCGCCGAACGCCCCGCGCCCACCGCCGGCCGGCCGTCCTTCGGCGCGCAGATCCGCGAGGGCTGGCGCTACGCGACCCGGCACCCGGTGATCGGCCCCTGCCTGGCCGAGGCGACCTGCGTCAACTTCGTCTGCGGCGCGCTGATGGCCGTCGTCCCGCTGTTCCTGGTGCGCACCCTGCACGCCCCGGCCGGACTGGTCGGCGTGCTGATGGCCGCCGAGGGCGCCGGCAGCCTGCTCGGCGCGGCGCTCACCCCCCGGCTGGCCGCCCGCTTCGGCACCGCCCGCACCCTGGTGTACGGCTCGCTGGTCGGCGTGGCGACGGCCCCGCTGATGCCGCTCGCCCCCGGCGGGCCCGGGCTGCCGCTGTTCGCGCTCGGCAACGCCGGGTTCGGCGCCTCCGTGGTGGTGCTCAGCATCCTGACCCGCACCTACCGGCAGCGCACCGTCCCCGCCGCGCTGCTGCCCCGGGTGATGGCCACCGTCCGGTTCGTCTCCTGGGGCGCCATCCCGGTCGGCGCACTGGCCGCGGGCGCCGCCGCCTCGCTCTGGGGCCCCCGCACCGCCCTGGCCCTGGCCTGCGCGCTGACCGCGCTCTCCCCCGTCCTGCTGCTCTCCTCCCGGCTGCGCGGCGCCCGCGAGCTGACCGACGTCACGGCCTAGTGCCGCGTCAGGCCGCCTTCGCCCGTCAAGGAGCGGTGTCCGGTGCGTGCTCTCGGCGTGCCGGCCGGAAGCCCCCGTCCTGGGTGTACTCGGCTTTTCGGCCGGTGCGGCGCGAGGGCGTGCCAGACACCGCGACGGGGCGAAGGGTTGCCTGACGCGGCACTAGGCCGGGTCCGAGAGCCGGACGAAGCGGCACCCGGCGTCCAGCATCGCGGGCAGCGCCCGCGCGTAGCCCTCGCCGGTGCCGGCCGCCGGGTGGTTGAGGTGGCTGATCACCACCGATCCGGGCGGCGTGGCGGCCACCGTGGCGGCGACCTGGCCGGGGGTGAAGGTCGCGCCGCCGTCGCCGTTCACCGCGAAGCCGGCCACCCGCTCGCCCAGCTCCCCCACCAGCGCCACCCCGACCTCGTCGTAGTGCGCCGTCCCGGCCCGGAACCAGCCGGGGGCCCGCCCCAGCAGCCCGGTCAGTTTGGCCCGGTTGCCCGCCACCTCCTCGTACGCGGCGGCCGGGTCCGCCGTCCCGGTGATGCCGTACGCCGAACGGCCGGTCACCGACAGCGGGCGGTGCGCGGTGCCGTGGTTGCCCAGTTCGAACAGCGGGTCGGCGGCCAGCTCGGCGAACGGCCCCGGGTTGGCGTCCACCCAACGGGCGTTCAGGAACAGCGTGGCGGGCACCCCCAGGCGCCGCAGGGTGCCGATCAGCGCCGCGTCGTACCCGTCCCCGCCCGGCCCGCCGCACGCGTCGAAGGTCAGCGCCAGCGCCCCGCCCGGGACGGTCGTCACGACGCCCGGCAGGTCGGTGCCCCAGCGCTGCGGCGCCCGCCCGGCGTACCGGGCCAGCACCTGCTCCCGGTGGGGCGGCGCGGGCGGCTGCGCGCCGGACGGGGCGGCGGGCGGCGCGGACGGGACGGACGGGACGGCGGTGCCGGGTGCCGTCGGCGGCCGTCCGCCCGGTCCACCCGGCCCGCCCCGCGCCGCGCCGCAGCCCGCCGTGAGTCCGAGCGCCGCCGCCAGTACCGCCCGCCGTCCGACCGTCCGCGCCACCCGCGCCGTCCGCGCCATCCGCGCCGCTCCTCGCCGTCCGCCGTGGCCGCCGTGACCACCGCCACGAGTGTCACTTCCCGGCGCGGCCGGTGCCATCTGCGAAGCTCGGCCGTATGGCTTCCTCCCCGCGACCGCACTACCTGCAGTGGACGACCGTGGCCCCGGTGCTGGCGTTCCTGCTGCTCCTGGCGACCTGGCACCGGGACCTGCCCTGGCCGGTGGTGGCCCTGGTGGCCTGCTTCCTGGCGGTCTCGGTGGTGGCGGCGGTGCACCACGCGGAGCTCATCGCGCACCGGGTCGGCGAACCGTACGGCTCGCTGGTGCTGGCGGTGGCCGTCACCATCATCGAGGTCGCGCTGATCGTCACGCTGATGGCCGACGGCGGCGACAAGAGCGCCGGCCTGGCCCGGGACACCGTGTTCGCCGCCGTCATGATCACCTGCAACGGCATCCTCGGACTGTCCATCCTGGTCAGCGCGTTGAAGTACCGGGTGGCGGTCTTCAACGCGGAGGGCACCGGGGCGGCGTTCGGCGCGATCGCCACCCTGGCCACGCTGAGCCTGGTGCTGCCGACCTTCACCACCTCGCAGCCCGGCCCGCAGTTCTCCACCACCCAGCTGGTCTTCGCCGCGACCGCCTCGATCGTCATCTACGGCCTGTTCGTCTCCACCCTGACGGTCCGCCACCGGGACTACTTCCTGCCCGTCACCGCGGCGGGCGAGATCGTCGACCCGCTGGACGAGCACTCCGAGACGCCGACCATGCGGGAGACCCTGGTCAGCGTCGCGCTGCTCGCCGTCGCGCTGGTCGCGGTGGTCGGCCTCGCCAAGGGCGTCTCGCCCACCATCGAGCGCGGCGTCGCCGCCGCCGACCTGCCCAACGCGGTGGTCGGCGTGGTGATCGCCCTGCTGGTGCTGCTGCCCGAGTCGATCGCCGCCGTCCGGGCCGCCGTCCGCAACCGGGTCCAGATCAGCCTCAACCTGGCCCTCGGCTCCGCCCTGGCCTCGATCGGCCTGACCATCCCGGCCGTGGCGATCGCCTCCAGCTGGCTCTCCGGGCCGCTCGAACTCGGCCTGGGCGCGAACCACATGATCCTGCTCGCCCTGACCGTCGCCGTCGGCACCCTCACCGTCATCCCCAAGCGGGCCACCCCGCTACAGGGCGGCGTCCACCTGGCCATCCTCGGCGCGTACCTGGTCCTGGCCGTGAGCCCGTAGCGGCCCCGGGCCCCGCCCGGGCACGGCTGGACGAACTCGCGGTGCGCCCGCGGGGTCGTCCAGCCGCCCCGGCCGACTCGTCCGCCGGCGCGCTCTCCTCCCCCCGACGGCGCCCGCGTCCGCACTCCCCTGCGGCGTCCCGTCCCGCATCCGCCTCGACCCCGCGGCCCGTACGCGGGGCACGGGCGGTCCAGCCGTTCCGACTCGTGGGGTTGGGGCGGCGAGGCAGGGGCACACGTCCCGGGCGTGCGCGGGGCAGCAGGCGGCCCGGCCCTCGGTGGACGGGCCGCGGTGGGAGGACGACGACGGGGTGGGGATGGACGACAGGATCGACGTCGACGCACTGGCGGTACCGGAAGTGCTGGACAGTCCCGCCCTGCGGCCCGGGCCGCCGCGGGGCGGAGCAGCGGGCTGGCTGCTGCGGCACCGGGTGCAGCCGGTGGGGCCCGCGGCGGCGGAGGAGCACAGCGAGCCGCAGGCCTGGTGGAAGGTGATGTGCCTGACCGGTGTCGACTACTTCTCCAGCCTGGCGTACGTGCCCGCGATCGCCGCGCTCGCGGCCGGAGCGGTCTCGCCGCTGGCGACGCTGCTGATCGTGGCGCTGACGCTGGTGGGGATGCTGCCGATGTACCGCCGGGTGGCCCGGGAGAGCCCGAACGGCGCGGGGTCGGTGGCGATGCTGGAGGACCTGCTGCCGTTCTGGCGGGGCAAGGTGTTCGTGCTGGTCCTGCTGGGGTTCGTGGCCACGTCCTGGATCATCACCATCACCCTGTCCTCGGCGGACGCCTCCGTGCACCTGGTCGAGAACCCCTACCTCTCCGGTGCGCTGCACGGCCACGAGGTCGCGCTGACCGTCGGTCTGCTGCTCCTGCTGGGCGGGGTGTTCCTGCTCGGCTTCAGCGAGGCGGTCACCGTCGCCATCCCGCTGGTCTCCCTCTTCCTGCTCCTGAACGCGGTGACCATCGGCGCGGGCGTGGTGGAGGTGTTCACCACGCCGGGTGCCTGGTCGGCCTGGACGGGGGCGCTGGGCGAGGGCGGCGGCGGCTTCGGCGGCCTGCTCGGCCCGGCGCTGCTGGCATTCCCCCTGCTGGTGCTGGGCCTGTCCGGCTTCGAGACGGGGGTGAGCATGATGCCCCTGGTGGCCGCCGAGGGCGCAAGTCCCGAACAGCGGCTGGACGCGCGGGTCCGCAACGCCCGCAAGCTCCTCACCACCGCGGCGGCCGTCATGAGCGTCTACCTGCTGGCGGCGAGCTTCGTCACCACCGTCCTCATCCCGCACCGGGAGTTCGAGGCGGGCGGCCGGGCCAACGGCCGGGCGCTGGCCTGGCTCGCCCACCAGGAGCTGGGCGAGGCGTTCGGCACCGCCTACGACGTCAGCACCATCCTGATCCTCTGGTTCGCCGGCGCGTCGGCCATGGCGGGGCTGATCAACATCGTCCCCCGCTACCTGCCCGACTACGGCATGGCCCCGGAGTGGGGGCGGGCCGTGCGCCCCGTCGTCCTGGTCTACACCGCCCTGTGCATCGTCATCACCGTCGCCTTCGGCGCCGACGTCAACGCCCAGGCCGGCGCCTACGCCACCGGCGTCCTCGCCATGATGGTCTCCGGCGCGTTCGCCGTCACCGTCTCGGCGGTGCGCCGGCGCCGGCGCGTCGCCACCGCCGGTTTCGCCGCCCTCACGGCGGTGCTGCTGTACGCCCTGGTGGCCAACATCGTCGACAAGCCGGACGGCATCGCCATCTCCGGGATGTTCATCGCCGGCATCGTCGCCGTCTCGTTCGTGTCCCGGGTCTCGCGCACCACCGAACTGCGCGCCGAGAGCATCACCCTCGACCCCGCCGCCCGACGGTTCGTCACCGACACCCTGGCGCACGACGGGTCCATCAACATCATCGCCAACCGCCGACAGGCCGGAACCGCCGACGAGTACCGGCACAAGGAGCAGGAGCAGCGCGGGGACAACCCCGTCCCCGGCCCCGCCGACGTCCTCTTCGTCGAGATCGACGTGGTGGACCCGTCGGACTTCAGCGGCGCCCTGCTGGTGCGCGGCGTCGAAGTGGACGGCTACCGGATCCTGCGCACCGAGGCGCCCGCGGCGCCCAACGCGATCGCCGCGCTCCTGCTGGCCCTGCGCGACTCCACCGGTGTCCGGCCGCACTGCTACTTCGCGTGGGCCGAGGGCAGCCCGTTGAAGCACATGCTCCGCTACTTCCTGCTAGGGCGCGGCGACACCGCCCCCGTCACCCGCGAGATCATCCGCAGGCACGAACCCGATCCCGCCCGCCGCCCCGGCATCCACGTCGGAGCCTGACCGGCCTCGCCCCCGGTCCGGCCGGAGAGCACCCGCGGTCGACGGGTCCGGCCGGTCGACCGCCACCCGGGACCTGCGAGGCGACCCCCGCGCCCTGCGGCAGTCGGCTCCGGCATCCGGGGTGCACCTCCTCGACACCTCGGCCGCTCCTCGGCCACCCGACCGGGACCCGGCTCGGTCGGGTGGCCGAGGAGCGGCACCGCGGCGCTTCCGGCGGCGGCACCCGTCAGGCGTCCACGGTCCTGGCCTCCAGCGGCGCGGCCGCGTCCTCCGGGGTCTTCGCCGGCCGGTCGGCGAGCTTGAGCCAGATCACTCCGGCGATGATCACGGCCAGCCACACGGCCTGGACCGCGGTGAGGGTCTCGTCGAAGATGACGGGGCCCAGCAGCGCCGCGCCGACGGAGCCGATACCGGCCCACACGGCGTAGCCGATGCTGACGTCGATGGTGCGCAGTGCGACGCTCAGCGCCCAGAGCGTCAGCAGGAAGAAGACGACGGCGACCAGGGACCACGTCAGGCGGGTGAAGCCGTGGCTTCCGCCGACGGAGAGCGCGTAGCCGACTTCGAACCCGCCGGCGAGTAGGAGCACGATCCAGGAATTGGCCGAGGTGCGCCCGGTGTCGGACATGTGTGGAAGTCCTTTCGAGGGATGGGTCGGACGGGGACGAGGACGGGGCGGGATTCTCAGGCGGCGCCGCTGAGTTGGAGGCCGACGACCCCGGCGATGATGACGACGATGCCCACGGCCTTGCGCCAGTTCAGGCGCTGCCCGAAGAGCAGCGCGCCGAGGAGGGTGATGCCGATGCCGGCGACGGAGGTCCAGATCGCGTACCCGACGCCCACGTCGAAGGTGAGCAGCGCCCTGCTGAGGAAGAAGGTTCCGAGAGCGCCGGTGATCAGGGTCACGGCTGTCCACGTACGGTTCTTGAAGCCTTCGGCCTTACCGGCCGCGATCGCGACGGCGATCTCGAAGATGTCCGCGATCGCGAGGTAGAACCACTGCATGGCTGGTCCTTTCGTTCGTTGGAGGTCGGTGTTGCGCCGGGGGAAGAGGGAGCGGGAACGGTCCGCCGCGGGTCTGCGGCACGGGAGGTCGCGGGCGGGGCGGCAACGGCGAGGCGGTGTTCCGCTGCGCGCCGACGGGCGGGAGCGGACGGCGGGGCAGGCCGGTCCGGGCTCGACGGGGCTGCCGGGCGGCCCGGCGGGCCGATGTGATCGGGCGTCGCGCCGCACCCGGGTGGCACGGCCGGTCGACGGCGTCAGCGACGTTCCGCCGGCCGGCCGGTGCGACGGTCCGGCACTCGGGTCAGGTCAGCACCCGTCGATCCGGCAGGCGGGGGCGTCGCCGGCGGCGGCCTGTTCGGCCCGGGCGTCGAGCACGGCCTTGCGGATCTGGGCCGCGGTGGGGACGCCTTCGATGCGGTGGCGCCCGTCGATGATGATCGTGGGAGCGACGGAGACGCGGAAGGCCTCGGCGGTCCGCAGCGCCGCCCGGTGGGTCTCGGTGTAGCTGCCGGCGATCAGCGCCTGACTGAACTCGTCGGCGTCGAGCCCGAGTTCGGCGGCGATGTCGGCGAGGACCTCGATCCGGCCGATGTCCCGGTTCTCCTGGAAGAAGGCCCGCAGGAGGCGCGGGGTGTACTCCGCGGCCCTGCCGTGCTCGGCCGCGTACTGGTAGCCCTCGAAGGCGAGCCGGGTGTAGGGCTGCGGGGAGACCGTCGGCAGGGTGAGGTCCACGCCCATCCGCCGGGCCATCGGGTAGACCGAACGCTCCCAGATCGCCGGCAGGTACGGGTCCTCCGGACGCAGGGTCGGAGCCGGGTGGGGTCGCAGCTCGAACGGCATCCACTCGATCTCGACGTCGAGGTCGCGGACGGCCTCCTGCAGCGGTCCCTCGGCGAGCATGCAGAACGGACAGACGTAGTCCGACCAGACCTTGATGCCGACCTTGCCGGTCGCCGTACCGGTCATGACCGCCCCCGTTCCATCGCGAGGAACTCCTCGAACGGCTTCGTCCCCTCCGGGAGCCGCAGCCAGGTGACCTTGATCGGCCAGTTCTCCGGATCGTCGGCGAAGATCGAGTACGAGCTCGTGTAGTCGAAGCCGTACCGGGCGGCCGTCTTGCGGTCGACCACGTTCACGATGTGGCTGACGTTGAAGTACAGCGCGGCCATGTAGCACAGGGCGCACGGCTCGCCGGAGGCGAACAGGGTGGCCCCGGCGGTGGCGTGCAGCCCGTGCGCGGCGGCGGCCTCGCGCAGTGCCGTCACCTCGGCGTGCGCGGTGGGGTCGTTGTCCTCGCGCACCCGGTTGACGCCGGTGCCGAGGATCCGGTTGCGGTTGACCACGACGCCGGAGAACGGGATGCCGCCCCCGGCGACGTGCTCGCGGCTGATCCGTACCGCCTCACGTGCGTACTCGGTCAGCTCGCTCTGTGAAAGCTCGGAAGTGCGCACCGCTGCTCCCCCGCTCAGACCGCGGCCGGGGGGCGGGCGATGGGCGCCGTGACTTCAGGCATGGAATCCCCAGTAGTTGCTTGTATGTACAAATTATCTGAGCCCGCAGAAAACTCGAGCGCGCAGGTAGAGTTTGCATGAACATACATCTTGCTGTCAATCGCAACTATCGGGACGGGCCCGTGACGGCCGGTGGGCACTGCCGGACCGTCAGAACGGGGAGGCCGGCCACCGGCCCGCCTCCCCGGCCCCGCACGGCCGGTTCAGACCGCGACGGGATAGCTCGGAGCCTTCTCCTCCGCCCACCGTGCGCCGGGCCCGAGCGGCGGCCTCGGCCCGTCGCCGCTCCCCTCGTCCGGGCCGGGCCGGGAGCCCCGCCGGGCCGGGTCGGCCACCAGACGGCTGTAGATGAAGGCGGCCGACACCAGCGCCATGTGGTGGTGCCAGCCGGGGAACGAGCGGCCCTCGAAGTCCCGCAGCCCGAAGCGCCGTTGGAGCAGATCGACGGCCTCGCCGGTCGCCGGGTGCCGCTCCGCGTACCCTAAGAGCTCCTCCACCGGACGGTGCGCCATGTTGGTGATCCACAGCTGGCCCGGACCTTCCGGACGGCCGTCAGGCTGGGCGAACAGGCGGAGCGGCTGGGGTCTTTGGTCGGCCGCGACGACTCCGGGCGCCTGGACCATGCTGTCCTGGACCGGCCCCCGGCCGGGTCTCGCGGCGGCGGGACGGGCCTCCGCGCCCCGGTCGCTCAACACCCGGGCCGCCGCGATCACCGGCCGGCGCGCACCGGAGGACTGCGGCTCCAGCGGGGCCAGCAGGAAGCCGTCGGGGATCGCGACGACGAAGTCCAGCCGGCGCTCGATCAGTCCGTCGAGCAGCCGGCGCGGGTCCAGGTAGCCGTCGAGGTCGACGACGACCGGCACGGGCTCGTACTGCGAACGCCGCACCACCACGTCGAGCACGTCGAGGAGTTGGCCCTCGGGCGAGGACGTGACGGTCCACGGGATGCGGGCGCGTTCGCGCAGGGGGCCCCGGGCCCACGGCTCGGGCAGGACGAGGCACCAGCCGACGGGAAGTTCGCCCGCGTCCGTCGACATGAAAACGGCCACGC
Source organism: Kitasatospora sp. NPDC088783 (assembly GCF_044750705.1). Classification (NCBI taxonomy): domain Bacteria; kingdom Bacillati; phylum Actinomycetota; class Actinomycetes; order Kitasatosporales; family Streptomycetaceae; genus Kitasatospora; species Kitasatospora sp. NPDC088783. The sequence continues at coordinate 56,904 of NZ_JBIVKJ010000006.1, forward strand.
TCACCTGGCAGTTGACGGTGCGTCCGGTCTGCGGGATGAATCGGCGGTGCACTCCGCACGACTTCTCACCGCGCTTGGGCAGGACCACGGGGGCGGCCGTCCAGGCCCTGGGCCGGACCTGGGCTTCGGCCCACCGGCGCAACTGGTCGCACACCGGCTCCCACTCCCAGGGGCTCTCGTTGATGAACTGGTGCAGGGCCTGCGATGCCGTCGGGGAGTCACACGCCACGGCCGCGAGTCGGCGGATGGACTTCTTGCCGGGTGTCCTGAGGAGGCCGTTGACGTACGCGTGGGCCCACCTGCGCTGGTCGGCCCTGCGCAGGTGGCCGAAGAGCTGATCCGTGAACAGGGCCACGGAGTCCCATCCCCTCATAGTTTCCCCTCCGGTGTCGCGGCTGCGAAATTTCCGCACGGCCACCCACATTAAGGAATGACCACTATTTTTTTCCGGGGGAAAAGGGATTCCGGTCGCCACTTCGCCAACTCCCCGCGCGCCGTGGCGCGATCGCGGCGGATCGGATCACGAAACGGCACGAACGGGTCCGGTTGGCGGACGGGATCCTCGCGGTGGCGCGCGGGTCGATCGGCCCGTGGCCTCGGGAAAGGAGGCCGGACCGGTGGGTCCCGGCCGGGTGGGCGTGGGACATCACCACCGGTGCGGCCACCCGCGGCCGATGGCGTCCCTACGCGCTCATCGACCCGCGCACGAGTGCCACCGGAGAGCGGGCGGTCGTGCGCCCTCCGGGGTTCCGAGGACGGCCCCGCGGCCGCGGGCGTCCGGCAGGGTCACGCGTGGTCGTCCTTGGGCGTCGTGGTGAACAGGTGTCCGTAGTCGGTGATGCCGTGGGCGGTGGCGGCGGCACCGGCGAGGTGGAGGGCGTGCCAGAGGATCACCTGGTTCGCGGTGACGACGTCGAAGCCGAGCTCCTGCTCCAGGGCCCTGATGGTGCCGACCGCCCGGATTCCGTTGCCGGCCACCAGGACGGCCTCCGGCCGGTGGGCGGCCACCGTGGTGCGGATCCACTCCGACAGGTTCTCGGGCGTGATGGCCTTCTGGTTCGAGGGCAGCCCGCAGGGGCCGTGGTGGACGACGTCGTACCCGAACTCGCGGAAGTAGTCCGCACCTTGGCCCGACAGCGTGTCGTCGAACCACGGCGGGTTGACCACCGCGATGCGGCGGGCGCCGAGCGCGTCGAAGGCGGCGCGGGCGGCCTTGGTGGTCCCGGTGATCGGCAGGCCCCGGGTGACGGGCAGCAGCCGCTCGTACAGCTCCCGCTCGCCCCGGGCCTTCAACGCGTAGCTGGAGGAGGTGAAGCCCAGGGCGAGCGCGTGCAGCGGGGAGGCCGCCAGCAGTTCCACGGCGTTGTCCAGGTACGGCGCCCGGACGAAGGACAGGATCGGGTCGTACGGGATCTTCTCGTCCATCTCGCCGCCCGCGCGCATGGCGGCGAAGTGGACGCGCGAGCCGTGGACGGACACCGTGGCCGGGGCGACGGCCTGCAGTTCGGCCTCGGGGCCGACGTCCGCGTGCGGCACGACGACGCCGATGCGGGTCGAGGCGTCCCATCCGTCGACGGGCGAGGGGGTGCTGGTCACGGGCTTCTCTCCTACCGGGTGGGTGCGGACTCGTCGGCCAGGCGGCCACCGCTGACGGTGCCGGTGCCGCCGGCGTCGAGGAACTTGGGGTGCTTGCGGCGCATGGTCTCCAGGACGAAGTCGTACGGGACGTCGTCGAAGGCGCCGTGGTCGGTGAGGAACTCCATGGCGCCGCCGCCCCCGTGGGGGTGGTGCAGGCTGTCGCTGAGCCCGTCGAACTCCAGGGCCCGCATCCCGTACAGCTTGCAGAGCAGCTTGTTGAACACCGGGGTGGCCTTGACCCACCTGCCCTCGAGGTGGACCTGGGTGAGACCGTGGAAGAACACGTCGCCGCCGACGTGCTCCAGGAGCCGGGGCGAGGCGAGGTGGTTGCGCACGTCGCCGTAGACCAGGCGGGACGGAATGCCCAGGGCGCGCACGGCGGCCGCGTACAGCGCGGACTTGTGCAGGCAGAAACCGGACTTGGTGGTGGCGGTGTGCGAGGCCCGGAGGCCCTCCCGGGTCAGCGGGGCGCCGTAGACCTCGTAGTCGACGCCGTCGCGCACCGCGTAGTAGAGCTCGACCGCGTTGGTCCGGCGGTCGGCGGAGCGGTCCTTGACGGCGTGGTCGATGAAGGCCTGCACCTCCTCGGTCTGGTGGTCGAGGAACTCGGTCGGGCGGGTGAGGTGGTCCATCGGGTCGGTCATGTCGGAATTCCCGTCGCTCAGAGTCCGAGGAGCATGGCGATGCGGTTGCGCTGGATCTCGGAGGTCCCGGAGTAGATCGTTCCGGCGATCGAGTTGCGCAGGTCGCGCTCGATCCCGTGCTCGGTGAGCACGCCCCGTCCGCCGTGGATCTGCACCGCGTCCAGCGCGGTCTGCACGTTGGCCTCGGACACGACGGTCTTGGTGACCGCCAGGTCGAGCGAGGCGTCCTCGTTGCGTTCGACCTTGGCGCCGGTGTCGGTGAGCCACTTCCGGGCGGTCTCCACCCGGATCTTCATGTCCGCGATCTTGTGGGAGACGCCCTGGTAGGAGCTGATGGGCCGGCCGAACTGGTGGCGCTCCTTGGCGAAGGCGATGGTCTCCTCCAGGCGCCGGGTCATCTCGCCGAGGGTGATGGAGAAGCCGAAGAGGACCTCGCGCTTCATCACGTAGTCCAGGACCCGGAACCCGGCGCCCTCCGGGCCGACCCGCCGGCCGACCGGCACCCGCATGCCGTCGAAGGCGAGCGTGCCGATCGGGCTGGTGCGCAGGCCGATCTTGTCCATCGCGGGGCCCACGGTCAAGCCGGGGGTGTCGGCGTCGACGAGCAGGGTGGTCAGGCCGAAGGGGCCGGGCTTCCCGGTGCGGACGTAGAGCAGGAAGAGGTCGGCGACCGGAGCGTTGGTGATGAACATCTTGTCGCCGGTGACGACGTAGTGGTCCCCGTCGCGGCGGGCGACGGTGGCCAGGTTCACCGCGTCCGACCCGCCGGACCGTTCGGTGATCGCGTGCGCGGTGATCGCCTCGCCGGAGACGATCCTCGGCAGGTGCTCCTCCTTCAGTTCGCGGCTCGCGAACCGTTGCAGGGGCGTGCCCACGGACACGATCTGCGTCGAGGCCGAGAACGAGAGGCCCGCGTCCCGGGAGGTGTGGCCCAGTCCCTCCAGGGCGCGCATCGTCTCGGTGAGGCTGCGGCCGGCGCCGCCGAACTCCGGGGCGAAGGGGACGCGCAGCAGGCCGCTCTCCTGGATCGCCTTCCACTTGCCGTACGGGAAGGCGCCGGCCGCGTCCAGCTCGCGGGTGTCGGCGTTCAACTGCTCGGCCCACGGGGCGGTGAGGTGAAAGAGGTCATCGGTCACGGGAGATCCTGGGGTCCGTTTCGGCAGTGGATCGGGCAACAGTGGATCGGGGTCGCGCCATGACGACGGTCGCCGGCTCGCGCGGACGGCCGCGGACTCGGACGCGCGCGGCCGGGTGCCCGGCCCGGGCCCCGACGGTGAGCGGGAACCGGGCCGGGCGGCGCACTGGCGGCCGGAGGGGCGGCGGCGGCTCAGTACTGGGAGAACCCGTCCTCGGACAGGGTGTGCTTCTCGTCCCCGTTGATCGGCGGGTTGAAGATCGACACCAGGTGGAGGTCCTCGTCGGCGGAGGCCAGCAGGTAGTGCGGGTCGTGCTGGTCCAGGACGTAGATGGTGCCCGGCACGATCTTGTGACGGGTGCCGTCCTTCTCCACGACCTCGCCCGAGCCGCCGATGCAGTAGCAGGCCTCCAGGTGGTTGCGGTACTGCAGGGCGCTCGAAGTCCCCTTGCGCACGAGGGTGTCGGCGACGGCGAAGCCCATGCCGTCGCGCTTGGTCAGGAGCCGGTAGCTCAGACCGTTGCCCCACTCGACTGCGGCGACGTCATCGAGGCTGCGGGTGAACATCTCTCTGGTTCTCCTTCGGAATCGGGTGGTGCGTCGGTTCGGTGCGGTGCGGTGCGACCGGTCGGGCGGGACGGTGCAGAAGCCGGACCGGGGGGAGGGGTGGAGCGGTTTCGGAGCGGCCGGACAGCTGGAACGGTCAGCCCGGGGGCGGCTCGGAGGCCGGACCGTCGGAGCGGTCGCTCAGGCGGCTGCGGCCGGGCGGTGGTCCGCGATCATCGCGACGATGGCGTCGATGGTGCGGAAGTCGTCCGGTCCGAAGTCGATGTCGTCGACCGGCAGCCGGTAGGCGGAGGTGAGGTGCCCGAGCATCTTCACCAGGCCGAGGCTGTCGATGACTCCGGAGTCGAGCAGGTCGTAGTGGCCGGTGAGGTCCGAGACGTCCTCCCCGGCCAGGAACTGGTCCACGATGTAGGCGCGGACCTCGGCGGCGATGGCGGTGGTGCTCATGCGTCACTCCCCTTGGTGAGGTTCTGCTTGATCAGGTTCCGGTCGGGCTTGCCCGTCGAGGTGCGGGGCAGCGGAGCGGCGGTGAGGTGCACCGAGGCCGGGATGGCGTGGCGCGGTAGCTGCCGGCCCAGGTGGGTGCGCAGCCGGAGGCTGGTGAGGTCGGTGCCGGGGCGCCGGGTGACGTGGGCGTGCAGCCGGACGCCGGCCTGCGGGTCCGGCAGCGGCACGACCACCGCCTCGGCGACGTCCGGGTGGGCGGTGATGACGTTCTCCACCTCTTGCAGGTTGGTGCGGACGCCCCTGACCTTGACGTGCCAGTCCGCGCGCCCCTCCAGGAAGTGGAGGCCCTCGGCGGTGCGGGTGACGATGTCGCCGGTGCGGTAGAAGACCCGGCCGTCGAGGTGGGTGAACACCGCGTCGTTCAGGTCCTGCCGGAGGTAGCCCCCGGTCTGGAACGGCGTGGACACCAGGAGTTCACCGGTGCCCGCCGAGTCGAGGCGCGCGCCCTCGGCGTCGACGACCAGGGCGTCGGTGCCGCGGATGGGACGGCCGATGGGCATCGGGCCGTCCACGGCGGTGGGATCGACGCGGTGGATGAAGGAGTCGTTGGTCTCCGTGCAGCCGAACACGTTGTGGAAGGCGGCCCGGGGGAACGCCGGTGGGACGCGACGCAGGAGGTCGACCGGCATGCGGTCACCGGTGAAGACCGCGTGGCGCACGGCGGCGAAGGTGCCGCCTCCCTCCAGGAGCAGCCGGTACATCATCGGCACGCCCTGGACGAAGGTGACGTCGTGCCGGCTGACCAGCGCGGCGAGGTGCGCGGCGTCGGTCGCCCGCTGCTGTTCGACCAGGACGACGCTCGATCCGAGCCGGAGGAAGGTCCAGACGTCGAGCAGGGCGAGGTCGAAGTTGAGGGGTGCGTAGGACAGGGCGGTCTCGTCCGGCGTGAGCGCGAACTCGTCGACGGCCCAGTCGGCGAAGGCGTCGAACCCGGCGGTCTCGATCGGCACGATCTTCGGCGTGCCGGTCGAGCCGGAGGTGGTCAGCAGCAGCTGGGTCCGCGCCGGGTCCGGCACCGCGAACCCCTCGGCCTCGCTCCGCTCCGCCCGTACCGGCAGCGCGGTGAGCGCGCCGTCGTCGGCGGCGGTGAGGAGGTGGGAGACGCGGGCCTGGTGCGCCAGGCGTTCGAGTGCCGCGCTGCCCAGGCTCGGTGAGGGCGCGAGGGCGATGTGGCCCTCGCGGAAGACGGCCAGCAGCAGCGCGATGGTCTGCGGGTCCTTGTGCGCCGGAACACACACGGTGCTGCCCGCCGGGAGTCGCAGCCGCGCCAGGTGGGCGCGCAGGCTCCCGGTCAGGTCGTTCAGCCGGCCGTAGGTGACGGCCCGGTCGTCGAAGTGGAGCGCGGTGCGGTGGGGCCGGTTCTCGCCGTGAGCGGCGACGGTCTCGGCCAGGAGGGACGATGGCACGGCGGGATTCCTCGCGGTCGGCTCAGCCGTCGGGACGAGTGCCGACCGGCTGTTCGAATTCGTGCGGTGTCGACGTTGAAGTTACCGAACCAACTGGATGCTTGGTCAAGCATGTACTTGGCGAAGTGAGTGTGACGTAGGCCACAAGAGTTGCATGTTCAAGCAAAAACCCCGAACGCGTTCCGCGTTCGGGGCGGGGTCGGGGCGGCCGGCCGCCGGGCCGGCGCGGGTCAGACCTGGATGGCGCGCAGGGCCTGGACCGTGGGGCCCAGTTCGGGGTCGGCGGTGAAGGTGTTCAGGGCGGACGACAGGACCTCCGCGTAGGTGGCGCGGGCGGCCTGGTAGCGCTGGCGCCCCTCGTCCGTGATGACGGCGTACACGCCCCGCTTGTCCGACGGACAGAGGTCCTTGAAGGCGAAGCCGGCCGTCTCCAGGCGGCCCACCAGGCGCGTCACCGACGACTGCCCCAGGCCGACCTTGTCGGCCAGGTCCTGCATCCGCAGCTCGCTCGTCTTCGAGTGGTGCAGGTGCTCGAGCGAGCGGTACTCCGACAGCCCGATCCCGTGCCGCCGCTGCAGCGCCAGGGCCAGTTCCCGCTCCACGTAGGCGTGGAGCGAGAGCACCCGGTTCCATGCGGCCTGGTCGGAGGTGCGCAGGGGCGCGTGGGATGAAGTTGCCATGGGGGCCTCCGTTGCAAGGTGTCGCCTGGCAGAAGAGTACATGCGCATGCAAGATCCTGGCGCCCCGAATTTTCCTTTTCCGAAGATTTAAGGGCCCATTAGGCTTGCACGTACAAGCAATTTCTCTGACCCGATCACCAGCCCGCAAGACCTCGGGAGACCCGCGGCGCCGACCGCGCCGGGTCGTACTCCATCCTTCCGCCGGCCCCGGTCATCACCGACTGTCCGGTACGACCGAACCCCGGCGGAGGCGTGATCGGACGGCTGAATACCTGAACGTCCCGCGCTCCTGGCCGCACCGGGAAGCGGCGGGTGCGGTCCTCCCCGCCGTGGACGCTGACGGCGTGCGCCTCGCCGCTGCGCGGGCCGCAGCCGCCGCGAGTTCGGCGACCGGGGGGAAGGTCCCGTCACCCCCGGCCCGGATCTCCTCCACCCGGACGGGTGGAGGAGATCGCCGCACGTCTCGGGCCGCACCGAGGGGGTGGGCGCCCGACTCCGGGCGGGGAGGCCGACTCCGTTGCGTCCCAGCGTCCGGATCGAACGCCCCCACGGCCCTCAGGGCAGCCGGTTGCCGTAGAACGGGCCGTAGTAGAGGGCCAGTTCGGCCCGCAGGTCGAGGTCGGCGTGCTGCTCGGCCCGCACCAGCGGCGGGGCGGCCCCGATCTCCTCCTTGGTGCGGTCGACCGTGATGGTCCGCCGCTCCTCGTCGACCTGGCGGACCGTCACGGCCGGCAGCAGCACCCGGTGGTGGAAGATCCACGGCGCGGTGTCGACCACCAGGTACTGCGGTCCGAGGTCCTCCGCCATCCGGTCCACCTTGCCGATCGGCCCGTCGACCGCCTCCACGTGGTACCCGACCAGGTCACCCACCGGACGTCCGGAGGCGTCCCGGTACGCCCACACGTCGAGGTCCTCCCGCTGTTCGCTCACGCTGGTGCCTCCGCTCGCGCGGCCCCTGGCGGGCGGACCCTCCGCCGCCGGCCGCCCGGAACGATTGCCCGCCGGAGGTAGTTCCATGCCGCGCCGAACAACCGCGTTCTCCCAGGGAATTCACAGGAATGAGCGGCCGTCGGCCGGGCATGCGTTCGGCACGACGCCGCTGGGGCCGTCAATCCGTAGGACGAGGAGGAACCATGTCGATCCTTTGGGCGATCATCGCCGGTCTGGTGATCGGTGTGCTGGCCAAGCTGGTCATCCCCGGGCGGCAGCCGATCCCGCTGTGGCTCACCATCCTGCTCGGCATCGTCGGCGGCCTGATCGGCAACGCCCTGGCGAGCGCGTTCGGCGTGGCCGACACCAACGGCATCGACTGGATCCGGCACCTCTTCCAGATCGGCGCCGCCGCCGTCCTGATCCTGCTGGTCACCCCGCTGTGGGCGCGCCGGGGCGCCTGACCCCCGGCCCCACCCCGACGATCGACGGCCCGGCCGCGCCACGGAGCGCGCCCGGGCCGTTCGCGTGCCCGCACCGGGGCGGCCGCTACTCGACCGTCACGCTCTTGGCCAGGTTGCGCGGCTTGTCGACGTCCCGGTCCAGCGCCACCGCCGCGTGGTAGGCGAGCAGTTGGAGCGGGATGTTGAGCAGCAGCGGGTCGAGTTCGGGCTCGCTCTTGGGGACGACCAGGCAGTGGTCGGCGAGCCGGGACTCGATCGGGCGGTGCGCGACGGCCAGGACGCGGCCCTCGCGGGCCTTGATCTCGCCGAGCGCGGTGAGGTTCTTGTCGAGCAGTTCGTCGTCGGGCACCAGGGCGACGGTGGGCAGTTCGGGGGAGATCAGGGCGAGCGGTCCGTGCTTGAGCTCGCTGGCCGGGTACGCCTCGGCGTGGACGTAGGAGATCTCCTTGAGCTTCTGCGCGCCCTCGCGGGCCACCGGGTAGCCCCGGACCCGGCCGATGAACATCATCCCCTGGCTGTCGGCGTACTCCGCGGCCAGCTCCGCGACCGCCTCCTGCTGGTCGAGCACCTCGCGGATCTGCCCGGGCAGCGCCTTGAGCGCGGCGACGATCCGCCGCCCGTCGGCGGGCGAGAGGTCGTGCACCCGGCCGAAGTGCAGGGCCAGCAGCGCGAAGGCGACCACGGTGGAGGTGAACGCCTTGGTGGAGGCGACCGAGATCTCCGGGCCGGCGTGCAGGTAGATCCCGCCGTCGCACTCGCGGGCGATCGCCGAGCCGACGGTGTTGACCACGCCGAGCACCCGTCCGCCCTTGCGCTTGACCTCCTGGACGGCGGCCAGCGTGTCGTACGTCTCGCCGGACTGGCTGACCGCGACGTACAGGGTGTCGGCCTCGATGACCGGGTTGCGGTAGCGGAACTCGGAGGCGGGCTCGGAGTGCGCGGGGATGCGGGCCAGCTCCTCGATCAGCTGGGCGCCCATCTCGCCCGCGTAGTACGCGGAGCCGCAGCCGAGGATCTTCACCCGGCGGATCTCGCGCAGCTCGCGGGCGTCCAGGTTGAGGCCGCCCAGGTGCGCGGTGGCGAAGCGCTCGTCGAGCCGGCCGGAGAGGGTGCGCTCGACCGCGCCGGGCTGCTCGTGGATCTCCTTGAGCAGGTAGTGCGCGTAGCCGCCGGTGTCGTAGGAGCCGACCTCCCAGTCGACCGTCGAGGGCTGCCGGGTGACGGTGCGGGCGTCCTCGGTGAAGGTGCGGAAGCCGTCGGCGCGGACGGTGGCCAGTTCGCCGTCCTCCAGGTGGACGACCTGGCGGGTGTAGCGGACCAGCGCGGAGACGTCGGAGGCGGCGAACATCTCCTTCTCGCCGATGCCGAGCACGATCGGGCTGCCGTTGCGGGCCACCACGATCCGGTCGGCCTGCTCGGCGTCCAGCACCGCGATGCCGTAGGTGCCGACGACCAGCCCCAGCGCGGCCCGCACCGCGTCCTCCAGCTCGCCGCCCCGGGCGCGGTGCGCGGCGATCAGGTGGGCGAGCACCTCGGTGTCGGTCTCGGAGCGGAACACCGCGCCGTCCGCGGTGAGCTTGGCGCGCAGCTCCTCGGCGTTCTCGATGATGCCGTTGTGGACGACGGCGATCCGGCCCTCGTTGTCGGTGTGCGGGTGGGCGTTGGCGTCGGAGGGGACGCCGTGGGTGGCCCAGCGGGTGTGGCCGATGCCGGCGCCGCCCTTGAAGCGGGCGGGCAACGCGGCGGCCAGGTCGGCGACCCGGCCCTTGGTCTTGCAGATCCGCAGCTTGGCCGGGGAGCCCTTGGTCGCCGGCGCGACCACCGCGACGCCCGCCGAGTCGTACCCGCGGTACTCCAGCCGCTGGAGTCCCTCCAGCAGGAAGGGGGAGGCGTCCTTGGGGCCGATGTAGGCCACGATTCCGCACATGACGTGGGCTCCTGTCAGTCGTGGGAGGGCGGCGGGGCCGTTCCCGTCAGCCGTAGACCATCCGCCGCAGCTGACGGGCCGACAGCTGCGGGGCGGCCACCCGGCGGGCGGCCAGCTCCCCGGCGAGGCGGGTGAAGATCCGGTCGTTGGTCAGACCCCGGGCCTGGAGCTCACCGTGACGGCGGCGGACGTACTCCTCGGTGGTCTCCGCGAAGTACGCCAGCACTTCCGCGACGACCCGCGCGGCCTCCCCGGGGGCCAGTGGAGTGGTCCTGGCGAGGTGGGCGAGCAGGTCCTCGTGAGGGTGCGGTGAGGCAGGTCCGGATCGGGAGCCTAGGCGTGAAGTGTTCATTTGCCAAAGATCCTGCCCGAATCCGGGCAGGATCACCAGACACAGCGGCCGTACGCGCCCTCCCGGCGGACCGCGGCGGAGCGGGGAGTGGTGGGCGGTCGGGCGTCCGGGGGCGCACCTATGATGTGGTGCCGCCGTCGGAGGGACGGCGCGCGGGCGGTGTTCGGGTGATCGTGGCGGGCGGCTGACCCCGTCGGCGGTGTCCCTGTCCCGGTTTCCGGCGGTCACCCCGCAGGATGGGCCGTGCACCGTCCGTGTCGATCACAGGGGGAACGTCCGTCATGCAACCGCGCGTGTTCGCCGTCGTCACCGCCGTCCTGCTGGCCGTCCTCGGCCTCGGGTCCGTCATGGTGACCGACTGGACGCCGAAGCCCGCCGCCGCGAGCGCCGCCACCGGCGCGGACGGCCAGCGCCCCGGCGCCGTGCCCGACGCCACCGGCTCCCCCTCCCCCACCGGCGACCCGGCGGTGTGGACCAGGTCGACCCTGCGCAACAAGCTGATGGCCGAGATGGCCGCCACCGACCCCGGCGTCGCCCTCGCCGACCTCGACAAGATCACCAAGGACAAGCCGTACACGGTGCGGTTCTGCCACCCGATCGCGCACGAGCTCGGGCACGCCGCGGTGGCGCGCTACCAGCAGGACTTCCAGAAGGTGATCTCCTTCCCGCACGAGACCTGCGCGGCGGGCTACCTGCACGGCGCGGTCGAGGAGATGCTCGCCAACTCCAAGGACCCGCAGAGCGACATCCTGACCCTGTGCGCGCCCGCCAACACCGGCCCGTGCATCCACGGCGTCGGCCACGGCATCATGTTCGTCACCAAGCAGGACATCCCGGCCGCCCGCGCGCTGTGCGACAAGTTCCCCAGCCAGAGCCGCCGGATCACCTGCTCCGAGGGCGTCTTCATGCAGCTGTTCGCGCCCGACGAGGAGGACGAGAAGGCCAAGGCCAACCTCCCCGCCGACAAACTGGCCGCCGAGCCGCTCTACCCGTGCCCCGAGCAGCCGGCCCTCTACCAGTCGGCCTGCTTCTTCTACGCGCCGACCTTCTTCCTCTCCTCGCACGACTACGCCAACCACCCCGAGGCGTTCGCCCAGGCCCTCCAGTGGTGCCTGAACGCGCAGGCCAGCGGGGGCGGCGAGGACTGCTCGCGGGGCGCCGGCTCGCGCACCATGAAGTACAACCTGGACCGCCCGGACTGGGCCGCCCAGCAGTGCGCCACCGCCAAGGACACCTGGCAGCGCAAGGCGTGCACCCAGGGCCTGGTCAGCTACTACACCGTCAACGACACCAGCGCGGGCGCCGCCGGGCGGCTGTGCGCCCAGATCGGCGACAAGGAGATCCAGGGCTACTGCCGCTCGGCGGGCGGCCTGTCCACCACCCTGGACTGAGCGCCCCGGCTGAGCACCCCGGGCTGGGCACCCGCCAGCGCCCCCGGCCGGTCACCGGCCGGGGGCGCTGCCGCGCGTCAGTCGACGATCAGCAGGGTGGCGCCGTGCTCGGTGCTGGAGCGGTGCGCCTCCCGCTCGTCGGCGACCTGGTAGCTGGCGCCCTGCGGGGTGACCACCACCCGGCCGTCGTCCAGCGTGGTGGTCAGCTCGCCGCCCAGCACGAACAGCACGTGGCCCTTGCGGCACCAGTGGTCGGCCGCGTAACCGGGGCTGTACTCCACCAGCCGCACCCGGACCCCGCCGAAGTGCCGGACCCGCTGGCTGACGGTGCCGCTCTCGCCGGGCCTGACCTCGGCCGGCACCGTGCTCCAGTCCGTCGAGGTGAAGTCGAACCCGTCCAGTCTCATCGCCGCTCCCCGCTCCTCTCCGCTGTTCGACGGCCTACTCGACGGCCTACTCGACGGCCTACTCGACGGCCTACTTGATGGCCAGGATGCCCTCGAAGTGAAGGTACTTCTGGATGGTGGAGATGCTGGTGAAGCCGACCCGGCGCAGCAGTTCGTGGGTCTCGGCGCTGCGCTGCGGGGCCATCACCGACCGCAGGCTGTGCGCCTTCTGGTAGATCTCGCCGGGGTCGAAGCCGTTGTCGAACTTGAACTCCGCGTAGAGCTGCTGAACGATGTCCTGGGTCCGCGAGTCCGGCTCCAGGGTCTTCTCGAACAGCAGCAGGCCGCCGCCCTCGACCAGGCCGTCGCAGACCATCCTCATCGCGGTCTGCCGGTCGCCCGGCGGCAGGAACTGCAGCGTGTAGTACATGATGACGGCGTTCGCGCCGCTGTAGTCGACCGAGAGCATGTCGCCCTGGCGGATCGTCACGTTCTCCAGCTCGCGGCAGCGCTGGCGGGCCACCCGCACCATGTCCGCCTCGATGTCGAAGCCGATCAGCGACACGTCCTTGCAGCAGTCCTTCGCGGCGATCTGCGCGAGCAGGGTGCCGGTGGAGCAGCCGACGTCGATGATCAGGCCGCCGCGCCGGCTGAAGAACTCCACGCACTGGCTGATCAGGGCGTGGCCCTCGGCGTACAGCGGGACGCTCTTGCTGACGTGGTTGTCGAACTTCTGCGGGGTGCCGCCGGAGAAGCTCCAGCGGGTGTCCACGGGCACGATGCCGTCGCCGACGTCCAGCAGGTCGGACGTCTCCCGCAGCACGGCCAGGTCCGCCGTCAACGCGGGGAGGCTGTCGGTCGCTTCACTCACGGCGTCTCCTGGAGGCGGTCGGTCCCCTCGGCCGCCGCCCCCGCCGCGGCCTGCGGCGGGCCCGGGGGCCGGGGGTCGGTCGGGACGGGGATCTCCAGTCCGAGCGCGGCGGACCGGGTGAGCACCAGGAACGCCAGCACCGCGAGGGCGACGGCGCCGAGGGCGAAGGTGGAGCGCAGGCCGAACCAGCCGACGCACAGGCCCGCCGTCATCGCGCCGACCGGGAGCGAGCCCCAGGCCAGCATCCGGTAGACGCTGGTCACCCGGCCGAGCAGTTCCTTCGGGATGGTCGACTGCCGCAGGGCCAGGCTGACCGAGCTGAACTGCACCACCGCGAAGCTCGAACAGCTCAGCGCCAGCACGGTCAGCAGCCGGCTGCTGGCCAGCAGCATCACCGTCTGGTCGACGGCCTGCAGGCCGACCGCGAGGGCCAGCGTCCGGGTGACGCCCAGTCGCTCGGCGATCCGGCCGGAGACCAGCCCGGCGAGCACCCCGCCCGCCGCCGCGCAGGACAGCAGCAGGCCGAACCCGGCCTTCCCCAGGTGCAGCACGTCGTGCGCGTACAGCACCATCACGGCGTTGGTGGCGCCGGTGAAGAAGTTGATGGTCGCGGAGGAGGCCGACAGGAAGCGCAGCGTGGACTCGCCCCACATCCAGCGCAGCCCCGCGCCCGCGTCCCGCAGCACCCCGCGCACCCCGGGCCGTTGACCCGCCGCCGCGGGGGCGGCCTCCTCGGCGGGGGCGGTGCGCAGCCCGGCGAAGGCCAGCAGCACCAGGACGCCGGAGAGGCCGAACGAGACGCCGTCCACCACGAACGGCAGCGAGACCGCGGCGGCGAACAGCAGCCCGCCCAGGGCCGGACCGAGGAACTCGGTGCCCAGCGTCTCGGCCGCCATCAGCCGCCCGTTGGCGCGCACCAGCCGCCCGGCCGGGACGAGGGCCGGCAGCGTGGTCTGGACGGCGGTGCGGAACACCGTGTCCGCGGCGGCCAGCAGGAAGAGGGTGACCAGCAGCAGCGGGATCCGGGCCACCCCGGCCAGCAGCGAGAGCACCACCAGCAGCAGCAGGGCGCTGCGGGTGAAGTCCAGGCCCGCCATCAGGCGGCGGCGGTTCATCCGGTCGACGGCGACGCCGCCGACCACGCCGAGCAGCAGGTACGGCAGGGTGACGGCGACCTGCGCACTGGCCACCACGGTCGGGTTGCTGTTCAGCGAGAGCACCAGCAGCGGCCCGGCGGTCAGCAGCACGCCGTCGCCGACGCAGGAGACCAGGCTCGCCGCCCACAGCAGGCCGTAGCGGCCGGAGAGACCTGCGCGGCCTGCGCGGCCAGCATGGTCCGGGCCGTCGGCGTGGACGGGGCGGGCGCTCAGCACGGGGCCACGTCCAGCAGGCCCCACTCGGCGAGCGAGCCGAGCAGGCCGCGCAGGCCCGCGTCGGCGGGGTCGAGTCCGACGCCCGCGGCGATCTCGGCCAGCGGCAGCCCGGCGGCGAGGCCCTCGGCCACCCGGGCGGCGGGGGCGCCGATGCCGGTCAGGGCGTACAGCTCGGCCGACCCGTCCAGGCGGACCAGCACCGCCCCGGACCGCTCGGGAGCCCGGTCGAGCCCACCCCCGACCGGATCGGCGAGCCACCCCAGGACGTCGCGCTCCCACCGGACGACCGCCCCGCGCCCGGTCCAGCGGTACTCCCCGCCACCTGCACCCCCCGGGGCCGTCCCGGCCGAGGCACCGCGCTCCGGAACAGGACCGGCCGAAGAGCCGCCCGCCGGGGCCGTCCCAGCCAAGTCGCCGCCCGCCAGGGCGGATTCGGCCGATGGGCCACCCTGCGAAGCGGAACCCACCGAAGCACCAGGCTCCGGAACGGAGTTGGCCGAAACGCCACCCGCCGCGACTTGCTCGGCCAAGCCGCCGCCCGCCAGGGCGGATTCGGCCGAAGAGCCACCCTGCGAAGCGGAAACCACCGAAGCACCACCCGCCGGGACCGTCTCGGCCAAGTCACCGCTCACCGGGGCGGGTTCAGCCGGAGGGCCGCCCTTCGGGGCCGTTCCCGGCGTCGCGTTGCGGGCGATCAGTTCGGCGGCGGTGCGTTCCAGTCGCAGTACGTCGCGCAGGGCGGCGGTGGACGGTCCGGTGGGGAGGGTGCGGTCGAGGCGGTGCAGGTACTCGGCGGTGACGGTGTAGACGTACGGGCCGCGGTCGGCCCAGCCGGTGGCCGTCACGTAGTCGGTGACCAGGGCGTCCGGGTCGTGGCCGAGCTGGCGCAGGGCGCGGGCGGTCAGTGGGGCGCCCTCGGCGACGGCGGCGCGGGTGACGCGCAGCAGGCGGTAGCGGTAGGCGTCGACGGCCCACTGCACGCCGGGGCCGTTCTCGGCGTACACGGCGGCGATCTCGGTCTCGGCCGGGGTGAGCCCGAGTTCGGCGGCGCGGGCCCGGACGTCGCCCGCGACGACGGCGTCGGCCAGCGCGGGTTCGCGCAGCACGCGCCGCCACAGCCGCCAGGTGTGTTCGGCCTTCACGCCCGCGCCTCCGTCCCGGCGGCGGCGGTGGTGCGGCGGCTGTGCGGGCCGTAGACCCGGTCCCAGATGGCGGCGGCGCGTTCCAGGTCGCCGAGGATGAGTTCGGCGTCGGCGAGCGGGTCGAGTTCGCGGGTGCGGGAGGAGTGGGCGCGGCCCTGGACCTCCAGGACGACGGCGCCGGGGCGGGAGCGTCCGAGCAGGTCCTCCAGGGTCTCCCAGACCGGTTCGGGCACCCGGGAGTCGTGCCAGTCGTGGTAGGTGCCGCCGGACCAGCTGCCGCCGGCGACGTGCACCTCGACCACCCGTTCCAGGGGCAGCCGGTCCAGGTAGGAGGCCAGGGTGTAGCGGCCGAAGTTCACCGCGTTGGTGTGGATGTTGTGCAGGTCGATGTGCAGGTGGGTGCCGGCCTTCTCGACCAGCGCGGCGAGGAAGTCGGGCTCGTCCAGGTCGGCGCCGGGGCAGGGCACGTAGTAGGCGGCGTTCTCGTGCGCCAGCGGCACGCCCAGCAGTTCCTGCAGGCGGGCGGCGCGGCCGGCCAGCCGGTCCACCTCGGCGCGGGAGAACTGCACCGGCGAACTCCACATGTCGGACCAGGAGCCGTCCCCGTAGAAGCAGTGGTCGCTCATCCAGGGGCTGCCGAACAGCTTCGCGGCGGGGACGTGGCGCAGGACGGCGGCGGTGCGCTCCAGCGGTTCGAAGCCGAACTCGGCGCCGTAGTTGGAGTGGGCGATCACGGTGGGCTCGGCCGCCACCAGGGCGTCGATCTCGTCGAGCCGGTCGGGCAGGATGACCTGCGGGCTGTCCAGCGGCGCGATCACCGTGTCGAGCAGGACCTCGACGGCGTCGATGCGCGACTCGTGGAAGGGGAACCACTCGGCGACCTCGGGGTTGTACTGGAGCCCGATGCCCAGTGGTGCTACTGGCCCGCTCAAAGGTGCTGCCCTCCGGTTCTCCGCGGTGCGCGCGGGTGCGGGCGGTGCTGCTCGGTGGCCGTGGCGATCAAGAACCGCCGCTGGGGCAGCGGCACGCTGCCGACGTCGTTGTGGTGCGGATGGCTCGGGGGCGCGCTCGGCGCCCCGCGTCAGACGCCGTTTCAGCAGGTGGGGTTGCGCGGGGTCTTGGCCTCGCGGGTCACGATGATCGTGGTGGTCTCCATGTGCGTCACCCCCTTCCCGGGATGTGGCATCACGCCGCGAGCGGTTCTTGACCAGCAGGGCCACCGAGGGGTGCTCCCGCCGACCGAAGTCCACCACCGGGGACCGGTCGGCACCAGACGGTCCCGGCCGGGCAGGACACCATTCGGCCGACACACCGCAGCCATGCGCCGTTCACACATCGGGCCCGCCCCGGAGGGTGAACACCTGGCCGGAACACCCGGCCAACTTCCGCTCAAGAAAAGGGAAATGACGTGGCGTCACTTTTGTCCACGCCCCGAACACGGCCGAAAAGCGGCCACCGGCCGACCCCGGGAGCCCCGTCCGTCCCACCCGTGCGGAACCGTACGCTCCGGCCGGTCCGGGGCGTACGGCGGAATCCCGCGAACGCCGCCCGCGGGGCGCCGCGGTGGCCCATGATGTGGCAACACCACCGCCGGCCCGCCGACGCACCGCCGCCCGGGCGGGCGCGCCCCGGAGAGGACGAGGGACCCCATGGACGTCCAGTTGGACTACTTCTCCCAGCAGCACTGGAACCGGGTGGCCGAGGCCCGCGGCCACGGCTCCTGCGACGTCGGCGCCGACCTCGCCGCCTCCCTGGTCGCCACCGTCGCCGAGACCGCCCCCCGCGCCGTCCTCGACATCGGCTCCGGCAACGGCGCCCTCGCCACCGCCCTGGCCACCGCCCTCCCCGGCGCCCGGGTCGACGGCCTCGACTACTCCGACACCGCCGTCCGGCTCGCCACCGAGAACGCCCGTACCCACGCCGCGCCGGACGTCCGCGACCGGCTGGCCTACACCGTCGGCTCCGCCCTCGAACTGCCGTACGAGGACGGTCGGTTCGACGCCGTCACCATGCTCAAGACCGCCTGGGTGCTGCCCGACCTGGGCGCCGCCCTGGCCGAGTGCCGGCGGGTGCTGCGCCCCGGCGGCTGGATCTTCCTGCAGTCCTGGGGCGAACCGGAGTCCTGCCCGGTGCTCACCCTGAGCGGCGCGGTGCTCGGCGCGGCGATCAGCGGCTTCGAACTGCCCGACGAAGCGATGGCCCCGTTCGAACTCACCGCCGACCTGGTCACCGCCGAACTCGCCGCCGCCGGGCTGCCACTGGCCGACCGCCGCTCCTTCGACCGGGACGTCCCCGCCGCCACCCCCGCCGAGTACTGGGAGCAGCTGCGCTCGCTGGCGGGCACCGCCTACTGGGCGTTCGCCGTCCAGCCCCCCGAGTTCAAGGACCGCCTCGACGCCGGCTGGCAGCAGCTCAGCGCCGAGCACGCCGACGCGGCGGGCGTCCGGCACCTCCCGCTGGCCTGGCACGTGTCGATCGGACGCCGTGCCTAGGGCCGCGTCAG
This sequence comes from Kitasatospora sp. NPDC088783, assembly GCF_044750705.1. Taxonomy (NCBI): domain Bacteria; kingdom Bacillati; phylum Actinomycetota; class Actinomycetes; order Kitasatosporales; family Streptomycetaceae; genus Kitasatospora; species Kitasatospora sp. NPDC088783. Next base: position 74,820 of record NZ_JBIVKJ010000006.1, read on the forward strand.
GCAACCTTCGCCCCGGCGGGGTGAACCGTCTGCGCCCCTCCGCCCCGGACGGCCGTGCCAGGCTGGTACCGGCGCGGCCCGCACCGGGCCGGGCCGGATCGGACCGGACCGTCGAACGGAGCGTCAGCCGATGGAGGGGCTCGTGCACCTGAGTGCGTCACCGCCGTGGAACCCGGGCAGCGGCCAGGGACTCCGGCAGCTCACCGAACTCGGCCTGGCCCTGGTGCTGTCGACGCTGATCGGCCTGGAGCGGGCGTTCCAGCAGAAGAGCGCCGGTCTGCGCACCCACGCGCTGGTCGGGCTCGGAGCGGCGCTGTTCATGGAGGTCTCCCAGCACGGCTTCAACAACGTGCTCGGCCTGTCGCACGTCTCCCTGGACCCGTCGCGGGTGGCGGCGCAGATCGTCTCGGGCCTCGGCTTCATCGGAGGCGGGCTGATCTTCGTACGGCGGGACATCGTCCGCGGACTGACCACGGCCGCGACGGTCTGGCTGACCGCGGCCGTCGGGATGGCGTGCGGTGGCGGGCTGTGGGTGCTGGCCCTGGCCGTGACCGGCGCCTACCTGCTCATCGTGCGCGGCTACCCCCTGATCACCCGCCGCATCCCGGCCATCTCCACCCCCGCGGCGACCGACCTGCGCCTGCTCTACCTGCCGGGGCGCGGAGCCCTGCGCCGCGCCCTGGAACACTGCACGGCACAGGGCTTCCGCGTGCTCGGCGTCCGGGTCGAGCGGGTGCCGCAGGACGGCGGCGAGGACGCCGGACCCGACGCCGGCGGCACCAAGGTGCACCTGTCCGTCGAGGGCACCGGCGACGTGTACCGCCTGCTGGCGGAGCTGGCCGAACTCGACGGGATCGTGGGCCTGTGGGGCTCCGAGACCGAGAGCACCGACTGACCGCGCGAACCCGCCGGGCCGGCGGTGGAGCCCTCCGGTGCGGGCGGCCGCCCGGCGGCGGCGGGGGCTCAGGCGTCCTCGGCCGGCGCGTCGGCCGCGGGGGGCCGGGCGGCGAGGTCGAAGCCGGTCTCCAGGACCGCGTGGGTCAGGGCGGCCAGGCCGAGGGCGATCGCGCGCTGCCCCGGGTCCGTGGTCTTCTCGATCATCTTCTTGCTCTCGTCCAGGTAGTGCCTTGCCGACTCGGTGCTCTGCTGCTGTGCCACCTGTTCCTCCTCGCTGGTACTCGCCGGTACGCGCTCGGCGACCTGGTCGGACCGGGCGGCCGGACTCCGACCGGCCCGACGCCGGTCCGGCACCGCCCGGTCGCTGCCCGGTGCCACGAGAGGGTTGTACCCCCGATTCGCGCGCGGGCACGGGCTTCCGGCCGGGTTGTCGGCGCGGATCACCACCGCCGTCGCCCCCCGGCCCGGTCGCGGAGGTACGGTCGGCCCGGTCGCGGAGGACCGCCGCCGCGGCGCCCGCCGGGCCCCGGCGGACCCGCCGCAGGTCACGGGGGCGGGCGCGCCTACGATCTGTGCTGTGAACGACGACTTCCGCGGGGCCGCACGGGCGGCCGCAGACCTGGTGGCCGACTACCTCGACGCGCTGCCGGACCGTCCGGTGTGGCAGCCGATGGACCCGGCGGAGCGCACCGCGCTGCTCGACCTCCCGCTGCCCGAGGAGGGCGCGCCGCTGGCGGCGCTGCTGGAGGTCGTCGAGCGGCGGATCATGCCGCACCCGATGGGCAACGGGAACCCGCGCTTCTTCGGCTGGGTGAACTCCGCCCCGCAGCCCGCGGGCGTGCTCGCCACGCTGGCCGCGAGCGCGATGAACCCCAGCTCGGCCGGCGGCGACCACGCCGACGTGCACCTGGAGCGCGCGGTGGTGCGCTGGATCGCCGAGCTGGTCGGCTTCCCGCACCCGCCCGGCGGCGGCGTCCTGACCTCCGGCACCTCGATGGCCACCATCGTCTGCCTGGCCGCCGCCCGCGGCCGGGCCGCCCGCAAGGCCGGCTGGGACGTCCGCGAGGACGGCCTGGCGGGCCTGCCCCCGCTGGTCGGCTACGTCACCGGCGAGGCGCACAGCTGCGTGCGCAAGGCCGCCGAGCTGCTGGGCCTGGGCTCCAGGCACCTGCGCACCGTCGCCTCCGACGCCGAGGGCCACCTCCGCCTGGACGCCCTGGAGGCCGCGATCGCCGAGGACCGCGCCGCCGGCCGGCTGCCCTTCCTGGTGGTGGCCTCCGCGGGCACCGTCGGCACCGGCGCGGTCGACCCGCTCACCCCGATCGCCGACCTGGCCGAGCGCGAGGGCCTGTGGTTCCACGTGGACGGCGCGTACGGGGCGTTCGGCGTGCTGGACCAGGCCATCGCGCACCGCTACGCGGGCATGGAGCGGGCCGACTCGCTGGCCCTGGACCCGCACAAGTGGCTGGGCGTGCCGGTCGACTGCGGCTGCGCGCTGGTGCGCGACGCCGAGGAGCTGCGCGGCACCTTCAGCCTCGTCCCGTCCTACCTGCGCGACGACGCGGCCGGCGACCTCGGCTGGTTCTCCGAGTACGGCACCGAGCAGACCCGCCCGTTCCGCTCGCTGAAGGTCTGGGCGTCCATCGCCCACCGCGGCCGCTCCGGCGTCGCCCGGGACATCGCGCACTGCACCGCGCAGGCCCGGCAGCTGGGCGGGTGGATCGACGCGGACCCGGAGCTGGAGCTCGTCGCCCCGGTGGAGACCTCGATCGTGGCCTTCCGCCACCGCCCCGCCGGGCTGGACGAGGAGGGCGTGCAGAAGCTCAACTCGCTGCTCCCGGTGGCCGTCCAGCAGCGCGGCCGGGTCTTCGTCACCGGCGCCGTGCACCAGGGGCGGGAGATGCTCCGGGCCTGCCTGCTGAACGCCTCCACCACCGAGGCGGACCTGCGGCTGCTGCTGGACGAGGTGAAGTCCGCCGGGGCGGAACTCCTGGACCGGTGCCGTACGTCCAACTGATCGCGGGCGCGGATCAGCGCCGATCCGACCGGGCCCGCGGAGACATTTACCGTCAGGTCACGGGGGATTCGTGATCGTGAAACAGCGGAGCGCCACCATGCAGGCATGGACACCATGGCGTACACCCACGGCACCGGCATCGAGGACAAGCAGGAGCGGCGGCGCAAGCGGGGGCACCGCTGGCGCCGGGAGACGGTCGAGCTGGCGGCGGTCTTCGCCGCCGTCGCCGCCGCCGACCTGGTCGCCAACGTCGTCGTGCACGGCCACGACGGACCGGTGCTGCTGGGCGCCTCCGCCGCGGCCATGCTCGCCACCGCGCTGTTCCGCGGCTGGCTCGCCCACCGGCACCCGCACGGGCCGCCCGGGGCGTCCGCACCGCCGGGCGGCGGGGCGGTGAACGCGCCGGAGGAGCCGACCGCGCTGTGGCGGCTGCGCACCAGCGTCTCCGACGCCCCCGGCAGCCTGGCCCGGGTGTGCACGGCGCTGGCCGCGCTGCGGGTCAACATCGTCTCCATGCAGGCCCACCCGCTGCCCGACTGCACCGTGGACGAGTTCATCCTGCGCACCCCGGCCGAGCTGCCCCGCACCGAGCTGGCCGCGGCCGTCGCCGCCGCCGGCGGCTGGGACATCTGGACCGACCAGGCCGACGCCCACGAACTCGTGGACGTCCCCCGCCAGGTCCTCGCCCTGGCCACCCGCACCGCCCTGGACGCCGCCGAACTCCCGGTCGCCCTGCGCCAGCTGTTCGGACGCGCCACCATCCGGCAGTACCCCGGCCGCGGCGACGACACCCCGGCCGGCCTGGAAGGACACCTGATGCGCCTGCCGCTGCCCGGCGGCGACCTGCTCGAACTCTCCCGCCCGCACCTGCCCTTCACGCCCACCGAGTTCGCCCGCGCCCGCGCCCTGGTCGAACTGGACACCGTCCTCGGCCCGCGCGTCCCCGCGGTCGCCGCCCGGATCGGCGGGCTCGACGGCGCCGAGCTCACCGTCCGCCGGGCCTCCCCCGGGGACAAGGCCGCCGCGCTGGCCATGCACGCCCGCTGCTCCGCGGAGTCGCTGCGCCGCCGCTACCACGGCCCGGTCCGGGACGCCGACCGCTACCTCGACCACCTGCTGGACCCGCGCCACGGCCAGACCCTCGCCGTCGAGACCTCGGACGGCCGCCTGGTCGCCCTCGCCCACCTGATGTGGGACGACGAGGGCGCCGAGATCGCCCTGCTGGTCGAGGACGCCTGGCAGCGCCGCGGCCTGGGCGTCGACCTGGTGCGCCGGATGGCCGCCCTCGCCCTGGAGGCGGGCGTGCGCACCGTCTACGCCGTCACCACCTCCGCCAACACCGGCCTGATCTCCACCATGCGCCGGCTCTCCGCCCCGCTCGACTACCAGGTCGAGGACGGCACCCTCGTCATCACCGCCCACCTCGCCGAGGCCACCGAGAAGCTCCCCGCTCCCTGGCCCGCCCGCTGAGGCTCCGCCCGGGGCCCGTCGCCAGGAGCCCCGGCGGCGGGCCCCGCCGTTCTCCCCCGGGCCCCCGGCGGCGGGCCACGCTGCTGCCGAAGGGCTGAGCTCGCGCCGCTGGTTGTCGCCCCTGCTCAAGTGTGCGGGCGGGAGTCGGTAGGCTGAGCCCGTCCCCGCCGCCCGCGGATCGTCGAACGCCCCGGGCGGTGCCGCAGCAAGGAGGAACCCCTGAGCATGCCAGGCACCGATTCGGAAGCCCCGCGCGACGCCTCGCTGCCCGCCCGCGCGAAGATCGCCGTGACGGCCGGCAAGATGGCCGCAGCGCTCTCCCAGAAGGCGGGCCGCGGCAGCGGCTCGGTGATCGGCGGCAAGGTCGCGCTCAAGCTCGACCCGGACCTGCTGGCGACCCTCACCGAGCACCTGGACGTGGTCCTGGTCAGCGCCACCAACGGCAAGACCACCACCACCCGGCTGATCGCCGAGGCGCTGCGGGCGGCCGGCCCGGTGGTCTCCAACGCGCTGGGCGCGAACATGCCGGCCGGCATCACCGGCGCGCTGGCCGGCGGCACCAGCGCCCGCTTCGGCGTGATCGAGGTGGACGAGAAGTACCTGCCGATGGTCGCCCGGGACACCCGGCCGAAGGCCATAGCGCTGCTGAACCTCTCCCGCGACCAGCTGGACCGCGCCGCCGAGACCCGGATGATGGCCGAGAAGTGGCGCGAGGGCCTCAAGGACACCGACGCGGTGATCATCGCCAACGCGGACGACCCGCTGGTGACCTGGGCCGCCTCGTCCTGCAAGAAGGTGGTCTGGGTGGCCGCCGGGCAGGCGTGGAAGGAGGACGCCTGGTCGTGCCCGTCCTGCGGCGGCGTGATGCAGCGCCCGGGCGACGACTGGTTCTGCGGCGAGTGCGGCTTCCGCCGCCCGAACCCGCACTGGGCGCTCCAGGGCACCCACGTGATCGACCCGCACCGCGGCGCCTGGCCGATCCAGCTCCAGCTGCCGGGCCGCGCCAACCTGGCGAACGCCACCAGCTCGGCCGCCGTCGCGGCGGTCTTCGGGGTGGCCCCGCAGGTCGCGCTGGAGCGGATGCAGGCGGTGGCCGCGGTGGCCGGCCGCTACGACGTGGTGCAGTTCCGCGGCCGGGACATCCGGCTGCTGCTGGCGAAGAACCCGGCCGGCTGGCTGGAGACCTTCTCGCTGATCGACGGCCCGCCCACCCCGGTGGTCCTGTCGGTGAACGCGCTGGACGCCGACGGCACCGACACCTCCTGGCTGTGGGACGTCGACTACGAGCGGCTGTCCGGCCACCCGATCTTCGTGATGGGCCAGCGCAAGCTCGACCTGGCGGTCCGCCTGGAGGTCGCCAACCTCCAGTTCCAGGTGGTCGACTCGCTCGCCCAGGCGGTGGAGGCCGCCCCGGCCGGCCGGATCGAGGCCATCGCCAACTACACCGCCTTCCAGCAGCTGCGCAAGGCCGTGGTGGCCTGATGAGCGACCAGTACTACGGGCAGCAGCCGCAGTTCGGCGACCAGGGGGGCTACGGTCAGCCGCAGCCCTACCCCGGACAGCAGTACGGCGAGCAGCAGTACGGCGGACAGCAGCAGCAGTACGACCAGCAGTACGATCAGCCGCAGCCGCAGCAACACCAGCAGCAGCACCAGCAGCAGTACGGACAGCAGCAGCCGCCGCAGCAGTACGAGCAGCAGGCGCCGCAGCAGCAGTACGGCGGGGGCGCGCCGCAGCGGCCCGCGTCCCAGCAGCAGTTCGGGAGGTCTTCGAGGATGAGCGAGAGCAGCCTGCGGGTGGTCTGGGTGTACCCGGACCTGCTGTCGACGTACGGCGACCGCGGCAACGCGCTGGTGGTGGAGCGGCGGGCGCGCCAGCGCGGCCTCGGGGTGCAGCGGATCGACGTGCGCTCCGACCAGTCGGTGCCGACCAGCGGCGACATCTACCTGATCGGCGGCGGCGAGGACCGGCCGCAGCGGCTGGCGGCGGAGCGGCTGCGCAACGACGGCGGGCTGGTCCGGGCGGCCGAGAACGGCGCGATCATCTTCTCGGTCTGCGCGGGCTTCCAGATCCTGGGCCACGAGTTCGTCAACGACCTCGGCGAGCGCGAGGCGGGCCTGGGCCTGCTGGACGTGTGGACCGCGCGCGGCGAGGGCGCCCGCTGCGTGGGCGACGTGCTGGCGGACGTCGACCCGCAGCTGAACCTGCCGCAGCTGACCGGCTTCGAGAACCACCAGGGCATCACCCACCTCGGCGAGGGCGTCAGCCCGCTGGCCACCGTCCAGGTCGGCCGGGGCAACGGCACCGGCGACGGCACCGAGGGCGCCTGGCGCGACACCGTGTTCGGCACCTACCTGCACGGCCCGGTGATGGCCCGCAACCCCGCCGTCGCCGACATGCTGATCAAGCTGGCGCTGGACGTGAACGCGCTGCCGCCGGCCGACACCACCTGGTACGACGCGCTGCGCACCGAGCGGATCGCCGCGGCCCGCCCGGCGTGAGCGGCCCCGCCCGGCTCGGGTGAGCGGCCCGGCACGGCTCGGCCGCGCGGCCCGGCACGGCTCGGCCGCGCGTTCATCCGCGCGTAAGCCGAGGTCACGGTGGTGGACGGCTGACCGCCATGTGGTCAGCCGTCCCCCCGTGGGACAACTTCATAGGAGAATAGGAGAGCCCGGACGCAACACCCTCCTCGGCGGTCGGGTCGCAGTTACGTGTGGTGCGTCGAGGAAGCCGCTCCCGCGTCGGTTTCGGCCCGGCCGGACGCAGGAACCGTATGCTGTGCAGCAGGTCAGTTTCGGACGAGATGTCCGATTCCCACCCACCAGTCCGGCCGTCCGATCCTGCTCGGGAGTTGGCAAAGCAATGCGTATTGGTGTCCTGACCAGCGGCGGTGACTGCCCCGGCCTGAACGCCGTCATCCGTTCCGTGGTCCACCGGGGGGTGGTCGACCACGGCGACGAGATCATCGGTTTCGAGGACGGCTGGCGCGGTCTCCTGGAGGGCGTGCACCGTCCGCTGACGCTCGACTCGGTGAGCGGCATCCTCGCCCAGGGCGGCACGATCCTGGGCTCGTCCCGGGTCCAGCCCAGCCACCTGCGCGACGGCGTGGAGCGCGCCAAGCGGCACTGCGCCGACCTGGGCATCGACGCGGTGATCCCGATCGGCGGCGAGGGCACCCTGAAGGCCGCGAAGCTGATGAGCGACGCGGGCCTGCCGGTGATCGGCGTGCCGAAGACCATCGACAACGACATCGCCTGCACCGACGTCACCTTCGGCTTCGACACCGCCGTCTCGGTGGCCACCGAGGCGCTGGACCGGCTGAAGACCACCGCCGAGTCGCACCAGCGCGTCATGGTGGTCGAGGTGATGGGCCGGCACACCGGCTGGATCGCGCTGAACGCGGGCATGGCGGCCGGTGCGCACGCCATCGTCGTCCCGGAGCGCCCGTTCCACATCGACAAGCTGACCGAGATGGTGCGCGAGCGCTTCGACCGGCAGAAGAAGTTCGCGATCGTGGTCTGCGCCGAGGGCGCCAAGCCCGAGCCCGGCACCATGCCGTGGGAGGAGGGCAGCAAGGACATGTACGGCCACGAGCGGTTCACCGGCATCGCCACCCAGCTCTCCCGCGAGCTGGAGCACCGGCTCGGCAAGGAGGCCCGTCCGGTGATCCTGGGCCACACCCAGCGCGGCGGCACCCCGACCGCGTACGACCGCGTCCTGGCCACCCGCTTCGGCTGGCACGCGGTGGAGGCCGCCCACAAGGGCGCGTTCGGCCACATCACGGCGCTGCAGGGCACCGAGATCAAGCTGGTGCCGCTGGGCGAGGCGGTGGCCGAGCTGAAGACCGTCCCGGCGGAGCGCTACCGGGAGGCCGAGACCGTCATCTGACGGCCGGTCAACTCCCGCCCCACCGAACGGAATGATCCGGTCATCACAAGATGATCAGCCGATGATCCACCGCGAGATCGTCGGACCATCATCTTGTGATGATCGGACGGTGCGCCGGGGGCGCGTCGCGGCCCGCCCGCCCGCTGCCCCGGCGATAGCCTCACCGCATGGAGATCCTCGCCTACGGCGTCCAAGCAGACGAACGACCGCTCCTGGAACGGGCCTTCGCGGACCGCCACGCCCTGCGCGCCCTGGCCGTGTTCCTCAACCGCGACACCGCCCCCCTCGCCGCCGGCTACCCCGCCGTCAGCACCAGCGTCAACGACGAACTCGACGCCGACGTGCTCACCGTCCTCGCCGCGGGCGGCACCACGTTGATCGCCCAGCGCTCCACCGGCTTCAACAACATCGACCTCGACGCCGCCGCCGAACTCGGCCTCACCATCGCCCGGGTCTCCCACTACAGCCCCTACGCCGTCGCCGAACACGCCTGGGCCCTCGCGCTCGCCGTCAACCGGCGGCTCACCCGCGCCGCCAACCGCTCCCGCGAGTTCGACTTCCGCCTCGACGGCCTCCTCGGCCGCGACGTCCACGGCATGACCGTCGGCGTCATCGGCACCGGCAAGATCGGCGAATGCTTCGCCCGCATCGCCGCCGGGTTCGGCACCCACCTCCTCGGCTGGGACATCGCCGAGAACCCCGCCTGCCTCGAACTCGGCATGACCTACACCGAACTCCCCGAACTCCTCTCCCGGGCCGACCTCATCAGCCTCCACGTCCCCCTCCTCCCCACCACCCACCACCTGATCGACACCGCCGCCCTCGCCCGCATGAAGGACGACGCCATCCTCGTCAACTCCAGCCGCGGCGGCCTCGTCGACAGCGCCGCCCTGGTCGAGGCCCTGCGCACCGGGCGCCTCTCCGGCGTCGGCCTCGACGTCTACGAGGAGGAGACCGGCGTCTTCTTCACCGACCAGTCCCTCCAGGGCATCACCGACGACACCCTCGCCCGCCTCATCACCTTCCCCCAGGTGCTCGTCACCAGCCACCAGGCCTACTACACCCACACCGCCGTCCACCAGATCATCGACACCACCGTCCGCAACGTCGACGACTACACCGCCGGCCGCACCAACGAGAACACCCTCGTGCCCAGGCCGTGACCCGGGTGCGTCCGCCCGGCGGTCCCGCCCCGCCCGGCGTCCGCCCGGCGGTCCCGCCCCGCGGAACGCGCGGCCGGACGGCCGCGCGCCCGCCGGGCACCGGGCAGGAGCCCGGCCGCTACCGCGTCAGCAGCTCCTCCAGGACGTCCGCCCCCTTCGAGGCGCCGCCCGCCCCGCGCACGATCCGGCGCAGGGCCGCCGCCCGGGGGCGGCAGGACCCGGCCTCCCGGACGGCCTCGCGGAGGCCCCGCACGGTCGGCTCGGCGAGCGTCCTGCCGACCCGCATCTCCTCCGCCCGCCGGGCGATCGCCCGCTGTTCCGGGATCTGCGGCACCGCCACGAGGGGCACCCCGTGGTAGAGCGACTCCATCACCGAGTTCATCCCGACGTGGCTCAGGAACACCTCGGCGTGCCGCAGCACCGCCACCTGCGGCACGTGCGCGTGCACCTCGACGTTGGCCGGGACCGGGCCCAGCGACTCCCGGTCCAGCCCGCCCACCGCCATGACGACCTGCCAGTCGCCGTCCCCGAACGCCTCGATGCAGGTCCGGTAGAACTCGGGCCGGTCGTTGAAGACGGTTCCCAGCGAGATCAGCAGCACCGGGGCCCGCGACCGGGGACTCCACTCCTCGGCGGCCTGCCGGCTGCTCAGCGACGGCCCGACGAAGTGGAAGCGCTCGTCGAAGGTGTCCCCCGCCGGCTGGAACTCGCGGGGGACGAACACCAGGCTCGTCGGGGGCACGTGACCGAACATCAGGTCCGGGTCGTCCAGGAAGGCGTGGCCCTGCGCGAACTTCCCCATGTCCTGGACCGCGGCCACCAGCCGGGGGTGGGTGTGGTCGAAGTCGGCCGGCAGGTACACCTGCGCCGCCGAGAAGGACTCGTTCTCCGCGAAGGTCGGCACCAGGGAGACCTCCCGCACCCGGAGCAGGTTCGCCAGCATCCGCCCGGTGAAGGTCACCGAGTCGTAGCACACCGCGTCCGGCGGGTCGGCCGCGAAGTGCGCGGCCAGGACCGGGAAGGAGGCACGCGCGTCGTCGAGGTAGTACTCCATCGTCACGGCGAGCTGTTCCGCCGTGAACTCGCCCCGCGCGGCCATGCCGGGCGGCAGCTGCGAGGGCAGGGTCACCGGCGACGCCCCGGCGGCGACGGCGGCGCCCACGGCGGCCGGTCCCGTGGCGTAGCTGACCCGGTGGCCGCGCCGGACCAGCTCTTCGACCAGCGGCAGGGTCGGGTTCACGTGCCCGGACGCGGGCGCGCTCACGAAGGCGAAGTGGGCCATCAGCCCTCCTCCAGGATGACCGGCAGGGTCTTGTGGCCGTTGGTGAAGAAGGAACCCAGCGGTTCGAGTGCGGACGACGGGACGGCCAGCCGCAGCCGGGGGAAGCGGGAGAACAGCGCGGACAGCGCCGTCGTCGCCTCCAGTTTCGCCAGCGGGCTGCCGAGGCAGAAGTGCACGCCGTGCCCGAAGGTGAGGTGGTCGGCCCGCGACGGCCGGGCGACGGAGAAGTCCTCCGCGTCGGCCCCGTGCTGCGCCGGGTCGCGGCCGACCGCGCCGAAGGACAGCAGGATCGCCTCGCCCTTGCCGATCCGCACGCCGTCCGCGGCGATGTCCTCCACCGCGTAGCGCAGCGGCAGGTTCGGCACCGGTGCCTGCCAGCGCAGTGTCTCGTCCACCACGTCCTCCCACGTGCTGGTCCCGGACCGCACCAGGGCGAGCTGGGACGGGTGGGTGGCCAGCGCGTGGACGGCGTGGTCGAGCAGGTTGACCGTCGTCTCGAAGCCGGCGGAGATGGTCAGCAGCAGGGTGTCCAGCAGTTCCCGCTCGGACAGCCGGGTGCCGTCCGCCTCCTGCGCGGAGATCAGGTCGCTGGTCATGTCGTCGCCGGGGTCGCGCCGTTTGGCGGCCACGAGTTCCTTGAGCAGCATGTACAGCTCGCCGGAGGCGGCCTGCACCCCCGCCGGGTCCGCGTCGAGGCTGAACACCGCGTCCACCAGCCGCCGCAGGTCCGCGCCCGTCTCCGCGGTCACCCCGAACAGTCCGGTGATGACCTGGATCGGCAGCGGGAACGCGAACCGCGCGCGCAGGTCGACCGGCTGCCCCGGCGGCACCGCGGCCAGGTCGGCGATCAGGCCGGCCGTGATCTCCTCGATGCGCGGCCGCATCGCTTCGATGCGGCGCGGGGTGAACGCCTTGGCCACCAGGCTGCGCAGCCTGGTGTGGTCGGCCCCGTAGGCGGTGAACATGTTCTGCATCGCGACCCACATGATCAGCGGCCAGTCCGGCGGGATGTCGCCGTCGCGCCACATGGGCCAGTGCTTGTTCGCGTCCTTGGAGACCCTCGGGTCGAGCAGCAGCTTCTTCGCCAGGTCGTGCCCGGTGACGGCCCAGGCCGACACGCCGCCGGGCAGCCGGACGCGGGTGGCCGGGCCGCGCTCGCGCAGGGCGGCGGCCTCGCCGAAGATGTCGCCGCCCGAGGGGTCGATGACGTAGGCGTCGACGGGCGGGGTCTGCGCGCGCACCGGCTCGGTGAAGGCGGTGGTGGTGCGGGGCCTGGGCGGTTCGGTGACCTCCAGCAGGGCCGCGGTGAACCGCGACCCCATGCCGAGGCCGATCGACATGACGGTGTCGCCGGGCTTGAGTGTCTCGTCGTGCAGCAGGTGGTCGATGCCGAGCAGTTGGTCGCACGGCCCGACGTGGCCGAGCTCGCGCAGCATCGGCCAGGTGGTGCGGCCCAGGTCGATGCCGAGCGGCTCCAGCACGACGACCTCCAGTTGGGCCAGGCCCAGACCGGTGACGACGAACCTGGTGATGTCGGCGATGTCGACGCCGCCCTCCTTGGCGGCCTGCTCGACCGCGGTGACCAGGGCCCCGCTCATCAGCGTCAGGTACGGCGCCAGGCCGGTGACCTCGATCGGCGTGCGGTTCCGGTGGCCCGCGGGGTCCGGGATCGTCGGGGTGGCGAGGACCTCCATCTGGGTCGCGGAGCTGTTGGCGGTCGCGACCAGCCGCGCCCGGCCGGACTCGCGGTTGAGCACGGCCGCGGCCGCACCGTCGGCCAGGAAGATCCCGATGCTGGGCTGCCAGCGTTCCCAGCGCGGCGGCAGGAACCGGGCGGTGGCGGTGACCAGGGTCGCGGTCGCGGCCGGGTCGGCCACCAGGTGCGCGGCGGCGGACTGCAGCGCGGCCGAACCGCCGTTGCTGGTCGCCTCGACCTCGTAGACGAGGGCGTGGCCGAGGCCGAGGACGCGTTGCAGGTGGCAGGAGGACGCCATGTGGTCCTGGTGGTCCATCTGGGCGTAGGCGGCCATGGCGATGTCGGCGCCGGTGAGGCCGGACTCGCGCAGGGCGCCGATCGCCGCGTGCACGGCCATCGCGTGCTCGGTGACGTCGTCGGAGCTGGTGAACGACACGAAGTCCGACAGGGCGAGCAGCCGTCGCATGGTCGCGGTGTCGGGCACGGCCTGCGTCGCGGGCGTGCGGGGCGGCAGGTACCGTCCCGTTCCGCCGATGTACACGTTGTCCCAGATCATGCGTGGTCCTTTCCCCTGAGTTCGGACAGCCCGGCGCCGTATCCGGTGAAGTCGAGGAGCCAGGTGCTGATGGCCAGCGCCGTGGCCGCGGAGTGCTCCTCCAGGACGGTGAAGTGGTCGCCCGGGACGGTGAGCACGTCCTGCGCGGTGGTGGAGAGTCGGGGCCACGGGCGCTTCCCGGTGCCCACCAGCAGCACCGGCGCGGTGACGGGCTCCGGGGCGCCGGCCAGATCGAGGTAGCGGCCCATGGCCACCAGCCGGTCGTCGTCGACCGGCTGGACCTGGTGGCCGGCGTCGAGCATGCCGGTGAGCACACCCGGCAGGTCGTCGGGGTAGCCGTCGATGAGCACCACCGCGCTGGGCCGGGCCCCGCGCCGCTCCAGTTCCCCGGCGGTCGCTAGCGCCAGCCACGCGCCCACCGAACGGCCGACCAGCACCGGCGCGGCGACCGCCGACGCGGCATCGGCGAGCGCGCGGACCAGGACGTCGGCGTCCGCGGGCAGCGGGTCGCCGGCGAAGCCCGGCAGGGTGACCGCCGTGACGTCACGGGCGGCCTCCAGCGCGGCGGCGAACCGCCCGTACTCCTCGATGCCGCCGGACGCCAGCGCGGACGGCAGGCAGACCAGCGAGGGCTGGAGGAAGCCGGTCGCGAGGGCGACCGCCCCGGCCTTGGGCGCGTCGGTGGCCGGGCTCAGCCGGGACGCCGTGGCGAGCAGGTCGAGGCCGTCCTGCGCGCGGCCGACGTCGAGGGCCTTGCGCAGCAGGCGCTCCATCGGCCCGGTGACCCGGTTCTCCGGCGAGCACAGCTGCCCGTAGAGGTGGTGGACGAGCTGTTCGGGCGTCGGGAAGTCGAAGACGAGGGTCGCCGGGAGCTGGAGCCCGGTGGCCGCGTTGAGCCGGTTGCGCAGCTCGATGGCGGTCAGCGAGTCGACGCCGTGGTCGCGGAACGGCTGACGCGGGTCGTCGATCCCGCCGGGGGCCATCGCGAGGATGCTCGCACTGTGCCTGACGACCAGGTCGAGCAGCAGGGCGCGCTGCTCGGGCTCGGGCAGGGCTCCGAGCCGGGCCCGCAGCTCGTCCGGGCCGGCCGCCGGTGCCGGCGCGCGCCGCGGCCGGGCGAGTCCGCGCAGCAGCGCGGGCGGGGTGTCGATCGCCGCGAGGTCGAGGCGGACCGGCACCAGCGCCGGGCGTCCGCCGGCCAGGGCGGTGTCGAACAGGCCGAGGGCCTGCTCGGTGGCCAGCGGCAGCATGCCGGTCCTCGCCAGCCGGCGGTGGTCCGCCTCGGTCAGGTTCCCGGTGATGCCGCTGGACTCGGCCCACTGGCCCCAGGCGAGGGAGGTGGCCGGCAGGCCGCGCGCGTGCCGGTGCTCGGCGAGCGCGTCGAGGAACGCGTTCGCGGCGGCGTAGTTGGCCTGCCCGGGGGTGCCGAACACCCCGGCCGCCGAGGAGAACAGCACGAACGCCCGCAGGTCCAGGTGCTCGGTGGCCTCGTGCAGGTGCCACCCGGCATCGGCCTTCGCGCGCAGCACCGTGTCGACTTGCTCCGGTGTCATCGTTCCCACCAGGGCGTCGTCGACGACCCCGGCGGCGTGCACGACGACCCGCAGGTCGGGGATCGAGGCGACGAGGTCCCGCAGTGCCGCGCGGTCGCCGGCGTCGCAGGCGACCACGGTGAGGGCGGCGCCCAGCTCCTGCCGGAGTCCGGGCGGCTCGACGCCGCGGCGGCCGGCGAGCACCACGTGCCGGGCGCCGTGCCGCGCGACCAGGTGCCGGGCGACCAGGACGCCGAGGGTGCCGGTGCCGCCGGTGATCAGCACGGTGCCGTCCAGGGGCGCGCCGTCCAGGGGCCCGGCAGACCCGGCCGGGGCGGCCGGGGTGGCCCGCACCAGCCTCGGCACGAGGGCGGTACCGTCGCACAGCCGGATCTCGGGCTCGCCGTCGGCCACGGCGGCGCGCACCGCGGCGGGCGCCGCCCGCCGCGAGGCGGCCGTGCCGTCGTGCCGGACGGTCAGGATGCGCCCGGGGTTCTCGTGGTGCGCGCTGCGCAGGAAGCCGCGGGCGGCGGCCGAGGCCAGGTCGTCGCCGGTGAGGACCACGAGCCGGGCCGGCGTGTCGGTGGCCAGGAACTCCCGGACCCTGCCGAGCAGTTCCCGGGTCACCGCGTGGGCGGCCTCAGCCGGTTCGCCCTCGCCGGCGACCTCGTGGAGGACCGTCTCGGTGCCCGGGCCGTCCGGTGCCGCCATCGGGGTCCAGTCGACGGCGAACAGCGTGTTCGGCCGGGGCCCGGCCCCGTGGCCCGCCGCTTCGACGGGCCGCAGGACGATCTCGTCGATGCTGACGACCGGCGTCCCGGCGGTGTCGGTGATCCGCACCGCGTAGGTGTCCGGCCCGGTCGGGTGCAGCACCACGCGGACCGTCGCGGCCGACCCGGTGACCGACACGCCGGAGAACGAGAAGGGCAGCCGCGCCGGGCTGCCGCCGTCCTCGGCCGCGGGGCCGGCGAGCAGGGTCAGCGGCTGGATGGCGGCGTCCAGGAGCGCGGGGTGGACGCGGTAGCCGGTGAGCTGCCCGGGATCCGCCGGGAAGCTCACCTCGGCGTGCAGGTCCTCGCCGTGCCGCCGGACGCCGGTGAGTCCCCGGAAGGTCGGCCCGTAGTCGTAGCCGGCTTCGGCGAGCCGGTCGTAGAGCGGGCCGATGTCGATCGGCACGGCCTCGCCGGCGTCCGTGCCGGGCTCGGCCGTCCGGTCGGCCCGCTCCGCCGGCGGGCTGAGCACGCCGGTCGCGTGGCGGGTCCACTCGTCGGGCTCGGCGGAGGTGCGGGAGTGGACGGTGACGGGTCGGCGTCCGGTGTCGTCGGGCGCGCCGACGGTGACCTGCACGTGCACACCGTCGCGCTCGGACAGCACGAGCGGCGCCTCCAGGACCAGTTCGGACAGGACGGGGCTGGCCGTGTGCTCGCCGGCGTGGACGGCCAGGTCCACGAACGCCATCGCGGGCAGCAGGGGCGAGCCCGCGATGACGTGTTCGGTGAGCCACGGGTGGGCGGACCCGGAGAGCTTCCCGGTCAGTACCACGCCCTGCCCGTCGGGGAGCTTCACCAGGGACCGCAGCAGCGGGTGGTCGGGCGTGTCGGGGCCCTCCGACGCGGTGGTGGGCCGGAGCCAGTAGTGCTGGTGCTGGAAGGCGTACGAGGGCAGCCGCGCACCCGACTTCCCCACCGGCGGGGTCCAGTGCACCGCGCCGTCCACCCACAACCGCCCCAGACCGGCGAACAGCCGCTCCACGGAATCCCCCTGACGCCGCATCAACCCGTTCGCCACCAACGACGGGTGCGGACCCACCTCCACAAACCCTGTGACGCCCTGGCCCGTCAGCCACTCCCTCGCGTCCGCGAACCGCACCGGCTCCCGCACCTGACGCACCCAGTACCCCGGCTCCCCCAGCTCCACCGGACACCCCGCCACCGTGGAGACCACCGGAATCACCGGCTCACCGAACGACAACCCCCCAGCGACCTCCGCGAGTTCACCCAGCACCGGCTCCATCCGCGCCGAATGGAACGCGTGACTGACCTCCAACCGCCGCACCCGACGCCCACGCCCCCGCCACACCCCGGCGACCACCGCCACCGCCGCCTCGTCACCCGACACCACCACCGCGTCCGACGCGTTGACCGCCGCCACCTCCACACCCGCCACCAGCGACCCCACCACCTCCTGAACCGACGCCTGCACCGACACCATCGCCCCACCACCGGGCAACGCCTGCATCAACCGGCCCCGCGCCCCCACCAACCGCGCCGCGTCCTCCAGCCCCAACACCCCCGCCACATGGGCCGCCGCCACCTCACCCACCGAATGCCCCACCACGAAGTCCGGCCGAACCCCCAGCCACTCCACCAACCGGAACAACGCCACCTCCAACGCGAACACCGCACCTTGCGTGAACCGCGTCTCCCCCAACACCCCCTCCCCGTCCTCGAACAACACCTCCACCGGCAACCCCAACACCCCGCACACCTCGTCCAACACCCGCGCGAACACCGGAAACACCTCGTACAGACCCCGACCCATCCCCGCCCACTGACCACCCTGACCGGAGAACACGAACGCCGACTTCCCCGAGTCGCGGGCCTCGCCGGTCACCAGCCCGGGATGCGCCTCCCCGCGGACCAGGGCCGCCAGGGCCTCCGGCCCGGTCACCACGGCCCGGTGGGCGAAGCGGGCCCGCGCGGCGAGCGCGGCGGCGATTGCGTCCGCGTCCGCGTCGGGGGCCTCGGCCGCGTACGCCTGTAGCCTGCGGGCCTGGGCCCGGAGCGCCTGCTCGGACTTGGCCGACAGCAGCCACGGCACCGGCGCGCCGGCTGCGGGCGCGGACGTGGGAGTGGCAGGGGAGTCGGACGATGCCTCCTCTGCCGGGTCCGGGTCCGGTGCCTCCAGGATCACGTGCGCGTTGGTGCCGCTGATGCCGAACGCCGAGACGCCCGCCCGGCGGGGACGCCCCGTCTCCGGCCACGGCCGGGCCTCGGTCAGCAGGGCGACCCGGCCCGCCGACCAGTCGACGTGCGAAGTCGGTGTGTCGACGTGCAGGGTCCGTGGCAGCTGACCGTGCCGCATCGCCATCACCATCTTGATCACACCGGCGACGCCCGCCGCCGCCTGGGTGTGCCCGATGTTGGACTTCACCGACCCCAACCACAGCGGCTCGGAACGGTCCTGACCGTAGGCGGCCAGCAGCGCCTGGGCCTCGATCGGGTCGCCGAGCGTGGTGCCGGTGCCGTGCGCCTCCACCGCGTCCACCTCGGACGGCTGCAACCCGGCATTGGCGAGGGCCTGCTGGATGACGCGTTCCTGGGAGGGGCCGTTGGGCGCGGTGAGGCCGTTGGACGCGCCGTCCTGGTTGACCGCCGAGCCCCGCACCACCGCCAGCACCCGGTGTCCGTTGCGGCGGGCGTCCGACAACCGCTCCAGCAGCACCAGGCCGACGCCCTCGCCCCAGCCCGTGCCGTCGGCCGCCTCGGCGAAGGCCTTCACCCGACCGTCGGCGGCGAGCCCCCGCTGCCGGGAGAAGTCGATGAAGGCGGCGGGTGTCGCCATGATCGTGACACCGCCGGCCAGGGCCAACGAGCACTCGCCCGAGCGCAGCGCCTGCGCCGCCAGGTGGATCGCCACCAGCGAGGACGAGCACGCCGTGTCCACCGAGACCGCCGGGCCCTCCAGCCCCAGTAGGTAGGACACCCGTCCGGAGGTCACACTCATCGCCGTGCCGGTGGCCACGTAGCCGTCCGCGTCGCGCGAGATCTGGTCCACTCCGCCCGCGTAGCCGGATGCCCAGATGCCGGTGAACACGCCCGTCCGGCTGCCCCGCAAGGACGTCGGATCGATGCCCGCGTCCTCGAACGTCTCCCACACCGTCTCCAGCAGCACCCGCTGCTGCGGGTCCATCGCCAGTGCTTCGCGCGGCGAAATACCGAAGAATCCCGCATCGAACCCGCCTGCGGCGTCGAGGAAACCGCCCCGTCGCGTGTACGACGTCCCCGGGCCACCCGCCGGATCGTAGAGACGGCCCACGTCCCACCCACGGTCCGACGGGAACCCACCCACCGCGTCCGTCCCGCCCGCGACCAGATCCCACAACTCCTGCGCGGAGCCCACCCCACCCGGGTAGCGGGCCCCCAGCCCGACCACCACGACCGGATCACCCGACACCGCGACCCCGGCCGGGACGGGCACGGCCGTCCGGCGCTCCTTGCCGAGGACCACCGCACGCAGGTGTTCGGCCAATCGGGCCGGAGTCGGGTGGTCGAAGACCATCGTCGCGGGCAGCCGCACCCCGACCGCCGTGGACAGCCGGTTGCGCAGTTCCACCGCGGTGAGCGAGTCGAAGCCCAGGTCCTTGAAGGCCAGGTCGGCACCGATCTCGTCGCTGCGGCCCAGCACGGCCGAGGCGTGGGTGCGGACCAGGTCGAGCAGGAGCTCGCGTTGCCGGTCCTCGGGGAGCGATCCCAGCCGGCCCGCCAGTCCGGTGGTCCGCACCGGTTTGCGGGCGCGTGCCAGCGCGCGCAGCACCGGCCGGTCGCCCAGCGCGGACACCTTGAGCACGGCCGCGACCACTGCCGGTTCCGCGCTGTCCAGGCCCCCGTCGAACAGCCCGAGTCCGTAGTCGGTGGCCATCGGCAGCAGCCCCGCGCGGGCGAGGCGTGCACGGTCGGTGTCGGTGAGGTTCCCGGTCAGCCCGCTGTCCTCGGCCCACTGCCCCCAGGCCAGTGACACGCCCGGCAGGCCCAGGGCGCGCCGGTGGGCGGCCAGGCCGTCGAGGTAGGCGTTGGCCGCGGCGTAGTTGGCCTGTCCGGGGCTGCCGAGCGTGCCGGCCGCGGAGGAGAAGAGGACGAACGCCGTCAGGTCCCGTTCCCGGGTGAGTTCGTGCAGGTGCCAGGCGGCCCGGGCCTTGGGCTCCCAGACCGCGGCGAGACGCTCGGGCGTCAGGGACTCGACCACCGCGTCGTCGAGCACACCGGCCGCGTGCACGACCGCCGTCAGCGGGTGCGCGGCCGGGATCGCGTCCAGCACCGCCGCCAGCGCGTCCCGGTCGGCCACGTCACAGGCCGCCACGGTCACCTCCGCGCCCAGCCCGGCCAGTTCCGCGCGCAACGCCGTCCCGCCACCACGGCGGCTCACCAGCACCAGGTGCCGCACACCCCGCTCGGCCACCAGGTGCCGGGCCACCCGGCTCCCCAGCGTCCCCGTACCGCCGGTGATCAGCACCGTACCGGCCGCGTCGAGATCTGCGGGAACGGTCAGGACGATCTTCCCCACGTGCGCGGCCCGGCTCATGAACCGGAAGGCGTCCCGCGCGCGGCGGACGTCCCAGGTGGTGAGCGGTGGCAGGCGCAGCTCTCCTGCGCCGAGCAGCCGGACGGCCTCGGCCAGGATCTCCCCGAGCCGCTCCGGTCCCGCGTCGGCCAGGTCGAAGGCCAGCACGCCGGGCCGGACGTCGGCCTTGCCCATCTCCACGAACCGCCCGCCGGGCGCGAGCAGCCGCAGGGAGGCGTCCAGGAACTCGCCGGACAGCGAGTTCAGCACCACGTCGAAGGGGCCGAACCGGTCGGCGAACTCCAGGGTCCGGGACGAGGCGATGTGGTCCTCGTCCAGCCCCAGGGCGCGCAGCGCGTCCCACTTGTCCGGGCTCGCGGTCGCGTGGACGTCCGCGCCCCAGAGCCGCGCGAGCTGGACCGCCGCCGTGCCGACGCCGCCGGTGCCGGCGTGGATCAGCACCCGGTCACCGGCCTTCAGCCCGCCCAGGTCGCGCAGGCCGTACCAGGCGGTCAGGAAGGCGATCGGCACGGTGGCGGCCTGGGCGAACGTCCACTCGTCGGGGATGCGCACCAGCACCCTGTGGTCGGCGACGGCCACCCGGCCGAACGCGCCGGGCAGCAGCCCGGCGACCCGGTCGCCCGGCCGCAGCCCGGTGACCTCGGTGCCGACCTCGGTGACGACGCCCGCGCCCTCGCTGCCGAGCAGCGCCGGGTCCGGGTAGACGCCGAGGGCGATCAGCACGTCCCGGAAGTTCAGGCCGGCCGCCCGCACGGCGACGCGCACCTCCCGGGGCCCGGGCGGGGCCTGCTCGTACGGCAGGAAGGCGAGGTCGTCCAGGCTGCCCGTGCCCGCCTGCGTCAGCCGTCCGTCGAACGCCTCCGGTGCGGAGCGCACGAGCCGGGGCACGTGGACGGCCCCCCGGCGCACCGCCACCTGGTCCTCGTCGCCGACCGACAGGCCCTCGGGCAGCTCGTCGGCGTCCACGAGCACGAACCGGCCGGGGTGCTCGGACTGCGCGGACCGGACCAGGCCCCACACGGCCGCGGCTTCCGGATCGCCCACCCCGTCACCGGGGACGACGGCGACCGCGCCCCGCGTGCGCACCACGAGCCGCTCGCCGGGCCCGGCCAGGAAGTCCTGGACGGCCGTCAGCGCCTCGGCGACCGAGCCGGGCGAGACGACGGCGTCGCCGAGCGCGCCTTCGCCGGGGGTCAGCGGAATCCAGTCGAGGACGTACAGCGGGCCGCGTTCGGCCATCGGACGGGTGGTCAGCGCCTCGATGGTCGCCACCGGCTCGCCGGAGCGGTCCGCCAGGTGGACGGCGTACGCGCCGGGGCCGGCCGCCGTCAGCCGTACGCGCGCGGAGGTCACGCCGGTGCGGTGGACCGCGATCCCGCTCAGCGAGAACGGCAACCGCACGTCGCCCTCCGTTCCGGCCAGCAGCGCCAGCGGGTGGAGGGCGGCGTCCAGCAGGGCCGGATGGACGGAGAACCGGGCCGCGTCCGGCACGGTGACCTCGGCGAACACCTCGTCGCCGCGGCGCCACACCGCCTGCACGGCCTGGAAGGCCGGACCGTACTCGTAGCCCGCCGCGGCGAGCGTGTCGTAGAGCCCGGTGACCGGTTCCGCACCGGTCGGCGGCCACTGCGTCAGCTCCCGCCCGGCCACGGGTTTCCCGCTCACCGTGCCGGTGGCGTGCCGCACCCAGCCGTCCGTACGGGACCGGACGTCGACCGTGCGGCGGCCGGTCGCGTCCGGCTCGCCCACGACGACCTGCACGTCCACCGCGCCGTCCGCGGGCAGCACCAGCGGCGCCTCCAGGACCAGTTCCTCCACCGCCGCCCCGGCCGCGTGCACCACCAGCTCGACGAACGCCGTCGCGGGCAGCAGCACCGTCCCCCGTACGGAGTGGTCCGCGAGCCAGGGGTGGGTGGCCAGGGAGAGGCGGCCCGTCAGGACCCGCTGCCCGCCCACCTCGACAGCGGCGCCGAGCAGCGGGTGGTCCACCGAGTCGAGCCCGGCCGCGGACACGTCTCCCGCGCCTGCGGCGAGCCAGAACCGCGTCCGCTGGAAGGGGTAGGTGGGCAGCGCCACCGGCTCCCCGCCGGGGAGCGGCCACCGCACCGGCACACCCGCGACGAACAGCCGCGCCGCCGCGGCCAGGAACTCGGCCGGGGTGCCGTGGTCACGGCGCAGCGTCCCGGTCACCGCACCCGTCTCGTGCTCCGCCAGCGCGGGCGTGAGCACCGGGTGCGGGCTGATCTCGACGAAGACGGTGCGGCCGTGGTCGAGCAGCGCACGGGTCGTCCGGTCGAACAGCACGGGTTCGCGGAGGTTGCGGTACCAGTAGGCGGCGTCGAGGGTGGCGGTGTCGATCGGCTCGCCGGTGACGGTGGAGTGGAAGGGGACCGTCGCCGGGTGGGGTGTGAGGTCGGCCAGGTCGGTGAGCAGGTGCTCGCGGACCGCCTCGACCTGCGCGGAGTGCGCCGCGTAGTTGACGGGCAGGCGGCGGGCGCGGACGCCGTCGGCCTCACAGGCCGTCAACAGTTCGTCCAGCGCGTCCAGGTCACCCGACACGACGACCGAACCAGGGGCGTTGACCACCGCCACCGTCAGCCGACCGTCCCAGCGGGCCGTGAACGCGACGGCCTGCTCGTGCCCGAGACCGACCGAGACCATCCCGCCCTGGTCCGCCAGGGCGACCAAGGCCCTACTGCGCAACGCCACCACCTTCGCCGCGTCCTCCAACGACAACGCGCCCGCCACGTACGCCGCCGCGATCTCCCCCTGCGAATGCCCGACGACCGCGTCCGGCTCCACCCCGTGCGCCCGCCACAACTCCGCCAACGCCACCATCACCGCGAACAACGCGGGCTGCACCACCTCCACCCGCTCCAACGACCCACCACCGGTCAGCACCTCCACCAACGACCAGCCCGTGAACGGCTCCAGAGCAGCGGCACACGCATCGATCGCCGCACGGAACACCGGCTCCGAGCCGTACAACTCCCCACCCATCCCCACCCACTGCGCACCCTGCCCCGGGAACACGAACACCGACCGGCCCGGCGCACCCGCGACACCCGTGACCAGACCCGGCACCGACCGACCCTCCGCCAGCGCCTCCAACGCCTCCGCACCATTCACCACCACGGCCCGGTGCTCGAACACCGTCCGGGCAGCCAGCGCGCCCCCGACCGCCGCCGGACCCACCTCGGGGTGCGCGGCGACGAACTCGCCCAACCGGCGCGCCTGTTCCCGCAACGCCGGCTCCGACTTCGCCGACAGCACCCACGGCACCACCCCGCCCGCAGACCCCGCCGAAACCCCGACCGGCTCCTCGGCCACCGCCTCGATCACCACGTGCGCGTTCGTACCGCTGATGCCGAACGCCGAGATGCCCGCGCGACGCGGACGGCCGTTGTCGGGCCAGGGCCGGGGCTCGGTGAGCAGCCGGATGTTTCCGGACTCCCAGTCGACGTGCGAGGTCGGCGCGTCGACGTGCAGGGTTCGCGGCAGTTCGGCGTGCCGCATCGCCATCACCATCTTGATCACACCGGCCGCACCCGCCGCCGCCTGGGTGTGGCCGATGTTGGACTTCACCGACCCCAACCACAGCGGCTCGTCCCGCCCCTGACCGTACGTCGCCAGCAGCGCCTGCGCCTCGATCGGGTCGCCCAGCGTCGTCCCCGTACCGTGCGCCTCCACCGCGTCCACCTCGGACGGGGACAGTCCGGCGTTCGCCAGCGCCTGGAGGATCACCCGCTCCTGCGACGGGCCGTTCGGCGCGCCGAGGCCGTTGGAGGTGCCGTCCTGGTTGACCGCCGAGCCCCGCACCACCGCCAGCACCCGGTGACCGTTGCGGCGGGCGTCCGACAGCCGCTCCAACAGCACGACACCTGCGCCCTCGCCCCACGCCGTCCCGTCCGCCGCCTCGGCGAACGCCTTCACCCGGCCGTCGGCAGCCAGGCCGCGCTGGCGGGAGAACTCGGTGAACCCCAGCGGGGTCGCCATCACGGTCACCCCGCCGGCCAGGGCCAGCGAGCACTCCCCCGAGCGGAGCGCCTGCGCCGCCAGGTGGAGCGCCACCAGCGAGGACGAGCAGGCGGTGTCCAGCGAGACCGCCGCGCCCTCCAGCCCCAGCAGGTAGGCGATCCGGCCGGAGGTCACGCTGGTCGCGGCGCCCGTACCGAGGTAGCCCTCGGCGTCGGCGGGTGCCCGGTCGCCGTAGCCGGAGGACCAGATGCCGGTGAACACGCCCGTCCGGCTGCCCCGCAGCGACGTCGGATCGATGCCCGCGTCCTCGAACGTCTCCCACGCGGTCTCCAGCAGCACCCGCTGCTGCGGGTCCATGGCCAGCGCCTCGCGCGGCGAGATCCCGAAGAACTCCGCGTCGAAGCCCGCCGCATCCGCGAGGAACCCACCCGACCGCGTGTACGACGTCCCCGGATGATCCGCGTCCGGATGGAACAACCCCTCGACGTCCCACCCGCGATCCGACGGGAACCCGCCGATCGCATCCACCCCACCCGACACCACACCCCACAACTCCTCCGGCGACCCCACCCCGCCCGGCAGTCGGCACCCCATCCCCACGATCACCACCGGATCGACCCCGGCGTCCACCGACGCCACCGGATCAACGCCCTTGGGCGCACCGAGGACCCGGCTCAGCAGGTGCTCGGCGAGTTGCCGCGGGGTGGGGTGGTCGAAGGTGACGGTGGCGGGCAGGTGCAGGCCGGTGGCGCTGTTGAGCCGGTTGCGCAGTTCGACGGAGGTCAGGGAGTCGAAGCCGAGGTCCTTGAACGGCTGCCCGTCCCGTACGGCCCCCGGTTCGCGGTGACCGAGCACGGCGGCGGTGTGGGCGGTGACCAGGTCGAGCGCGGCGCGCAGCCGTTCGGCCTCCGGCAGTGACCGCAGGCGGTCGGCGATCGCGCCGTGCCGCGCCGGGCGCCGGGCCGCCTTGCGGGAGACGAGGCCCTTGAGGGCCGCCGGGGCCGCGGAGGCGCTCGCCACCACGGACAGGTCGAGGCGGACCGGCACCAGCGCGGCCCGGTCCGCGGCCAGGGCCGCGTCGAACAGCGACAGGGCGTGGTCGGTGTCCAGCGGCACGACCCCGGCCCGCAGCAGCCGGTCCTGGTCGGCACCGGTCAGCCGCCCGGTCATGCCGCTCGGCTCGGCCCAGTAGCCCCAGGCGAGCGAGGTCGCCGGCAGGCCCTGGGCGCGCCGGTGCGCGGCGAGGGCGTCGAGGAAGGTGTTGGCTGCGGCGTAGTTGGCCTGTCCGGGGCTGCCGAGCGTGCCGGCCGCGGAGGAGAAGAGGACGAACGCCGCCAGGTCCCGTCCCCGGGTGAGCTCGTGCAGGTGCCAGGCGGCCCGCGCCTTGGGCTCCCAGACCGCGGCGAGACGCTCGGGCGTCAGGGACTCGACCACCGCGTCGTCGAGCACGCCCGCCGCGTGCACGACCGCCGTCAGCGGGTGCGCGGCCGGGATCGCGTCCAGCACCGCCGCCAGCGCGTCCCGGTCCGCCGCGTCGCACGCGGCCACCGTCACCTGCGCGCCCAGCCCCGCCAGTTCCGCGCGCAACGCCGCCCCGCCACCACGGCGGCTCACCAGCACCAGGTGCCGCACACCCCACTCGGCCACCAGGTGCCGGGCCACCAGGCCGCCCAGCGTCCCCGTACCGCCGGTGATCAGCACCGTACCGGCCGCGTCGAAACCCACCGGAACAGTCAGGACGATCTTCCCGACGTGACCGGCCCGGCTCATGAACCGGAACACGTCGACCGCGTCCCGGACGTGGCGTACGTCCAGCGGCAGCGGTGCGAACCCGCCGTCCGCGAAGGCCCGCAGGGCGGCGTCCAGGAGCTCGCCGAGCCGGTCCGGCCCCGCGTCGGCGATGTCGAACGCCCGGTAGACGATGTCGGGGTGGTCGGCCGCGTCGCGGATGTCGGTCTTGCCCATCTCCACGAACCGCCCGCCGGGCGCGAGCAGGCGCAGGGAGGCGTCCAGGAACTCACCGGACAGCGAGTTCAGCACCACGTCCATCGGGGGGAACTTCCGCTCGAACTCCAGGGTCCGCGACGAGGCGATGTGCTCCTCGTCCAGCCCGAGGCCACGCAGCACGTGCCACTTGCCCGGGCTCGCCGTGGCGAACACCTCGGCCCCGAGCCGCCGGGCCAGTTGGATCGCCGCCATGCCGACACCGCCCGTACCGGCATGGATCAGCACCCGGTCACCGGCCGCCGTCCGGCCCAGATCGCCCAGGCCGTACCACGCGGTCAGGAACACCACGGGCACCGACGCGGCCCTGGCGAACGTCCAGTCGTGGGGCATCCGCACCAGCAGCCGCTGGTCGGCCACGGCGACCGGGCCGAAGGCGCCGGGGACCAGGCCCATGACGCGGTCGCCGGGCCGGAACGGGCTGTCCGGGCCGGTTTCGAGGACGACGCCCGCGCCCTCGCCGCCCATCAGGGCCGCGCCGGGGTAGACGCCGAGGGCGATCAGCACGTCCCGGAAGTTGAGTCCGGCCGCCCGCACGGCGATCCGGACCTGCCCGGGCCGCAGCGGCTCCATGAGCTCCGGGCGGGGCACCAGCGCCAGGTCGTCGATGCTGCCGGTGCCCGTGTCCTCCAGCCGCCACGCCCCGGGCGGCGGGGTCAGGGCCGCGCCGACGCGGACCAGGCGGGGGACGCGCAGCGCCCCCTGACGTACCGCCAGTTCCGGCTCGTCCGTGCCGGCGATCAGCGCGGGGTCCCAGCTCGGGTCGGCGTCGACCAGCACGAACCGGTCGGGGTGCTCGGCGGCGGCGCTGCGGACCAGGCCCCGGACCATCGAGTGGTGGAGGCCGACCACGTCACCGGGCGCGGCGGCGACGGCGTTGCGGGTGACGACCGCCAGCCGCGTCCGCCCGCCCGCCAAGTGGTCCCGGATCACGGCGAGCACGCTCCGCGCGCTCTCGTACGCCGCCTCGACGGGGTCCGCCCCGGGCGCCGCCCCGGGCACCTCGTGGACGACCAGGTCCGCGAGGTCAGCGCCGGTCGGGGCCGGTTCGACGGGTACCCAGTCGAGTGCGTACAGGCTGTCCGGCACGGCGGCGGCGTCGCGGACGGTCAGCGACGTGATGACGGCGACCGGGGTGCCGTCCGGCTCGGCCACGGCCACGGTGTACGTGTCCGGCCCGGTGGCGGACAGGCGCACCCGCAGCGGCCCGCGGCCGGCGGGCCGGACCGCCACTCCGGTGAACGCGAACGGCAGACCGGCGCGGTCGGTGAGGAACGCCATGGGGTGCAGGGCGGCGTCGAGCAGCGCGGGGTGCAGGGCAAACGGTTCCTCGGCGGGGAGCTCCACCTCGGCGTAGACGGTGTCGCCGACCCGCCGGGCCGCCGTGACGCCCTGGAACGCCGGCCCGTACTCGTAGCCGAGTGCGGCCAGCGAGTCGTAGAGCCCGTCGACGTCGAGCGGCTCACCGGCCGACGGCCAGTCCCAGGCGCTCAGCACCGGCTCCTCGCCCAGGGTCCCGGTGGCGTGCCGCACCCACTCGTCGCCGTCGCGCGAGTACACCGTGAGGGGGTGGCGGCCGTCGTCCTCGGGCCCCACGACGACCTGGAGGTGCACCGGGGCGTCGTCGAGGACGAGCGGCGTTTCGAGCACCAGTTCCTCGACCGCCCGGCCGAGCCGACCGGCCGCGTGGGCGGCCAGCTCCGCGAACGCGGTGCCGGGCAGGAGGACGGCGCCCCGCACGGCGTGGTCGGCCAGCCACGGATGGGTGGTGAGCGAGATCCGCCCGCTGAGCACCGCGCCGTCGCGCAGCTCCACGAACGTGCCGAGCAGGGGGTGGTCGCCCGACGCCGCCGGGACGGGCCGCAGCCAGTACGGCTCGCGCTGGAAGGCGTACGTCGGCAGGCTGACGGGCTCGGTGGTGTCCGGGAACCGCCAGTCGACCGGGACACCGTGGACGTGCAGGCGGCCGAGCGAGGCGAGGAAGTCGTCCTGGTCGCGCCGGAGCGTGCCGGTGACCAGGAGGTCGGAGCCGTGCCGGTGGCCGGTCTCCTCCACGGCGGCGACCAGCACCGGGTGCGGGCTGACCTCGACGAAGACGGTGTGGCCGTGGTCGAGCAAGAGGCGGGTGGCGAGGTCGAAGCGTACGGGTTCGCGGAGGTTGCGGTACCAGTAGGCGGCGTCGAGGGTGGCGGTGTCGATCGGCTCGCCGGTGACGGTGGAGTGGAAGGGGACCGTCGCCGGGTGGGGTGTGATGTCGGCCAGGTCGGTGAGGAGTTGCTCGCGGACCGCCTCGACCTGCGCGGAGTGCGCCGCGTAGTTGACGGGCAGGCGGCGGGCGCGGATGCCGTCGGCCTCGCAGGCCGTCAACAGTTCGTCCAGCGCGTCCAGGTCACCCGACACCACCGCGCTGTCCGCCGAGTTGACCACCGCCACCGTCAGCCGACCGTCCCAACGGGCCGTGAACGCGACGGCCTGCTCGTGCCCGAGACCGACCGAGACCATCCCGCCCTGGTCCGCCAAGGCGACCAAGGCCCTACTGCGCAACGCCACCACCTTCGCCGCGTCCTCCAGGGACAACGCGCCCGCCACGTACGCCGCCGCGATCTCCCCCTGCGAATGCCCCACCACGGCGTCCGGCTCCACGCCGTGCGCCCGCCACAGCTCGGCCAATCCCACCATCACCGCGAACAGCGCGGGCTGCACCACCTCCACCCGCTCCAACGACCCACCACCGGTCAGCACCTCCACCAACGACCAGCCCGTGAACGGCTCCAGAGCAATGGCGCACGCATCGATCGCCGCACGGAACACCGGCTCCGAGGCGTACAACTCCCCACCCATCCCCACCCACTGCGCACCCTGCCCCGGGAACACGAACACCGACCGGCCCGGCGGACGGACGTCCCCGGTCACCAGACCCGGCGCTGTGCGGCCCTCGGCCAAGGCGTCCAACGCCTCCGCACCGCGCACCACCGCACGGTGCTCGAAACGCGACCGCCCCGCCAACGCCCGCCCCACCGCCACCGCGCCGACTCCCGGCTGCTCGGCCAGGAAAGCGCCCAGTCGGCGCGCCTGCTCCCGCAGCGCCGGCTCCGACTTCGCCGACAGCACCCACGGCACCACCCCGCCCGCAGACCCCGCCGAAACCCCGACCGGCTCCTCGGCCACCGCCTCGATCACCACGTGCGCGTTCGTGCCGCTGATGCCGAACGCCGACACACCGGCACGGCGGGGACGCCCGGTCTCCGGCCACGGCCGGGCCTCGGTCAGCAGGGCGACCCGGCCCGCCGACCAGTCGACGTGCGAGGTCGGTGCGTCCACGTGCAGCGTCGGCGGCAGCTGACCGTGCCGCATCGCCATCACCATCTTGATCACACCGGCGACGCCCGCCGCCGCCTGGGTGTGCCCGATGTTGGACTTCACCGACCCCAACCACAGCGGCTCGGAACGGTCCTGACCGTACGTCGCCAACAACGCCTGCGCCTCGATCGGGTCGCCGAGGGTGGTCCCGGTGCCGTGGGCCTCCGCCGCGTCCACCTCGGACGGGGACAGTCCGGCGCTGGCCAACGCCTGCCGGATGACGCGTTCCTGCGACGGACCGTTCGGCGCCGCGAGCCCGTTCGACGCACCGTCCTGGTTCACCGCCGAACCCCGCACCACCGCCAGCACCCGGTGACCGTTGCGCCGCGCATCGGACAGGCGTTCCAGCAGCAGCAGGCCGGCGCCCTCGCCCCAGGACGTCCCGTCGGCCGCCTCGGCGAACGCCTTCACCCGACCGTCGACGGCGAGCCCCCGCTGCCGGGAGAACTCGACGAACCCCGCGGGCGTCGCCATCACCGTCACCCCGCCGGCCAGCGCCAGCGAGCACTCCCCCGCCCGCAGCGCCTGCGCCGCCAGGTGGATCGCCACCAGCGACGACGAGCACGCCGTGTCCACCGACACCGCCGCGCCCTCCAGCCCCAGCAGGTACGACACCCGCCCGGACGTGGCACTGGTGGCGATGCCGGTGGCGAGGAAGCCTTCGAGGTCCGGCGGCGGCTGGTTGCCGTAGCCGGACGACCACAGGCCGGTGAAGACGGCCGTGCGGCTGCCGCCGAGTGCGGTCGGGTCGATCCCGGCGTCCTCGAACGTCTCCCACGCCGTCTCCAGCAGCACCCGCTGCTGCGGGTCCATCGCCAGCGCCTCGCGCGGCGAGATGCCGAAGAACCCGGCGTCGAACCCGGCGCCGTCGGCGAGGAAGCCGCCCGACCGGGTGTAGGTCGTGCCCGGCCGGTCCGGGTCGGGGTCGTGCACGACGTCCCAGCCGCGGTCCGGCGGGAACTCGCTGATCGCGTCGACACCGCCCGAGACCAGTCGCCACAGGCCGTCCGGGGACTCCACTCCGCCCGGGTAGCGGCAGCCCATGCCGATGATCGCGATCGGCTCGCGCGCGGCCTCCTCCAGGTCGGCGAGGCGCCTGCCGAGCACTCCCAGGTCGGCCGTGGCGCGCTTGAGGTAGGTGCGGAGCTTCTCTTCGTCAGACATCGCTACTCCTCAGCGTGGCGGGACTCGCCCGAGCGGATGACCTCGGTCCTGCGGTGCGCATCGTCCAGAAGGCTGAACAGTTCGTCGTCGCTGGCCTCGTCGACACCGGCCGCGGCGCCGGTGCGTCTGGCGGTCCAGGCCGCGAGCAGTGCTTCGAGGCGGGCCGCGACGGCGTCGTGGTCGGCGTCGGCGTCCGCCGCGTCCAGACTGGACCTGAGCCGGTCGAGTTCGGTGAGCAGGGGATCGGGGCCGCCGGTGCCGTGCAGTCGCGTGTGCACGAAGGCGGCGAGGCGGGCCGGTGTCGGATGGTCGAAGACGAGCGTGGCGGGCAGGCGCAGGCCGGTGTCCGCGTCGAGCTGGTTGCGCAGTTCCACGGCGGTGAGCGAGTCGAACCCGATGTCGGCGAACGCCTGGTCGGGGTCGACCGCCTGCGGCGACGCGTGCCCCAGGACGAGGGCGACCTGGCCCACGACGAGGTGCAGCACGTCGGCCTGCGTCCACACCCGCTCGGCGGCCGGCCTGAGCCGGGGCCGTACCAGCTCCCGCAGCAGCGCGGGCGGGTCGCCGGCCCTGCGCAGCGCCGGCAGGTCGAACCTGACGGGGGCGAGGGTCGGGGTGCCCGCGGTCAGCGCGGCGTCGAACAGGGCCAGCGCGTCCGCCGTCGGCAGCGGCCGTACCCCGGCCCTGGCCAGGCGGTGCCGGTCGGTGGCGGTCAGACCGCCGGTCATGCCGCTGGCCTCCGCCCAGTAGCCCCAGGCTAGCGACACGGCCGGCTGCCCCTGGGCGTGCCGGTGCGCGGCGAGGCCGTCGAGGTAGGCGTTCGCCGCCGCGTAGTTCGCCTGGCCCGCGCCGCCCAGCACGCCGGACGCCGAGGAGAACAGCACGAACGCCTCCAGGTCGGCGGTCAGTTCGTGCAGGTGCTGCGCCGCGAGGGCCTTCGGCTCCCACACCCGTGCGAACTGCTCCGGGGTGAGGGACTCCACGACGGTGTCGGCCAGCGTGCCCGCGGCGTGGACCACCGAGGTGACCGGGTGGTCGGCGAGCAGTCGCGCCACCGCCGCGCGGTCGGCCACGTCGCACGCCACGACGTCGGCGGTCGCGCCCAGCGCCGCCAGCTCGGCGGTCAGCGCGGCTGCGCCGGGGGCGTCCGGGCCGCTGCGGCTGACCAGCAGCAGGTGCCGCACGCCGTGCTCCGCGGCGAGGTGGCGGGCGATCGTGGCGCCCAGGGTGCCGGTGCCGCCGGTGACCAGCACCGTGCCCTCGGGGCCGAGCAGCGAGGGCAGCGGCTCGGTCCGCGCCCGTTCGAGGCGGGGGACGTGGACGGCGCCGCCGCGGATCGCGAGCTGGGGCTCGTCGCCGGCCAGTCGGACCTCGTCGCCGTCGGCGGCGTCGACCAGCACGAACCGGCCGGGGTGCTCGGTGGCGGCCGACCGGACCAGGCCCCAGACGGCGGCGGCCTGCGGGTCGACGTCCTCGCCCGGCCGCACCGGCACGGCGTTGCGCGTGGCGACCACCATCCGCGGGGTGTCCGTGGCGAGGAAGTCCTGGACCACCCGCAGGGTCTCGACCGGCGAAGTGGCGTGGTGGACCGGGATGTCCGGCTCGCCGGTCGCCGCCTCCAGGAGCGGCCACGCCACCTGGTACGGCACGTCCTGCGTGGTGGCCGCGGCCGGCCGGCGCAGGGTCAGCGAGGCGATCTCGGCGACCGGTGCGCCCGACCGGTCGGCGAGGGCGATCGCGCAGGTGTCCTCGCCGGTCACGGTCAGCCGGACCCTGGCCTGCTCCGCGCCGCTCCGGCAGGAGATCCCGGCGAAGGCGAACGGCAGCTTCGCCCGGTCGTCGGCGACGGTCACGGTCTGGATCGCGGCGTCGAGCAGGGCGGGGTGCAGGGCGAACCGGGTGTCGCCGGCGGGTGCGGCCACCTCCGCGTAGAGGGTGTCGCCGTCGCGCCAGGCCGCGCGCAGACCCCGGAAGGCCGGGCCGTAGGCGAATCCGGCGTCGGCCAGGTCGTCGTAGAAGGCGTCGAGGTCGACGGCTTCGGCGGGCGGCGGCCACTGCCGGGCCCAGGAGTCCCGGGGTGCGACGGGCGCCGCGCCCAGGGTTCCGGTGGCGTGCCGCACCCACTCGCCGTCCGTGCGCGAGTGGACCGAGACGCTGCGCCGGCCCGCCCGGTCGGGGCCGACGGTCACGGACACCTGCACGCCGTCCGCGACCACCAGCGGCGTCTCCAGCGTCAGGTCCTCGATCGCCGGGCAGTCGACGTGTTCGCCGGCCCGGAGCGCGAGGTCGACGAACGCCGCGCCGGGCAGCAGGGGCGAGCCCGCGATGACGTGTTCGGTGAGCCACGGCTGCGCGGCGGTGGCGAGCCGGCCCGTCAGCACCACGCCGTTGTCGTCCGGGAGTTCCAGGGCGTCCCGCAGCAGCGGGTGGTCGATCCGGCCGTCACCGGTCGGTGCGGGGGTGCCGGGGTGCAGCCAGTAGTGCTGGTGCTGGAAGGCGTACGAGGGCAGCCGCGCGTCCGACCTCCCCACCGGCGGGGTCCAGTGCACCGCGCCGTCCACCCACAACCGCCCCAGACCGGCGAACAGCCGCTCCACGGAATCCCCCTGACGCCGCATCAACCCGTTCGCCACCAGCGACGGGTGCGGACCCACCTCCACAAACCCTGTGACGCCCTGGCCCGTCAGCCACTCCCTCGCGTCCGCGAACCGCACCGGCTCCCGCACCTGACGCACCCAGTACCCCGGCTCCCCCAGCTCCACCGGACACCCCGCCACCGTGGAGACCACCGGGATCACCGGCTCACCGAACGACAACCCCCCGGCGACCTCAGCGAGTTCACCCAGCACCGGCTCCATCCGCGCCGAATGGAACGCGTGACTGACCTCCAACCGCCGCACCCGACGCCCACGCCCCCGCCACACCCCGGCGACCACCGCCACCGCCGCCTCGTCACCCGACACCACCACCGCGTCCGACGCGTTGACCGCCGCCACCTCCACACCCGCCACCAGCGACCCCACCACCTCCTGAACCGACGCCTGCACCGACACCATCGCCCCACCACCGGGCAACGCCTGCATCAACCGGCCCCGCGCCCCCACCAGGGCACACGCGTCCTCCAGTCCCAACACCCCCGCCACATGGGCCGCCGCCACCTCACCCACCGAATGCCCCACCACGAAGTCCGGCCGAACCCCCAACCACTCCACCAACCGGAACAACGCCACCTCCAACGCGAACACCCCGGCCTGCGTGAACCGCGTCTCCCCCAACACCCCCTCCCGGTCCTCGAACAACACCTCCACCGGCAACCCCAGCACCCCACAGACCTCGTCCAACACCCGCGCGAACACCGGGAACACCCGGTACAGACCCCGACCCATCCCCGCCCACTGACCACCCTGACCGGAGAACACGAACGCCGACCGACCCGGTGAGGCGGCAGTGCCCGTGACGGTTCCGGGCTCTCCGTCGATCAGCGCGTCCAGGCCGGCCGGGCCCGTCAGCACGGCACGGTGCGGGAACCGGGCCCGCGCGGCCAGGTCGGCGGCCACCTCGGCCGGTGTGATCTCGGGGTGCTCGGCGAGGAACGCGCGCAGCCTGCGGGCCTGTTCGCGCAGCGCCGCGTCCGACTTGGCGGACAGCAGCCACGGCACCGGTACGGCGACCACGGGGGTGGTCGTGGCGGTGGCCTCGGCCGGTGCCTCGATCACCACGTGCGCGTTCGTACCGCTGATGCCGAACGCCGACACACCGGCACGGCGGGGCCGCCCGGTCTCCGGCCACGGCCGGGCCTCGGTCAGCAGGGCGACCCGGCCCGCCGACCAGTCGACGTGCGAAGTCGGTGTGTCGACGTGCAGGGTCCGTGGCAGCTGACCGTGCCGCATCGCCATCACCATCTTGATCACACCCGCCACACCCGCCGCGGCCTGCGTGTGGCCGATGTTCGACTTCACCGACCCCAACCACAGCGGCTCGGTGCGCCCCTGACCGTACGTCGCCAGCAGCGCCTGCGCCTCGATCGGGTCGCCCAGCGTCGTCCCCGTACCGTGCGCCTCCACCGCGTCCACCTCGGACGGCTGCAACCCGGCATTGGCGAGAGCCTGCCGGATCACCCGCTCCTGCGACGGACCGTTCGGCGCCGTCAACCCGTTCGACGCACCGTCCTGGTTCACCGCCGAACCCCGCACCACCGCCAGCACCCGGTGCCCGTTGCGACGGGCGTCCGACAACCGCTCCAACAGCACGACACCTGCGCCCTCGCCCCACGCCGTCCCGTCGGCCGCCTCGGCGAACGCCTTCACCCGACCGTCGGCGGCGAGCCCCCGCTGCCGCGAGAACTCGACGAACCCCGACGGCGTCGCCATCACCGTCACCCCACCGGCCAGCGCCAGCGAGCACTCCCCCGCCCGCAGCGCCTGCGCCGCCAGGTGGATCGCCACCAGCGAGGACGAGCACGCCGTGTCCACCGACACCGCCGGGCCCTCCAGCCCCAGCAGGTAGGACACCCGCCCGGAGGTCACACTCGTCGCCGTGCCGGTCGAGAGGTAGCCCTCCAGGTCGGGCGGCTGTGCCCCGGCGCCGTAGCCCGAGGACCAGATGCCGGTGAACACGCCCGTCCGGCTGCCCCGCAACGACGTCGGATCGATGCCCGCGTCCTCGAACGTCTCCCACACCGTCTCCAACAGCACCCGCTGCTGCGGGTCCATCGCCAGTGCTTCGCGCGGCGAAATACCGAAGAACCCCGCATCGAAGCCACCCGCATCCGAGAGGAAGCCACCCGACCGCGTGTACGACCTCCCCGGACCACCGGCGGGATCGTAGAGACGACCCACGTCCCACCCACGGTCCGACGGGAACCCACCCACCGCGTCCGTCCCGCCCGCGACCAGATCCCACAACTCCTGCGCGGAGCCCACCCCACCCGGATACCGCGCCCCCAACCCGACTACCACCACCGGATCACCCGACACCGCGACCCCGACCGGGACGGGCACGGCCGTCCGGCGCTCCTTGCCGAGAACCACCTCACGCAGGTGACCGGCCAGTGCGTCGGGGGTCGGGTAGTCGAAGACCATCGTCGCGGGCAGCCGCACCCCGACCGCCGCAGCGAGGCGGTTGCGCAGTTCCACCGCAGTGAGCGAGTCGAAGCCCAGGTCCTTGAAGGCCAGGTCGGCGCTGACGGCCGAGGTGTCGGTGTGGCCGAGGACGGCGGCCGTCTGGCCGGTGACCAGGGCCAGGACGCGGCTGTGCTGCTCGGTCTCCGGCAGGGCCGCGAGTTCCCGGCCCAGGCCCGGCCGGCCCGTGCGCCGGGCGGGCCGGGTCCGGGTGAGGCGGCTGAGCAGGGGGCGGGTGGAGGCCGCCGACAGGTCGAGGTGTGCGGGGACCAGCGCGGGTTCGGCGGCCCCCAGCGCCAGGTCGAACAGGGCCAGCGCCCGGTCCGTGGGCATCGGCAGCACACCGGCGCGGGCGAGGCGCTTGCGGTCGGTGTCGGTGAGGTTCCCGGTCAGCCCGCTGTCCTCGGCCCACTGCCCCCAGGCCAGCGACACTCCGGGCAGGCCCAGGGCGCGCCGGTGCACGGCGAGGGCGTCCAGGAAGGCGTTCGCGGCGGAGTAGTTCGCCTGGCCCGGGCCGCCCAGCACGCCGGCGGCGGACGAGAAGAGCACGAACGCGCTCAGGCCGAGGTCCTTCGTCAGCTCGTGCAGGTGCCAGGCGGCGTCGGCCTTGGGCCGCAGCACCCGATCGATCCGGGCGGGCGTGAGGGATTCGACGACGCCGTCGTCGAGCACCCCGGCCGCGTGCACGACCGCCGTCAGCGGGTGCGCGGCCGGGATCGCGTCCAGTACGGCCGCCAGCGCGTCCCGGTCGGCCACGTCGCAGGCCGCCACCTCGGCGTCGAAGTCCACCTCCGCCGCGCTCCTGCTGAGCAGGAGCAGGTGCCGGATGCCGTGCCGCTCGCGCAGGTGCCGGGCGACGAGACGGCCCAGGGTGCCGGTGCCGCCGGTGATCAGCACGGTGCCGTTCGGGTCGAGCGGGCCGGGTGCCGGGGCCGCCTCGGCCCGGACCAGGCGGGCGGCGCGGACGGCGCCGTCGCGGACGACGAGCTGCGGTTCGTCCCCCGCGACGAGGACGCGGTCGTCGGTGTCGACGAGCACGAACCGGTCGGGGTGTTCGGCCTGGGCCGCGCGGACCAGGCCCCAGACGACGCTGGCCGGCAGGTCGACGGGGCCCGGCCCGGCCGCCCCCCGGGTCACGACGGCCAGGCGGCCGTCCCCGTCGCGCAGGAAGTCCTGGAGCACGCCCAGCGTCTCGGCGGCGACGGTGTGCGCGGCCGCCACGGGGTCTCCCGCCGGGGGCGTGACGTGGTGGACGGCCGGGGCTTCGCCGGTGCTCTCGACGGGCACCCAGTCGAGGCGGAAGAGCTGGTCGGTCCCGGCGACCGGCAGGCCCGGCGCCCGGTGCCGCACGGTCAGCGCGTCGATCACCGCCAGCGGCCCGGATTCGTCGGCGAGCGCGACCCGGAAGGTGTCGGGGCCGGTGGGTGTGAGGCGGACCCGGGCCGTGGAGCCGGCTTTCCGCATCGACACCCCGGCGAAGGAGAACGGCAGGCGGCCGGCCGCCAGCAGGGTCAGCGGCTGGAGCGCGGCGTCGAGCAGCGCGGGGTGGAGATCGAAGCGGTCGCGGGTGCCCGCGGGCAGCACCACCTCGGCGTAGAGCTCGTCGCCCTGCCGCCGGATCTCGCGCACGCCCGCGAACACCGGCCCGTACTCGTAGCCCCGGGCGGCGAGGTCGTCGTAGAAGTCGGTCAGGTCGACGGGCTCACCGGCCGGCTGCCAGGGCTCGCCGGTGTCGTACGGGTGGGGGCGGTCGGCGGTCGCCAGCACGCCGGTGGCGTGCCGCAGCCAGCTGTCGCCCGTCCGGGAGTGCACGGTGACGGGGCGTCGGCCCGTCCCGTCCGGTGCGCCGACGACGACCTGGATCGGCACGGAACCGTCCTCCGGCAGGACCATGGGGGCTGCCAGCACCAGCTCGTCCAGGACGTCGCAGCCGGCCTGCCGTCCGGCGTGCAGGGCGAGTTCGACGAACACGGTGCCGGGCAGCAGCACGGAGCCGAGGACGACGTGGTCGGCCAGCCACGGCCGGGTGGCCGTCGAGAGCCGCCCCGTGAACAGGACGCTCTGCTCCCCGGCCAGTTCGACGGCGGCCCCGAGCAGCGGGTGCCCGGCCGGGTCCAGTCCGGCCGCCGACACGTCGGCCTTCCCGGCGGCGGGGTTCAGCCAGTACGGCCGGTGCTGGAAGGCGTACGTCGGCAGCGGGACGTGGTGGGGCTCGCCGGGGAAGACCGGCGTCCAGTCGACGGCCACGCCGTGCGTGTGCAGGCGTGCCAGGGCGAGGTGGAACTCCTGCCTGCCGCTGCCGCGGCGCAGCGTGCCGGTCGCGGCGATGTCCAGCACCGGCACCAGGACGGGGTGCGGGCTGACCTCCACGAACACGGCGTGCCGGTCCTGCGTGAGGGCTTCGACGGCGAGGTCGAAGCGTACGGGTTCGCGGAGGTTGCGGTACCAGTAGGCGGCGTCGAGGGTGGCGGTGTCGACCGGCTCGCCGGTGACGGTGGAGTGGAAGGGGACCGTCGCCGGGTGGGGTGTGAGGTCGGCCAGGTCGGTGAGCAGGTGCTCGCGGACCGCCTCGACCTGCGCGGAGTGCGCCGCGTAGTTGACGGGCAGGCGGCGGGCGCGGACGCCGTCGGCCTCACAGGCCGTCAACAGTTCGTCCAGCGCGTCCAGGTCACCCGACACGACGACCGAACCAGGGGCGTTGACCACCGCCACCGTCAGCCGACCGTCCCAGCGGGCCGTGAACGCGACGGCCTGCTCGTGCCCGAGACCGACCGAGACCATCCCGCCCTGGTCCGCCAGGGCGACCAGCGCCCTGCTGCGCAGCGCCACCACCTTCGCCGCGTCCTCCAACGACAACGCGCCCGCCACGTACGCCGCCGCGATCTCCCCCTGCGAATGCCCCACCACGGCGTCCGGCTCCACGCCGTGCGCCCGCCACAGTTCGGCCAGCGCCACCATCACCGCGAACAGCGCGGGCTGCACCACCTCCACCCGCTCCAACGAACCACTGCCGGTCAGCACCTCCACCAACGACCAGTCCGTGTACGGCTCCAGAGCAATGGCGCACGCATCGATCGCCGCGCGGAACACCGGCTCCGAGGCGTACAACTCCGCACCCATCCCCACCCACTGCGCACCCTGCCCCGGGAACACGAACACCGACCGACCCGGCGAACCCGCGACACCCGTGACGATGCGGGGGTCTCCGTCGGCGAGGGCGGCCAGGTCCGCCATGAGGTCGGCCCGGGTGCTGCCCACCAGGGCCGCCCGGTGGGCGAGCACGGTGCGGGTGGTGGCGAGGGCCCGGCCGATCGCGGCCGGTCGGAGGCCGGGGTGGGCGGTGACGTGGTCCGCGAGCCGTCGGGCCTGGGCGCGGAGGGCGTCGTCCGTCTTGCCGGACAGCAGCCACACGGTGGGCTCCGCGGAGTCGTCCGCGGCGGGCTGTTCGGGGGTCTCCTCGGGGAACTGTTCGATGACGACGTGGGCGTTGGTGCCGCTGGCCCCGAAGGCCGAGATGCCCGCGCGGCGGGGACGCCCGGTCTCCGGCCACGGCCGGGCCTCGGTCAGCAGCCGGACGTCACCGGTGTCCCACTCGACGTGCGGCGTGGGCTCCTGGACGTGCAGCGTCGGCGGCAGTTCCCCGTGCCGCATCGCCATCACCATCTTGATCACACCCGCCACACCGGCGGCGGCCTGGGTGTGGCCGATGTTGGACTTCACCGACCCCAACCACAGCGGCTCGGTGCGCCCCTGACCGTACGTCGCCAGCAGCGCCTGCGCCTCGATCGGGTCGCCCAGCGTCGTCCCCGTACCGTGCGCCTCCACCGCGTCCACCTCGGACGGGGACAGTCCGGCGTTCGCCAGCGCCTGGAGGATCACCCGCTCCTGGGAGAGGCCGTTGGGCGCGGTCAGGCCGTTGGACGCACCGTCCTGGTTGACCGCCGAACCCCGCACCACCGCCAGCACCCGGTGACCGTTGCGGCGGGCGTCCGACAGCCGCTCCAGGAGCACCAACCCCGAACCCTCGCCCCACGCCGTCCCGTCGGCCGTCGACGAGAAGGGCTTGCACCGACCGTCGGGAGCCAGCGCGCGCTGGCGGGAGAACTCCGTGAACTGAAGGGGTGTCACGCTCACGGTCACCCCGCCGGCCAGGGCCAGCGAGCACTCGCCCGAGCGCAGTGCCTGCGCGGCGAGGTGGATCGCCATCAGTGACGAGGAACAGGCGGAGTCGATGGAGACGGCCTGGCCCTGGAGGCCCAGCAGGTAGGAGACCCGGCCGGAGGTGATGCTCGGCGAGATGCCGGTGGCGAGGTAGCCCTCGGTGTCGGGCGGCGCCTGGTCGGGGCTGCCGACGTAGCCGGAGGACCAGATGCCGGTGAACACACCTGTCTGGCTGCCCCTCAAGGACGTCGGATCGATGCCCGCGTCCTCGAACGTCTCCCACGCGGTCTCCAGCAGCACCCGCTGCTGCGGGTCCATCGCCAACGCCTCACGCGGCGAGATCCCGAAGAATTCCGCGTCGAAGCCCGCCGCATCCGCGAGGAACCCGCCCGACCGCGTGTACGACGTCCCCGGACCACCGGCCGGATCGTAGAGACGGCCCACGTCCCACCCACGGTCCGACGGGAACTCACCCACCGCATCGACCCCGCCCGCCACCAAGCCCCACAACTCCTCCGGCGACCCCACCCCACCCGGCAGCCGGCACCCCATCCCCACGATCACCACCGGATCGACCCCGCCGTCCACCGACGCCACCGACACCACCGGCGCCACCGGCGCAACGCCCTTGGGCGCACCGGAGAGTTCGGCCGCGAGGTGGTCGGCGAGGTCGGCGGGGGTGGGGTGGTCGAAGACGAGGGTCGCGGGCAGCCGTAGGCCGGTGGCACCGGCGAGGCGGTTGCGCAGTTCGACGGAGGTCAGGGAGTCGAAGCCGAGGTCGCGGAAGGCGAGTCCGGGGGTGATCGCGGCGGCGTCGGAGTGGCCGAGGACGGTGGCGGTGTGGGCGGTCACCAGGGACAGCAGGTCCGACGCGGGGGCCTTGGGCGTCGGCAGGGTCGGCGGTATCGAGAGGTCGGCCGTGGTCAGCGCGGGACGTCCGGCGGCCAGTGCGGTGTCGAACATGGCCAGGGCGCGTTCGGTGCTGAGGGGGCGAACGCCCTTGCGGGCGAGGCGTCGGCGGTCGGCCGCGGTGAGGTGGGCGGTCATGCCGCTCTCCTGCTCCCAGTGGCCCCAGGCCATCGACACGGCGGGCAGTCCGAGGGCCTGCCGGTGTGCGGCGAACGCGTCGAGGTAGGAGTTCGCGGCGGCGTAGCCGGCCTGGCCGGCGTTGCCGAGCACACCCGCGGCCGCGGAGAACAGCACGAAGGCGGCGAGGTCGTGCTCGCGGGTCAGCTCGTGCAGGTGCCAGGCGCCGTCGACCTTGGGACGCAGCACCCGGTCGAGCTGCTCCGCGGTCAGCCGTGCCACGACGGTGTCGTCGAGCACGCCGGCCGCGTGGACGACGGCGGTGAGCGGGTGCGCGGCCGGGATGGCGTCCAGTACGGCCGCCAGCGCGTCCCGGTCCGCGACGTCACAGGCCACCACCCGCACGTCGACGTCCCCGCGCTGCTCCAGCTCCAGGTGCGGCACCGCGCCGCCGCGGCGGCTGAGGAGCAGCAGGTGCCGTACCCCGTAGCGGGACACCAGGTGCCGGGCGACGGCCTGGCCGAGGGTGCCGGTGCCGCCGGTGATCAGCACGGTGCCGTCGGGGTCGATCGGCCGGGGCACGGTGAGGACGATCTTGCCGGTGTGCCGGGCCTGGCTCATCAGCCGGAAGGAGTCGGCGGCCTGGCGGAGGTCCGCGGCGGTGACCGGCAGCGGCTCCAGCGTCCCGTCGGCGACCATCGCCACGACCCTGGAGAGGATGTCGCCCCGCCGCGCGGGGTCGACGTCGTTGAGGTCGAAGGCCCGGTGGATCAGGCCCTGGGGCGAGCGGACGTCCGTCTTGCCCAGCTCGACGAACCGTCCGCCGGGCGCGAGCAGCCGGAGGGAGGCGTCGGTGAGTTCCCCCGCGAGCGAGTTGAGGACGACGTCCACGGCCGGGAACCGGTCGGCGAACCGGGTGTCGCGGGACGAACCGATGTGGTCGTCCGCCAGTCCGAGGCGCCGCAGGGCGTCCCACTTGGCGGGGCTCGCGGTGGCGAAGACCTCCGCGCCGCTGTTCAGGGCCAGCTGGACGGCGGCCATGCCCACACCGCCCGCGCCGGAGTGGACCAGGACCCGGTCGCCGGGGCGCAGTTCGCCGAGGTCGAACAGCCCGTACCAGGCGGTGGTGAACGCGACGGGCACCGACGCCGCCGTGGTGAAGCTCCAGCCGTCGGGGATCGCCGTCAGGAGCCGGTGGTCGGCGACCGCGCGCGGCCCGAAGGCGCCGGGCATCATTCCCGTGACGCGGTCGCCGGGCCGCCAGGCCGTGACGCCGGGGCCGACCTCGATGACGGTGCCGGCCCCTTCGCCGCCCAGCGGGGGCCGGTCCGGGTACATGCCGAGGGTGATGAGCACGTCGCGGAAGTTCAGGCCGGCCGCGCGTACCGCGACCCGCACCTGCCCGGGTTCCAGCGCGGCCTCCTGCCAGGGCAGCAGGGCCAGGTCGTCCAGTTGCCCGGTGCCGGACTCGCTCAGCCGGTACGCGCCGTCGGGGGCGGCCGGTTCCGGTACGTACCTGGCCTGCCGCGGTACGAGGACGCCTTCCGGGCGCAGGGCCAGTTCGGGTTCGTCGCCGGCCGTCCTGGCGGCCCGGACCGCGTCCTGCTCGGACGCGTCGCCGACGTCGACCAGGACGAACCGGCCGGGGTGCTCGGCGGCGGCGCTGCGGACCAGGCCGCGCACGGCCGCGCCGGCCACGCCGCGGGTCAGGACGGCCAGGCGGGCGGCCGCCCGCTCCGGCTCCTCGGCCAGGAAGTCCTGGACGAGCGCGCGGGCCCGCTGGAGGAGGGCGTGCACGGAGTCCGCGTCGGCTTCCGCGGTGAGCACCGGGCTCGGCACCACCTCGGTCGGCGTGCCCGGGGTGAGGGGCGTCCACCGGGTGTGCAGCACCGCGGCCCGGGCCTCGGCGGCCGGACGGACGGTCAGCGCGGTGATGTCCGCGACCGGGTTGCCGGACGGGTCGGCCAGTGTCGCGCGGTAGGTGTCGGTGCCCGTGCGGACCAGGTGGACCCGGGCGGACGACGCACCGGTGGTGTGCACGGCGACGCCGGAGAAGGAGAACGGCAGCCGGACCCGGGTGTCGGGGCTGAGCAGGATCAGCGGCTGGAGCGCGGCGTCCAGGAGCGCGGGGTGGAGGCCGAAGCGGGCGCCGTCGGGGACGGACACCTCGGCGTACAGTTCGTCCTCGCCCTGCCACAGCTCCCGCACGCCCCGGAACGCGGGCCCGTACCGGTAGCCGAGTCCGGCGAGGACGGCGTAGAACCCTTCGGGGTCGACGGGTTCGGCGTTCCTCGGCGGCCAGTCGAGGCGACCGGCCGTCACCCGGCCGCCGAGGGTTCCGGACGCGTGGCGGACCCAGCCGTCGCCGCCCTTGGAGTGCACGGTGACCGGGCGGCGGCCGGCGTCGTCCGGGCCGCCGACCGAGACCTGGATGTCCGCGGGCGTGTCCGAGAGCGCGAGGGGCAGGTGCAGGACGAGGTCGTCCAGGGTCCCGCCGGCCAGGGTGGCGAGTTCGAGGAAGGCGGTGCCCGGCAGCAGGACCGTGCCGTCGACGGCGTGGTCGGCCAGCCAGGGGTGGGTGCGGGTGGAGACGCGGCCGCTGTGCACGGTGGTCCCGTCGGGCAGTTCGACCGCGGTGCCCGCCAGCGGGTGCCCGGTGCCGTGGTCGCCGGCCGCGGGGGTCAGCCAGTAGGTGCGGCGTTGGAAGGCGTAGCGCGGCAGCCTGACGCCGTGCGGGCGGTCGTGCGGCCAGGTCACGGCGACGCCCTGGACGTGGAGGCGGGCCAGGGCGGTGTGGAACTCCCCGACGGCGCCGTGGTCGCGGCGCAGGGTGCCGGTGGCGGCGACGTCCAGCGCGGGCACCAGGACGGGGTGCGGGCTGACCTCGACGAAGACGGTGTGGCCGTGGTCGAGCAAGAGGCGGGTGGCGAGGTCGAAGCGTACGGGTTCGCGGAGGTTGCGGTACCAGTAGCCGGCGTCGAGGGCGGCGGTGTCGACCGGCTCGCCGGTGACGGTGGAGTAGAACGGGACCGCTGTCTGACGCGGCGTGATGTCGGCCAACTCGGTAAGGAGTTGCTCGCGGACCGCCTCGACCTGCGCGGAGTGGGCGGCGTAGTCGACGGGTAGCCGCCGGGCGCGGACGCCGTCGGTCTCACAGGCCGCCAGCAGTTCGTCCAGCGCGTCGAGGCCGCCGGACACCACGACGGTCGAGGCGGAGTTGACCACCGCGACGGTGATCCGGTCGCCCCAGGGGCTCAGGTAGCCGACGGCGTCGTCCGCCGACAGCGCGAGGGACACCATGCCGCCGTGCCCGGCCAGCGCGACCAGCGCCCTGCTGCGCAGCGCCACCACCTTCGCCGCGTCCTCCAGGGACAGCGCACC
Organism: Kitasatospora sp. NPDC088783; assembly: GCF_044750705.1. Lineage (NCBI taxonomy): Bacteria > Bacillati > Actinomycetota > Actinomycetes > Kitasatosporales > Streptomycetaceae > Kitasatospora > Kitasatospora sp. NPDC088783. The sequence continues at coordinate 118,816 of NZ_JBIVKJ010000006.1, forward strand.
GGCCACGTACGCCGCCGCGATCTCCCCCTGCGAATGCCCGACGACCGCGTCCGGCTCCACCCCGTGCGCCCGCCACAACTCCGCCAACGCCACCATCACCGCGAACAACGCAGGCTGCACCACCTCCACCCGCTCCAACGAACCACCACCGGTCAGCACCTCCACCAACGACCAGCCCGTGAACGGCTCCAGAGCAGCGGCGCACGCATCGATCGCCGCACGGAACACCGGCTCCGAGGCGTACAACTCCCCACCCATCCCCACCCACTGCGCACCCTGCCCCGGGAACACGAACACCGACCGGCCCAGCGAACCCGCCACGCCGGTCACCAGACCCGGCACCGACCGACCCTCCGCCAGCGCCTCCAACGCCTCCGCACCGCCCACCACCACGGCCCGGTGCTCGAACACCGTGCGGGCAGCCAGCGCGCCCCCGACCGCCGCCGGACCCACCTCGGGGTGCGCGGCGACGAACTCGCCCAGCCGGCGCGCCTGTTCCCGCAACGCCGGCTCGGACCTGGCGGACAGCGGCCAGAGGACCTGGTCGTCCGCGCGGCCCCGGGGAGGGGGTGCGGCGGAGTCGGCCTCGGCGGGCTGTTCGAGGATGCTCTGCTCGATGATGACGTGCGCGTTGGTGCCGCTGATGCCGAAGGCGGAGACGGCGGCCCGCCGGGGCCGCCCGGTCCCGGGCCACGCGACCGGTTCGGTGAGCAGGCGGACCGCGTCGGAGGACCAGTCGACGTGCGAGGTCGGCGCGTCCACGTGCAGGGTCCGCGGCAGCTGACCGTGCCGCATCGCCATCACCATCTTGATCACACCGGCGACGCCCGCAGCGGCTTGCGTGTGGCCGATGTTGGACTTCACCGACCCCAACCACAACGGCTCGGAACGGTCCTGACCGTACGTCGCCAGCAGCGCCTGCGCCTCGATCGGATCACCCAGCGTCGTCCCCGTACCGTGCGCCTCCACCACGTCCACGTCCGACCCCGACAAACCCGCGTTCGCCAACGCCTGCCGGATCACCCGCTCCTGCGACGGACCGTTCGGCGCCGTCAACCCGTTCGACGCACCGTCCTGGTTGGTGGCGGAGCCCCGGACGACCGCCAGCACCTCGTGGCCGTTGCGGCGGGCGTCCGACAGGCGTTCCAGCAGCAGCAGGCCGGCGCCCTCGGCCCAGCCCGCCCCGTCGGCCGCGGCGGCGAAGGGCTTGCTGCGGCCGTCGGGCGCGCTCGCCCCCTGCCGGGACATCTCGGTGAACAGCGTGGGCGTCGCGTTGACGGTGACGCCGCCGGCCAGGGCGAAGGAGCACTCTCCCGAGCGCAGCGCCTGCGCGGCCAGGTGCAGGGCCACCAGGGACGACGAGCAGCCGGTGTCCAGGGACAGGGCCGGGCCGAGCAGGCCCAGCTGGTACGCCAGCCGGCCGGACCCCACGCTCGACGCGGTGCCGGTGACCTGGTAGCCCTCCAGGTCGTCGGGGACGGGTCCGGCGGCGTAGCCGGTGGACCACAGGCCGGTGAACACGCCGGTGGGGGTGCCCTCCAGCGTGGTCGGGTCGATGCCGGCGTGCTCGATGGTCTCCCACGCGGTCTCCAGCAGGATGCGCTGCTGCGGGTCCATGGCGAGCGCCTCGCGGGGCGATATCCCGAAGAACGCCGCGTCGAAGTCGCCGGCGGCGTCGAGGAAGCCGCCCCGGGACGTGCTCGACGTGCGGGGGCGGCTCCCCGTCGGGTCGTAGAGGCGGTCGACGTCCCACCCCCGGTCGGCCGGGAAGTCGCCGACCGCGTCCACGCCGTCCGCGACCAGCCGCCACAGGTCCTCGGGGGTGCCGACGCCGCCGGGGTAGCGGCAGCCCATGCCGATGACCGCGATCGGCTCGTCCGTCGCGGCCGGGGCCGGGGCCTGCGGCGCGTCCCGGTCGCCGGACAGGTGGGCGGCCAGCCGTGCCGGGGTGGGGTGGTCGAAGACGAGGGTGGCGGGCAGTTCCACCCCGAGCGCGGCGGCCAGGCGGTTGCGCAGTTCCACCGCGGTCAGTGAGTCGAAGCCCAGTTCCCTGAACGCCCGCCGGGGGTCGAGCCGTTCGGGGGCGGCGTGTCCCAGCACCGCGGCGACGTGGGTGGTGATCAGCTCCAGCAGGTCGGTGCCGGCGGCGGGGGGCGCGGGTCGGGGGTGCTGCGTCCGGCCGTGGGTCTCGGGCAGGTCCCGCAGCAGCCGGCTCGGCCGCGCGTGGGTGTAGGCGCGGGCGAACTGCGCCCAGTCGGCCTCGGTGACGACCGCGAGGGCCTCGTCGTGGTCGAGGACGTCCTGCAGCGCGTCGAGCGCCCGGCCCGGGTCCAGTTCGCCGAGCCCGAGCAGGGTGCGCTGGCGCTGCACGGGCTCCAGGGCCGCCATGCCGCCCTCGGCCCAGATGCCCCAGGCGACGGAGGTCGTGGCGCGGCCCCGGGCGCGGTGCTGGGCGGCCAGCGCGTCGAGGAAGGCGTTGCCGGCGGCGTAGGCCGCGCCGTGGCCGTCGCCCCACACGCCCGCGGTGGAGGAGAACAGGACGAGGGCGTCGAGGTCCGGCAGGAGTTCCGCCAGGTTCGCCGCCCCGGCGACCTTGGCCGTGACGACCTCGGCGAACTCCGCCGGTGTCGTGTCGGCCAGCCTGGTGGCCCTGATCACGCCGGCGGTGTGGAAGACCGCGCGGATGTCGCCGACGCGCTCGACGAGGTCCCGCAGGGCGTCCCGGTCGGCCACGTCGCACGCCGCCACGGTCACCCGTGCCCCGGCTGCTTCCAGTTCGTCGCGCAGTCCGGCCGCGCCGGGTGCGTCGGGGCCGCGGCGGGCGGCCAGCACGATGTGCTCCGCTCCCTGCCGGGCGAGGCGGCGGGCCACGTGTCCGCCGAGCGCGCCGGTGCCGCCGGTGACCAGCACCGTGCCCCGCGGCCGCCAGGACCGCGCGGCCGGGCCCGACGGGGCCTTGCGGCGCAGCCGCTTGGCGAGGCGCCGGGCGCCGCGGATCGCCACCTGGTCCTCGCCCGTACCGGCGAGCACGACGAGCAGCGCGTTGACGCTCTCCTCGTCGGGCACGGCGGGAAGGTCGACCAGGCCGCCCCAGTGGTGCGGGAACTCCAGCGCCGCGGACGCGCCGGTGCCCCACGCCAGGGCCTGGGCCGGGTTGGTGACCGGGTCGGTGTCCGAGGTGCTCACGGCGCCGCTGGTCGCGCACCACAGCGGGACGTCCGCCGCCCTCACCGGGTCCGGGCCGCGCGCCGGGTCGAGGGTGCGGACCAGGTCCAGGGTGCGGACCAGGCCCGCCGGGAGCACCGGGTGGTCGGGGTGCGGCTCCTCGTCCAGCGCCAGCAGCGACAGCACGCCGTCCGGCCCGGGCCGGGCGTCACCGGTGCCGGCCGCGTCCCAGCTGTCGGCCACCGGGAAGCCCCGTTCGCGCAGGGCCTCGGCCCACGGGTGCCCGGTCGCGGCCAGGACGAGCCAGCGATCCGGGTCCACCGGGACCGCGGTACCGCTCGTCGGTGCCCATGCCACCTCGTACCGCCAGTCGTCACGGGGCGCCGGCGGGGTCGCGGTCACCCAGTAGGGCTCGCGCTGGAAGGCGTACGTGGGCAGGTCCGCCCCGGGTGCGGTGCGGGGCAGGACCGGCGTCCAGTCGACGTCGGTTCCGGCGGCGTGGAGGCGTCCCGCCGCGGCGAGGAACTCGGTGAGGCCGCCGTGGTCGCGGCGCAGGGTGCCGGTGGCGGCGACGTCCAGCGCGGGCACCAGGACGGGGTGCGGGCTGACCTCGACGAAGACGGAGTGGCCGTCGGCGGTGAGCCGGGCGGCGGCGAGGTCGAAGCGTACGGGTTCGCGGAGGTTGCGGTACCAGTAGGCGGCGTCGAGGGCGGCGGTGTCGATCGGCTCGCCGGTGACGGTGGAGTAGAACGGGACCGCCGCCTGACGCGGTGTGATGTCGGCCAGCTCGGTGAGCAGTTGCTCGCGGACCGCCTCGACCTGCGCGGAGTGCGCCGCGTAGTCGACGGGCAGCCGCCGGGCGCGGACGCCGTCGGCCTCACAGGCCGCCAGCAGCTCCTCCAGCGCGTCGAGGCCGCCGGACACCACGACGGCCGCGGGCCCGTTCACCACGGCGGTGGTCAGCCGCCCGCCCCAACGGGCCAGGTAGTCGGCGGCCTGTTCGACGGACAGCGCGAGGGACACCATGCCGCCGTGCCCGGCCAGCGCGACCAGCGCCCTGCTGCGCAGCGCCACCACCTTGGCCGCGTCCTCCAACGACAGCGCGCCCGCCACGTACGCCGCCGCGATCTCCGCCTGGGAGTGGCCGACCACGGCGTCCGGCCGCACGCCGTGGGACCGCCACAGGTCGGCCAGCGCCACCATGACGGCGAACAGGGCCGGCTGCACCACGTTGACGCGGTCCAGCGCGCCGTGGCGCAGTTCGTCGACCAGCGACCAGTCCGTGTACGGGGCCAGGGCGGCGGCGCAGGCGTCGATGCCCGCGCGGAAGACCTCGGACTGCTCGTACAGGTCACGGCCCATCCCCGCCCACTGCGCACCCTGCCCGGGGAAGGCGAACACGGTTCCGCCGGTACGGGTGGGCGGTGCCGGCGGGAGCGCGGCCAGGCCGGACAGCAGGTCGTCCCGGTCGGTGCCGACCACCGCGGCCCGGTGCTCGAACCGGGTGCGGGCGGCCAGGGCGCGGCTGATCGCGGCGGCCGGGACGTCGGGGTGGGCGGTCGCGTACGCGTGCAGCCGCTCGGCCTGGGCGCGCAGCGCGGCGTCGGTCTTCGCGGACAGCAGCCAGACGGTGGGGGCGGCCCGGTCGGCGGGCTCGGGAAGGCGGCCGGGGTCCGGGTCGGAGGACTGCTCGATGATCAGGTGGGCGTTGGTGCCGCTGATGCCGAACGCCGAGACGCCCGCGCGACGCGGGCGGCCGCTGTCGGGCCACGGCCGGGCCTCGGTGAGCAGGGCGACCCGGCCCGCCGACCAGTCGACGTGCGAACTCGGCTCATCCACGTGCAGGGTTCGCGGCAGTTCCCCGTGCCGCATCGCCATCACCATCTTGATCACACCCGCCACACCCGCCGCCGCCTGGGTGTGGCCGATGTTGGACTTCACCGACCCCAACCAAAGCGGCTCGTCCCGCCCCTGACCGTACGTCGCCAACAGCGCCTGCGCCTCGATCGGGTCGCCCAGCGTCGTCCCCGTGCCGTGCGCCTCCACCACGTCCACGTCCGACCCCGACAACCCGGCACTGGCCAACGCCTGCCGGATCACCCGCTCCTGCGACGGACCGTTCGGCGCCGTCAACCCGTTCGACGCACCGTCCTGGTTCACCGCCGAACCCCGCACCACCGCCAACACCCGGTGACCGTTGCGACGGGCGTCCGACAGGCGTTCCAACAGCACCAGACCGGCGCCCTCGGCCCAGGACGTACCGTCGGCCGCGGCGGCGAAGGGCTTGCTGCGGCCGTCCGCCGCGAGGCCGTGCTGGCGGGAGAACTCGGTGAAGCCCAGCGGTGTCGCCATGATCGTGACACCGCCGGCGAGCGCCAGCGAGCACTCGCCCGTACGCAGCGACTGGGCGGCCAGGTGCAGGGCGACCAGCGACGAGGAGCAGGCGGTGTCCACGGACAGCGCCGGACCGCGCAGCCCGAGGTGGTAGGCGACCCGGCCGGAGGTGACGCTGGTCGCGACGCCGGTCAGCAGGTAACCCTCCAGGTCCTCCGGCAGGCCCGGTCCGGTCGCGTAGCCGGACGACCAGACGCCGGTGAACACGCCGGTGTGGCTGCCGCGCAGCGAGGTCGGGTCGATCCCGGCGTGCTCGAAGGTCTCCCAGGCCGTCTCCAGCACGAGCCGCTGCTGCGGGTCCATGGCGAGCGCCTCGCGGGGCGAGATGCCGAAGAACGGGGCGTCGAAGCCGGGCGCCGCCTCCAGGAACCCGCCCCGGTTGACGTACGTGGTGCCCGCGCCGCGCAGTTCGGGGTCGTACAGGCCGCCCAGGTCCCAGCCGCGGTCGTCCGGGAAGCCGCCGATCGCGTCCCCGCACGCCGCGACGAGCCGCCACAGGTCGTCCGGCGAGGCCACCCCGCCGGGGAAGCGGCAGCCCATGCCCACGATGACGACCGGGTCGTCGTCGTGGGCGGCCGGCGCGGCGGGGGCCGACCGGTCGCCGGGGCCGGTGCGCAGCCAGTCGATCAGCTCCGCGGGCGTCGGGTGGTCGAAGACGAGGCCGGACGGGAGGGGCCGGTCCAGGGCGGCGGCCAGGCGGTTGCGCAGTTCGAGCCCGGTGATCGAGTCGAAGCCGAGGTCCTTGAAGGTGAGCGCGGGATCGACGTCCGCGGGGTTCGCGTGGCCCAGCACGAGCGCGATCTGCGCGGTGACCACGGCGGCCGTGTCGCCCGCGTCGGCCGCGTCGCCCGACGCGGGGTCGTCCGTGTCCGGACCGGGCGCGGCGGTGTCCGCCGTTCGCGTCCCCGGGTCGGCCGGGGTCCGGCCGACCCGCCCGGCCGCCGCTTCGGGCAGCCAGTACGGACGACGCTGGAAGGCGTACGTGGGCAGGTCGACCGGCGCGGCCCCGGCGACGGCCGGGGACCAGTCGACGGGCACGCCGGCCACGAACAGCCGGGACAGCGCGGTCAGGAAGTCGTCCGGCCCGCCCCGGTCGCGGCCGAGCGTGCCGGTGGCGACGCCGGGCGCGCCGGTCCGCTCGCGGGCCTGTTCCAGGAGCTGTTCGAGGGCGGGTAGCAGCACCGGGTGCGGGCTGACCTCGACCACGACGTCGTGCCCGTCCGCCAGCAGTGCGGCGGCGGCCAGGTCGAAGCGGACCGGCTCGCGCAGGTTGCGGTACCAGTAGTCGGCGTCGAGCGCCGTGGTGTCGTCGAGGAGGCCGCCGGTGACCGCGGAGTAGTACGGGACGGTGCCCCGCCGCGGCCGCACCCCGTCCAGTGCGGTGCGCAGCTGCTCGCGGACCGCCTCGACGTGCGCGGAGTGGGAGGCGTAGTCCACCGGGACCACGCGTGCGCGGACACCGTCCGCCGCGCAGGACTCGACCAGTTCGGCCAGGGCCTGCGTGTCGCCGGACACCACGACCGAACCGGTGGCGTTGACCACGGCGACCGTCAGCGCGCCGCCCCAGCGCGACACGTAGTCCTCGGCCCGCTCGGCGGGCAGGGCCACGGACACCATGCCGCCCCGGCCGGTCAGCGCGACCAGCGCGCGGCTGCGCAGTGCCACGATCCGGGCCGCGTCGGGCAGCGACAGCGCGCCCGCGACGTGTGCCGCGGCGATCTCGCCCTGCGAGTGCCCGACCACCGCGTCGGGCTCGACGCCGAAGGAGCGCCACAGGGCCGCCAGGGACACCATCACCGCGAACAGGGAGGGCTGCACGACGTCCACGCGGTCGAGCGGGGCGCCGTCCAGGACCTCGGCCAGGGACCAGTCGGTGTACGGGGCCAGGGCCCGGGCGCACTCGTCCATGGCGGTCCGGAAGACGGGGTACGCGGCGTACAGCTCCCGGCCCATGCCGACCCACTGCGCGCCCTGGCCGGGGAACACGAAGACGGTGCGGCCCGGGGTGCCGGCCCGGCCGGCGGCGAGCCGGGAGGAGTCGAGCAGGACCGCGCGGTGCGCGAAGCGGGTTCGGGTGGTGGCCAGCGCGTGCGCGACCTCGGCGGCGGTCAGGTCCGGGTGGCTGCGCACGTGTTCGCGCAGGCGCTCGATCTGCGCGCGCAGCGCCTGTTTGGTCCGGGCCGTGACGATCCACGGCGCCGGCCCGGCTCCGGGGGCGGGCCGCCGGACCGGCGGCGCGGCCGGACCGGGCGCCTGCTCGACGATCACGTGCGCGTTGGTGCCGCCCATGCCGAACGAGGACACGCCGGCGAGCAGGGGCGCGTCCGGCCGCGGCCAGGGGGTCAGCGCGGTCTGGACCCGCAGCGCCAGTGCGTCGAGGGGGATGCCGGGGTGGGGGGTTTCGTGGTTCAGGCTCGGCGGCAGTGCGCGGTGGTGCACGCTGAGGACGGCCTTGAGCAGGCCCACGATGCCCGCGGCGCCTTCCAGGTGGCCGACGTTGGTCTTGGCGGACCCGACCCGCAGGGCGCTGTCGGGGTCGCCGGACCCGGCCGGGCCGCGGTAGGCCGCCGCGAGGGCGGCGGCCTCGACGGGGTCGCCGACGGCGGTGCCGGTGCCGTGCAGCTCCACGTACTGCACGTCCGCGGGACGCACGCCGGCGCGGGCCAGTGCCTCGCGGACGACCTGTTCCTGGGCCTGCGCGCTGGGCACGGTCAGGCTCTGCGTGGCGCCGTCGTTGTTGACCGCGCTGCCCCGGATGACGCCGTAGACGCGGTCCCCGTCGGCCAGGGCCCGGTCCAGCGGTTTCAGAACGAGGAAGGCGCCGCCCTCGCCGCGGACGAAGCCGTTGGCCCGGGCGTCGAAGGTGAAGCAGCGGTCGTCCGGGGACAGGCCGCCGAACTCCGCCGCCCCCTCCTCGCGGGCGGCGGTCAGGTTGAGGTTCACCCCGCCGGCCAGGGCGAGCGCCGACTCGCCGCGGCGCAGGCTCTCGACCGCCAGGTGCACCGCGACCAGCGCCGACGACTGGGCCGTGTCGACCGTCATGCTCGGTCCGCGCACACCGAGGAAGTGCGAGACGCGGTTGGCGATGACCCCCCGGCTGGTGCCGGTGAGCGTGTGCGGCGTGACGGGGCCCGGGTGGGCCAGGGAGGTGTAGTCCTCCCACATCGAGCCGACGAACACCCCCGTCGGGCCGCCCGTCAGCGTGCTCGGCACGATCCGGGCGTCCTCCAGGGCCTCCCAGGCGAGTTCGAGCATGAGCCGCTGCTGCGGGTCCATGCCGGCGGCCTCGCGGGGGGAGATCCCGAAGAACGCCGCGTCGAAGCCGTCCACCCGGTCCAGGTAGCCGCCGTGCCGCACGACCTGCCGGCCCGGGGGCGGCGCGGTGATCGCGTCGGCCCCGTCGCACAGCAGTCGCCAGAACGCCTCCGGATCCGGGGCTTTCGGCAACCTGCCCGCCATGCCGATGACAGCGACACGATCGGCGTCCGAATCCAGGGGAAAGCGCATCGCAGCGACACCTCGTGAGCCGGGGAATGAAGGAAGGCGGGGTGTTTCCGTAGCAGTCCCGATGGTGCGGCCCCGCCGCGCGGGCGGCCGGGGCGTGGAGCACGCGGGCAGCCCGGCGGCCCGGTGATATCCGAAACGGACTCGACCGCGCTTCGGGCGCCTGGATCAGTGGAGCGGTCCTCGGAAGGGACGGCGTGGGCGACGCTCTCCGAGGAAGATGCGCTGGTGAGCTGAGCGTGAGGGGGCCGAAGCGATGATCGTCCCGCCGCGGAGACGAGCATGGCAGCAACATCACGCCGTCGCCATAGGCCACGCGAAGGCTGGCTCAAACGAAGCACATCGCAATGTCATATGCCTGCACGACAAAGGCGCCGTGGCGCGATTCGTGCTGTGTCCGGGAAACGCGCCGTTTCTCGCGGAAGTCCGGCCACCCCCCGCGCCGTCACGCTCGGAACGGGTCCACGGGGCACCATCGACGCCGCCGGTGACAACGCCCTAGAATCCCGTTCGCACTCGCGCAGAAGAACGTCCTCGACCGTCGTCCGGCCACCCGGAAAAACCGCCGCACGGCGCTCACCGCCCGGATCGGGCGGACCGACCACCGACGCCACCGACGCCGTCGGCGGCTCCGGCCGAACGGTTCGCCCCCCTCACTTCGAGTCACTTCGAGTCGCTTCGAGACGACCGCGGAGCGCCCCCGCCCCCGGCGGCCCACCACCCGGCCGTCACCGTTCCCTGCACCGGTCCCGGCCGTTCGCGGCCCGGCACCCGGCGCCCGGGCCCGGTGACGCCCAGTCAGGAGGCAGCGATGCACGCCACGTTCCCCTTCACCACGCCGCACCACCTCGACAACGAGCCCGAGGCCGAGGCCCTGCTCGCGCAGGCCCCGGTCGTCCTCGCGACGATGGGGGCCGCGGACGTCTGGCTCGCCCTCTCCCACCGGGCGGTGCGGCAGGTCCTGAGCGACAGCCGGTTCAGCCGGGAGGCGGCCACGCTTCCGGGCAGCCCGCTGAAACTGTCCGTCGCCGCCGACCCGTTACTGGTCACCAGCCTGGACGGCGAGCGCCACGCCCGCCTGCGCAAGCTGATGTCGCAGGCGTTCAGCCCGCGCATGGTCGACCGGCTCGAACCACGGGTGCAGTCCGTCGTGGACTCCTTGCTCGACTCCCTCGAACCCCCCGCGGATCTGGTGGCAGGTCTCTGCGCCCCGCTGCCGCTGATGGTCATCTGCGAACTGCTCGGCGTGCCCTACTCCGAGGCGGGGGCCATCCGCAGGTGGACCAGGCGGCTGTTCGTCACGGACATCACTCCGGACGAACTGCGGTCCGCCCAGGGCGAGATGCAGGATTGGCTCGCCGACCTGGTGCGGCAGAAGCGGGCGCGGCCGGACGACGGACTGATCTCGGCCATGGTCGCCGCCAACGACGAGGGCGACCACCTCACCGAGCCCGAGCTGCTGGCCAACCTCGAGGGCCTGCTGATCGCCGGCCACGAGACGACCGTCAACCAGCTGGGCAACTCGTTCCTGACCCTGCTGCGCCACCCGGACCAGCTCGCGCTGCTGCGGTCGGCACCGGACCTGATCGGACCGGCGGTCGACGAACTGCTGCGCTACAGCCGGCTCTTCACCTCGGCAGAGGTCCGGGTCACGACCGAGCCCGTCGATCTGGAGGGCGTCCGCCTGGCGGCGGGCCAACCGGTGCTGCCGGTCATCGTCGCGGCCAACCGCGACCCGGGTGCGTACCCGGACCCCGGCCGCTTCGACATCACCCGCGAAGGACCGGCGGCGCACCTCGCCTTCGGGCACGGGCCGCACTTCTGCCTCGGCGCGGTGCTGGCCCGCCGGGAGATGCGGGTGGCGATCGGGTCCGTGCTGAAACGGTATCCGGGACTGCGCCTCGCCGTGGACGAGTCCGAGCTCGCCTACGTGCCGGAACTGGTCTTCCGCGGCCTGCAGGCGCTGCCGGTCACGTGGTGAGCCGCGGTCTCCCGGACCGCGGCTCACGGGAACCGGACGGATCGACGGGCCCGCCGAGCGGTCGACGGCCACGCCCCGGGCCGCGCCGACCGGAACGCCCTCGTCCCGGGGGCGCTCGCCGGGCCGCGGTAAGCGCCGCCTAGGCTGGGCCCGAACGAAACCGGACCAAACCGGACCGGGCCACACCGGGCCGCGCCGGGCCGCCGCGCGCGCGGCGGCCCGGTCGGCATGGACGAAAGCGGGGCCGCCCGATGGGCGACGGCATGACGGGGATGCACCACCACGGAGGGGGACCACTCCCCCCCTTCACCTTCTCCCGCGCCCTGGAGTGGTCGCCGGACTGGCCCTACCTGGTGTTCTGCGCGCTCGCCCTCGGCCTGTACCTGGCGGGCGCCGTCCGGCTGTGGCGGCGCGGCGACAAGTGGCCGGCCGGCCGGGTGGTCGCCTGGACGGCGGGCGTCGGCACCGTCCTGCTGGTCACCAACACCGGCCTGAACGACTACGGCATGGTGCTGTTCAGCGCCCACATGATGCAGCACATGGTGCTGTCCATGCTCTCCCCGATCCTGCTGCTGCTCGGCGGCCCGATCACCCTGGCGCTGCGCGCCCTGCGCCCGGCCCGCAAGGGCAGCGGCCGGGGCCCGCGCGAACTGCTGGTCGCCCTGCTGCACTCCACCTACGTGCGGATCGTCTCGCACCCGGCGTTCACCATCCCGGCGTTCATCGCCAGCCTGTACGTGCTGTACTTCACGCCGCTGTTCGACTTCCTGATGCAGTACCGGATCGGGCACCTGGCGATGATGCTGCACTTCCTCGCCGTCGGCCTGCTGTTCTTCTGGCCGATCATGGGAGTCGACCCCGGCCCGCACCGCCCCGGCTTCGTGATGCGGATCATCGAGCTGTTCATGGGCATGCCGTTCCACGCGTTCTTCGGCGTCGCGGTGATGATGGCCTCCGGGCAGCTGGTGTCCACCTTCTCCGCCGCGACGGCGCCCGCCGGGACGAACCTGCACGACGACCAGCAGTTGGCGGGCGGCATCACCTGGGCGTTCGGCGAGATCCCCACCGCGATCGTGCTGATCGCGCTCACCCTCCAGTGGGCCAAGTCCGAGGAGCGCCAGGCCCGCCGCCGCGACCGGGCCGCCGACCGGGACGGCGACGCCGAGCTGGAGGCGTACAACCGGTACCTGGCCTCGCTGGAGCGGGGCGCCAACCGCGCCACCGGCTGATCCCCGTACGGGACGACCCGCGACCCGACACCGCGCACCGCGCACCGCGCACTGCACCGCCCGGAACGGCTCCCGTTCCGGGCGGTGCGGCGTTCCGGTGGGGAACCGGACGTTCCGGCGGGGGAACCGGAGGGGGTCAGCCGATGCCCTGGCGGTCGGGGGTCAGCGCGAAGGCGCGGTTGTCGGCGTCGCGGACGGCTTCGGCGACGGCGCGTTCGAGGAGGGCGCGCTGGAGCAGCAGCGGGGCGCGGCGGGGTTCGGGGGTGATCCGCAGCAGGTCGTCGAGGGCGGCGGCCAGGCGGCGGGTGACCTGGGGCTGGCCGGCGCCGCAGCCGCGGATCTCGGTGAACGCCAGGTCGACGGTGGCCTCCCAGCCGGGCACCGGCTGGACCAGCCGCACCGCGCCGTCCCGGTCGCGGTGGCGCAGTTCGCCGAGGTGGACCGGGGCCAGCACGGCGAGCAGCTGGTGGATCCGGTCGACGGCCTGGACGGCGGTGGTGGGGTCGTTGACGGCCGGGGAGAGCGCCCGGATGGCGATGTCGACGAGCTGGCGGAAGCCGAAGCTGAGGTCCTGGTGCATGGTCCGGTCGACGCCGACGTTCAGCGCGGTGGTGATCCGGCGCGGCCGGGGCGGGGTGCCGCCGACCACCACCACGGTGGGGGTGCCGGGGGCGATGAAGTCGCCGATCCGGGGCACCTGGTGCAGCACCGTGCCGTGCCGCCGGGCGACCCGGATCAGTCGGCGGATGTTGACGTCCCGCAGCACGCCGCCGCGTCCCTCGTGCAGCAGGGTCGGCCCCTCGGCGGCCCCGCCGGGCGCCGGTCCGGCCGCCGGGGCCAGCCAGCGGTAGTCCTGGAGCACCCGCAGCGACTCGCCGGTGACCCGGTCGATCACGTGCGGCACCCGCAGCAGGCGCAGCGTCGCCTGCACGTACAGCACGAACAGCGCCAGGCTGAGCATCACCATGGCGAGCGCGACCACGGTGGAGACGATCGGGACGGACACCGCGCGGGCCGGGTCGGTGGTGTCGTCGTAGCCGAGCTGGACCAGCAGCGTGTAGACGAAGGTGGCCAGGCAGGTGGCGAAGGTCGCCTTGATCAGGCGGCTGCGCACGTACAGCCGCAGCACCCGGGGGCTGAACTGGCTGGCGGCCATCTGGAGCGAGACCAGCGAGATCGAGAACACCACGCCGATGAAGGTCAGCATCGCGGAGCTGACGGTGGAGACCACGCTCTTGGCGGCCGAGCCGAACGACAGCAGGGTGTCGGCGGCCTGCTCGGCCGCGGCCTCGGCGAAGATCTCCCGGTCCAGCAGGTCGGTCAGCCCGGCCAGCAGCACCGCGCCGAGACAGGTCAGCAGCGGGGCGAACCAGAACGCCTCGCGCAGGTGCTCCCGCAGCGGCGACAGCGCCCGGTACCGCGGCCGCCGCCCCTTCCCGCCGTGCTGCTCGCTCATCGGGCCAGGCTAGTCGCGGGGCGCGGCGGCGGACGGGAAGGACGCGGCCGGGCACGGCCGGGCACGGCCGGGCACGGCCGGGCGCGCGGCGGCGGTGGCCGTGGCGTACAGCGGTGGCGGGGCGCGGACGGCGGCGGGGCGCGGACGGCGGTGGGGCGTGGGCAGCGGCGGGGCGTACAGCGGGTGGTGGGGCGCGCGGGGGTGGGACGAGCGCCGCCGGGTGGGTGCGGTGAGGGGTGCGGCGGTCCGGGGGCGGGTAGGTCGCCCTCCTACGGGCGGCGGTCGGCCGTCCGGCCGCGGTGGAGAGGAGCGGGCGTGGACGCCGGAGTGCAGAGGGCCGTCACCGGGCTGGAGGAGTCGCGGGCCAAGCTCCGCGAGGAGGCGGTCGTCCCGCTGCGGGTGCGCCGCGAGGCCGTCCCGGCGGCGGACGAGCACCTGCTGCTGGGAGCGATCGCCGAGCTGATGGAGTCCTTGCAGGAGCTGACCGACGTCACCGGCGACCGCCGCACCACCCCCGACGCCGGGCTGGCCCTGACCACCGCGGCCGGTCGGCTGGCCGGTACCGCCGAGCTGCTGCGGGCGGCCGAGCAGCGGGCCCGGAAGAACGCCTGACCCGCGCCGGGTGCTCAACGGGTGGTGTGGGCACCGCCGTTGACGTGCAGGGTCTGCCCGGTGAGGTGGCGGGCGCCCGGCGAGGCGAGGAAGTGCGCGGTGGCGGCGACGTCCTCGACGGTGCCGGGGCGCTTGTCGTGGGTCTCCTCGATCAGGGCGCGGCGGCGCTCCTCGGCGAGGGCCCCGCCGAAGAAGCCGGTGCCCTCGACGTAGCCCGCCGCGATGACGTTGCAGCTGACCCCGCGGGGGGCCAGCTCGGCCGAGAGCGAGGCGTTCCAGGCGGCGAGGGCAGCCTTCGCGGCCCCGTACGCGCCGCCGCGCCGCTCCGCGCCGATCGAGCCCAGGCTGATCACCGTCCCGCCGGGCGCGAGCAGGGCGCGCACGGCCTCGGTGGTGAGGACGGCGCCGAGCAGGTTCTGTGCGAGGTTGGCCTGCCAGGCGGCGAGCACGTCGCCGAGCGGCGTCCCGGTGGCGGGGGCCGCGGGCAGGCCGCCCGCCGCGTTGACCAGCACGTCCAGCGTCCGGAACCGTCCGGCGAGCGCGGCCGTCGCCACCGGATCGGTCGCGTCGCACACCACCCCCTGCGCACCGAGCTCCGCGGCGACCCGCCGCACCGCCTCCGCCCGCCGCCCGGTCAGGTGCACCTCGTCCCCGTCGGCGACGAACCGGGCCGCGACGGCCCGGCCGATCCCGCTGGTTCCGCCGGTGACGAGCACGGTACGGGTCACTGCTTCCTCCTGCGGCCGCGACTGCTACGTTTAGCGCTAAACATAGCTCAGGGACAGCAGGAGGCAACCCCCATGGCCGAGCCATCGGACCCGTCGGACGGCTCCCCGGACGGCCGCAACGCGCCGGACGACCCGCCGGACGGGCCTGGGTCGGAGGCGCTGGGGGACCGCTCGGCGGCGGCGATCGCGGCGGCGTGGCAGCGGGAACGGCCGGGCACGCCCACCGACTCGATCGAGATCGTCACCCCGATCTGGCGGCTGGCCAAACTCTTCGCGGACGACCGCAACCGGGTGCTGCGAGCCGCCGGGATCGACGCGGCCACGCTCGACCTGCTGGCGGTGCTGCGCCGCTCCGGCGCACCGTACGAACTGACGACCCGCGAGCTGACCCGGCGGACGCTGGTCACGGCGGGGGCGATCTCCCAGCGGGTGGCCCGGGCGGAACGGGAGGGCCTGGTACGCCGCTCCCCCGACCCGGCGGGCGGCCGGGCGGTACTGGTCACCCTGACACCGGACGGACACGCCCTGATCGAACGCTCGGTGGACGCCGTCCTGGGCCGCGAAGCAGACCTGGTCACCGGCCTCTCCCCCACCGAACGCCACCACCTCGCCACCCTGCTCGACCGCCTGCTCACCGACCTCCACCAACGGATCGGACCCGCCGACCAGACCGCACCGCCGCAGACGAAGTAACGGCTTAGCGGCACGGCGGCACGGCAGGTCGGCGGCCCGACGACCTGCCGGCCCGACGACCCGGCGGGCCCGATCGAGCCCACCGGCCAGACCGCACCGCCGCAGACGAAGCGACCGCCCGACCATCCGGCGGCCCGTCCAACCAGCGGCCCGACGACCCGGTAGGCCCGATCGAGCCCACCGGCCAGACCGCACCGCCGCAGGCGAAGCGACCGCCCGACCACCCGACCACCTGTCGAACCGACGGCCCAGCGGCCCGACGACCCGGCAACCTGGCAACCCGGCGGGCCCGATCAAGTCCACCGACCAGACCGCACCGCCGCAGGCGAAGTATCGGCCTAACCACCCGGCCAGACCGCAACGCCACAGGCGAAGCGACCGCCCGACCACCCGGCGGCCCGTCCAACCAGCGGCCCGAAGACCCGGCGGCTCGATCCGCCGACCCGGGACGCCCGGCCCCGGCCCCGGGCCCGGCGGGCGGGGTTCGTCGGCGGGCCCGGGCTCGGCGGCGTCCGGTCGGCCGACGGCGGGGCCGGCAGGGTCAGGGGCCGACCGGGAGCAGGGTGCCGCGGGTGAGGCGGAGCAGTTCTTCGGTGGTGGTGGGGAACACCGTGTGCGGGGTGCCGGCGGCGGCCCAGACCTGGGGGTAGTCGGTGAGGGCCCGGTCGACCACGGTCGGCAGCGGGCGGGGGTGGCCGGTCGGGGCGACGCCGCCGATGGCCTGGCCGGTGGCCTCCCGGACCTGCTCGGGGGTGGCCCGGTGGAGCGGGCCGCGGCCCCAGCGGGCGGCGAGGGCGGCGGTGTCGACGCGGTGACGGCCGCTGGTGAGGACGAGCACGGGTTCGCCGTCGGAGACGAAGACCAGGCTGTTGGCGATCGCGCCGGCCTCGCAGCCGAGCGCGGCGGCGGCCTCGGCGGCGGTGCGGGCGGAGTCGGCGAGGCGGCGGACCGTCCCGGGGAGGCCGGCGGCGGCGAGGGCGGCCGCGACCCGGGCGCTGCGGGTCGGGAGGGCGAGGGGTGCTGCTGGTTCCACGGTGGCTCCTCGGGGCATTCGCGTTCCACATACGGAACGTTCCGTGTGTGGAACGATAGACCGCATGCGAGCAACGGATCAACCGGCTTCGGCGAGCGCCGACCTCTCGGCGCGGATCGGCCTGCGGCTGCGCGAACTGCGCACCGCCCGCGGGCTCTCCCTCTCGGAGCTGGCCCGCCGTGCGGGCCTCGGCAAGGCCACCCTCTCGGGGTTGGAGGCGGGCACCCGCAACCCGACCCTGGAGACCCTGTACGCGCTGACCACCGCGCTCGGCCTGCCGCTGAGCGCCGCGTTGCAGGCGCCCGAGCAGGCCGCCCGGGAGGCCGCGACGGGGCGGGCGCTGAACGCCGGGGTGTCCGGGCGGGTGCTGGACGCCGTGCTGCTGGAGCGGTTCGAGGACGCGGCGGCGGTCTCGGAGACGTACCGGATCCGGATCCGGCCGGGCGGGGTGCGCCGTTCGGCCCCGCACCCGCCGGGCACGGTGGAGCACCTGGTGGTGCTGACCGGCACCGCGCTGGTCGGCACCGAGGCGTCACCCGTCGCGGTCGCCCCCGGCGGCCACCACAGTTGGGCGGCGGACGTCCCGCACCGCTACGAGGCGGTGGCGCAGGAGGTCGAGGCGGTGCTGGTGGTGCGCCACCCGCACGGCTGAGGCCGCCCGGGCCGCGGGGGCCGGTTCGGGCGGCCTCAGCCCTGGACCAGCAGCGTCCCCTGCGGGAAGCGTTCGCCGGGGGCGGGGGCGCGCAGGGTGCGGGCGGTCTCGGTGAGGCCGGCCGCGCGGAAGAGCCCGGCGAGGGTGTCGACCGGCCAGCGGTGGGCGGTGGTGACCTTGTGGTCGAAGGGGACGGAACGGTCGGTGTCGCCGAGTTCGGGGTCGGCGGCGAAGAAGCCGGTGAGCAGCAGCCCGCCGGGGGCCAGGACGCGGCGCAACTCGGCCAGGACGGAGGGGAGTTCGGCGGGCAGGAGGTGGATCAGCGAGTAGCGGGCGAGGATCGCGCCGAGGCAGGAGTCCGCCAGCGGGAGCGCCGTCAGCGAGCCCCGCACGAACGGCCGCGCCGGGTGGGCGAGTCGGGCCTGTCGCAGCATCCCGGCCGAGAGGTCCAGGCCGAAGGCGCGGACGCCGAACCCGGCGAGCAGTTCGGTCGCCTCTCCCGGCCCGCAGCCGAGGTCGCCCACCGGCAGTCCACGCCCCGCCACCGCGGGTGCCGCGACCAGCCGCCGGATCGCCGCCAACTCGTCCTCCCGGCCGCCGATTTCGCCCCGGAACAGGTGGGCGTACAGCTCCGCCACCCCGTCGTACGCCTGCCCGACCCCGCCGGTCGCCGTCATCGCCGCACCTCTCCGCCGCCCCGGTCTTCCCATGGCGGCGCCCAGCCTAGCGGCGGGCGTCAGGCGGTCGCGGGAGGTCCCGGGGCGGTCGCGGACGCTCGCGGGGCGGTCGCGGGGCGGTCGGAAAACGGGTTGCGGGGGCTCGGGGCGGGGTGCCTAGACTCCGGGTATGGCCGTCGTCGCGCTCTGCCGCCGATTTACCGGCCCCCCGGCTCCCGATGGGTGCCGCAGGGGGCGGGTTCCGTCGCGCCGGTAGCGAGAGAGGCAGTGCTCCGGCGGAGCGGGTCGGCCCCCGGTGGCGGGTCGTGCCCAGGGGCCGGGGGGTGTGGTGTTCCCCCCTCGTCGTCCCGTCCGTCCGCCCAGTCCCGGAGGCCGCCATGTCCACCGACCCTGCCCGCAGCACCGCCCCTACCGCCGTCCGCCACCTCTCCGCGGAGCAGCTCGCCCGCGACCTCGCCGTCCGCGACCTGACCGACCCGGCCGCCGGGCCGCACGCCCTGCAACTGCTCGTCGACCGCGCGGCGGAGGCGCTGGCCGGGCGCTGGGGCTGCGCGGTGCGGGTGCACCGGGGCGAGCGGACGGTGACCGTCGCCGACAACTACGACCACCTCAACTACCGTGCGGACGACGTCACCCGGGACGCCCGCTACACCCGGTACGTCGACGACCGGCGGATGCTGCGCAGCCACTCCAGCGCGCTGGTCCCGGGCGCGCTGCGGGCGCTCGCCGCGCAGGAGGCGGCCGGGGAGGCGCCGGAGGCGGTGCTGCTGGTCTGCCCGGGCCTGGTGTACCGGCGCGACAGCATCGACCGGCTGCACAGCGGCACCCCGCACCAGCTGGACCTGTGGTACCTGACCCGCCGCCCGGTCCCGGCCGGTCCGGCGGACCTGGCGGAGATGATCGCCGTGCTCGCGGACGCGCTGCTGCCGGGCACGGAGTACCGCACCGAGGAGCGGGTCCACCCGTACACCCTGGCGGGACGCCAACTGGACGTCGCGGCGGGCGGCGGCGGGCGGAGCAGCGGCGGGCGGAGCAGCGGCGCGGAGGACGGCAACGGGCAGGACGGCAACGGGCAGGACGGCGCGTGGGTGGAGGTCGCCGAGTGCGGGCTCGCCCATCCGCGGGTGCTGGCCGGGGCCGGGCTGGGGCCGCGGTGGAGCGGGCTGGCGCTCGGGATGGGCCTGGACCGGGTGCTGATGCTGCGCAAGGGCGTTCCGGACATCCGCCTGCTGCGCTCGGCCGATCCGGCCGTCGCCGCCCAGCTCACCGACCTCGCGCCGTACCGGCCGGTCTCCGCGCTGCCCGCGATCCGCCGCGACCTGTCCGTCGCGGTGGACGGGGCCGACCTCGCCGAGGACCTCGGCGACCGGGTCCGGGACGCCCTCGGCCCGGACGCGGACCGGGTGGAGACGGTCGAGATCCTCTCCGCCACCCCGTGCCGCGCCCTCCCCCCGCAGGCCCTGGCCCGGCTGGGGGCCCGTCCCGACCAGCAGAACCTGCTGCTCAAGGTCGTCCTGCGGGACCTGCGCCGCACCCTCACCGACGCGGACGCCAACGCGCTGCGGGACCGCGTCTACGCCGCCCTGCACCAGGGCACCGTCCACCAGTGGGCCGTCCGCCCGGCGGGGCCGTCCGCGCCGGAAGGACCGTCCACCCCGGAACGATGATCGGATCATCGTTCCACAGCCGCTGAGCTGCCCGGACGTGCCCGCACGCGGGCTCGCTTCAGCCGGGCGCACGGCGGGAATCCAGCCGTTGACCGCACCTGCCGGCGGCGGCCCGCGCCGCCGCCGGACGCACCGAGGAGGGGAACCGTGGCACCGCAGAAAGCTCCGTCCGGGAAGCCGACCGGCATGGGCGGCGCGCCCCCGCCCCCGCCCGGCCCGGCCAACCCCCCTCCCCCGCACGGGAAGTGACCGGACGAACGGTCACGTCCCGTAGCGGGCGACGCGCTCCCGGAGGGCGGCCCCGGCCTGCGGCCACTCCTCGGCGGTGATCGAGAACATCGCCGCGTCCCGCAGCCGGCCGTCCTCCCCCGGGGCCCAGGAGCGCGACCAGTTGCGCAGGACGCCCTCGAAGCGGGCGCCGACGGCGGCGATCGCGGCGCGGGAACGCTCGTTGCGGGCGTCGGTCTTGAGGTCGACCCGGCGGACGTTCCACTCCTCGAAGGCGTGCCGGAACAGCAGCAGCTTGGACTCGGCGTTGACGCCGGTGCCCTGCGCGGAGGCGGCGAGCCAGGTGAAGCCGATCTCGACGGCGTACAGGACGCCGGTGTCCGGCAGGGTGCGCGGGTCCAGGAAGGCGGTCGCGCCGACGGCCCGGCCGGTGGCCGTGGAAATCTGCGCGTACGGGGCGGCCAGCCCGTCGGCGGCCCGGCGGCGCTGGGTCTCGACGTACCCGGCGACCTCGTCGGCGCGCGGCACCCAGGTGAAGCCGTAGCTGTCCCGCCCCTCCTCCGCCGCCCGCGCCAACTCCGCGGCGTGCCGCTGCTCCAGCGGCTCCAGCCGCACCAGCCGCCCCTCCAGCACCGGGCCCTGCAGTCGGTACGCCATGCGTGCTCCACCCTCCGTACGTGCGCGCGGGATCGTTCCCGGCAGCAGCGAACCGGGCGCGCCGACGCGGCGTCAACGGAGTTTCGCCCGCCGGAGGCCGGCGGTGGCGGACGGCGGCAGCCGCGGGCGGCGGGACCGCTCCCGTCCCGGGCGGCCCCGCCGCCCGCGGGGTGAGGGGGTGGATCGTCAGGATCCGGGGGCGAGTTGGGCGAGGGTGGCGAGGAACTCGGTCTCGGCGGCGGTCTTGTCGAGGCCGAGGGAGGTGAGGATGCCGTCGCCCGCCTCGTGTTCGAGCAGGGCGAGCAGCAGGTGCTCGGTGCCGACGTAGTTGTGGCCGAGGCGCAGGGCCTCGCGCATGGTGAGTTCGAGGGCCTTCTTGGCCCCGGCGTCGTAGGGGACGAGTTCGGGGGCGTCCTCGACGGCGGGCGGAAGCGCGGCCAGGGCGGCCCGGCGGACGGTGTCGAGGGGGACGCCGCTGGTGACGATGTAGGCGGCGGCGAGGCCCTCGGGCTCGGCGAGCAGGCCGAGCACCAGGTGCGCGGGGCGGACCTCGTCGTTGTGGGCGTCCTTGGCGGCCTGGTGGGCGGCCATCACCACGTTGCGGGCGCGCGGGGTGAAGCGGTTGAAGCCCTGCGCGGTGTCGATCGCGGTGACCTCGCCCGGGTCCTTGGGGACGAAGCGCTTCTGGGCGGCCTGGCGGGTGACGCCCATGCTGCGGCCGATGTCGGTCCAGGACGCGCCGGAGCGGCGGGCCTGGTCGACGAAGTGGCCGATCAGGTGGTCGGCCACGTCGCCGAGGTGGTCGGCGACCAGGACCGCGTTGGAGAGCTGGTCGAGCGCTTCGGGGTACGAGTTCTTGATGCCCTCGATCAGGTCGTCGAGCCGGACGGAGGGTTTCGCTCCAGAGGTGTCAGCCATGAGGCAACCTTAGGTTGACAGTCCGGGAGTGTCAACCGTTGGTTGACAGTGGATGGCGGGCCGATTCCTACCCGCCGGTAGCGGGTGTTTCGGCCGAGTTCACCCGGCCGCCGTCCGCCGTCTTGTCCGTGTCACGGAGGCCCGAGTTGACTGCACAACATCGACCGGCCCTCACCCCCGGAGTTCCCGTGACCACCACCCGCAGCACCCGTCTCGCCGCCGTACTCACCGCCGCCGCAGCCCTGTTGACGGTTCCTCAGGCCGCCGCGCACGCCGAGACCGCGCCCGCCGCCGTCGCCCCGCTGGACGTGCTCAGCTACAACACCTTCCTGATGAGCACCTCGCTCTACCCGAACTGGGGCCAGGCCCAGCGCGCCCAGGCGATCGCCGGCGCGGACTTCTTCCAGGGCCACGACGTGGTGGTCCTCCAGGAGGCGTTCGACAACGCGGCCTCGGACGCGCTGGCCGCGAAGGCGTCCGCCGCCTACCCGTACCGCACGCCGGTGGTGGGCCGCTCCACCTCCGGCTGGGACGCCACCTCCGGCAGCTACAGCAGCAGCACCCCGGAGGACGGCGGGGTGCTGCTGCTGAGCAAGTGGCCGATCCTGCGCAAGGAGCAGTACGTGTTCAAGGACGCCTGCGGCTCGGACTGGTGGTCCAACAAGGGGTTCGTCTACGCGCAGATCAACGTGAACGGGCAGCGCACCCACGTGGTGGGCACCCACCTCCAGTCCACCGACTCCGGCTGCGCGAGCGGGCAGGCCGCGGACGTCCGGGCCAAGCAGCTGCGGGCGATGCGGGCCTTCCTGGACGCCGAGCAGATCCCGGCGAACGAGCCGATCGTGCTGGCCGGCGACCTGAACATCGACTCGCACGGCGGCGAGTACCCGGCGCTGCTGGCCAACGGCAACCTGGCCCCGGCGACCACCCGCACCGGCTGGGCGAACTCCTTCGACACCGTCGACAACTCGATCGCGGCCTACCGGTACCCGGGCGAGCCGAAGGAGGACCTGGACTACGTGCTGTACCGGGCCGACCACGCCCGCCCGCAGCAGTACACCAACACCGTGCACCGCTTCCACTCCGCGCCGTGGACGGTCAGCAGCTGGGGCACCTCGTACACCTACACCGACCTGTCGGACCACTACCCGCTGCTCGCGGGCTGAGCCGGGCGGGAGGCGACGGCCGGAAGCGGCCGGACGCGCGCCGCCGCCCGGGGGGTTCCCGAGCGGCGGCGGGCGGACACTACTGGCGGGGCTGGGCGAAGCGGACCATGTTGCCCGCCGGGTCGCGGAAGGCGCAGTCGCGGACGCCGTAGGGCTGGTCCATCGGCTCCTGGAGCACGTCGGCCCCGGTGGCGCGGATCTTCTCGAAGGTGGCGTCGCAGTCGGAGGTGCGGAAGTTGACGGCGCGCAGCAGGCCCTTGGCGAGCAGTTCGGCGGCGGCCCGGCGGTCGGCCTCGGTGGCGCCCGGGTCGGCGACCGGGGGCTCCAGCACGACCTCGACCTCGGGCTGGGCGGCCGAGCCGAGGGTGACCCAGCGCATCCCCTCGAAGCCGACGTCGTTGCGCACCTCCAGGCCGAGCGCGTCGCGGTAGAAGCCGAGCGCGGCGTCGTGGTCGTCGACGGCGATGAAGCACTGCGAAAGCTTGATGTCCATGCCCCCGACGCTACTGACCCGCCCCGGCCCGCGCTTCTCCGTTCCTGATCCGTTCCCGGCCCGGTCCGCCGCGACCGGCGGGCCACCGCCTCGGGTCACTGCGGCCGTCCGGTGTCGGTGCCGCGGATCGGCCGGGTCAGGTACATCGCCACGCACGCGGTGATGTGCTCGGCGGCGCTGTGGTCGCGGGCCCGGTACGCGCTGGGGCTCTCGCCGACCAGTTCGGTGAACCGGGTGCTGAACGAGCCCAGCGAGGTACAGCCGACGGCCATGCACACCTCGGTGACGGACAGGTCGCCCCGGCGCAGCAGCGTCTTGGCCCGCTCGATCCGGCGGGTCATCAGGTAGCTGTACGGGGTCTCGCCGTACGCGGCGCGGAAGCTGCGCTGGAAGTGGCCGACGGACATCAGCGCGACCCTGGCGAGGGCGGCGACGTCCAGCGGTTCGGCGTAGTCGCGGTCCATGGTGTCGCGGGCCCTGCGGAGGCGCTTGAGGTCGTCGATCTGCACGGCGCCCAGGGTAGTCGCGGAGCCGGACGGCGGGCGGCGAGCGGCGAGCGGCGGGCGGCGAGCGGGGCGTGAAGGGTGAGGCGCAGGAGACGAGGAGCGAGGAGTAGGGGCGGGCGCAGGGGGTAGGGAGCGAGGGCGGCGGGCAAAACCGATCATCCGCTGATCGATCGTCACATTTCGGGGCAGGATCGGCATTCGGGTGAGTTCCGGGTGCGTCGGACTCCCGCTCCGGGTTTTCCCGCTGCTAGTTTCTGAGTCACGCGAGGGAGCCGGGTGGAGTGGCCGAGAGGCGAGGCAGCGGCTTGCAGGGCCGTGCACATGGGTTCGATTCCTATCTCCACCTCCTCGCTCCCCTCGATGTCCGCCCCCCGCCCGGTTGGCCGGGCGGCAGTCGAGGAAGGAATGGCCCGATGGCCATCGCCACCGTCAATCCGGCCGACGGCCGGACCGTCGAGGTCTTCGATCCGCTGGACGAGGCGGGCGTGGAGCGCCGGCTCGCCCGGGCCCAGTCCGCGTTCGAGTCCTGGCGGCTGACCACCTTCGCGCACCGGGCCGAGCTGATGCGGCGGGCCGCCGAGCTGCTGGAGCAGGCGAACGAGCAGGTCGCGCGGACGATGACGCTGGAGATGGGCAAGCCGCTGGCCCAGGCCCGGGCCGAGGCGGCGAAGTGCGCCAAGACGATGCGCTGGTACGCGGAGCGGGCCGAGGGGCTGCTCGCGGACGAGCACCCGGAGCCGGGCGACGTGGAGGACTCGGGCGGGGTGTCGGCGTACGTCCGGTACCGGCCGCTGGGGCCGGTGCTGGCGGTGATGCCGTGGAACTTCCCGTTCTGGCAGGTGGTGCGGTTCGCCGCGCCGGCCCTGATGGCGGGCAACGTGGGCCTGCTCAAGCACGCCTCGAACGTGCCGCGCACGGCGCTCGCGCTGGAGGAGCTGTTCGCCCGCGCCGGGTTCCCGCAGGGGTGCTTCCAGACCCTGCTGATCTCCTCCGGCACGGTCGAGGCGGTGATCCGGGACGAGCGGATCGCCGCGGTGACGCTGACCGGCAGCGAGGGCGCGGGCCGCTCGGTGGCGGCGGTGGCCGGGGACGAGATCAAGAAGACGGTGCTGGAGCTGGGCGGCAGCGACCCGTTCCTGGTGCTGCCCTCGGCGGACGTGCCGGCCGCGGCCGAGCGGGCGGTGACCGCGCGGGTGCAGAACAACGGGCAGTCCTGCATCGCCGCCAAGCGCTTCATCGTGCACACGGACGTGTACGAGGAGTTCCTGGCCGCGTTCACCGCGCGGATGCGGGCGCTGACCGTCGGCGACCCGATGGCGGACGGCACCGAGGTCGGCCCGCTGGCCACCGAGCAGGGCCGCACCGACCTGGAGGAGCTGGTGGCGGACGCGGTGGCGCTCGGCGCGACCGCCGAGTGCGGCGGCGGCCGGCCGGACGACCCGGCGCTGGCGGACGGCTGGTACTACCTGCCGACGGTGCTGACCGGCGTCACCCCCCGGATGCGGATCCACCGCGAGGAGACGTTCGGCCCGGTCGCCACCGTGTACCGGGTCGCCGACCTGGACGAGGCCGTCGCCGTCGCCAACGACTCGCCGTTCGGCCTGAGTTCCAACGTCTGGACCCGGGACGACGCGGACCGCGAGCGGTGCGTGCGCGACCTGCGGGCGGGCGGGGTCTTCTTCAACGGGATGACCGCCTCGCACCCGGCCCTCCCGTTCGGCGGGGTCAAGCGCTCCGGTTACGGGCGGGAGCTGTCCGGTCACGGCATCCGGGAGTTCTGCAACATCACCACGGTGTGGTCCGGGAGCTGACCCGGCCCCCGGCGCGGGCGTGGCCGTGGACGCGGCCACGCCCGCCCGTGGCGGGAGGGGCTGGGGAGGGGCTCAGGCGTGGTGCGGGTGGGCGTGGCGGGGGTGGGCGTGCTCGTGGCGGCCGACGAACTGGGCGGCGAACGCGACGACGGTCACGCCCCACACCACCGAGAACACCACCAGCAGCCAGAGCTGGCCGACCTGCGGCGCGACCAGGCCCAGGCCCAGCGACAGGGCGAGCAGGAAGACCAGCGAGGAGTTGTGCTTGGCGGTCAGCCAGGCGGCCATTCGACGGATCGGGTTGGATTGCGGCGTTCCGGTAGCGGTCGCGGGCATCGCTCTCACCTCCGCAGAGTTCAACGTCTGTTCGAGTATCCCGCTGGTCAGCACACCCGGCAGCCCGGG
This sequence comes from Kitasatospora sp. NPDC088783, assembly GCF_044750705.1. Classification (NCBI taxonomy): domain Bacteria; kingdom Bacillati; phylum Actinomycetota; class Actinomycetes; order Kitasatosporales; family Streptomycetaceae; genus Kitasatospora; species Kitasatospora sp. NPDC088783. The sequence continues at coordinate 144,791 of NZ_JBIVKJ010000006.1, forward strand.
TAGCATCACGGCGAGTACCGACGAGGGGGCCGTTGATGCCGATACGCGGGGACCTGCGCGGGGGGCTGCGCGCGCTGGAGCGGCAGGCGTCCGGGCTGCCGGACGGCGCCGAGCTGTACCGGCTGCGCCCGGACGGGCGGGTGCTGCGCGCGGACCGCGCCGGCGCCCGGGAGCTCGGCCCGCAGGACCCGGACAGCGGGCTGCTGCGCTTCATCGACGACCGGCAGTGGGCGCACTACTTCATCGGGGACGCCGCGACCTCCCCGGAACGCCCGTCGAACGCCACCTACAAGCTCGGCCTGGTCGCCCCGCACAGCGCGTTCACCCCGCACGCGCACGGCGGTGAGCACCTGGTGCTGGCGCTCGGCCCGGCCTCCTGCGGCCTGTACGACGCGCGCCGGCGGCAGGTGGTGGAGGTCAGGCTGGCGCCGGGCACGCTGATCCGGATACCCGAGCTGATGCCGCACTCGTTCGGCAACCGGGGCCGGGACCGGCTGGCGATCCTGGCCGCGAACACCGGCTACGGCATCGACCACGAGGACTACGCGATCACCGCCGAGGCCGCCGAGCGGCGCGGCGAGGACGGGCTCGCCGCCGCGCTGCGGGAGGTCGCGGCGGCCCAGCGCCCGGGCACGGTCACCTTCCGCGAGCGGCTGGCGCTCGGGCTGCGCCGGGCCGCCGCCGCACTGGAGGACACCCGGTGAGGCCGGCCGGGGCGGGTGCCCGGTACGGCCGGGGCGGTCGGTTGGGTTGGTTGGGGTGGTTGGGGTGGTTGGGGTGGTTGGGGTGGTTGGGGTGGTGCAACGCCCCGGCTGTCGGCTGCGTCTGATGGAGTGTCCGATGACGGCCCGCCGAGATCAGCCCCCCGACCGAGGACGCCCGTCGCCCTGGGAGGACGCCCGATGATCTGTCCGCACTGCCACGTCGACCGCCGACAGCGGGAACGCACCGGCCACACCTGCTCGAACTGCCGGAAGGTGTTCGCGCTCGACCCGAAGGTCGAGCCGGGACGCCTGCACGACACCAAGTTCCGCGAGTTGGTGGCGAAGGCCGCCCCCGGCGGGCTGCGGATCACCGTCGAGCAGCTGTACTGGGTCAACGAACGCCGCCTGTACCGCTTCCCGACCGGGCAGGAGCGGCGCGGCAGCGTCACCGGCGGGATGGTGCTGGCGATGGCCGTCGTCCTCGTCGTCTCGCTCTCCTTCGGCATCGGCGGCCTCGCCTATCTGCTGCTCGACCCGCTCGCTTTCCTCTTCGGCTGGCTGTCCTACCGGCAGTTCCAGGGCGCGAAGCAGTACCGCCCGCCCCGGCCGTTCGGCACCTGGGTGCGGCCGGAGGACTTCGAGCGGCGGGTCGCCGGGCGCTGGCGCCAGGTGTACGGCGCGCTCCCGGACGGGCTGGCGGAGCTGACGACCGCCGCCGTCCCCACCTGGCCGACCCGCCCGCGCGCCGTGGTGCTGTGCGAACTGCCCGCCGTGTTCGACTTCCTGCACGTCAACGGCTTCGCCGAACGCCACCGGGTGGCACTGGCCCGGACGCCCGCGCAGCTCCCGGCCGGACTGCCCGTGGTGGTGGTGCGCGACCTGTCCCTGACCGCGCTGGCCCGGACGGCGCGGCTGCGCGCCGAACTGCCGGACCGCCGGGTGGTGGACTGCGGGCTGCTGCCCCGCGCCGTCGACGTCCCCGCGCGGGCGGTGCGGCTGCGCACCGGCGGCGCCAAGCGGCTGGCGGTGCCCGACGTGCTGGCCGGATCCCCCGGCTGGCAGCGCCTGCCCGACCGGGAACGGGAGTGGCTGCTCGACAACTGGTCCTCCCCGCTGATCGCCCTGCCGCCGGTGAAGCTGATGGCACTGCTGGACAAGGCCGTCGAACGGGCCGTCGCCGTCACCGCCACACCCGTCCGGGCCGGGGCGGCCGAGGTCGAGAGCCCGGCGGAGACCCGGCGACGGGCCGAGCGGATCGGCTTCCTCACCTGGCCGCAGGCGGTTCCCGCCCCGCGCACCGGAACCGACACCACCCCGACGGACGACACCTCATGACCGCGCACCTCGCACCAGCTCAACACCCTTTCACCCCAAGCCCGTTCGCCCCGCGCGGGGCCGCCCGCCCGGGAGGTTCGCTGTGACACCGGCGATAGCGGCGATACCGGTGCCCGACCGGCTGCTCGACCGCGCCCTGCGGTCGGCCGCCGAGCGCTGCGCCCGGCCCGGCGGACTCGCCTTCACCGCGCGGCAGTTGTACTACGAGACGGACCGGACGCTGTTCCCGCTGCACCGGGGACCGCACCGCCTGCGGTACACCACCCGGCCGCTGCTGTCCGAGCCCCGGTTCGCCGCCGCGCTCGCCCGGCATCCCGAACTGGACGTCCTGCCGGACCTGGTGACCCCCGCGCCGCACCGGCCGGGGCCGGAGAGCGACCTGTACGACTACGCCTTCCCCCGGCTGCTGGTCTGCCAGGACCCGGCGATCGCCGGGATGCTGCGCGCCAACCGCCTGCACCTGGAAGGGGCTTGCCCGATCCTGACCCCGGAGCGGCTGCCGCTGGACGGGCGGCTGCTGGCGGCGATGGCGCGGGCCGACGGGGCGGTGGTGCACGTCCTGCACGACGCCTCCCCCGCCGGGCTGGAGCTGTTCGTCCGGGTGCGCGCGCACGCCGGGCCGCGGCTGCGGGTGCGCACGGCGGGGCTGCTGCCGCGGCACGCCGCCGCCCTGCACCTGGCCGCGCCCGGCGGACGACCCCGGTGCGCGGTCGAGGAGTTGCCCGCCGAGCTGCCGGCCGCCGAGCGGGCCTGGCTGGCCGGCGGCCGGGTCGCCGAGCTGGCCGCGGTCCGTCCGGCCCGGCTGCTGCGGACCGTCCTGCGCACCGTCCGCGGCGGCGGCTTCGCCCCGCCCGCCCGTCCGGCCGCGCCCACCCGGGCCCGCGACACCGGCTTCCTGACCTGGCCGACGCCCTGACCCCCCGAGGACGTGGACGATGACCCAGCCACCCGAAATCACCTACAGCGACGAGCTGTTGGCCGACGGCACGGTGCACCGCCGGTACTCCGACGGCCGCAGCGAGTGGCGCAGCCGCGGCGCCGACGGCCGCGTCCACTGGCGGGACGACCGGGGTGACGCGGGCACCGACGAGCGGCTGGGCCGCGACCTGGTCAAGCGCGTCCACGCGGACGGCCGGGTCGGCTACGGCCGGGACGTCGGCTACGGCCGCACGGTGTGGGGCCAGGGACGGTACGTGCTGGTCAACCGCAGTTCGTTCCCGGGCCGGGTCGGCGTGGTGCTCGGCGCGCTGGGCCTGGGCGCGGGCGTGGCCGCCGCGCACTACGCGCCCGAACTCCTCTCGGCCGACGAGGAGGAGGAGTTGCGCCGGGAGGCCGAGCGGGCTCGCGCCGGGGGCGACGGCGGCAGCGGCGGGGACGGCGGAGGCGGGGACGGCGGCTTCGACGACGGGGGCGACGACCACCGGCACGACGACGGGTTCGACCCGGACGGGTTCGACTCGGGCGGGTTCGGGAGCGCCGGGGACGGCGCCGACGGCGGCGATCCGCCGGACAACGACGGCTGGGACGGGGACGACTTTGGCTGAGCAGCACCCCGGGACGACGGCCCGCACCGCGGCCTCGCCCGGCACCCCCACCCGGCCCCACCACCTCGACCACCTCGACCACCTCGACCACCTCGACCGCCCCACCCCTCCGGCCCGCTACGCGGTCAGCTCGCTGCCCGCCCCGGTCGGGCCCGAACCCGGCCTGGTGGCGGGCCCGTTCGAGGCGGGCGGGCGGCGGCTCGCGACGGCACTGCTGACCGGGGAGCCGGGTTTCGCGGACGGCCCGTTCACGGTGGACGGGCGCACCGCGGTCGGTGAGGTGACGCTGCACAACCGGACGGAGCTGCTGGCCGCGCTGGCCGCCGCCGGGCGTCCGGCCGAACCGTCCTGCCCGGACGGGGAGTTGCTGCTGCGCTGCTGGTTGGCGCTGGGTCCGGACGGACTGCGGGCGGCGGACGGGATGTTCACCCTGGCGGTGCTGGACGGGCCGGACCTGGTGCTGGTGCGCGACCACGTCGGCGCCCGGACGGCGTTCCACTGCCGGACCGCGGGGGGCGGCTGGGCGGCGTCCAGTTCGCTGCGGGCGCTGCGGACCCGCCCCGACGTGGAGACCGGGTTGAACCTGTCGGCGGTCCGCTCCTTCCTGACCTTCGCCTACCTGCCGGGCGAGGAGACCCTGCTGCGCGGCGTCCACGAGCTGCTGCCCGGCCGGGTGACCCGGCTGCGGCCGGACGGGCGGGTGGACGTCGAGGTGTTCTGGGAGCCCCAACCCGGGCTTTCCGACGGCGAGTTGACGACCAGGCACTACGCGGAGGGCCTGCGGGAGCTGCTGGAGCGGGCGGTGGCGCGGCGGCTGCCGGACGGCGGGCGCGAGGTGGCGGTGCTGCTGTCCGGCGGGGTGGACAGTTCGCTGGTGACGGCGCTGGCGGCGCGGCTGCACGGGGGGACGGTGCGCACGTACTCGATCAGCTTCGGCGCCGAACTGCCCAATGAGCTGGGCTACTCGGGCCTGGTGGCCGCGCACTGCGGGACGGCGCACCGGGTGCTGACGGTGCCCGGGGAGCAGGTCGCGGCGCGGCTGGCGGACACCGTGGCGCTGCTGGACAGCCCGGTCGGGGACCCGCTGACGGTGCCGAACCTGATGCTGGCGGAGGCGGTGGCGGGCGACGGCATCGCGGTGTCGCTGAACGGCGAGGGCGGGGACCCGGTGTTCGGCGGGCCGAAGAACCCGCCGATGCTGGCGTTCGAGCTGATGCGGGACGACGACGCGGCGCAGGCCCGGGCGGACGCCTACCTGCACACGTACCGCAAGTGCTGGGAGGACCTGCCGGCGCTGCTCACCGGCGAGGCGCTGGCCGCGCTGGAGCCGGCCCCGCATCCGCGCCGACACGTCGCCCCCTACCTGACGGACCGCCGGTTCCCTTCGCTCCTGGACCAGTTGCTGCACTGCAACCTGCGCACCAAGGGCGCGCACCACATCCTCACCAAGGTGGAGCGGCTGACCGCCTCGCAGGGCGTGCAGGGGCGTTCGCCGCTGTTCGACCGGCGGGTGGTGGACCACGCGTTCGCCACCCCGCCGGGGCTCAAGCTGCGCGGCACGGAGGAGAAGTGGATCCTCAAGGAGGCGGTGCGCGACCTGCTGCCCGACACCGTCACCTACCGGCCGAAGAGCGGCATGCGGGTGCCCGTGCAGCAGTGGCTGCACGGCCCGCTCAGCGAGCTCGCCGCCGACCTGCTGCTCGGGCCGACCGCCCGGGCCCGGGGCCTGTTCCGGGCGGACACGGTGGAGACCTGGATGCGCGGCGGCGGGCTGCTGCTGCCCCGCCAGGGCGGCAAGCTGTGGCTGCTGCTCACCCTCGAACTGTGGCTGCGCGCCTACGACTTGTGAGAAGTGCCGCGAGAGGACCGGCGAGAATTCCGGCGGAAAGTCCGGCGGGAAGTCCGGTGAAGAAGTCCTGTGCGAACGAGGGAGAAGCGCCGATGGAACTGATCGATCCCCGCACCGGCGGTGTCCGCCGCACGGTGGCGCCCGGCCGGGCGGACGAGGTGGCGGCGGCCGTGGCCGGGGCCCGGGCGGCCCGGGCCGGGTGGGCGGCGCTGGCGCCGCGGGAGCGGCAGCGGCGGCTGGGCGCGCTGGCGGAGCTGGTCGAGCGGCACGCCGGGGAGTACGTGGCGGCCGAGTGCGCCGGGACCGGGAAGCCGGTGGCGGAGGCGGCGAACGAGGTGGCCGAGGTGGCCGACCTGTTCCGGTTCTACGGGGGTGCGGTGCGGGCCGCGACGGCGCCCGCCGCGGGCGACTACCTTCCCGGGCACCAGAGTTGGGTGCGCTGGGAGCCGGTCGGTGTGGTGGCGGCCGTGGTGCCGTGGAACTACCCGCTGCTGATGGCGGGTTGGCGCTGCGCGCCCGCGCTGGCGGCCGGGAACCCGGTGGTGCTCAAGCCCGCCGAGACCACCCCCGACAGTGCGCTGCTGCTCGCCGAGCACGCCGAACAGGCCCTCGGTCCGGGCGTGTTGACCGCGCTGCCGGGTGACCGGGAGACCGGCCGGCTGCTGGTCGGCGCGGGCTGCGACCTGGTCGCCTTCACCGGCAGCCCGGCGGGTGGCGCGGACGTGGCCGCCCGGGCCGGGCTGACCCCGGTCAGTCTCGAACTCGGCGGCAACAGCCCGGTGCTGGTGCTGCCGGACGCCCCCGCCGACACCTGGCGGCAGCTCGCCGCCGCGTGCACGTACAACGCGGGGCAGAGCTGCGCCGCGCCCGCCCGGGTGATCGTGCTGGAGCCGGCCTACCGGGAGGCGGTGGCCGCGCTGGCCGCCGCGATGGCCGAGCGGCGGGCCGGGCGGGACTTCGGCCCGCTCAACAACCCGGACCAGGCGGCCCGTTACGACCGCCTCCTGGCCTCGTCCGGGGCGAAGACCGTGCACACCGCGCCGGGGCGCGGCGACGGGCTGTGGCGGCCTGCGACGGTGCTGGCCGACCTGCCGGACGACGACCCGGCGGTGGTCGAGGAGGTGTTCGGTCCGGTGCTGACCGTGCAACGGGCCGCGACGCTGGACGAGGCGGTGGCGCTGGCCGAGTCCGTCCCGCAGGCCCTGGCCGCCTCGGTCTGGACCACCGACCTGTCCACCGGCCTGGCCCTCACCGACCGGATCTCGGCCGGCGAGGTCTGGCTGAACTGCCACCTCGCCCAGTCCGCCGAACTCCCGCACAGCGGCCGCCGCTCCTCCGGCGCGGGCACCGACCTGTCGGCGCTGGCCCTGCGCGAGTACCAGCGGCCCAAGACGGTCACCGCCCGGCTGCTCTGAGCCGCCGGTGGCCGTCCGGTGGGAGGATCGGGGCATGGACGGGGAACCGCTGGCGGGCGGGTTGGCGAACGCGGGGGCCGTGGTGCGGCGCGGGGACGTGGTGGAGCGGCCCGCGCCGCCGCACGCCGGGGCGCTGCACGCCTTCCTGACCGGGCTGCGGGCGGGCGGCTTCCCGGGGGCGCCGGTGCCGGTGGGCCCGGTGGCGGGCGGGCGGGAGCGGCTGGAGTTCCTGCCGGGCGAGGTCGCCCTGCCGCCGTACCCGGCCTGGGCGCTGGGCGAGGACGCGCTGGTGTCGGTGGCCCGGCTGCTGCGCCGCTGGCACGAGGCCGCCGCCCGGACGCCGTTCGACCCGGTGGCGGCCTGGCCCGGCGAGTTCGCCGACCCGGAGGGCGGGCCGCTGCTGTGCCACAACGACGTCTGCCCGGAGAACGTGGTCTTCCGCGCGGGCGGGGCCGCCGCACTGATCGACTTCGACTTCGCCGCCCCCGGCCGCCCGCTCTGGGACGTCGCCCTGACCGCCCGCTACTGGGTCCCGGTGCTCGACCCGGCGACGGCCGCCGAGACCGCCCGCGCCGACCTCGAAGTCCCGGCCCGACTCGCCCTGTTCGCCACCGCCTACGGCCTCCGGCCGGCCGACCGCCTCGCCCTGCCGACCGTCCTGGAACAGGCCACCGGCGTCTGCCGCACCTTCGTCGCCCGCCGCGTCACGGCCGGGGACCCCACGTTCACCCGGTACTTCGACGCGTACGGCGGCTGGCCCCGCTGGGACCGCCTGCAGTCCTGGCTGGCGGACCGACGCCCCGCGCTGGAGCGGGCGTTGACGTCCTGACCCGCCCGCCCGACGGCGGGGAGGAGGCCCGGAGCGGGTGGGCGACCCGGCCCCCGGATGGACGCCCCGGCGGGCGGCGGGGGCGGGCAGTCCGTACGGTGCGGTTCGGGGGCGGAAGTCCGGGGGGACACCCGAGTGAGAGGTAAGTACTGGCATGGCTGGGAAGTTCGAGCTGTACGTGGACGAGTCGGGCAACCACCGCTTCCGCCTCAAGGCGAGCAACGGTTCGGTCGTGGTGATCGGCGAGCCGGAGGAGTCCCGCGAGCAGTGCCTGAAGAGCATCGAGTCGATCCGCAAGCTCGCGCCGTACGCGCAGCTGCAGGAGACTCCGGCGCACGCCTGACGGCGGCGCACCGGCCGGGAGCCGCGGGCGGTGGACCGTGGCGGGCCGGGAGCACGGGCCCGTGGCGACCGAGTTGTCGGTCCGTCACGGGCTCGTCGGCGTCGCGGCGCGGCGGGGGCGGTCCGGGGCATGCTGGGCGGGGACGGCCGGAGGCGAGCGAGGGGGTTGCGGTGAGCGGGCGGGAGATCATGGCGGCGGCGGGGGTGCTGTTCCCCGACGAGCGGGGGCGGCTGCTGGTGGTGCGGAACGCGTACCGGGCCAAGCACCCCGTCGCGGTGCCCGGCGGCGGCTGGGAGCCGGCCGACCCCTCGCCCCGGCACACCGCCGTCCGGGAGATCCGCGAGGAGCTGGGCGTCACGCCCGTGCTGCGCGAACTCGCCTGCCTGGACTGGTCGCGGGACCACGACCGGCCGCCGATCGCCGCGTTCCTGTACTGGGCCGACCCGCTGACCCCGGAGCAGCTGGCGGCCGTCCGGCTGGAGCGGGCCGAGCTGGACGCGATGGTCCACCTGCCGTCCGAGCTGCTGCTCTCCGCCGTGCCCCCGCTGCTGTCGCGCCGGATGGGGGCGTGCGTGCTGGCCCCGCGCGCCGCCGCCCCGCTGGAACTCGCCGACGGTCTGCCGGTCGGCCACTCCGCACTGCACCTGCCGCCGCGCCCGGCCCCCGCGTACCTCGGCGCGACCGCCCTGGAGGGGCTGCTGCCCCCCGGCAGCGGGCGGGACGCACCGCCGCCGCCGCTGGACAAGGCGACCTACTACGCGACCCGCCCGCGGATCCGGGCCAAGGCCCGGACGCTGTTCACCGACCCGGACGGGCGGGTGCTGCTGGTGCGCCTGGCGCCGTGGCGGGGCCAGTCGCCGTGGGTGCTGCCCGGCGGGTCGATCGAGGCGGACCGGGAGCTGCCCCGGGCGGCGGCCCGCCGCGAGACCCTGGAGGAGCTGGGCTGGCGGCACGAACCGGGCCGCCTGCTGGCCGTCGACTGGGTGGGCGGCCGGACGTCGGGGGCGGGGCGGGCGCCGGAGCCGCCGCACCTGTCGCTGGTGTACGACGGCGGGACGGCGGGCCCCGGGATGCTGGCGGCGGTCCGGGTCCAGGAGGAGGAGATCGCCGAGTGGCGGCTGTTCACCCCGCGGGAGGCCGCGGCGGTGCTGAGCCCGCCGCAGGCCCGGCGGCTGGCGGCCTGCCTGGCGGTGCGCGCCCTGCCGCCGACGGCCGGGCCGGTCGAACTCGTCGACGGCGCGCCCCCGGTGATCGGCCCCTGAGCGGCCCCCGCACGGCCCCTGGGTGACGCTGCCGGGGCGGCGGTCGGCGGTTCGCGGCGGGTACCGGGGGCCCGGCCGGGTATGAATAGGCAGGTCGGGGCGGTGTCCGCCGGTGCGGCGGGCGGATCGCGGAGATCACGGAGATCGGGAAGACCGGGAGGTGCGGGGTGGGGAAGTCGCTCGGGTCCGAGCTGGACGGCCGTGCGGTGCGGGCGCTCGGCGGCGGCAGTCGGCTGCTGCTGCGCCTGGACGGCGAGCTGCTGCTGACGGTCGAGAACGACTTCCGGCTGCGGCACGGCGCGGAGGTCGAGCACTTCTACCCCGCTCTGGGCCTGACCACCTCCGGCGCGCTCGGGCGGCTCGCGGACGCCGTCATCACCGCGACGACCGTCACCCCGGCCGGGGGCCTGGAGCTCGCCTTCGACACCGGCCAGGTCCTCGCCGTCGCCCCCGACCCGGCCCCCGGCGGGCCGGTCCACCCCTGGCAGCTCTCCTCCCCCGCCGGGCTGCTGTGCACCGGCGGCCCGGACGGCTCGTTCGGCCCGTGAGGTCCGCGTCCGCCCTGTGACGCCCGCACTGACGGTGCGTCGCGGGCGGCGTGCCCGGGGTGGGGCCCGATACCCGGGTGCGACGGCCGTTCGAGGCGGGCAACAATGGGCGGATGGAACTGCTGGCACAGGATGTGGACGTCCCAAGTGCGGTGCTGACCAGGGATGTTGAGCCGCTGATCAGAGCGCTGCGGCCCGCCCTGAGCGGCCCCGGTTTCGCCGCGTTCGCGGCCGAAGCGGCGGGCCAGGGGCTGGTGTTCACCGCCGCGTACGACAACTCGCCGACCGGACGCGGCCGTTGCGTGGGCGTGGCGACGCACCGGACGTTGGCGACCAGCCGGGGGCGGGTGCTGTTCGTCGACGACCTGGTGACCGATCCGGCGCTGCGCTCGGGCGGCGTCGGGTCCTGGCTGCTGGCCGAGTTGGCGCGGCGGGCGGCCCTGGCGGGCTGCGCGCGGGTGGAGCTGGACTCCGGGGTGGTCAACCAGGGCGCGCACCGCTTCTACCACGCGCGGCGGATGTCGGTGGTGGCGTTCCACTTCTCGCTGGACGTGTCGTCCGGCCACCGCTGAGCCGGGGAGGGGGAACCCCGGCGGCGGACCTCGCGTCACTAGGATGGCGGCCGGTCGACACGGCTGACCAGCGCGGCTGACCGGCGCGGGTGGGCGGGGAGAAGGGGGCGGGACGTGTTCGGAATCATCAGGCCGTGCAGGCACCGGTTGTCGGAGCGCCTGCACGCGTCGTGGACGGCGCACCTGTGCGGGCTGTGCCTGGCCCTGCGCGACGGCCACGGGCAGTTGGCGCGGACGGCGACCAACTACGACGGCCTGGTCGTCTCCGTCCTGGTCGAGGCGCAGTCGCCGCGGGCGGCGGACCGGCGCACGGCCGGGCCGTGTCCGCTGCGCGGCATGCGCACCGCGCCCGTGGCGACCGGCGAGGGGGCGCGGCTGGCGGCGGCCGTCTCGCTGGCGCTGGCCTCGGTGAAGGTCCGCGACCACGTCCTGGACGGCGACGGCGTCTTCGCCCGCCGGCCCGTGGCGGCCGGTGCCCGGCGGGTGACCAGGCGCTGGGACCGGCAGAGCGCGGGCGGCGGCGCCGCCGTCGGCTTCGACACCGGCGTCCTGCTCGCCGCCGCCGGGCGCCAGGGCGCGGCCGAGTCCGCGGTGACCGCCGGCGGGCCGCTGCTGCTCGCCACCGCGCCGACGGAGGAGGCCACGGCGGCGGCCTTCGCGCACACCGCGGTCCTGGCGGGCCGGCCGGGGAACGCCACCGCGCTCGCCGAGGCGGGCCGGCTGTTCGGGCGGCTGGCGCACCTGCTGGACGCCGCCGAGGACCGCGCGGACGACGAGGCCCGCGGGCTGTGGAACCCGCTCACCGTCTCCGGCACCACCGGGGCCGAGGCCGAGCGGCTGTGCCGGGACGCCGTCCACGGCATCCGACTCGCCCTCCGGGAGGTCGAGTTCACCGACCGGGCGCTCGTCCACCGCCTGCTCGGCCACGAGACCGAGGAGGCCGTGGACCGCGTCTTCGGACGCCGCGCCCACCACCGGGCCTGCGCGAACGCCGCCGCGCGCACCTCCCCGCCCGACGCCGACCCCGGCGCCGACCCCGGCGCCCCGTCGGCACCGGAGCACACCCACGACGTCGGGAAGCCGAAGCAGCCCCGCTCGCTGATCCCGGGCTGCGCGGTCTGGCTGACGATGGCCTGCACCTGCCAGTTGCTCTGCTGCGACCACGACGACCCGTTCACCCGCGAGCGGCGCGAGGGGTTCTGCCAGCGGCACGACTGCGACTGCGGCGACTGCTGCGACGCGTGCGACTGCGACTGCTGCGACTGCTGCGACTGCTGCGGGGGCGACGGGTGTTGCAGCGGGTGCGACTGCGGCTGCGACTGCTGAACCCGGGGCGAGCGCGGTCCACACCGCGCCGGGCCGTCCGGCTGATCGGCAGGCGGGGCGGTCCGGCTGCACTCGCTGCCGTTCTGACGCCGGGTCGGCCCACCGCCCTTGCGGGGTAGGCGAGTTGGCGCCGCCTGGCGGGCTCGTCTGACGGGGTGTCGGCAGGCAACCGTTGCAGGGCTGTTGCACGAGGTGTGAGGCGGGCCACAGCCCGGGCGGAAGGTTCGTGATCGACTCGGCGGATGGCTTGGATGCGGACGGTTCGGGTGGGTGTGGGGGCCGCGGTCGCGGTCGTGGCGATCGGGGCGGCCGCCGGGTGCGGGTCGGTCACGGCGGGCGGGGGCACCGCGGCGGGGTCCGCGGCACCGTCCGCCACGGGCAGCGCGGGCCCCTGCGGGGCGGCCCCGGCGGCGCGGCCGGACGGCTGGACCCGGGACACGGTGCGCGTCCTCGCCGTCAGCGCGGACTGCCTGGAGTACGAGGTGACCAATCCGGGCACCGAGGCCGTCGACGTCGCGGTGTCGTTCGGCTGGTCGGGCACCGAGGCCCGGCTGTCGTCCAACGCGACGGGGACCCGGACGGCGGTGGCGCCGGGGGCGACCGTCCGGGGCACCTTTCCGCTGACCGGGCGTCCCGCCCCGCCGGACCTCCCGGTGGGCGCGGACCCGACCTTCTCGGGCGCCGCGCGGTCCACCCGCTCCCCCGGCCCGTCCGGCGCCGCGGCGCCCGTACCGAAGGTGCGGATCACCCGGGTGCGCAGCGTGCCGACGGCGGAGGCCCCGTCGACCGGCGGCGCCTGCCCCGCCGCCGGAATCCGGGTCTACGCGGACCAGGGCGACGCGGCGATGGGGCTGCGGGTGGTGGGGCTGCACCTGGAGAACTGCGGGACGAAGGACGTCACGCTGAACGGCTACCCGCAGACCCAGCTGTTCGACGAGGCACACGCCCCGCTGGACGGCGTCCAGGTGCTGAAGGGCGGCGCGGCGATCGCGACGAGCGCCGGCGCGGACGCCCCGCCCCGGCGCTTCACCGTCGCACCGGGCGGGAAGGCGCACGCGACGCTGGTGTGGCGCAACACCGACGACGCCTCCTCGGCCCCGGTGAACGCCCCGTACGTGCGGGTGCGGGCCACCCCGGACGCCGCGCCGGTGACGGTGACGCCGGAACTCGACCTGGGCACGACGGGGCGGATCGGCGTCGGCGCCTGGCAGCCGGACGGGTCCTGACGTCCCGCCGCTCGCCCTGTTCGCGGGGAGACGGGCGGCGGGCTCAGCCGGTGCAGACCCAGGCGATCCAGGTTCCGCCGCCGGCGTTGGCGATCGCGGCCTGTTGGGCCTCGGCCCGGGTCTTTCCGTGGCCGCCCCAGTAGTGGCGGGCGGTGGGGTTGTAGGCGACCGCGCCGCAGCCGTCGGAGAACGCCGTCAGGACCTTGCAGTCGGTGCCCGGGCACTCTGACATCGCCCGCTGCTGGGCGGCTTCGGCGGAGGGGTAGTTCCAGGCCCGGCCGGTGCCGCCCTTGCCGTCCACGGCGATCGCGCCGTAGCGGACCGGCGGCGGGGGCGGGCTCGGCGGATCGACGACGGGCGGATCGACGCTGGGCGGATCGACGACGGGCGGGTCGACGTCCACGGGCTCGGTGTCCGGGAGGCTCGGCGGGTCGTAGGAGTGGGTGAGGAGGGGCGGGGCGGGGAGGACGAAGTGGGAGGCGGCGGCGGGTGCCGTGGACGTCGGGCCGGGGGTGGGGCGGTCCGGGTCGCGGTTCTCGGTCGCCACGCCGATCCCCACGACGGCCAGCAGGATCAGGGCGATGACGCCGCCCGCACCGCCGCCGCCACCCCCGCCGCCGCGCCGGGGCGGGTCCGGGCGCGGCGGGTCCGGGCGGGGCCGCCGGGGGTGCGGGGGGAGTTCGCCCGCGCTCCCGTTGACCGGGATCGGGTCAGCCGCCACCTGGGCCCTCCCCGACGGCGACGGGCCGGGCATCCGGAACGGCCGGGGCGGAAGCCGGGGCGGGAGCCGGTGCGGCGGCCGGGGCAGGCGGCGGGGCGGGGGCGTGCGTCGGGCCCGCGTCGTGCAGCGGGGAGAGGTCCGCGAGGGCGGTGACGCCGCCGGGCCCGCAGGTGGGGCAGGTGGGGGCGGCGGTGGCCGTGACGGGGGTGAGGGAGGGGGCGAGCAGGTCGTAGAGGGTGAGGGCGGGCAGCGCGTCCCCGCCGGGGGCGGGCAGGGCACCGGAGAGGAGTTGCACGGCCCGGGCCACCAGCAGCGAGGCGACCACGCCGTTGAGGAACACCACCGAGGGCGCCGGTTCGCGGGTGCCGTAGCCGTGGGCGATCTCGCGGGTCCGGACCTCCGGCGGCGCGAGGTCGAAGGCGGCCCGGCGGGCGTTGATGGCGCCCTGGCACTCCAGGCACCCCAGCCCGGGCAGGACGGCCTGGACCTGCCCGCCGGCGTGGGTGACCCGGTGCGCGGCGTCGATCCGGGTGCCGCTGCCCGCGTCGAGGTACGGCAGGACGTACTGGACGGCGAGCTGGTTGAGCACCAGCCGGGCGCCGTCGCTGTCCACGCAGCCCAGCAGGAGGTCGGCGGTGCGCACCGGGCCCAGGGCGCGGTCGCTCAGGATCTGGTCGTGCACCGCCTCCACGGTGCTGTCCGGGGCGACGGCGCGCAGCAGGTCGGCGTACACCTCGACCTTCGGGCGGCCGACGTCGGCCTCGGTCGCGCCGAGCAGCCGGTTGAGGTTGGAGCGTTCGACCGTGTCCGGGTCGACCAGGACGAGCCGGCCGAAGCCGAGGTGCGCGCACTCCAGGGCGGTGAAGGAGCCCAGGCCGCCGAGTCCGACGATCGCCACCGTGGTGCGGGCCAGCAGTCGCTGGGTCTCCGGTCCGAGCAGCGGGAGTTGGCGGTCGTGGCGGGAGTCCTCGGCCGGGACGGCGGGGGCCTCCGGGGCGTCCGGGTGGGCGTGGCGGCTGCGCCAGGGGCGTCGGCGGGTGCGGCCGGGCGGTTCGGCCGGGGTGGGCGGGCCCTGCGGCCGGAGCGCGCCGCTCGGGGTGATCCGGGTCAGTGGCGGGCGGCCGTCCCCGGCGCCGACCACCAGGATGCGGCGGACCGGGCGGATGCTCGCGGTGGCCCGGTCGTAGTGGTGGGCGTCGAGGCTGCCGTGGCCGAGCACCATGGTGGCGTGCCGGGCGTTCGCGGGCAGCAGGTCGGCCACCGGGGGCATCTTCGCCCGGTCGTTCGCCCGGTCGATGCCGCTGAACGTGGTCCCCGGGCCGTGGCTGAACGGGTGCGAGTGCGCCTCGATCAGGCTCCAGCCCTCCTCCCGGCAGCGGGAGAGCGCGGCCGCGACGAACTCGGCGGTGGGGGCGACCGCCACCGGCGTCCGGCGCTCCAGGTCGGCCGGCCCGGCGAGCAGCAGCTCGCGGACGGTCAGCCGGACGCCGTTGGGCCCGGACCCGGACCCGGGGCCGGGTGCGGGGGCGGGGGCGGCCAGGGCGAAGGCGAGCTGCTCGTCCGCGTCGCTGCCGCCGGGGCCGGGGTGGGGGCCGAGCAGGTGCCGGCGGAACAGGTCCCACTGCGGGCCGGGGAAGACGATGTCCAGGTCGTTCACGGCCGCCCTCCGGCGAGTCGCTCGCGGTCGCGGAACACCGCCGCGATCAGGTCCAGGTACGAGAGCAGGTTGTGCCCCTCGCGCAGGCGCAGGCCGCCGGCCGGGTGCCAGGACCTGACGTGGATGCAGAAGTGGCCCCACCCCTTGTCGAGGTACTCCTGGTCGGCCGCGGTGAAGCCGCCCGCGGTGAAGAAGTGCTGGATCGAGCGGCCGTCGGAGGTCCGCAGGTCGCGGTCGGTCCAGAACCACTGCGGGGCGACCGAGGGGTAGCCGGGGTTCCCGTGCGGGACGTCGATCAGGATCTCGACCTCGCGCCGGCTCCAGCCGCCGGGTACCGGGAACTTTCCGATGTGCACCCAACTGGCCTCCTGGCGGTCGTAGTTGACCGCTCGGTAGCGCTGGGCGAGGAGCTGCACCTCGGCCTGTAGGCGGCTCCGGCGGCGCCCGGTGGCGCTCAGGTCGGCGGCCACCTCAGGACCCGTACTCGTAGCGCGGGACGATCGTCACGTCGGTCACGCCGTTCGGCAGCCGGTCGGCGTCCGCCACCCGCTCGATCCTGCCGTTCGGCATGGCCGCCATCACCCAGTCGTCGGTCGCGATGCCGGCCGCCCGCTTGAGCTGCTCCGCGGTCGGGTCGTCGGCGCGCACGTCGACCACCTCGCCGTTGATCACGTAGCGTCCCATGTCCTGCTCCTCCTGCGTGGTTCGTCCGGGCGGCCGGGACGGTCGGTCCGGCCGGGGGCGGGCTCCGCCCGCTCCTCCGGTTCCGGTGAACCCGCCTTGCCGCAGGGGCCGTTGACCGGCCGGCTCGCGCGCCGGCTCCCCGTCAGTTCGGGCACCGCCGACGGTTCCCCCATCATGCGCCGCGGCCCGCTCCCCCGGGCCGGTTCGCGGACCGGCAACCGGACCACGACCGGGAATCGCCCGGACCACCCCCCACCCGGGCCGGGCGGGGGACGGTGCCGGGCCTCAGCCCACGTGGACGCGGGGGCGGCGGGAGCGGTCGGGTTCGGCCTCGCGGAGCACTTCGCGGGTGACGGGGGCGACCTCGCCCTGGCCGAAGAGGAAGAAGCGCAGGAACTGGGCGAAGGGGCTGCCCTCGGTCCATTCGAAGTAGATGTGCGGGAGTTGGCCGGTGGTGTCGCGCACGTGCAGCAGGGTCGCGGCGAGCGCGTTGGGGACGCTGGAGTGTTCGAGGGTGAGGACCCGGTAGCGGCCGTGCAGGACCTCGCCGCGGACGTGCAGTTCGGCCTCGAAGTCGGACGCGTCGCGGACGGTGACCTCGACGAAGACCAGGTCGTCCTCGGCCGGGATGTCGTTGTCGGCGCGGATCTGGTGCACCTTGTCGCGGTACTCGGCGAGGTCGCGGCCGGCCGGCTCGTTGGCGATGAAGCGGATCGTGCGGTGCGCGGTGTCGCGCACGAAGCGTTCCGCGACCTGGTCCAACCGGACGTCGGTGACCCGGAGTTCGAAGGACCGGGCGAGCCGGGAGGCGAGCGAGACCAGCACGATCGCGGCGATGAAGCAGGCACCGATCTTCACGCCGTCCGGGCGTTCGGCGATGTTGATGCCGGTGGTGTAGAGGAAGACCCCGGCGATGACCGCGAAGCCGACGGTCCAGCCGCGCTGGCGGGCGGCGTGGGCGGCGATGGTGACGGCGATCGCGGCGGAGGTGATCAGCACCAGGACGCCGGTGGCGTACGCGCCGCCCTGCTTGTCGACGTTGGCGTCGAACAGCCAGGTGATCAGGAAGGCGGTCGCGGTGAGCACCAGCACCATCGGGCGCACCGCGCGGGCCCAGTGCGGGGCCATGCCGTAGCGGGGCAGGTAGCGGGGCAGCAGGTTGAGCAGGCCGGCCATCGCGGAGGCGCCGGCGAACCACAGGATGGCGATGGTGGAGAGGTCGTAGACGGAGCCGAACGCGCCGCCGAGGTAGTGGTGGGCGAGGTAGGCGAGGGCACGGCCGTTGGCGGGGCCGCCGGGCTCGAAGTCGTCGGCGGGGATGAGCAGGGTGGTGATGAGGCTGGTGGTGATCAGGAAGCAGCTCATGATGACGGCGGCGGTGGTGAGCAGCTTGCGGGCGCCGCGGACGCGTCCGGTGGGGCGCTCCTCGGTGTCGTCCGGGTCGCCCTCGATGTGCGGCATGACGGCGACGCCGGTCTCGAAGCCGGACAGGCCGAGGGCGAGCTTGGGGAAGACCACCAGGGCGACGCCGATCATCGCGAGCGGGTTGCCGTGCTCCAGGCCGAGGGCGTGCGTCCAGTCGGTGACCACGGACGGGTCGGTGGCCACGTGCCACAGGCCGACGGCGACCACCACCACGTTCAGCGCCAGGTAGACGGCGACCAGGACGACCGCGATGCCGATGGCCTCGCTGAAGCCCTTCAGGAAGACGCCGCCGAGCAGCGCGACCAGCAGCAGGGTGATCAGCACCTGGTGGCCGCCCAGCGCGCCGCGCAGGTGCGGGTTCTCGACCAGGTGGGCGGTGGCGTCGGCGGCGGACAGGGTGATGGTGATCACGAAGTCGGTGGCGGCGAAGCCGAGCAGCGCGAGGACGAAGAGCTTGCCCTTCCAGAACGACAGCAGCCGTTCCAGCATGGCGATCGAGCCCTGGCCGTGCGGGCTCTCCTGCGCGACCCGGCGGTAGACCGGCAGCGCGCCGCACAGGGTGACCAGCACCAGCACCAGGGTGGCGACCGGGGAGAGCAGGCCGGCCGCGAGCGCGGCGATGCCGGGCTGGTAGCCGAGGGTGGAGAAGTAGTCCAGGCCGGTCAGGCACATCACCTTCCACCAGCGCCGGCCGTGCTGCTGGTCGGGGGCCTCGGCGTGCGGGCCGGGGTACTGCTTGGCCATGTCGGAGAGGCCGTCGAGCAGCCAGGCGCGCAACCGCTGCCGCGCCGTCCGTCCGTCCGCGGGGGCGGTGTCGACCACTGTGCTGCTCCTGTCCGGGAGGGGGCCGCCCGGGACCGCCGGGTGCTCCGGCCCGCCGGGCGGACTCCCAGGTCAATGTAGGTCACGTCCACCGCCGTCCGGGGCAGGCCGGGGCGTGGCCCGCGCTTCTTTGGCCCGAGCGGGCGGCGCCCGAGCGGAGTGCGGTCCCGGGACGCCGCCGGGCCGTCGGGCCGTCGGGGCGGGGCCGGTGGAAGGTTCGCCCGGGCGCGGGGGTCCAGGCCGGTCCGTCCGGTCCGTCCGGTCCGGGACCATCGGCCCGGTGCGCGGGACCTCCTGCCCCTGGCCGCGCGCCGAAGCGTTTCGACACGCTGCCAAGGTCGCGGCCGCCCACGGGGGGCGGTCGCGCCGCCGAGGAGAGGAACCCTCGCGCGCCCCGTCCGCACCGCCCGTCCGTGCGCCCGCTGACCCGCCGCCGGTTCGACCGCCGTCAGCAGCCGCACCACCGGCGGGGCGGGGGCGCGCGGCGCGATCCGCTCCGCCGCGGGGTGGGCCGGGCCGGGCGGCGGGCGGCCGCCCTGGCGTGCCGAGCGGTGACGCGTGGCGGGCGACGCGTGACGTGGGCGGTGGGCGGGTGACGTGGGCGGTGGGCGCGGCGAGGTGAAGGGTGCTGTGCGCGGCGGGCGGTTCGAGCACGTCCGGGCGGAAGCTGTCAAGGGCCGGTCAGGACCGTGCCGGAAGCCGGTCGGGTCCCGGCACGGGCGGCGGTCGGGGGCGGGTGGCCCTGTCGGCGGGCGGGGCGGGTTTGGCAGACTGCGGGGTGTACGCGGGGTGCAGGGGTCTGCCAGGAGGAGTGCTGCCATGTCCGAGGGTTCGGCGCCGATCAGGGTGTTCCTGCTGGACGACCACGAGGTGGTCCGCCGCGGGGTGCACGACCTGCTGGACTCGGAGCCGGACCTCCAGGTCGTCGGCGAGGCCGGGACGGTCGAGCAGGCGCTGGCCCGGGTGCCGGCGCTGCGCCCGGACGTCGCGGTGCTCGACATGCGGCTGCCGGACGGCGACGGGGTGACGGTCTGCCGGGAGTTGCGTTCACGGATGCCGCAACTCGCCTGCCTGATGCTCACCTCGTTCGACGACGAGGAGGCGCTGCTCGACTCGATCATGGCGGGCGCGGCGGGCTACGTGCTCAAGCAGATCAGCGGCACCGACCTGGTCACCGCGATCCGCACGGTCGCCTCGGGCCGGTCGATGCTGGACTCGGGCGCGGCGACCCGGCTGATGGCCCGGCTGCGCGGCGACACCCCGGCGCCCGCGCCGGAGTTCCCGCACCTGACCGACCGGGAGCGGGAGATCCTGGCGCTGATCGGCGAGGGGCTGACCAACCGCCAGATCGGCGAGCGGGTGTTCCTCGCCGAGAAGACCGTGAAGAACCACATCTCCCGGCTGCTGGCCAAGCTCGGCGTGGAGCGCCGCGTCCAGGCCGCGGTGATCGCCACCCAGACCCTGGCCGCGCAGCCGGGCGGCAGCGGCGAGCGGGGTTTCTGAGCTCCAGGGCCGCCGCGGCGCCCGGGGGGTGACCGGTCGGTCAGTGGACCGCGCCCAGGAAGGCCGGCGCCGCCGAGACGTTGGGCTCCGCCGCGTCCGTGCTGCCCAGCACCAGCCGTTCCGGGCGGCCCGACCGGTCCGCGGCCCGCGCGGGCCGGGGTCAGCGCGGGCCGGGGTTCGCGCGGGCCGGGGTTCGCGCGGGCCGGGGTTCGAACTCCGCCCGGAGCCACTGCACCGGAGCCCGGGTCGGCTCGGGGAAGTCCGCGATGCCCCGGCTGCGGCCCGCCAGGCGGCGGCGGTGCAGTTCCGGGTCCGGGCACGCCGCCTCCGGGAACAGCGCCGACCCGCCGTGCCGGGACGCCGGCGCCCGCCACTGCCCGCGCGCCGCCTCGACGGCGTTGGCCGCGTCGACGATCACGTGCTGCCCCGGCGCCGGCACCCCGTCCGCCACCGCCTCGGCCACCGCCTCGGCCACCGCGTACGCGGCCAGGCCGGTGGGCTGTTCGGGCCCGGTCCCGGCCCGCCGCATCGCCGCCTCGATCGGGTCCACCGACACCACCGGCGCGGCCGACTTCCGGCCCAGCGCCTCGGCCACCGCGCTCTTGCCCGCCCCGGGCAGCCCCGCCACCGCCACCAGCACCCGGCCGTCCCCCTTCCTCCGGGTCCGTCCGACTCCCCGCCGGACGGGACGTACACCGCGCTTTCCAAGCGGAGCAAAGATCACTATGGTCCTGGGGCTGTGACTATGCGTGGATCCGGTGACGATCTGTGGGATGAATTCGTCAGGGAGTTCGAGAAGGACAACGCGGTACGAGAGCCGAGCGCCGCCGAACGGGCCCGGCAGGCGGCCCAGCAGGCGGCCCGGCAGGCGGCCCGGCAGCAATGGCCTCCCCGGCGCCGCTCGCGGCACCGCCTGCTGCTCCTCTCGGCCGCCGCCCTGCTGGCCGCGGCGGGGGCGTGGGCGTACGCACTCGGCCCGCTGCACCCGGAGCCCGCCGCCGCACCCGCGCCGTCCGCCACCTCCGCTCCCGCCGCTGCGTCCGCCGCCGCGACCGCCGCTCCGGCCGGTTCGCCTGCCGCCACGACCGCCGCTCCGGCCGGTTCGTCCGGCGGGCCCGGTGCGGCGATCCCGCTGTCGGTCTTCCCGAAGCAGGTGCAGGGGTACAGCCTGGTCGCGGACGTGGCGAACCCGGACTGCACCGGGCCGGACACCGTGGCCCCCACCCTGGCCGGGCTGATCACGCAGAGCCACGGCTGCCTCGGCGTCGACCTGGCGCTGTACCGGGACGCCGACGGCAACCAGTACGACCTGGCGCTGTTCACCATGAAGGACCCGGCCGACATCCCGCACCTGCTGATGCTGCTGGGCACCGACGCCGAGAACTACCAGGTCGCGGTCCAACTCCCGCCCGAGGGCTCGGGTCTGCGCGCGCTCCCGGCCGACAGCGGGCTGGTGCAGGACTTCTCGGCCTACGGGCGCGGCATGCTGGTCGGCATGGCCCAGTGGTCCGACGGCCGCACCGCGGACTTCGGCCGGCTGTCGGAGCGGCTCGCCCCGCTGACCAGGGCCGTCATCGGCAACATCCCGGCCTGACACCCGTACGAGCCGTTCCCTGCTCACCCGGCGGCGGGCGCGGGCCCTCCGGCGGCCGGAGTGCCCTGGTCCGCGCCCGGGTCGAGCGCGTGGAAGCGGACGGTGTCGCTGCGCCGGTCGAACCACAGGGCGGCCCGGTGGCCGTTGCCGCTGCGGTCGAGGTCGTCCGAGCGGTTCCACTCGGGGTCCTCGGGCCCCTGGCCCTTGAGCGGTGCGGTGAACCAGGAGGTGGCGGAGACGTCCGCCTCGGCCGGGCCGCCGGGGACGAAGGGGTGGGCCGCCGTCAGTTCGCCGAGCCGGCCGGGGGCGAGCCGGGCCAGGCCGACGATCACCAGGTCCGGCGAGGGCAGGCCGCGGTCGTCGTGGTCCCGGCTGCTCGTTCACCTGGCGTCGGTGAGCGGGCCGAGCGCCGGGAACACCCGTTCCAGCGCCGCGTGGTCGGTGTGCCACCCGCCGCCATCGCCACCACTGCCGCCACCGCCGTTCGCGCCGTCACCGCTGCCGCCGGCCACCGCCTCCCACCGCCCGGCGCAGCACCCACCAGGCGGGCAGGACCGCCGCGGCCGCCCCGGTCCCGATCAGTCTCCGTCGCTCCACCACGTTCCTCCCGCTCCGTCGTCAGCCCAACGGGAGGGCGTAGACGGGTTCCTGGCCGAAGGCGGTGAAACCGGTCCTCCGCAGGATCGGCCCGGAGGCGGCCGGGTTGCTCTTGACCAGGGCCATCGTCGCGCCGTTCGCCGCCGCGTAGTCGAGCCGGGCGGCCAGCACCGCCCGGTACACCCCGCGGCCCCGCCGGGCCGGGACGACCACGCCGCCGGTCAGCCGGGCGACGCCGTCCACGACCGCCACGCCGCCCGTTCCGACCGGCTCGCCGTCCAGGTAGGCGACGAGCGTGCCGCCCCGGCCCGCCGGGGTGGCCTTGGCGTTCCGGGCCGCGGTGCGCTCCAGCCGGGTGGCGGGCGGGAGTTCGCCGCCGAAGCCGGTGACCTCGACGGCGGCTCCGTCCCGTACCGTCACGAAGTCGGTGGCCCAGCGCAGTTCCACCGGTACGGTCGGCGGCCGGAGCGCCGGTGCGCCGTCGGCCAGGTCCGCGGCCAGGATCTCCAGGCCGAGCTTCACCCGCCCGCCGCGCGCGGCCAGTTCGTCGCGCAGGCCGGGCGGGTCGCCGATCAGCACCTGCCAGTCGAGCACCGGCGGGCCGAGCGTCCGGGCCCGTGCCAGCACGGCGTCCACGGCCGGGGCCAGCGGTCCGGCGGGGGTGAAGGAGACCACCGACAGGTCGAACCCGTAGTAGTCGGGCAGCCGCAGGATCGTGTACCCGGCGTCCTCGACGACCTCGGCGTCGTCCGGCATCCACACCCAGGCCGCCCCCGCCGCGGCGACCGCTTCGGTCGAAAGGCTCATCCGCCCAACCTAGACGCCCCGGTCGCCGGGCCCGGAGGGGCTCCGGCAGGCTGTTGCAGAACCATGACGGTCTTCGTCCCGCGCCCGTCCCGCCCGTTCCCGCCCGGTGAACGGCCGACGTACGCCCGGCAGGTGCGCGTAGTACAGTCCGCCCAGCCGATCATCGGGGAGGGGAACGGGTGCGGGGGCGGGCGGACGGACGGGTGCACGGACGGGTGCGCGGACGGATGCCGGCCTGGCGTCGCCGGCGGATCGCCTGGTGGCTCAAGGGGGTGGCGCTGCTGGCCGTGCTGGTCCACCTGCCGGGTCGGCACGCCGCCCGCTCGGGCGGGCTGGTGAAGGTCGAGCAGTCGCTCGACCGTCCGGTGCTGCTGGTCGGGGCGGCGATCGTGCTGGGCGCGGTCTCGGTGGTGGTCGAGTGCGAGTTCCGCAGCGCGTTCTCGCAGATCGGCTTCGCCGCCGTCCTGGTGGGGACGATCGCCGCCGGGGCGCCGTTCGTGCTGCTGTCCGCGATGGCGGCCGGCGACGAGCCGTCCGTGGTCCGGTCGGTGCACCCCGACCACCCGGACCGGGTACTGACCGTGACCGACGTCGCCTTCTCCATCGATCCGGTCCACCAGCCGGAGTTGGTGGTCGGCGGCGGCTGGTCCGCCCGCCACCGGGTCCTGGGCACGTGGGGCGAGGGCAACGGGCCCGGCTCCCACCAGGGCGCGAAGTGGTACGGCCCGGACCGGATCGTGGTGAGCTCGGAGGCCGGGGTGGCTCCCGTCAGCGGCCGTCCGGGCACCCCGCACACCACCGCGCGCTGACCCGGGCGGCGGCTGCCGGAGGCCGTCGGACGGCGGTGCGGGGAGAAGGACGAACTTTTTCGGTTCCCGTGTCGATCCGCGCCCGCGCCGTTCGACCTTGGGGTAGAGAGGGTCGGGACACGGCCCCGAGAACGAGGAGAGCGGCGATGGCGAAGTACATGCTGATCATGCGGGCGACGGACGAGACGCTCGCGAAGATGATGGAGACGCCCTTCGAGGAGATGCTCGAAACGGTGGGGCGCTTCAACGAGGAGCTGATCCGGGCGGGCGTGCTGGTCGCCGCCGAGGGCCTGGACGATGCGTCGCAGGGCGCGGTGGTCGACTTCGACGGCGAGGTGCCGGTGGTCACGGACGGGCCGTACGGGGAGACGAAGGAGCTGTTCGGCGGGTTCTACCTGATCGACGTCGCCTCGAAGGAGGAGGCCGTGGAGTGGGCGAAGCGGCTGCCGGCGATGCCGGGGTCGAAGTGCGAGGTGCGGCGGGTGCCGGGCATCGAGGAGTTCCCGCAGGACAACGAGTGGATCGTCAAGGAGCGGGCGTGGCGCGAGCGGACCGGTCAGCTCTGATGCCGCTCACCGACGACGGCCCGCCGGTCACCGAGGCGGCGCGGCGGGCCGTCGCGGCGGTCTGGCGGATCGAGTCCGCCCGGGTGGTCGGCGCGCTGGCGCGCTGGACCGGGGACTTCGCGCTGGCCGAGGACGTCGCGCAGGAGGCGCTGGCGGAGGCGCTGGTCCGCTGGTCGCGCGACGGCGCGCCCGCCGAACCGGTGGGCTGGCTGCTGACCACCGCCCGGCGGCGGGCGGTGGACGCCTTCCGCCGCCGCTCGGCGCTGGACGAGCGGTACGCGCTGCTGGCGGGCCCGCTCGGCGAGGGCGAGGCGCACGCGGGCGCGGCGCCCGGCGGCGGGCGGCCGGACGACCTGCCGTGGGACCCGGACCGGATCGACGACGACGTGCTGGCGCTGGTGTTCACCGCCTGCCACCCGGTGCTCTCGCCCGAGGCCCGGGTGGCGCTGACGCTGCGCGTGGTGAGCGGCCTGTCCAGCGAGGAGATCGCCCGGGCGTTCCTGGTGCCGGTGCCCACCGTGCAGGCCCGGATCACCCGGGCGAAGAAGACGATCGCCGCGGCCCGCGTCCCGTTCGAGCTGCCGCCCGCCGAGGAGCGGCGGGCCCGGCTGGGCGCGGTGCTGAGCGTGCTGTACGTGGTGTTCACGGAGGGGTCGACCGCGACGGCGGGCGCGGACCTGCTCCGCCCGGACCTCGCATACGAGGCGCTCCGGCTGGCCCGGACGCTGGCCGCCCTGCTGCCGGACGAGGGCGAACCGTACGGCCTGCTGGCGCTGTTCGAGCTGACGGCGGCGCGCTTCCCGGCCCGCACCGGGCCGGACGGGGAGGCGGTGCTGCTGGAGGACCAGGACCGCGGGCGCTGGGACCGCTCCGCGATCCGGCGCGGGGTGGCGGCGCTCGGCCGGGCCGCGTCGACCGGGCGCGGCCTGGGGCCGTACGGGTTGCAGGCGTCGATCGCCGCCTGCCACGCGGTGGCGCCCTCGGTGGCGGAGACCGACTGGGAGCGGATCGTGCTGCTCTACGAGGCACTCGGCCGGATCGCCCCGTCGCCGGTGGTCGAGCTGAACCGGGCGGTCGCGGTCGCGATGGCGAGCGGCCCGGCCGAGGCGCTGGCCCTCGTCGACGACCTGCTCGCCACCGGCCGGCTGCCCGGCTCCCACCTGCTGCCGAGCGTGCGCGGCGAACTGCTCTCCCGCCTGGGCCGCACCGCCGAGGCCCGCGCCGAACTCGAACTCGCCGCCCGGCGCTGCGGCAACGCCCGCGAACGGGCCGTCCTGCTGCGCAAGGCGGCGGCGCTGGGCTGACGGCGGGCCCGGTGCCCGAGACCTGACGGGTCGTCAGTGGCCCAGTGGGACGGTCCAGTTGAGGACGGTTCCACCGGCGGGCGGGGCGGTGACGGCGAGGGAGCCGCCGAGGGTGCGGGCGCGCTCCTCCAGGTTGCGCAGGCCGCTGCGGCGGCCCTGGGCGGGGATGCCGACGCCGTCGTCCTGGACGGTCAGCGCGACCTGGCCGCCGGCCGCCTGGAGAGTGACCTCGACCCGGCCGGCCCGGGAGTGCCGGGCGGCGTTGCTGAGCGCCTCGCCGAGGACGGCGACCAGGTGGTCGGCGACGGCGGGCGGCACGTCGGTGTCGAGCAGGCCCTCCATGCTCAGCCGGGGCGCGAAGCCGAGGACGGCCTGCGCCTCCTCGACCACGTGCACGGCCCGGGCCCGCAGGCCCTGCCCGGCGCCGGCCTCGCGCACCCGCAGCCCGAAGATCGTCGAACGGATGATCTTGATGGTCTCGTCCAGGTCGCCGACCGCCCGCAGGACCCGGTCGGCCGCGCCGGGGTGGTCGATGAACCGGGACGCGCTCTGCAGCGTCATGCCGGTGGCGAACAGCCGCTGGATGGCCAGGTCGTGCAGGTCGCGGGCGATCCGGTCGCGGTCCTCCAGGACGGCCAACTGCTCGGCGTCGCGGCGCCGTTCGGCAAGTTCCAGGGCGAGCGCGGCCTGGTCGGCGAAGCCCAGCAGCGGGTCGGTCTCGCGCTCGGTGAACTCCGGCTCGCCACTGCCGCGCACCAGCAGCAGCACCCCCTCGGTGTGGCCCTCGGCCCGCCCCAGCGGCACCGCGACGGCCGGGCCCATGCCCTCGAAGCGCGGCACGCAGCCGGGGTAGCGCGGGTCCTGCGCCAGGTCGGGCGAGGTGACCGGGAAGCCGGTCGCGCAGGCCGCGCCGGAGATCGTGCCGTCCAGCGCCACCGCCACCCCGACCCGCCCGTTGACGTCCCCGCCGAGGGCCAGTTCGACCCGCAGGCCGCTGTCGTCGGGCAGCGCGGTCAACACCTCGGCCAGTTTCGCGCCGGAGATGTCGCAGGCCCGCTGGGCGATCAGCTCCACCACCTGGGTGCGCGAACTCCCGGACAGCAGACGGCGGTTGATCTCGGCGGTAGCGGTCAGCCAGCGCTGCCGGCGCTGCGCCTCCTCGTACAGGCGGGCGTTGTCGATGGCCACGCCCGCGGCGACCGCGAGGGTGGCGATCACCGACTCGTCGTCGTCGTCGAACCCGGCCGCGCCACGCTTGTCAGTCAGGTAGATGTTGCCGAACACCTCGTCGCGCACCCGCACCGGCAGGCCCAGGAAGGTCCGCATCTCGGGGTGGTGGGCGGGGCAGCCGGTGGACGCCGGGTGCTCCGTGAGGTTCTCCAGCCGCAGCGGCTGCGGGTGCCGGATCAGCTCGCCGAGCAGGCCCTTGCCGGTCGGGTAGGGGCCGATCCGGGCGATCTCCTCCTCGTCCAGGCCGACGGTCAGGAACTGCGAGAGGGTGTCGCCGTCGGGGCCGATGATGCCGAGCGCCGCGTACTTGGCGTCGGCGAGGACGGCCGCCGCCTCCACGATCCGGCGCAGCACCTGGGTGAGTTCCAGCTCCCGGCCGACCGACAGGACGGCCTCCAGCAGGCTGTGCACCCGGTCCCGGGTGCCCCGGGCCACGTCGATCCGGGCCTGCAGCTCGGCCAGCAGCTCGTCCAGCCTCAGCTGCGGCATCCGCGACCGCGGTCCCTCCTCGCGCACCGCGTTCCTCCCTCGTCCGTGGCTCCGCCGCGCACCGATTCTCGCAGACGCCCGGGGGCGGGTGGACCGACGGGGTGCGGATGCGGTAGGCGCTCCGCGCGCCGGGAACCGGCAGGTCACGACGGGAACGGGCGGGCCGGGCAACGGTTTCGGCGGGACGGGCGGCGGTCTCGGCGGTGGGGGCGGCTCAGCGTCCGGCGGGGCGGGCGGCTCAGCGTCCGGCGGTGCGCAGCACGAGCGCGGCGAGCGCCTCGGGGGCGCCGGCCTGGTGGCGGACGCCGGGGAAGGCGTTGACGTCGACGGCGACCGGGCCGTCCGGGCCCGGCAGCAGGTCGACGCCGTACACCTGGAGCCCGAACGCCTCCCCGGCGGCCAGGGCGACGGCGCGCTCGCCCGGGTCGGGCGTCCAGGGGCGGCGCTCCGGCCCGCCGGGCTCCAGCTCGGAGCGGCGCAGCTCGGCGAAGACCTGCCCGCCGACCACCCACAGCTTGCGGTCCCAGCCGTCGCCGGACACCGGCCGCTGGAGCAGCACCGGCTCCCCCGGCCACCGCTCGGCGAGCGCGCGCCACTGCGCAGGGGTGTCGGCCCGGGCCACCAGGTCCTCCTTGCGGCTGTGCCGGCTCTTCACCACCACCGGTCCGGGCCAGGCGAGTTCGGCGAGGACGCCGCCGCCGAGGGTGGCGGCGAACGGCAGTCCGGCGGCCCGGGCGGTGCGCTCCATCCAGGCGCGGTCCTGGCAACGGGCGGTGACGGCAGCCGAGTTGAGCACGGGCGTGCCCGCCCGCTCGTACCGCTCGGCCCGCCGCAGCGCGTGCGGATCGCGCGCCTTGAGCAGCACCACGTCCGCCGGTTCGTCCTGACCGACCGCCACGCGCCCTTCTCGCCGGAGCAGTTGAAGGGCCCCGGCGAGCAGCGGGTGGTCTGGTTCGCGGGCGATCAGGGCGATCCGCAGCGGTCGGGGCGTCGGGGCCGGCCGGGACGGTCGGGGCGGCCGGGGCGGCGTCACCGGGCGGCCCGGGCCTCGGGGACCCCGGCGTCGGTGAGCAGCGGGCCCGCGCCGGGGGTGGGCCAGGAGGAGCCGGTGCGGGCCAGCCGGACCACGGCGTCGGCCACCCGCTCGACGGCGTCCGGGACTTGGCGGAAGCTCGGGAAGTCGTTGATGTCGACGACCACCGGGCCGTCCGGGCCGATCAGCACGTCCAGCCCGTACAGGTCGAGGCCGAACACCTCGCCGACCTGCGCGGCGAGCGCGGCGACCTCGCGCGGCAGCGGGACGGGCCGCTCCACGGCGGGGCGGTTCGGGTGCAGCGGCGAGGTGCGCCGGGTGGCGAACAGCTCGCCGCCCGCGCAGTACACCTTCAGGTCGCAGCCGTCGTTGCGGACGTACGGCTGGGCGATCAGCAGTCCGCCGTCCGCGGGCGCGGCCAACTCGGCCAGCTGCTCGGGCCGTTCGACCAGGTGGACGGCGCGCCCCGAGGACCCGTCGGCGGGCTTGACGACCAGCGGGTAGCGGCGGGCGTCGATCGCGGCGAACGCGGCCGGGTCGGCGGCGGCCCAGGTCCGCGGCATCGGCAGGCCGTGCAGCGCGGCGACCACAGCGGCCTGCGCCTTGTCGCGGACCGGACGGATCGCCCGGGCGTCGTTGACGGTGGTCAGACCGGCCGCGGCGGCGGACTCCAGCAGCCCCAGACCCGGGCCGCCGGAGACGGTCTTGAGCACCCACGCGTCGTGCTCGCCCGCGCGCACCAGCTCGGCGAGGTCGAGCAGGTCGGCGCCCGGACGCAGCACGTCCACCCGGTGGCCGGTGGCCCGCAGGTGCTCGACCACGGCCAGCGGCATCCCGTCGTTGCGGTAGTGCTCCTCGACCAGGAAGCAGAACCTCATGCGCCCCACCCCATTCCCACTGTTCCCACTGTTCCCCTCCGCCCCCGTCGGACTCCCCCGGGGCGAATCGCGTCCGCCCACCCTGCCATGGATCATCCGCCGCATTTCACCCAGGGTGTCCGGGAACGGATACAGCCGCGTCACAGCCGCCCCGACGAGGGCTGGAACCGACTTCCCTGGGCATGACGTTCACATGACGCCCCCTTGGCAGACCCTTTGAGGAGGACCGTGTGTCCCCGCAGCTGCGCCCGCACGCCCGGCACGACCTGACCGGCCGTCCCGCCCCGGCCCGACTGGCCTACCCGGCGGACGACGTCCTGGTGGTCTCCGGGCTGCCCGGCAGCGGCAAGAGCACCCTGATGCGGCGCTGCGCCCGCGCCCGGGTGATCGACTCCCAGCACACCCGGGCCCGGTTCGCCCGCGCCCTGCCCGGCGTCCCGTACGCGCTCTACCGGCCGCTGGTCCGGCTCGCCCACTACCTGCGGCTGCGCGCGGCGATACGGGCCGGCGGCCCGCTGGTCGTCCACGACTGCGGCACCCTGCCCTGGGTGCGCCGCGCCCTGGCCCGCACCGCCGCCCGGCAGGGCCGCCGCCTGCACCTGCTGCTGCTCGACGCCAGCCCCGCGCAGGCCGCCGACGGACAGCGCCGCCGCGGCCGCCGGGTCTCCCGCTACGCCTTCGCCCGCCACCGCCGCGCCGCCGCCGCACTGCGCACCCTGGTCACCGCCGACGGCCCGCTGCCCCCCGGCGTGGCCTCCGCCGTCCTGCTGCCCCGCGCGTCCGCCGCCCACCTCACCACCATCGAGTTCACCCCGGCCCCGGCCCCGCAACACCCCCTCCCGGCACCCCGCACCGCCCCGGCCGCGCCCATGGCCGTCCCGGCCAACGGCTGAAGGCACCTGACGGCCCGCCAACAGGTCGAGGCCACCGGCCGACCATCCCTCGCCGCCGGACAGACCACCAACCACCCCGGCGAGCCACGCCCAACCCCTGGCTGAGGCCACCAATCGACCCAGCTCCGCCACCTGACGGCCCGCCGAGCACCCACGGCCCGGCCCGGCCTGCCGACGGGCTGAGACCACCGGCCAACCCGCACGCGCGACCTGACAGACCACCGACCGTTCCCCGCCACCACCGCCCCGACCACCGGCAGGCCCGGTTCCGCCACCTGACGGCTTGCACCGGTCGAATCGTTCACGCACCCGCACCACCCGGCGGCCCGCCGAGCACCCACGGCCCGGCCGGGTCCCGCCTGCCGACGGGCAGAAGCCACCGGCCAACCCGCACGCGCGACCTGACAGACCACCAACCGTTCCCCGCCACCACCGGCCCGACCACCGGCTGAGACCACCAGCAGACCTGCCCGCGCCGCCGAACGGACCGCCGAACGGCCACGGCCCGGCACGGCCCGCCGACAGGCTGAGGCCACCGGCCTGAGCGATCTGAGCGACCTGACAGACCGCCGACCACCCCCGGCCCGACCACCAGCAGGCCCGGTTCCGCCACCCGACGGCTTGCACCTGCCGAGTCGTTCACCCGCCCGCGCCACCCGGCGGCCCGCCGGGCACCCACGGTCGGCCCCGCCCCGGCCGAATCGCTGCCCCGCCCCCACCGGCTGAGGCCGGCGGCCGGTCGGCCCGCGCCGTCTGACGGACCGCCGACCGGCCGCGCCTCTCGCGTCGCGGGTTGCGGCGAACGGCTGAGCCGCTCCGCGCGTCGCCCGTCGGCACCGTGACCTGGGGTCGGCCGTGGCTAGTCTCCGGCCATGGTCACCCCCGAACGCACCCCGGAGCGCGCCGCCGCGCCCGCGCCCGGGTCCGCGCACAGTGCGCCGGCGGCTTCGCAGCCGCAGGCCCCGCGGCCTCCGCAGGCCCCCCGGTCCCCGTCGCACGGCCCGCTGGCCCGGCGGGTCGCCGATCGGCTGTCCGTGCAGTTCCGCGTCCCGGTCGAGCCGCAGTACGAACCGGTCGGGCAGCGCTGGACGCTGCGCTGGTACGACGGGCCGACGGTGGACGCCGTCCGGTGCGCGTTGGAGCGGCTGTTCCCGGACGGGGCGGCCGGTGCCTTCGCGGTACGCCGGGACCTGACCACCCGGGCGCTGGCGCTGGCCGCGATCCGGGAGACCCGGGCCGGGGCGATGCACCGCTCGGTGGGCAGTTGGGGCCAGCGCTACCACCTGGAGCAGTTGCTGGCCGGGCAGGAGCACCCCGACCGGCCGACCGACCCGCGCGAAGCGGCCATGCTGGAGCGGCTGTTGGCGGCGGCGACCATCGAGTCGGCGCGCGGCCCGGCGGCCCCGGACCTGTCCCGGGCGTTCGACCTGGTGGCCCGGGACGGGGTGGCCTGGCTGCTGCCCGAGCACCGGCTCGCCGGGCCCGCCGACCGGGACGCGCTCGCCCTCGCCCCGCTGGAGTACCTGACCTCCCGCTACGCCACCGGCGTGCACCGCACCGCGTGGGAGACCGCGCTGGCCGTCCTGCCGCTGCGCACCGCCGTCGCCGCCGCCCACCGCGACCCGCACCCCGACCCGGACGCCGCCCGCGCGGCCCTCGCCCTGCTGCCCGCGCTGCGCGCCCAGGTGTCCGCGGAACTCGACCTGATCGGCGAACGCCTCGCCGCCTCAACCACCCAACCAGCCGCCGAACCGGCCACCGCAACGGACGCCGACCCGGGCGCGGAATCGGACCCCGCCGTCACCGGAGCCGTCACCGCCGCCACCGCCTGAGCCCCCGCCCGGCAGCGTATCGATCCACATTCTGCCTGTTCACGGCCGTTTCCGGTAGGACCGAGCGCACGTCCGTCCTCCCTTGTCCGACCCGCCCCGCGGGCCGCAGACTCGTCCGCATTCCCCCCTTTGGACGAGATCGATGGGAGCCGTGTGTCCTCACACGTGGATCAGGAACTGGCGTTGCGGGCGCGGGTGCTGCTGGCGGGCAGCGAGCCGCCCACCCCGTGGCAGGCGTACCGGGCGCACCGCCTGCTGGCCGGGGACAACCCGGCGGTGCACCTGCCGAGGCTGGCGCTGGCGGCGATCGAACTGACCGTCCACCACCCTGTGTTGCTCCGGCCGGACCTGCAACGGGAGCTGCTGGCCGAGGCGTTGGCCGTCGCGTCGGCCATCGCGCCGGACGACCCGTACCGGCCCGAGGCGCTGCGGCGGATCCGGAAGGCGTACGTCGAGCGGGCCGAGCAGCTCGGCCTCCCGCTGCCGGAGGAGTGGGCCTGACGGTGCGTCAGAGTTCCGCGTCGCGGGCCAGCAGGGCGGCCTGCACCCGGTTCTCGCAGTCGAGTTTGGCCAGGATGCGGCTGACGTAGGTCTTCACCGTCGCCTCGCTCATGTGCAGGCGGGCGCCGGTGTCGGCGTTCGACAGCCCCTCGCCGAGCAGCTCGACCACGGCGCGTTCGCGGGCGGTGAGCACGGCCAGTCGGCGTCTGGCCTGTTCGCCGCGCGCGGCCGCCGGGCCGTCGGCGAGGCTGTCCACGATGTGCCGGGTGGCGGCCGGGGAGAGGAAGGCGTGGCCGGTGGCGGCGGCCCGGACCGCCTGGATCAGCTCGCCCGGCGCGGTGTCCTTGAGCAGGAAGCCGGCGCCGCCGGAGGTGATCGCCCGCAGGACGTTCTCCCGTTCGCCGAAGGTGGTGAGCACGATGGCCCGGGTGCCGGGCGCGGCGCGGGGCAGTTCGGCGAGCGCGCTCAGCCCGTCCAGGACCGGCATCCGGATGTCCAGCAGCAGGACGTCCGCGGCGAGTTCGCGGGCCAGCCGCAGCGCCTGCGCCCCGTCGGGGGCCTCGCCGACCACCTCGACGTCCGGGGCGGAGGTGAGGATCATCCGGATGCCGGCCCGGATCAGCGGCTCGTCGTCGGCCACCAGGACACGGATCACGACCCGTCCTCCCCTCCTGCGCCTGCGCCCGTTCTCGGCTCACACCTTGCCATGGAAGTGCTGCTTCTCCACCAGCAGGCCGTCCTCGAAGCAGAACCGGACCACGTCCTGGTCGCCGTCCAGTCCGCTCTCCCGGTCCCCGGCGAACCAGCGGCAGTGCGCGCCCGCCGGCACCGGCGGGCCGATCTTCCGGAAGTCGTGGGTGAGGAACTCGCTGCCGACCGGCAGCCGTTCGTTGACGGACTGCTCGCTCTGGCCGACCTCGATGCTGTCGTACAGCCGGGCCGGGACGGTGGCGTCCCGCATCGAGCTGACGAACATGACCGCGCCGAGCACGGCGACCGCGGCCACCACCCCGAGCACCGCGAGCGCGCCGAGCGCGCAGCCCACCGCGGGGCTCCGGCGGCGCTTCTCCGGTTCGGCCGACTCGACGGCCAGCAGGGCGAGTTCCTCGTCCTCGGGTTCGGCGGCGCGGGCCCCCTCCGCGGTGTAGGGCAGCATCCCGGCCAGCCGGAAGCCGCCGTCCGGCAGCGGCCCGCTGTGCACCATCCCGCCCAGCAGCCGGGCCCGTTCGCGCAGCCCGGTCAGGCCCTGCCCGCCGGAGACCGCCGCGGCGCCGTCCCCGCCGGGGCCGTTGACCACCTCCACCACCAGGGCGTCCGGCTCGTAGCGGACGGTCAGCTCGATCGCCGCGCCCGGGGCGTGCTTGTGCGCGTTGGTCAGGCCCTCCTGGGCGATCCGGTACGCGGCGTGGCCGGTGGGCGCGGGCAGCGGGCGGGGCGGGCCCAGGTGGCGCAGCTCGATCCGGGCGCCGGCCGCGCCGGAGGTCTCGACCAGGCGGTCGACGGCGTCGACGCCGCCGGGGGCGGTCGCGGTGTCCTCGCGCAGCAGGCCGACCACCTCGCGCAGTTCGCGCATCGCGCCGGTCGCGGCCTGCCGCAGCACGGCGACGGCCTCGCGCTGCTGCTCGCCGAGGGTGCGGTCGACCTCCAGGGCGCCGGTGTGCACGGCGATCAGGGCGAGCTGGTGGCCGAGGCTGTCGTGCATGTCCTGGGCGATCCGGTGGCGTTCGCGCAGCCGGGCCTGCCGGGCGATCATCACGCGTTCGCGCAGCAGTTGCGCGTTGTGCTCGCGCAGGCTGGCGAGCAGGGCGACGCGCTGGGCCCGGTAGCGGCCGATGACGGCGGGCAGCACGCCGATCAGCAGGTACCCGGCGACGCACAGGCCGAGCAGGACGGGCAGCGGGAAGTGGTCGCGCCGGTTCTGCAGGACGCCGACGCCGACGGTGCCCAGGAAGCCCAGCGCCAGCACCGCCGGGGCCCGCCACGGGCGGCCGATCCGGCGGCCGGCCGAGTACCCGGCGGCGACCAGCAGCGGCAGGAACCCGGTCGGCCCGCCGACCCCGGCCGCCGACGCCACCAGCACCGTTCCGGGCAGCCCGCGCCGCAGCGCGAACAGCACCGCGCACGCCCCCACCACCAGCCCGGACGGCCACCCGCCGCTGTCGCCCGCCTGCAACAGCGCCGCGAGCCCGCACACCAGCAGCCCGCCGAGCACCTCCCGGCCCGCCGCCGCCCATCCCCAGGGCCCGGGGAACGCCCGCCCGATCCACGTCCGCATCCTCACCCGCCCGACCCTAGCCACCCCGCCCCGGCCCCCGATGCCCCCGAAAGTCGCCCGCCCGCCCCGACCATCGTCGCTCCGGGCCCTCTGCGGGCGGCCGGGGCGCGGGGGCCGGGGGCGCGGGGCCGGGGGCGCGGGGGCCGGGGCCGGTCAGCCGTCCGTGCTCGGGGGGTGGACGGTGAGGTGGCCGTAGGGCGAGAGGGTGGCGGGGAGGTCGCCGGGGGCGTGTCGGAGGGTGGCGTCCAGGAAGGCGAGGGTGGTCGCGGCGACGAGGTGGGGGGCGGCGGTGCGGCCCAGGGTGCCGACGATCGAGGGGACCGGCGGCAGGTAGAGGGGGGCGTCGGTGAAGCTGAGGTGGGCGGTGTCGGGGACGGTGAGGCGGTAGCTCGTCGCGGTGTCGGCGGCGAGGGCCTCGGTGAGGCGGGGCAGGTAGCGCGGGTCGGTGCTCGGGGTGAGGTCCTGGGTGAGGGCCAGTACCGGCTGGTGCAGGGCGGGGGTCGCGGGGCCGTGCGGGAAGCCGTCCAGGTCGATGACGGCGTCGATCCGGGGGTCCCGCCGGGCCGCCTGGAGGGCGGCGGCGCCGCCCATGGAGTGGCCGGTCGCGGCGACCCGGCCGGTGTCCAGGCGGCCGGCCAGCGGGTCGGTGCCGCCGGCCCGGTCCAGGTCCTCCAGCCGGGTGAGGACGAAGCCGAGGTCGGCGGCCCGGACGGCCGTCCAGTCGGCCGCGAGCCGCTCGTCGGTGTCCCGGTCGCCGCTGGAGGCGGTCGCGGCGCGGACCGTCCGGCCGTCGTCGAGGACCACCGCCGCGGAGTCATACGGGTGGTCGACGGCGGCCACCAGGTAGCCGTGGCCGGCCAGTTCCTCGGCCCAGGCGGTGTTCTGGGTGCGCGCCCCGCCCGAGCCGGGGGAGAACAGCACCACCGGGAACCGCTCGTCCCCGCCGGCCACCGGGGCGTCGGCGACGGCCCGGGTCCGGGCGTGCGCGGCGCCGTCGAACAGGAAGCCGGGCAGCCCGACGCCGTCGGCGAGCGCGTCGGCCACGGTGCGCGCCTCCTGCGGCGTGCGCCCGAGGTACGGGGCCCGCGGTGTGCCCGCGGGGCTGGGCTGCGCGGGGTACCAGAGCTGGACGACGACCGTGCGCCGGTCGTCCGGGTCGGCGGTGAAGGTCTCCGGGCGGTCCTGGTCGGTCCACTGCACCACCCGGGTGCCGACCGCGAAGGGGCCCGACGGTTCGGGGAACACCGGCACCGGGAACGCCCAGGCGGCCACCGGCCCCGCCGCGATCAGCCCGAGGCAGGCCGCCGACCCCGGCAGCGCCAGCCACCACGGGGCCCTCCGGGCCGACCGGGCGGGGCGACGGCGCAGCCGCCGCAGCGGCGGGGCCAGGACGGACGACAGCGCGAACGGCAGCGCGACGGCGCCGCCCGCCAGCACCGGCAGCAGTTGCCAGCGGACGCCCAGCCCGCCCAGCACGGCGGCGGACAGCGCGAACACCGCCCCCGCCGCGACGGCGGCCCGGGGGCGGGCGGCCGGGGGAAGCCAGCGGGCCGCCACCAGCGCGACGGCGCTCAGGACGGCCAGGAACTCCGGGAGGGACAGCGAAAGCCCCGTGATGGTCTCGGTCACGCCGCCATCCTCGGCGCGGGCCGCCCCCCGCCACATCGCCCCCGGGTCGCCTCCGCACTGCCCCCGCGGTCGCAGCCGAACACCCCTGGCGGGCGGCCGTTCTGCGACCCCGGGAGGTACCGGGACTCCTCCTGCGGTCGTACCCCGGCCCGCCGCCCTCCGACGCCGGGTGCATGTGCGCCGCCGCCCCCGCGGCCTACCGTGGCAGCACCGCGCGACGCGACGCGGCGCACCCAGGCACCAGAGCACCAGAGCACCAGAGGACGGGAACGCGTGTGATGACCGAGGCCGCCGCAGGGCCCGGCAGGGCCCACCCCGGACCCCGCCGGGAGACCGCACGGCGGGCGGGGACGGCCCTGCGCCGCCGGATCGAGCAGCTCCAACTCCCCTCCCCCGTAAGGGAGTCGCTGCCGACGGCACTGCTCCTTTCCCTGCTGCTGCTCCACGTCGCCGCCACCCACGCGCCGCGCGAACTCCCGGTGGCCGCCGCCCTCACCACCGCGCTCGTGCTGCCGCTGCGGTGGCGGCGCCGGGCCCCGCGCGCGGTGTTCGCCGCGGTGGCCGCCGCGGCCGGCGTCCAGTGGCTGGTCGGCATCCAACTGCCGGCGGACGCCGCCCTGTTGGTGGCCCTGTACGCGGTGGCCGCGCACGCCGGACGGCCCGACCGGGCGCGACCCGACACGGCGCGACCCGATACGGCGGGGCCCGACACGGCGGTACGGCTCGACACGGCGGCGCGGCGCGACACGCTGCTCGCCTGCGCCGTCCTGACCGGCGGGGCCCTGCTGGCCTGCCTGCGCTGGACGACCGGAGGGGCGTTCCAGGCCCCCTTCCTCGCCCTGACCGCGACGGTGGTCGCCACCGCCACCCTGGGCACCAACGCGCGGACCGGCCGCGCCTACCTCGCGGTCCTGGCGGAACGGGCCGCGCGCCTGGAGCAGCAGCAGGACCAGCAGGCCCGGCTGGCCGTCGCCGAGGAGCGGACCCGGATCGCCCGGGAGGTGCACGACATCGTCACCCACAACCTGTCCGTCATGGTCGCGCTCACCGACGCCGCCGTCCACGCCCGGCACCACTCGCCCGACAAGGCCACCGCCGCGATGCTCCGGGCCGCCGAGACCGGTCGGCAGGCCCTGGCCGACATGCGGCGCTCGCTCGGCCTGCTGCGCACCGACGAACCGGACGCGCAGCGCCACCCGCTGCCCGGCATCGCCGAGCTGGCGGACCTGGCCGACCGGATGCGCGCCGCCGGGCTGCCGACCCGCGTCGACGTCCGGGGCGAGCCCGCCCGGCTGCCCGCCACCGTCCAACTGACCGTCCACCGCCTGGTGCAGGAAGCCTTGACCAACACCTTCAAGCACGCCCCCGCCGGCACCCGCGCCGAGGTCCGGATCCGCTGCACGGCCACCGCCGTCACCGTGGACGTCACCGACGACAACCCGGGCCCGCCCCCGTCCTCGGGACACGGCGCCCCCGGCCACGAGACCCCCGGCCACGGCATCGCGGGCATGCGCGAACGCGTGGCCGCCCACGGCGGGACGCTGCGGGCCGGACCGCTCCCGGGCGGCGGCTGGGCGGTCCGCGCCCGCCTCCGGCTCGACGGCGTCCCGGCGGCGTCCGCATGACGATCCGGGTCCTGATCGCCGACGACGAAGCCCTGCTCCGGCTGGCCTTCGGCACCATCCTGGACGCCCAGCCCGACCTGACCCCGGTCGGCGAGGCGGCGGACGGCGCCGAGGCCGTGCGCCTCGCCCGGGAACTGCGCCCCGACGTCGTCCTGATGGACGTCCGGATGCCCGGCACCGACGGGATCGAGGCGACCCGGCAGATCACCCGGCTCCGTCCGCGCAGCAAGGTGCTGATCCTCACCACCTTCGACCTGGACGCGTACGCCTTCGCCGGGCTCGGCGCCGGCGCCTCGGGCTTCCTGCTCAAGAACACCAGGCCCGAGGAACTGCTCACCGCGATCCGCAACGTCGCTGCGGGCGACGCCGTCCTCTCCCCCCGGATCACCCGCCGCCTGCTGGAGGACTTCCGCCCGTACCTCCCCGACGGCGCGGGCACCGACCGCGACGAACGGCTCGCCCGCCTCAGCGCCCGCGAACGCGAGGTGCTCGTCCAGGTGGGCCGCGGCCTGTCCAACGCCGAGATCGCCGCCGCCCTGCACCTCGCGGAAGCCACCGTGAAGTCCCACCTGGGCCGCGTCCTGCACAAACTCGACCTCCGCGACCGCGTCCAGGCCGTGGTCTTCGCCTACGACTGCCACCTCGTCCGCCCGACCTGACCAACCCCGGCCACCGCCCGCCAGGAGGACGTCCGGCCCGCCAGGACGCCCCGGTCAGGGCGCCCCCGCCAGCCGCGCGATCAGCACCGCGATGTCGTCCGCCCCGGCCCGTCCCTCCACTCCCCCTCTCCGCCCCTCCCTTCCCCCGGCCACCCCCGCCCTCCAGGACGCCCCGGTCAGGGCGCCCCCGCCAGCCGCGCGATCAGCACCGCGATGTCGTCCGCCCGGTGGCCGTCGTGGCGGGCCTGGCCGAGGAGGAGGTCGGCGAGTGGTTCGAGGGCGGAGGTGGGGGCGTGGGCGAGGGTGGTGCGGAGGCGGTCGATGCCCTCGGCGAGGGGGGCGGCGGCGGATTCGACCAGGCCGTCGGTGTAGAGGACGAGGGTGGCCCCCGGCGGCAGCCGGATCTCGGTGGCGGGGAAGTCGAGGCCGTCGTCGATGCCCAGCAGCGGTCCGCCGTCCAGGTCGAGGACGGTGGTGCGGCCGTCGGGTGCGCGCAGCAGCGGCGGGGGGTGACCGGCCCGGACGGCGTGCAGGGTGCGGGTGGCGGGGTCCAGGCGCAGCAGGCAGCAGGAGGCGAGCAGTCCGGCGTCGAGGTCGACGAGCAGGTGGTTGGTGCGGCGGGCGACCGTCTCGACGGGGTCGTCCCCGCTGGCGAACGCCCTCACCGCGCTGCGGAGTTGGCCCATGAGCGCGGCGGCCTTGACGCTGTGCCCCTCGACGTCGCCGATGATCAGGACGACGCCGCCGTCGGGGGTGGGCAGGACGTCGTACCAGTCGCCGCCGATCTCCATGCCGCGGGTGCCGGGCAGGTAGCGGGCGGTGATGTCGAGGCCGGGGACGGCGGGCAGCCGGTGCGGCAGCAGGGCCTGTTGGAGGCCGCGGGCGACGGCGGACTCGGCGTCGTAGAGGCGGGCGCGTTCGAGGGCCTGGGCGATCAGGCCGCCGAGGGCGGTGAGGACGGAGCGGTCCTCGGAGGTGAACACCCGGGGGCGGTCGAAGCCGAGGATGAGGCTGCCGACGGGGTGGCCGGAGGCGATCAGCGGGAGGAAGGCCCAGGCGGCCATCTCGTCGCGCGGGATGCCGGGGTAGGCGGCGGAGAGTTCGTTCCCGGACTCGAAGAAGATCGGCGCGCCGGTGGTGAACACCTCGGTGCCGGGCAGCCGGGCCCGGATCGGGGTGCCCTCGAACGGGTCGAGGAAGCCGGCGGGGTAGCCGGTCTCGGCGACCAGGTGCATCCGTCCGCCGCGGGCCAGGTAGAGGGCGAGTTCCTGGCCGCCGAAGCCGGGCAGGATCTGCTCGGCGACGGCGTCGGCGACCTCGCGGACGGTGACCGCCTCGGTGAGCGCGGAGGCGAGTTGCAGCAGGTGGTAGACGCCGCCGAGGGAGGCCGGGACGGCGGGCGGGGCCTCGGGGAGCGGGGTGTCCTCGGTGGGGGCGGCGGGCACGATCCGGCCGGTGAGGCCGTGCGCGTCGGGGTAGAGCGAGAAGGCCAGCCAGTGGCCGGGCGGGCGGCGGGCGAGGAACGCGGTGGGCTGCTGGGCGAGCATCGCGGAGCGGTAGCGGTCCTCGTAGGCGGGGTCGGCGAGCCAGGACAGCGCGTCCCAGGGGCGCCGGCCGAGCAGTTCGGCGCGGGGGGCGTGCAGCAGCAGTTCGGCGCTGTGGTTGACGTAGCCGATCCGGCCGTCCGGGTCGAGGGCGAAGACGCCGTCGCGCAGGCGTTCCACGGCGGCGGCGGTGGCCGCGGCGGCGCTCGCGTCGACCACGGCGACGACCAGCCGGGCGGAGCCGGTGACGGGGTGCCCGGACAGGTCGAGCTGCCGGGTGCCGCCGCCGGGGTCGCGCAGCCGGACCCGGTGGGTGAACGGCTGGCCCTGCCGGGCGGCCCGCCGGGCGGCTTCGCGCAGCGGGGCGACGTCCTCGGGGACGATCCGGTCCAGCAGGGCGGCGGCGCGGCCGTCGTACGGGCCGGTGCCGAGGATCTCGCGCAGCCGTTCGTCGGCGGTGAGCCGGCCCTCCGCCAGGTCCCAGTCGAGGAAGCCGAGCCGGATGCCGTCGCCGCCGGGCGCCGGCAGCGGCACCACGACGGGCGGGCGCTCCCCGCGGACCCGGTCGCCGTACGGCAGCAGGCCGGTGGCCAGGCGGTTCCCGGCGGTGCGCAGCTGGCGGCGGGTGGCGGCGGGCGGGCGGGCGCCGCCGGCGGGCCAGAAGACGGCGATCACGCCGAAGGTCCGGTCGCCGACGGTGACGGGCGTGGTGGCGGAGGCGTACGCGTACGGGAGCCCGACGGCGAGGCGGGGGTAGCGGCGCATGGTGTCGTCGGCGTCGGCGAGCACGACGGTGCGGCCGGCCCGGTAGGAGTCGGCGACCGGCAGGGGCGCGGCGACGGCGATCCGCCGGAACGGTTCGATCAGGCTGAGCGGGATGCCGACGACGGCGGCGACGGCCAGCGAGCGGCGGTCGGCGGAGTGCAGGTAGAGCACGCCCCCGTACGCGGCGGTGGCCCGGACGGCGCGCAGCAGGCCGTCGGCGAGCAGCGCCTCCGCGGCCGCGCCCCAGCGCGGGCGGGCGGCGCCGGGCGGGGGGCCGGTGCGCGTCGCCGGTTCGGGGTCGGTCCGTGGGGGCGGGCCGGACGGGTCCGCCGGGACACCCGGGCGCATGTCTCACTCTGTACGCCGCCGTCGGGGTCGAGTCAAACGGGGGACGGTGTCGCTCCGTCCGGGTGACGCTCCACGGCGTGTCGGTACGACAGGTACGGCAAGGGGATCATCTGCCGGTATGGCGATCCCCTCCACCGTGCCCTCCAGCGCTCCCGGCACCCCCGGCACCCCCGGTGCCCACGGCACCCGCACCCGCGCCCGCCGCTCCGGGCCGGGACGCCGCCACCGCCGGGGCCTGGCCGCCCTCACCGCGCTCGCCACCCTCACCGTCGGCTGCTCCGCCCTGCACGCCCAGGACCCCGCCCGCACCTCCGCCCCGGCCGCCCCGCCCGCCACCGGCGCAGCCGCCGTACAGGCCGTCCCGGCGGCCCAGGCCCAGGCCCAGGCCCAGGCGGGCCAAGCGGCGCAGGCCCAGGCAGCGCAAGCCGCCCAGGCAGCGCAGGCCGTTCTCGCCGCCCAGGCCGCGCTCGCCGCGATGCCCGCCGCCCGCCCGCAGGCCGCCGCCGGGCAGGAGCTGAACGCCCGGGTGTCCGCCGCCGAGCAGCAGGCGGGCATGCAGCAGGCCCTCGCCGCCGCCCGCCGCTGGGGCCTCGCCGCGCTCCCGCTGCGCGCCCCCGCCCCGCCCGCCGTCAAGCCCGAGCTGGCCGACGGGCCGGGCGTCAAGCGCGCCCCGGGCCTGCCGCCGGTGGTCTACCGCGTCCCGACCACCGACAAGGTGGTGTTCCTGACCGTCGACGACGGCGCCGAGAAGGACCCGCAGTTCGCCGCGATGGCCGCCGAGCTGGGCGTCCCGATGTCCGCGTTCCTCTCCGACTACCTGGCCCGCTCCGACTACGGCTACTTCCGCGCCCTCCAGGCCCACGGCGTCACGCTCAACAACCACACCCTCACCCACCCCGACCTGCGCCGCCTGGACGCCGACGCCCTCCGGCGCGAGATCTGCGACCAGCAGGACTACCTCCAGCAGGTGTCCGGCACCCGCCCCCGCCTGTTCCGGCCCCCCTACGGCGAGTACACCGAGGCCGCCCTGCGCACCGCCGCCTCCTGCGGCGTCACCGCCTTCCCGCTGTGGAACGAGGAAGCCTTCCCCGACCACCTGGAGTGGCGCTACGCCGACCAGAAGTTCCACCCCGGCGACATCGTCCTCACCCACTTCCGCGCCCCCTCCACCGACTGGAAGGGCACCATGCCCGACATGCTGCGCCGGGTCGTCGACGCCGCCACCGCCCAGGGCTTCGCCATCGCCCGCCTGGAGGACTACCTCTGAGACCCCGGCCCCGCACGGACCGCTACGATGCCGACCATTCGTCATCGGACCTGTTCCGGACCGGGGGGCCGCCATGAGGACCGAACTGCGCCTGGTGCGCGTCGTCGCTTTCCTGCGCGTCACGGGGGCGCAGCTGCTCCTGCTGTCGGTGATGGGCTCCATGCCGGCCCTCCTGTGGCGCCCGAGCCGGTACGCACCGACGACTCTCGCGGTGCTGTACCCCGCGATGTTCGCCGTCGGCCTGCTGGGCACCGCGGGGTACGGGATCGCCTTCTCCGCCAGGCGCCTGGCGAAGGAGCCGGACGACCTCCCCG
The DNA here is from genome assembly GCF_044750705.1 of Kitasatospora sp. NPDC088783. Lineage (NCBI taxonomy): Bacteria > Bacillati > Actinomycetota > Actinomycetes > Kitasatosporales > Streptomycetaceae > Kitasatospora > Kitasatospora sp. NPDC088783. The sequence goes on from NZ_JBIVKJ010000006.1 coordinate 187,515, forward strand.
CCCGGTTCGAACCGCTGCCGGAGGAGCAGGAGTCGAAGCTGATCTCGCTCCGGGCGACGTCCCTGCTGCTCCCGTTCGTGCTGGTCTTCGGCACGATCGGCGCGGCGCAGCGGTTCCCCTCCTGCCTGTTGGCGGTGGGCGGGGCCGCCGGGCTGCTCGTGGTCTCCCGGTGGACGGCGGCACGGGAGCGCGAGCGCGGCGGCCGGCTCGTCTACCTGCTCGTCCCCGGCGCGGACCACACCGGTACCCGGCTGTGGATCGACCGCACCCCGCGTCCTGACCGCCCCGCGTCCTGACCGCGCCGCGTCCTGACCGCGCCCCGGTGAGGCCCCCGTCCCGCCGTCAGGCCCGCGTCCTCGCCTCCGCCGTTTCCGCGTCCGCCACGTGTGCCGTGTCCGCCACGTGCGCCGTGTCCGTCGCGGTGGTCGGGTCCGTCCGGTCGCCGGGTGCGGGGGCGACCGCGACCCGGGGGAGGGCGTGCGGGTGGTGTTCGCGGAGGAAGCCGATCAGGTGTTCGCGCAGTTCGCAGCGGAGCTCGAAGGCGTCGCCCGCGTTGGCGGCGGTGGCCAGGGCGCGCACCACCAGGGTGGTGGGGGTGGTGTCGACGACCTGGAGGGCGCTGCCCTCGCCGTCCCAGTGCGGGTTCTTGGCCAGGTAGGTCTCGAACTCGGCGCGCAGCAGGTCGACGGGGGTGCTGTGGTCGAGGTGCAGCAGCGCGGTGCCGGTGATCCGGTCGGAGCGGCGCGACCAGTTCTCGAACGGGCGGCCGGCGAAGTACGACATCGGCATCACGATCCGCCGCTGGTCCCAGGTGGCGATCACCACCGCGGTCAGGGTGATCTCCTCGACGGTGCCCCACTCGCCGCCGACCACCACCACGTCGCCGATCCGGGCCAGGTCGCCGAAGGCCATCTGGATGCCCGCGAACAGGTTGGACAGCGCGCTCTGCGCGGCGATGCCCGCGACCACGCCGACCAGCCCGGCCGAGGCCAGCAGACTGGTGCCGACCACCCGGACCGCCGGGAAGGTCATCAGCATCCCGGCCAGCGCCAGCAGCGCGATCGCCGCCTGGAGGATCCGGCTGAGCAGCCCCACCTGGGTGCGGGCCCGCCCGGCCCAGGCGGCGTCCCGGCGCCGCACCGCGAGCCGCACCGCCCCGTCCAGCACCAGCGCGGCGGCCCGCGCGGCCAGCCAGGCGCACGAGCCGATGGTGGCGAGCACCAGCAGGTGCCCGATCCCGCCGGGCGCCCGCACCCACGGCATCGCGGCCAGCAGCAGCCCGCAGCCGGTCACGGCGAGGATCGGGCGGCGGCAGCCGCGCAGCACCCGGGGCACGTTCCCCGCCCGCACCGAGAGCCGACGCGTCGTCACCTCCACGACCCGGTCGACCCCGTACAGCACCAGGGCCACCGCCGCACCGACCACCACCAGCCGCACCGCGCTCCACCACCACACCTGCCCTGCCTCCTCACCACTCGGCTCCGGGTCCTCCGCCCGCCTTTCCGTCCCCCGTGCGTTCACACCCCCGGGCGGGGCATACGCACGAGTGCCGTCCGTCACTGTGAGGAGTCCGAGCCGTGAACCCGTTCGAACGCGCCCTGCGCGCCGTCGACCGCACCCAGCAGCGCCGCCGACCACTGGCCGTCGTGGTCGGGGTGGTCAAGAAGTACGGCGACGACCGGGGCGGGCTGCTGGCCGCGCTGATCACCTACTACGGCTTCGTCTCACTGATCCCGCTGCTGCTCCTGCTCTCCACCGTGCTCGGCTTCGTCCTGCACGGGCACCCGGACGCGCAGCAGGCCGTGGTCGACTCGGCGCTCGCCGACTTCCCGATCATCGGCGACCAACTGCGGGAGAACGTGCACTCGGTGCAGGGCAGCGGGCTGGCGCTGGTGATCGGTGCGGCGGGCCTGCTCTACGGCGCGCTCGGCATCGCGCAGGTGCTGCAGCACGCGATGGCCGAGGTGTGGAACGTCCCCAACTTCCAGCGCCCCGGCTACTGGTCCCGGCTCTGGCGCAGCCTGGCGCTGTTCGCCACGCTCGGCACCGGCCTGCTGCTGAGCACGGCCGCGGCGGCCCTGGTCGGCGCCGCGCTGGGCGGACCGGCCGCCCGGATCGGCGGGCTGCTGCTCGCGGCGGTCCTCAACACCCTGCTGTTCCTGGCCTGCCTGTGGATCCTCACCCCGAAGGAGGTCCCGGTCCGCTCGCTGTGGCCGGGCAGCTTCCTCGCCGGCCCGCTCTTCACCCTGCTCCAGGCGTTCGGCGCCGCCCTGGTGACCCACCAACTGCGGCACGCCACCGCCGTCTACGGCTTCTTCGCCACCGTGATCGGCCTGCTCTCCTGGCTGTACCTGGCCGCCCAGGTCACCGTGTACGCCGCCGAGACCAACACCGTCCTGGCCCGCCGCCTGTGGCCCCGCTCCCTGCTCCAGCCGCCGATGACCGGCCCGGACGAGCAGGTGCTGGGGGACATCGCCCGCCAGGAGGAGCGCCGCCCCGAGCAGCGCGTCGACGTCGACTTCACGGACGAACCCCGGGAGGACGGACCCCGCGAGGACGGGCCCCGGGAGGGCGCGCCCGCGAAGGACTCCCTCTCGAAGGACGCCCCCACGGAGGAGGCACCGGCGAAGGACGCTCCGGCGAAGGACGAGTCCGCCAAGAACGCCCCGACGCAGGGTCGTCGGGGCGGTTCGACCGCCGCCTGAGCACCGGCTGTCCATGATGCGGATGCCCCGGTGGACGCGGGCCCCGGCGTGGTCGACTGGGCGTCACACCCGCTGCCCGGCCCAAGGAGCCCCGCCATGCTGTCCGCGCTGCCCTCGCTCGACGGGCTGGAGTTCGCCCCGGTGTCCCGTCCCGAGCAGGGCGAGGTCGACCCCGGCACCCGGTTCGCGTACCACGAGGACGAGGGCCTGGTGTGGGCCGACTACCAGGGCGGCGAGGTGGTGCACGGGCACCTGGTCGGCACCCGCACCGGGGACACCGTCGACTTCCGGTACGTGCAGCTCAACCGGGCCGGGGAGACCAACTCCGGCCACTGCACCAGCGTCCTGACCCGGCTCGCCGACGGCCGGCTGCGGCTGGACGAGACCTGGCGGTGGGAGTCCCGCCCCGGCTCGGGCACCAGCGCGGTCGAGGAGGTCCTCCCCTACTGACGGCCCCGCTCCCCCGGCCGTCCCCGGCTGTCGGTGGCCACCGGTAGCGTCCGGGCCATGACTGATCGTGAGACCTTCGCCCCGCTGGTGTTCATCGAGTACGACCACAAGCCCGGCTCGTACGGCCTGCTGCTGACCGACGACCGGATGGTCGAGGTGGACGAGGTGTTCGAGGCGGCGGGGCAGCAGAACGGCGGCTACGGCTGGGAGGCGGTGGCCCGCTCCGCCGTCCGCTCGCGGGCGCCGCAGCTGGAGGGCCGGTTCCGGTACGACCCGGAGGCCGGCATGTTCGTCGCCTACGGGGAGGACGCGGCGGCGCTGCGCGAGCTCGGCGCGCTGCTCTCGGGGGCCTTCCACGACCGGCCGGGCCTGCGCGAGTTGATCGACGCCGCCGAGCCCGACTGGTTCGACTGACGGCCCCTGGCCGTCCCGCACGCGGGAACGCCGACGGCCGCCCCTCCCGACATGAGGGGCGGCCGTCGGCGTCGTGCGCGGGGTCCGGTCCTACCGGAGTCCGATCGGGGGTCCGATCAGACGGTCAGGACCTGGCCCGGGTAGATGACATCGGCGGAGGAGCCGATGGTCTGGGCGTTGGCGCTGAACAGCGCGTCCACGGTGGTGCCGTTGGCGGCCGCGATGGCGCCCAGGGTGTCACCGGACTTGACGGTGTAGGTGCTGCCACCGGTGGTGTTGCCGCCGCCGGTGTGGCCGCCCTTCTTCCAGGACTGGTGGCCCTGGTAGGAGGACTTGCCGCTGTCAGCGGTGGTGTTGGTGGAGGCCGAGTCGGAGTCGGTGGTGGCCGACTTCGCGGACTTGGTGCCGGTGGTGCTGCTCGCGGAGTCGCTGGTGGCGCTCGACTTGCTGCTGCCGGTGCCGGTGCTGGTGGTGCTCGACTTGCTGGTGCTGCCGGTGCTGCTGCCGGACGAGGTGTCGACCTGCGCGGCGGCGCCGCCCTGGGTCAGACCGGCCTGCACGGAGCAGACGGGCCAGGCACCCGGGCCCTGCGAGGCCAGGACCTTCTCGGCGACCGCGATCTGCTGCGCCTTGGTGGCCTGGTCGGCCTGCGGGGCGTAGGCGGTGCCACCGAAGGCGGCCCAGGTGGAGGAGGTGAACTGCAGGCCACCGTAGAAGCCGTTGCCGGTGTTGATCGACCAGTTGCCGGTCGACTCGCACTGGGCGACCTTGTCCCAGGTGGACACGTCCGCGGCCGAGGCCGAGGTCGCCGTCACGAGGCCGGCCACCGGGAGGACGGCCACCGCACTGCCCGCGACGATGGCGGCCCGGACGCGGTTGCGCTTCCGGTTGCCCCGCTCGGCGGTGGTGGCGGTCTCGGTGGCGGCAGTCTCGTTACGGAAGATCATGCGATTCCTTTCGGATGCCCCGGGCAGGCAAGGCGGAACCAGGGGCCCGACGGGCCCTGCGGTCTCTCGCGCTTGTGGATCGGACGGTGCGGTCGAGGTCCGACCTGCTCTCCGTCGCGGTCACCCTGCCCGTCGGGCGGCTCGGTTGCCGCACCGGGGCGTTGGTTTCGGGTGATCCCGGGTAGTGCGCCCTGCACTGGTTACGAAGTTACGGGCGCCCGGGCCGAACTCCAAGCATTCGAAGGTTTACGCAGGTCAGGACCCCGTTACCGCCAGTACAGCGCCCTCCGCGGCCCGGCCCGGCCGCCATTTTCCGGGCCCGGGCGGGGCGGGACCGGCGGCGGCTGTGACCGGGCTCACCGGTTCGGACCGCCTCCGGCCGGGGAACCGCACACCCTCCGTGGCCTCCCGCTGACGGCGCGCCGACTGTCCAGCGATCCGCCTATGGGACGGGCCACAGCGGCCACCCACCGTCCACCCGGCCGTCACCCGCCGTGGCCGGACCCGGCTCCGAACTCCCCCGTCAGGACAGTGCGGTGAGCACCCGCGGCCCGCCCTCGGTGACCGCCACGGTGTGCTCGGAGTGCGCCCCGCGCGAGCCGTCCGCCGAACGCAGCGTCCAGCCGTCCGCGTCCACCCGCAGCTTCGCCGAACCGGTGCACCACCACGGCTCCAGCGCCAGCGTCAGCCCGGGCCGCAGCTCCAGCCCGCGCCCGGGCCGCCCGACGTTCGCCACGTGCGGGTCCTCGTGCATGGTGCGGCCCAGGCCGTGCCCGCCGAAGTCGGTGTTGATCCGGTAGCCCGCGCCCTGGCCGACCGCCGCGATCGCCGCCGAGATGTCCCCGATCCGGTTGCCCGGCACGGCGGCCGCGATCGCCGCGTCCAGCGCGGTACGGGTCGACTCCGCCAGCCGGACGTCCCGCTCGTCCGGGGTGCCCACGATGACGGTGACCGCCGCGTCGGCCACCCAGCCGTCGATCGACACCGCGAAGTCCAGGCTCAGCACGTCGCCGTCGCCCAGCACGTAGGGGTGCGGCTGACCGTGCAGCACCGCGTCGTTCACCGACAGGCAGATCACGTTGCGGAACGGCCCGCGCCCGAAGGACGGCGCGTAGTCCCAGTAGCAGGACTCGGCCCCCCGCCGGTCCACCAGCTTCCGGGCCCGCAACTCCAGGTCCATCACGTCCCGCCCCACCTCGGCCAGCCCCGCCAGCTCGGCCAGCGTCTCGGCGACGAACCGGCCGGTGACGGCCATCTTCTCGATCGCCTGCGGAGTCTTCAGCTCGATCACGGCACCGCTCCCTGCACGACGACCACCCGGCCGCCCGGTCGAAAGAACCGCCGGTATTCAAATACCGGCAGCGGACAGCGACACGCTAGCAGCCCCCGGTATTCAAATACCGCCCACCCCCGAGAACGCCCCACGAAGGCCACCTCGGCGGAGCACCGCAGCCCACGAGCCGGCGGAGGCCCCCGACCCGCCCCGGCCCGCCGACTGCCGGGCCGGCACCGGACACGTCGGGCACCTACTGCCTTGACCGAAGCGCCACACGAGCGCAGGGAACAGTCCTGGTCGCCACCGAGGGCGGTGATCGCGCAGGGACCGTCCCCGCGCCCGCGGGGATGGTCCCGCCCCGCCGCGCGGACGCCTGAGCCGCGAACTGCCCTCCCACACTTGGGAGTCCCGTCCAGCCGGCCGGAGCGGAGGACCGTCGGCGCAGCCTCCGGTGGCGGTAGTGGTGGAGCGGGTGGGCGCACGGGAGCGGGGCCCGCGCTGATGCGCGGGCCCCGCTCGGTGTCCGGTCGCTCCGGGGTGCTGTCCTGGCCGTCGGCTACCAGCGGTACCAGCGGCCGCGGCTGCCACCGGCGTTGGTGCCGCGGGCGACGAAGCCCACCACCCACACCACCAGCACGATGATGGCCACCCACCACAGGGCCTTGAGCGCGAACCCGGCGCCGAACAGGATCAGCGCCAGCAGCAGAACCAGAAGAAGGGGAACCATGATGACCTCCACGCAGTCGGTGTCGGACCGCCGTATGCCCCTGAGCTGGCCGAATATTCACATGAATCCGTGAGGGCCGCCGGGGCACGCGGTCGCGGGCCGGCCTGCCCGGGGCGGGGGCGGGGTTTCAGCGGGCGGTGGCGTCGAGGAGTGCCTCCACGGCGGCGCGGGCCCGGGTGGCCGGGGCGGGGTCTCCGTCGATCGCGGCGGTCACGATGGCGCCCTCGGCGAGGAGTTGGACGGGGGCCGGGTCGGTGAGGCCCGCTGCGCGGGCCCAGTCGGCGAGTTGGGCGTGGAAGGCCGCCTTGTGGGCGCGCACCTCGGCGAGGACGGCCGGGGAGGTCGGGCCGAGTTCGCCGAAGGCGTTGATCCAGGCGCAGCCCCGGTATCCGGGCTCGGCGAACCAGTGGCCCAGCCAGTCGAACGCGGCGAGCAGCCGGGCGCGGGGGGTGGAGGCCGCGGTGGTCTCGACGGCGGCGGTCAGGCCGGCCCGCCAGCGCAGGTCGCGGCGGCGCAGGACGGCCACCACCAGGTCGTCCTTCGCGGGGTGCAGGCGGTAGATCCGCTTGAGCGGCAGGCCCGAGGCGGCCCGCACCTCGTCCATGCCGACGGCGCGGATGCCCTTCTCGTAGAACAGGGCTTCGGCGGCGTCGAGCAGGGCCTCGCCGTCCTGGCGGGTCTGCTCCTCGGTGCGCGGGGCGGGCATCGGCGGCTCCGGTTCGGCGGTGCTTGAGGTCGCTTGAGGTTGCTTGACTGTGCTTGACATGGAGAACGGTCGTTCCCTAGCGTAGGCCCCGGCCGGATGGGGAACGGTCGTTCTCGATCCGGCGACCGGCACGACGACGCACCCGCAGGAGGCACCATGCCCGAGGACCGCCCGCCGCTCCCCCCGTTCACCCGTGCCACCGCCCTCGCCAAGGTCCGGGCCGCCGAGGACGCCTGGAACACCCGTGACCCGGCCCGGGTCGCCCTCGCGTACACACCCGACACGGTCTGGCGCAACCGCGACACCTTCCTCACCGGCCGCGCCGAGGTCACCGCCTTCCTCGCCGCCAAGTGGCGGCGCGAGCGGGAGTACGCCCTGCGCAAGGACCTCTGGGCGTTCGAGGACGACCGGATCGCCGTCCGGTTCCAGTACGAGTGGCACGACGCGGACGGCCAGTGGTGGCGCAGCTACGGGAACGAGCTGTGGGAGTTCGACCGCCACGGCCTGATGCGGCGGCGCGAGGCCGGCATCAACGACGTCCGCATCGACGCCGCCGACCGCCGCATCCACGGCCCGCGACCGGCCGCGGAGCGGGACGGACCGGAACTGCCGCTGCGCTGAGCTGCCCGCCTGAGCTGCCCGCCTGGGCGGCGGGCCGGGCGGTTCAGTAGCGTGTCCGCATGGTGCGAGTCCCCCTGACCCCCGAGCAGATCGAGGCCGGCCGCCGCCTGGGTGCGCTGTTCCGCGAGACCCGGGCCGGTCGCGACCCCGCCACCGTCGCCCACAGCGCCGGGATCTCCCCCGAGACGCTGCGCAAGATCGAGATGGGCCGCCTGCCCAGTCCGGGCTTCGGCACCGTCGTCGGCCTCTGCGCCGCGCTCGGCCTGCCGCTCGACACCGCGGCCCACGTCTGGCTCGGCGAACCCGCGGGCTGCCCCCCGCTCAGCGGGAGCGGGGCGCACGAGTAGCCGCCCCGGGGCCCGGGGCGGCAACCGGCAACCAGGGGTGGGTGGTCAGGCGAGGACCAGGTACTGGCGGCCGTCGAGGAGTTCGCGGACGGCGTCCAGGTGGCCGGCGTGGGTGGCGGTCTCGGTGATCACGTGCAGGACGACCTCGCGCAGGGTGTCGTAGCGCCAGCCGTCGAAGAAGTCCGGCCACCAGGCGGGGGACGCGTCGAGGGAGGCGGTGGAGAGGAGGACGTCGGAGAGCGCCGCCTGCCCGCGGTAGAGGGCGAAGACCTCCTCGGCCGTCAACTCCGGAGCGGGCTGCCAGGCGTCGCCCCCGGCATCGAGGATCTCGTCGATCGCGGTCCGGTCCCCCGCCGCGACCGCGCGGAACCAGAGCTTCTCGACGTCCAGGGCGAGGTGGTGCACCAGCCCGAGGCAGCTCCAGCCGGAGGGGAGGACCGGGCGGCGCAGTGCCTCCTCGTCCAATCCCTCCAGGATGTCCAGGACGTGCTTGCGCTTGCCGTTCAAAACACCCAGCAGCGTGGTCAGTTCGGTGTCGGCCATGGGCCGGACCGTACCCCGTCCCGCCGACAGCCCGCACCCGAACGGGACTCAGACCAGGGCCAGGACCGCGTAGCGCTCGTCGTGGACCGGGCCGCCCCACAGCGCCGGGTCGGCTTCGAGGGGCTCGACCCGCAGGTCGCGGACCAGGGGGCGCAGCGCGGCGGCCAGGACGGACGCGGTGACGCCGCCCGCCCAGGGCAGGCCCTCGGTGCCCGGGGCGTAGGGCTCGACGGGCGTGTCGGCCTCGCGCCAGCGGCCCTCGACCAGCAGCAGGCGGCCGCCGGGGCGCAGCAGGTCGGTCCAGGCGCGGAGGGCGGCGTGCGGGTCGGGGAGGGTCCAGAGCAGGTGGCGGGAGAGCACCGCGTCGTACCGGCCGTCACCGGTCGGGGGGAGGCTCGCGTCACCGACCAGGAAGCGCCCGTCCCGCCCGGCGGCGGCCAGCTTGGCCCGGGCCCGGTCGACCATCGCGGGGGCGAGGTCGACGCCCGTCACCCGGTGCCCGGCCTCGGCGAGGAGCAGGGAGAGCGAACCCGTGCCGCAGCCGACGTCCAGCACGTCGAGCCCCGCACCGGGCAGCCACCCCGCGAGGCGCCGCCGCCAGGCCCGCCGGGTGACGTCGTCACGCAGGCCGTGGTCGGGCTCCCGGTCGAACGAGGGGGCGGCGGCGTTCCAGTAGGCGGCGATCGGGCCGAGCGGAGGTTCGTCCATCCGGACAAGATCCCACCCGCCGGTGACAGTCGGCGGTCTCGGCTCCCTCGGCCGTCTCTGCCGTCTCAGCCGGCCAGCACGAGACGTACCGCGAACACCGCGACCAGGCCGTACCCGGCGGCGTGGGTGAGACGGCGGGCCCGGGGGCCGAGCCGCGACCCGGCCAGTGCCCCGGCCGCGGCGAGCACCTGCTGCCAGACCAGGGAGGCCAGGAAGACGCCGACGACGAACGCGGTGGAGCCGTCACCGGCGGCGCTGCCCCGGCCGGTGATCAGGGCGGTGAAGTAGAGGGCGGTGGTCGGGTTGACGGCCGTGAGCAGCGCGAACCGGAGGAAGGAGCGGGCCACCACGGACGCCCGACCGGACGCGGCGGACGCGGCGGACGCGGCAGGCTCGGCAGGTGCGGCGGGCACGGCAGGTACGACGGGTGCGGCGGGCACGGCAGGTACGACGGGTGCGGCGGGCACGGCGGGAGCGGCGGGAGCCACGGGCCCGGCAGGCTCGGCGAGGACGGCAGGGGCGACAGACACGCCGGGCACGGCGGGAGCCACGGGCCCGGCAGGCTCGGCAGGCATGGCAGGGACGGCAGGCCCCGCAGGTGCGGTGGCGGCGGAGCGGCGTAGGCCGAGCAGTCCGTGGGCGGCGATCGCGGCGAGCAGGAGGGCGGAGGCGGCCCGTACTGCGGTCTCGTGTCCGGTCAGGAGGGTGGCGACCTGTGGTCCGGCCAGCACGGCGGCTGCCGCGTACGCGCCGTCGACGGTGGCCACGGCGGTGGCGGCGCCCGCGGCGGGGGCCCAGCCCCGGCGGCCCTCCTGGAGGAGGAGCACGCCGATCGCGCCGAGCGGCAGCGCCACTCCGAGCCCGGCCAGTGCGCCCGCGACCAGCGTCCGTGTCATTCCGACACGATGGCGCTCGCGCCCCGTCCGGCGCACCGCATTTTCTGCGGGCACCGGGCACCGGGCACCGGTCACCGGGCGCCGAACACCGACCGCCGGGTCCCGGTCAGCCGTGCCGGGTTCCGCCGTGCCGGGTTCCGCCGCGGCGGCGGTGGGCCGCGGCGACGGCCCGGACCGAGCGGTAGGAGAGCACCGCGAGGGCCGATTCGGCGGACAGCACGGAGGCGGTGCTGCGCCAGGAGCCGAGGGAGAGGACGGACAGCGCCGAGCCGACCGAGCCGATCGACAGGAAGGACCCGACCGAGCCGACGGACAGGAACGAGCCGATCGAACCGATCGAGAGGAACGAGGCGGTCGAGCCGAGCGAGAAGCCGCCGGCCGCTGCCGCGCGCAGCCGTTGCGCGCGGATCTTCGGGGTAGGTGGTCGGACGGACATGCCCCCTCCTTCTGCATCTGCTGGGCTGCTGGCCTGCTGGCCTGCTGGCCTGCTCCCTGCCCCCAGCCTTCCGCCGGGTCCCCGTCCGCGCAAAGGCGCCGGTCGCCGGGGGTGCCGGGTCGGGTGGCGGCGGGGGCGGAGCTGCTTGGATGGGGTGTTCGTCGGACCCGCCGGGTCCGGTGCGTCGGGTGTGAGGGAGGAGCGGGTCCGGTGAGTACGGTGTCCGCCGAGGTGCTGTCGTTGGTGCTGCTGGCGGCGGTGCTGGTGGGTGCGGTCCGGCGGCCGTTCGGGTGGCCGGAGGCGGTGGTGGCGGTGCCGGCGGCGGGGGTGCTGGTGGCGGTGGGGGCGGTGTCGCCGGCCGCGGCGTGGGCCGAGGTGGGGCGGCTGGCGCCGGTGGTGGGGTTCCTGGCGGCGGTGCTGGTGCTGGCGCAGCTGTGCGACGACGAGGGGCTGTTCGAGGCGTGCGGCCGCTGGATGGCGGGGGCTTCGGGCGGGCGGCCGGTGCGGCTGCTGGGGCAGGTGTTCGCGGTGGCGGCGGTGGTCACGGCGGTGCTCAGCCTGGACGCGACGGTGGTGCTGCTGACCCCGGTGGTGATCGCCACGGCGGGGACGCTGGGGGTGCGGCCCCGGCCGCACGTGTACGCGTGCGGGCACCTGGCGAATACGGCCTCGCTGCTGCTGCCGGTCTCCAACCTGACCAACCTGCTGGCGTTCACCGCCAGCGGCCTGGGGTTCGGCCGGTTCACGGCGCTGATGGCGCTGCCCTGGCTGGCCGCGGTGGGGGTCGAGTACCTGGTGCTGCGGCGGTGGTTCGCGGCCGAGCTGGCGGTGCCCGCCGAGCGGCCGGTGGCGGCGGGCGGGGTGCGGCTGCCCCGGTTCGCGCTGTGGACGGTCGCGGGGACGCTGGCGGGTTTCGTGCTGGCCTCGGCGGTCGGCGTCTCCCCGGCGTGGGCCGCGGCGGCGGGCGCGCTGGTGCTGGCGGTGCGGGCGCTGGCCGGTCGGCGCAGCACGCCGCGCCGGATCCTGTCGGCGGCGGCCGTCCCGTTCCTGGCCTTCGTGCTGGCGCTGGGCGTGGTGGTGCGGGCGGTGGTGGACAACGGGCTGGCCGACCGGCTGGCGGCGGTGGTCCCGGCGGGCGACACGCTGCCGGTGCTGTTCGCGCTGGCCGGGCTGGCGGCGGTGCTGGCCAACCTGGTCAACAACCTCCCGGCGACGCTGCTGCTGGTCCCGCTGGCCGCCCCGTCCGGTCCGGGCCCGGTGCTGGCCGTGCTGCTCGGCGTGAACCTCGGCCCGAACCTGACGTACGCGGGCTCCCTCGCCACCCTGCTGTGGCGCCGGATCACCCGGGAGCGGGAGGTCGACGACGGCGGTCCGCGGCTGTTCACCGCGCTGGGCGCGCTCACCGTGCCGACCACCCTGGCGGCGTCCGTGCTGGCCCTCTGGGTCTCGCTGCGCCTGTTCTGAGCGGTGGCGGCGGCCGTCCGGCGGCGGCCGTCCGGCGGGCCGACGCCCTGGCGCCGCCCGGACACCGCACGCACGCCGCACGCACACCGCCCGGGTGGCGGGCGAACTGACCGGGCGTCAGCTCCCGTTCGCCGGGTTTTCCGATGATCGGCGGTGTGAGATCCGCCACGGCCGGGGGAATTGCGTAGACACGGCCGGGTGAGGCAGGGTGAATCGGCGTCAGGCCCTGCGTACGGCCCCGCACACCCACCAACTCCGGTCGGCGGGCCGATGACTTGCACGACCGCGAGGCCGTACGCCGCTCGATCCACCCGCCGCTCCGGGTCCGCCCGGGGCGGCGGCCGAGTCCGCGTCTCCCGTGACCAGCGTTCGACGGAGGCCAGCGCCAGGGGCAGATAACGCGCCCGTGCGGTCACAGGACGGGCGACGCCGGAAGGAAACCATGTGACTCGGATCTCGGTCCGGGGCGTCGCTGTCGCCTCCGCCACCGCCGTGACCGCCGTCGGAGCGGTCGTGGGTGCGGCCGCCGGCAGCGAGGGCAAGGCCGTCCAGACGGTCGACGTCGCGAGCGCCACGCTGCTCGCCGACGCGCCCACCGGTGCGCAGGCCCAGAACGTCAGCGACGGCATCGGCCGGCAGGCCGACGCCCAGCAGGTGTCCGCCGACACCGCCGCCAGGAAGGCCGCCGCCGAGGCCGCCCGGCAGAAGGCCGCGGCCGACGCCCAGGCCAAGGCCGACGCGGACAAGGCCGCCGAAGCCGCCAAGGCGGCCGCGGAGAAGGCGGCCAAGGACGCCAAGGCCGCCGAGGAGGCGGAGGCGAAGCGGGCCACCGAGCAGGCGAACCGCGACTCCTCGCGCAGCGTGCTGGCCAGCGTCCCGGCCGGTTCGGTCCAGGACATCGCCCGGGGGATCATCGGCAGCGACACCCAGTTCCAGTGCTTCAGCCAGATCGTCACCCGCGAGAGCGGCTGGAACTACACGGCGAGCAACGCCTCCTCCGGCGCCTACGGCCTGGTCCAGGCGCTGCCGGGCTCCAAGATGGCCTCGGCCGGCGCGGACTGGCGCACCAACCCCGCCACCCAGATCAAGTGGGGCCTCAACTACATGAACAGCCGCTACGGCAGCCCCTGCGGCGCCTGGTCGTTCTGGCAGTCGCACCACTGGTACTGACCGGCCCCGACCGCGGCCCCGCGGTGGCGGAGCACGGCACACGACGTACGGCCCGAGGCCCGCGCGACCCCCGTGGTGGCGCGGGCCTCGCCGTTCCCGCACGTCACCTTCACCTCCCCCGTCCCGGGAGTTCCCTCCCGGCTCACTATGCTTCGCCTCTGCCGAAGGTTCCCTCCCGTTTTTGCGTTATCCGCCGCTGGCCGGTGGATCTCCAAGGGTGTGAGGGCAGGACGCGAGAACACGAGGACGGGCCGGGCTGTGGACAGTGGACGGACGGCGGCGCTGGTCGGACGGGCGCAGTGCGGTGACCGGCAGGCGGTGGCGGAGCTGGTCGGCGGGCACCTGCCGCTGGTCTACAACGTGGTGGGGCGGGCCCTGTCGGGGCACCCGGACACCGACGACGTGGTGCAGGAGACGATGCTGCGGGCCGTGGACGGCCTGGCCGGGCTGCGCGATCCGGCCGGGTTCCGGAGCTGGCTGGTGGCGATCGCGCTGAACCAGGTGCGGCGCCGGTTCCGGAACGCGGACGCGGTGGACGCGGTGCCGGACCCGGCCGCGGTGGCCGATCCGGCGGCGGACTTCGTGGGCCTGACGATCGTCCGGCTGGGCCTGTCGGAGCAGCGCCGCGAGGTCGCGGAGGCGACCCGCTGGCTGGACGACGGGGACCGCGAACTGCTGGCGCTGTGGTGGCTGGAGGCGGCGGGCGAGCTGTCGCGGACGGAGCTGGCGGCGGCGCTGGAGATATCGCCGCAGCACGCGGCGGTGCGGGTGCAGCGGATGAAGGGCCAGTTGGAGGCGGCCCGGGTGGTGGTGCGGGCGCTGGCCGCGGTGCCGGGCTGCCCGTGGCTGGCGGAGGTGACGGCCGGTTGGGACGGCGTGCCGGGCGCGCTGTGGCGCAAGCGGATCGGGCGGCACGCCCGGGAGTGCGCGGTGTGCGGGGAGCAGCGCCGCGGCCTGGTCCCGGCGGAGGGGCTGCTGGCGGGCCTGGCGCTGGTGCCGCTGCCGAACGGGGCGCGGTTCGCCCAGGAGCTCGCCGCCGCGTCCTCCCACAGCGGCAGCGACGGCACCGGCGACGGCACCGGCGGCGGGTCCGCGCCGCGGGCCGGGCGGGCGGCGCACCGGCGGGGCCCGTCCGCGAGCGGTGCGCACCGGGCGGGGGCGCGGCGCGGTCACCGGCGGGCCCGGCGGCGCGGTCCGGCCCCGGTGGTGCTGGGCGGCGGGGTGGTGGCCGCGGTGGCGGTGGTGGCCGGGCTGCTGGTGGTGGTCGGCGGGACGGACACGCCGCCGGCGGTGGGCGCGGCCGAGCAGCCGCCGCCGTCCGTGGCGGCGCTGGTGGACCCGGCGCAGGGCACCGCCCCGGCGGCCGACGGGGACGCCTCGCCGTCCGCCGCGCCGTCCGCGTCCCCGTCCGCCGCGGCCTCCCCCTCGCCGAGCGCGCCGGTCTCCTCCGCCGCCCCCTCCCCGTCCGCGTCGGCTTCCGCCAAGCCGTCCGCTCCGGCGGCGCCCGGGTCCGGGTCGGCCGCAGCGTCGGCGAACCCGGCCGCGGCCTCCGCCGCGAAGCGGTCGACGGATCTGGCGCAGCAGGTGGTGGACCTGGTCAACACGCAGCGCGCGCAGGCGGGTTGCGGGCCGGTGCGGGCCAACGCGAAGCTGGCGACGGCGGCGCTGCGGCACTCCGAGGACATGGCGGCGCGCAACTTCTTCGACCACACCAACCCGGACGGGGCCGGTCCGCAGCAGCGGATCGACGCCGTCGGGTACGCGTGGAGCGGCTGGGGCGAGAACATCGCGCGCGGGCAGAAGGACGCGGCCGCGGTGATGGAGAGCTGGATGAACAGCCCGGGCCACCGGGCGAACATCCTGAACTGCAAGTTCACCGAGCTGGGTGTGGGGGTCCACCTGGGCACGGGTGGACCCTGGTGGACGCAGGACTTCGGCACGCCGCGCTGAGGCCGGAGCCGCGGACGGCGCGGAGACCGTCGTCCCGCCCACGCCCCCGTCTCCGTCTCCGGTCGAGCGGTCAGTCGGTGGTGGCGTGGGTCCCTTCCCGCGGGCGGGGGACGGCGTCGGCGGCGTCCGCGGTCAGTACGGTCTCGCGCAGGTCGGCGAGTGCCTCGTCCACCGAGTCGTGGACGTCGAAGATCCGCTCGATCCCGAAGAGCTGGAGGATCTTGCGGGTGTGGACGTCGGGTCCGGGCAGGACCAGCCGCAGTTGTCCGTCGCGGGAGGACAGCATCCGGCGGGTGGCCACCAGGACGGCGAAACCCGTGGAGTCGCAGAAGTCGACCCGGCTGATGTCGACCACCATCCGCAGGCAGCCGTCGGTGACCAGTCGCTGGAGGCGTTCGCGGAGGGCAGCGACTCCGCTGATGTCCACCTCCCCGGCCACCTGGACCACTGTCCAGCCGTATCGCTCCCCGTAGCTCACGCTCAGTGCCACGCTGTTGCCTTTCTCTGGTGCCGCTGGGGGTATGCGGCCCCCTGCCCGTTTCCTCCGGCGGCAACCCTGTTCCAGGTGACGATTTGGCGGTCGAGCGGAGTAATTTCCGCGAAATGTCATGGCCAGGGACCGTTGAACGGTCGAATTCGCTGGCCGACCCGATGATCTGCACAGGATTTCCTCCGGTTGGCGGTACCACGGGGGCGGCCTCCCGGTGCGGACCCGGGGGGACTAGCCGGGCGTGTTCTCCCGCTCCTGGAGGACCTGGCGCATGCGCTGCCCGGTGGCGTCCGGGGCGATCAGGGGGGCCGGGTAGGAGGCGGGGCGGCGCGGGGACTGCCAGGGGCGGTGGATCTCGCGGCCGGGGAGGTCGGCGAGTTCGGGGAGCCAGCGGCGGACGTAGTCGCCGGACGGGTCGTAGCGGTCGGCCTGGGTGAGCGGGTTGAGGACGCGGTTGGGGCGGGTGTCGGTGCCGGTGCCGGCCACCCACTGCCAGTTCATCTGGTTGTTGGCGAGGTCGCCGTCGACCAGGTGGTGCAGGAAGTGCGCGGCGCCGGGCCGCCAGTCCTGGCGGAGCGACTTGGTGAGGAAGCTGGCGGTGAGCAGCCGGGCCCGGTTGTGCATCCAGCCGGTCTCGGCGAGCTGCCGCATCCCGGCGTCGATGATCGGGAAGCCGGTGCGGCCCTCCCGCCAGGCGGCCAGTTCCTCCGGGTCCTCGCGCCAGTGGCCGGGCCGGTGGCGGTAGTCGGCGCGGGCGGCGTCGGGGCGGGCGGCGAGCACCTGGTAGTGGAAGTCGCGCCAGACGAGCTGCCGGACGAAGGCGTCCGCGCCGTGGCCGCCGCGCCGTTCGGCGAGGTGGGCGAGTTCGTTGGCGGACAGGCAGCCGAAGTGCAGGTAGGGCGAGAGGTGGGAGGTGCCGTCGGCGGCGAGGTCGTCGTGCAGGGCCGCGTAGTCGTCGGTGTGCCAGCGCTGCCAGGCGCGGCGGGCGGCGGCCTCGCCGGGGTCGGGGAGGCTGCGGGCGGTGGGGGCGGCGGTGGGCAGCGGGGCGCCGGTCAGGTCCTCGGGGGTGTGCAGGGCGGACGGGGCCGGCAGCGGGGTGCGGCGGGGGGTCTGCTGCCAGGCCCGGTGGTAGGGGGTGAAGACGGCGTAGTGGTCGCGCCCGGCGGGCCGCACGGCCCCGGGCGGGACGGCGGTCAGCGACGCGTCGTGCACCCGCAGCCGTTCGCCGAGCGCGGCGCTCAGCCGCTGTTCGCGGCGGTGCGCGTAGCCGCTGACCCCGGCGGCGACGTGGACGCTCGCCGCGCCGGTCTCGGCGGCGAGTTGCGCGGTCCGTTCGGCGGTGTCGCCCTCGCGCACCAGCAGTCGGCCGCCGGCCCCGCGCAGTGCGGCGTCCAGTTCGGCCAGGCAGCCGGCCAGGAACGCGGCCCGGTTGGGAGCGGCGAAGCCGGCGGCGGCGATCGCCGGGTCGGTGACGAACAGCGGCACCACCCGGTCGGCCCCGGCGCGGGCGGCGTGCAGGGCGGGGTTGTCGTGCAGGCGCAGGTCCTGGGTGAACAGGACGATGGCGAGAGTCATGGTGCTGGTTTCCGTACGGGGCTCGCGGTGTCGACTTGGCGACCTGTCGGTGTTCCGGGCGGCGCGGTGGCCGCGCCGGGCGGTGGTCGGGCCGACGGCCTGGGCGGTCTGGTCGGTCTGGTCGGTCTGGCGCTGTGGTGTTGTGGGGTTCTGCGGCGGGGACGGGTGCCCCGTACGTCTTCGGAGCGGTCGCCGCACCGGATGGGGCCGACGGGGCCGATGGGGCCGGGGCGGGCCTCGGCGGTACTGTCGGCCCGTCCCCCTCACCGATCACACCACCGGGAGCCGTACCGTGCACCAGCTCAGCCACGCCGACGTCCAGGCCGCCGCCGACCGGATCGCGGGCCTGGTCCGCCCCGTGCGGGTGGTTCCGGGAGGGCCGGGCGGGGTGTGGCTGGCGCTGGAGTACATGCAGCACACCGGCTCGTTCAAGGCCCGCGGCGCGGTCAACTTCCTGCGCGCGCACCGGGAGGCGGGCACCCTGCCGGACGCAGGCGTGACCATCGCCTCGGGCGGCAACGCGGGCCTGGCCTGCGCGTGGGCCGCCCGGCAGCAGGGCGTGCGGGCCACCGTGTTCCTGCCGGTGAACGCGCCCGCGGTGAAGGTGGCCCGGCTGCGCGGCTACGGGGCGGACGTCCGGTTGGCGGGCGGCGAGTACGCGGAGGCGCTGGCGGCCTGCGAGGAGTTCGCGGCGGCGAGCGGCGCGCTGGCCTCGCACGCCTACGACCACCCGCTGGTGGCGGCCGGGGCGGGCACCCTGCTCGGGGAGGTCCACCGCCAGGTGCCGGGCCTGGACACGGTGGTGGTCTCGGTCGGCGGCGGCGGCCTGTTCGCGGGCGTGGCCACCGCGGCCCGCGCGCACGGGGTGCGCACCGTCGCCGTCGAACCGGAGAACTGCCGGGCCCTGCACGCCGCGCTGGCCGCCGACGCGCCCGTGGACGTGCCCGTCGACTCGGTCGCCGCCGACTCGCTGGGCGCCCGCCGCGCCTCCGCCACCGCCCTGGCCGCCGCCCGCCACCGGGACGTGCGCACCGTCCTGGTCCCGGACGCGGCGATCGTCCGGGCCCGCCGCGACCTGTGGGAGGAGCACCGGATCGCCGTCGAGCACGCCGCCGCCACCGCCCTGGCCGCCCTCGGCACCGGCTACCGCCCCGCGCAGGACGAGCGGGTGTGCGTGGTGCTGTGCGGCGCCAACACCGACCTGACGACCCTGGCCGGGGCCGACGGGTCCGACGGGGACGACCGGGACGACGCCTGACCCCGTTCCCCTTGCCGTACCCGTGAACTGACGGCCCGTCGTCCGCGCCGCGCCCTAGAGTCGGTGGCCGGTCCGACGGAGGGGAACGGGGATGGCGCAGGGGTTCGAGGAGTTCTTCCGCACGGCGACCGGCCACCGGCCGTACGACTACCAGCGGACGCTCGCGGCGGACGGGCTGCCGCGTACGGTGCGGGTGCCGTCGGGGGGCGGGAAGACCGCCGGGGCCGTGCTGGCCTGGCTGTACCGGCGGACGGCGTCCGCACCGGGGACGACCGCGCGGCGGCTGGTGTACGCGCTGCCGCAGGGCAGCCTCCCGCACTGGACGCACCGGCGGATCGACGGATGGCTGCACCGGCTGGGCCTGGCGGACGCGGTGGGCCTGCACCTGCTCGCCGGGCCGGAGGCGCAGAACGGCGCCTGGCGGCGCCACCCGGAGCGGACCGCGATCCTGGTCGGCACCCACGACGTGCTGCTGAGCCGGGCCCTGATGCGCGGCTTCGCCGACACCCGGACGATGGCGCCGGTCTCGTTCGGGCTGCTCAACAACGACGCGCACTGGGTGTTCGACGAGGCGCACCTGCTGGGCCCCGGCCTGCCGACCGGCGAGCGGCTACAGGCGCTGCGCGAGGCGCTGGGCACGACCGCGCCCACCGGCAGCACCTGGATGTCCGCGGTCGGCGACGGCACCGCTCCCCCGGCGGGGCCCGCCGCGACCGGGGTCCGGCGGGTCCGCCGCCTGCACCCGGACCCCGACCCGAACCGGTACGTGGCCGACCTGGTCGCGGCCCTGAGCGCGGCCCACCGGCCCGGCACCCGGACCGTCGCCGCGCTCGGCTCACCGGCCCGGGCCCGCGCGGTCCACGCCGCGCTGCGCGCCGCGCACCCGGACCGGCCGGTCGTGCTGCTGCACCCGTACCTGCGCGCGGCGGAGCGCTCGGCCGAGCGGTACGGCGACCGGTACGACGACCGGTACGGCCCGGTGGCGGAGTCGGCGGGCGGGGACGGCCGGGACGGCTTCCTGGTGGTGACGCGGGCGCTGGACGCCGGGTCCGACTTCTCCGCGCGCACGGTGCTGACCGAACTCGCCCCGTGGAGCGCCCTCGTCCAGCGGGCCGGGCGCTGCAACCGGCACGGCGAGCACCCGGAGGGCGGCGACCTGCTGTGGTGCGTCCCACCGGACGGGGACGGGGGCGGGGACGGCCCCGGGGACGCGGGCGGCGCTGCGGCGCGCTGGCTGGCGGCGCACGAGGGGGCGGCCGTCACCGTCGCGGACCTGTTCCGGGCCCGGGTCGAGCCGGAGGTGCCGCAGGCCCCCGGGCTGGGCGTGCCCGAGCTGGTGGCGCTGTTCGACAACGCGCCCGGTGCCGAGCCGGTCGACGCGAGCCGGTGGCTGCTGCCCGACCGGGAGCGGACGGTCTTCGTCGCCTGGCGCGCCCTGGCACCGGAGGGCCCCGCCCCGGACGAGCCCGGGCCCGGCCGCGCCGAGCAGTGCGAGGCGCCGTTGGACGAGGTGCGCGCCCGGCTGGCGGCGGCGGACGGCGGCGGCGGGGCCTGGCTGCGGGACGCCGCCGACGGGCGGTGGCGGCCCGCCACCGCCGCGGACCTGCGCTCCGGCACCTTCCTGCTGTTGGACGCGGCGCGCGGCGGCCACCTGCCCGGCACCGGCTGGACGCCCGGCAGCCGCGTCCCCGTCCCCCCGCTCTTCACCGGCCGCACGCCCCCGGCCACCGCGTGCGCCGCCTGGGTCCCGCTGGAGCAGCACCTGCGCGAGACCGAGGAGGAGGCCCGCGCCCTCACCGCCGGGCTGCCCGGCCTGAGCGCGGCCCAGCGGGAGGCGGTGGCCCTGGCCGGGCGGCTGCACGACCTCGGCAAGTGCCACGACGTGTTCCAGGCGATGCTCCGCGGCGGCGGGGGCGACCCGCCGCCGGGGCTGCTCGCCAAGTCCAGGTCGCCGTGGAGCACCGGGGTTTCGTCCCGCCCGTCCTTCCGGCACGAGCTGGTGAGCGCGCTCCTGCTGCTGGCCGGCCCGCACTGGCACGCCCCCGGTGCCGACCCGTCCCTGGTCACCTACCTGGCCGCCGCCCACCACGGCCGGGTGCGGGTCACCGTCCGCCCGGAGAGCGGCGAGCCGGCCCCCGCGCTGCTCGGCGTCCACCCCGGCGACCGCACCCCGGCGCTGGCCCTGCCCACCGGTGAGCGCTTCCCCGCCCGGGTGCTCGACCCCGCCGCCCCGTTCCGCCCGGACGGCCGCTGGGCGCCGCTGCTGGCCGCCCTGCTCACCGCCCCCGACCTGGGGCCGTTCCGGCTCGCCCACCTGGAGTCCCTGGTCCGCACCGCCGACTGGCGCTCCAGCGCCCGGCACGACGGCCCGGTCCCGCCCGCCGAGCAGGCGGCCCCCGGCCCCACGGCCCCCGGCTGCCCGGACGGGCCCCGCGCAACTATCCGATGATCCACTCGTTGGTCCGTCCGACGTACCCCGGTCGCGTGCCGAGCCTTGGAGGGGCCGATGGATCTCAGGACACTGCCACGGCCCCGGGCGGCCGGTTCCGGCGGGCGGCCGGAGTCCGCGGAGGCCCTGCTGGTGCGGCACTACCGGCACCTGGTGGGGATGGCGTACCTGACGCTGCCCGCCGACCGGGGGCGGCACGCCCGGGTGGTGGCGGCGCACGCGGTGGTGCAGCGGGCGCTGCCGGTGCTCGGCGGGAAGGCCGCGGGCCGGTCCGGGGACGCGTCGGGGTACGAGGCGGTGCGGGCCCGGGTGCTGCGCGGGGCGCTGCGTCGGCGGCGCTGGCCGGGGGCGGTGTTCCCCCGGGTGTGGGGGGTGCGGCTGTTCACGCCGCCGGACGACGGGGACGCCGAACTGGACGTCCGGCTGGCCGAGTTGCCCGCCCCGGCGCGGGCCGGTTTCGCACTCCGGGTGCTGGACGGCCTGGACCGGGCCGAGGCCGCCGAGGCGCTGGCCTGGGCCGGGGTGGAGGCGCCGGCCGAGGCGGCCCGGGCCGGGGACGAGCTGCTGCGCTCGCTGGGCGGCGCGGGCTGGTCGGAGCTCCCGCCCGGCTACGACGCCTGCACGGTGCACCTGCGGCCGGGCGACCTGCTGCGCCGCCGACGCCGCTGGGCCCTGGTGGCCGCGGCGGTGGCGGTGGCGCTGACCGCCGCGGTCCTGCCGGTGCCGGGCCCGCCCGGTGGCGGCACCGGCGGGTCGAGCGCGCCGCCGCCCGCCGCGCGGGCCGTCCCGCCCGAGCGCCGCGCCGCGGACCTGTGGCGGCGGACCGCGAAGCTGGACCTCGCCGTCTGGCCCGCCCGCGGCGAACTGGTGGACGATACCGCCCTGGTCGGCCGCGCGGTCACCGCCTGGCAGCAGGCCGGGCCGTCCGCCGCCGCCGAGCCCGGCAGCACCCCGGGTCCGCCCGCCGCCGCGCCCCAACTGCTGTACGCGGGACGGCTGGACGGCACGGCGGTGGTGCTGCTGACGGACGGCCGGAGCCTGGCCCGGTACACCGACGGCCCGACGTCCGGCGGACCGGCACGCAGCGGATCGGCACGCAGCGGACCGACGTCCGGATCGGCGTCCGGACCGACGTCCGGGGCGGCGGCCGGGACCGGCGGACCGGTGCTGGCGCTGGCGGCGGCCGGGGACAGCGACGTGACGGCCGGTGCGGCGGTGGTGCTGCGGCGCGACGAGCGCGGGGCCCGGTACCTGCTGGCGCCGTGGGTGGCGTCCGCGGCGACCCGGCGGCTGGACCGGCCGGACGAGGCGGAGCGCCCGCTGGCCTTCGCCGACGGGGTGACCGACCCGGTGCCGGGGACGGCCGCGCCGGGCTGCCCGGGTCCGGTGCTGCAACTGCGGTCGGACCCGGTGGTCGCCGAGCAGCACGCCTTCCTGCTGGCCGACCTCGGCGGGCTCGCCCCCGCGCACCTCACCTACACCCCGCCGCCGGACGGCTCCGCACCGGCCCGCCCGCCCCGGGAGGCGGTCGGCGCGCAGGCGCTGCGCCGGTGGGCGGCGGGCGCCTGCGCGGTGCCCGAAGCGGGGCCGGGCGTACGGCAGTTGAACCTGTGGGAGTTCGCCGACCAGCGGCTCCCGCAGAACGCCGGGGAGTTGGCCTGGGCCTGCCTGCGGGCCGACCGCTGGGACGGCTCGGGCAGCGCGGCGGCGGCGGTGCTGCCCCCGAACGGCGGCCGGGCCGAACGGCTGGCCCGCGCGGACGGCCGGGCCTGTAGCCGCTACGAGCAGGACACCGTCGCCCAGTACCGCTGGCGCGCCCCGAACGGCACCGCCTACCTGCTGGTCGCCGCCAGCCGCCGGGTCTCCCGCCTGCTGGTCACCACCCCGTCCCGCAGGCTGGACCAGCCCGCCCCGCCCGGCCGGACCCTGGCCCTCGACGACCCGGGCACCGGCCCGGCCGGCGTCGAGGCCGTCACCGCCTCCGGCACCCGGCTGCGCCCGATCGGCTGACCCCGCGGGTGCCTGCGCCGACGGCGTTCCGGGTCAGGTGAGTTCGAGGATCAGCTTGCCGGTGTTGGCGCCGCGGAACAGCATCTGGAAGGTCTCCGGGAAGGCGTCGACGCCGCCCTGGACCAGGTGTTCGCGGGTGGTGAGGCGGCCGTCGGCGATCCAGCCGGCGATCTCCCGGGCGGCCTCCCGGTAGCGGGCGGCGTGGTCGAAGACGACGAAGCCCTCCATCCGGGCCCGGCGCACCAGCAGGGACAGGTAGTTGGAGGGGCCCTGGACGGCCTGCTCGTTGTTGTACTGGCTGATCGCGCCGCAGATCACCACCCGGGCGTGCATGGCCAGCCGGGTGAGCGCGGCGTCCAGGACGGGGCCGCCGACGTTGTCGAAGTAGACGTCGATGCCGTCGGGGGCGTGGGTGCGCAGGGCCTTGCGGACGTCCTCGGTCTGGTAGTCGACGGCCGCGTCGAAGCCCAACTCCCCGGTCAGCCAGGCGCACTTGGCGGCGCCACCGGCGATGCCGACCACCCGGCAGCCCTTCACCTTGGCGATCTGGCCGACCAGGCTGCCGACCGCGCCGGCCGCGCCGGAGACCACGACCGTCTCGCCCTCGCGCAGCGCGCCGACCTCCAGGAGGCCGAAGTAGGCGGTCATGCCGGGCATGCCGAGCGCGCCGAGGTAGGTGGGCAGCGGGGCGATCGCCGGGTCGACCCGGTGGGCGCCGCGGCCGTCGGACAGCGCGTACTCCTGGACGCCGAAGGTGCCGGTGACGAACTCGCCGACCCGGAAGCCGGGGTGGGCGGACTCGACCACCTCGACGATCGAGCCGGCCCGCATCACCTCGCCGAGCGCGACGGGCGGCAGGTAGGAGGGGCGGTCGTCCAGCCAGCCGCGCATCGCCGGGTCGAGGGAGAGGTAGCGGGTGCGGCCGAGGAACCAGCCTTCGGACGGTCCGGTGACCGGCTCCTCGGTCAGCGTCCAGTCCTCCGGGCGGACCGGGCCGACGGGGCGGCGGGCGAGTCGGATCTGGCGGTTGGTGGCCGGCATGGCGCTCTCCTGCGAGGGGGCGGGACGGGACGCGGGGCCGCCGGCGCTCGGGGGATGGGCCGGCGACCCCACCCGGCCGAGTCTAAGCAAGCGCTTAGTCAAAACACCAGGGGCACGCCGCCCGGCCGTCCGCAGCCGTCCGGGTGGTCGGGGGCGGGCGGCTCAGCGGGCGTCCGGCGCCGGGTGCGGTTCGCGGAAGGTGAACGCCTCCGGGCCGGGTCCGTGGTCGCGGATCAGGGCGATCCGCGCCATCGCCTCGGCCACACTCGGACGGTGCCCGGCCGGGACCCACCACATCGCCTGGTGCGCCCCCGTCGGCCGCCGGAACCACTCGCGGCGGCGGGCCAGCACCCGCAGGTGGTCGCTGCGGTAGACGTACGCGCGCAGCGCCTCGACCGACTCCCAGACCGAGCAGTTGATCTGCAGCAGGCCGTCGTCCGGGTCGGGGCGCAGGCCCGTCGCGTCCGCGCCGGCCGCGTCGACCAGCCGCCAGACGAAGCCGGGGCTGCGTTCGGCGAGTTCGTTGATCTCCGCCAACTGGGCCATGAAACCGGCGAGTTCGGGGCTGTCCAGCGGGGCCACGGTACGGCCGACGTTGACCTGGGCCAGTTGGTGGCCGGAGGGGGCGGGCGCGACGGCGGCGGGGGCGGGAGCAGCGGGCGCGGCGACGGCGGGCGCGGCGGGGACGGCGGCAGCGGCCTGAGGGGCAGTCATGCGGCAAGCATGGCCCGGACCGGCTTCTAACGTCAATGGTTATTGTTTTTAGAGAGCGACACGCAGCAGCCGCCCGCGCACGGGTCCATCGCGGGCGTCCACCCCTCCCCCGCCAGGCCCTCCAGCAGCGCCAGGTTCATCCCGCACACCAGCGCCGGGAACTCGTCCGCCAGCGCGTGGAACGGGCAGTTGCGCAGCCGCACCACCTCCCCGTCCAGGAACGGCGCGTAGCCGCGCTCGCGCAGCGCCGCCAGCACGTCCGGGGGCTGCTCGGCCGACCCCGCCGAGCGGGCCGCCGCCTGCAACTCGCGGTCCAGGCCCGCCCGTTCGACCACCTCGGCGAGCAGCCGGCCGGCCGCGCCGTACTCCCGGGGCGGCAGTGCCACCGCGAACTCCGCCTCCGCCCGGCGGTACACCTTGGCGGGCCGCCCCGCGCCGGGGCCGCCGCGTCCCGGCGGCCGCCGGTAGGAGACCGCGAGCAGGCCCGCGTCCACCAGCTTGTCCAGGTGGAACGCCGCCAGCGACCGGGAGACGCCGGCCGCCGCCGCGGCGGCGTCCCGCCCGACCTCCTCCGCCGCGTCGGCCACGTGCCGGTAGAGGGCGCGCCGCACCGGGTCGGCGAGGGCGCCCAGCGCCTCGATCGAGGAGTCCTCAGCAGTCATCCGTCGAGTCTATGACCGGCCCGCCCGACGCGAACGCGCCACCGGGGCGGCAGCGTTGCGCCACACTGCCCGGATTGCCGACGATTCGTTTCTACACCTCTGTAGAGTGTTCCCGACCGCCACCAGCCGGGTCGTTCGGGCACCCCGCACCCGTCCACCCCCGCCGACCGGACTCGAAGGAGGCCCGCAGTGCTCCCTCCGCAGCTGCAGACCGACCCCGCCTGGTCCCCGCCGGAACCGGACGTCCGGCCCGCCTACCAGCCCGTCGAAGTCCTGCTCGACGACTCCGACACCTGGGCCCTCGGCCGCATCAACGCCTGGTGGCACTCCCCCGAGGGCACCCCGTGGTGCCGCCTCCGCCTGATCGGCGCCACCGCACCCCCCGCCTGGCACCGCTACGACCCCGAACGCATCCTGCTGCTCCCCACCCACGGCACCTGACGCCGGGCCGGGCCCGGAAAGGCCCGGCCCGGCGTCCGCGCGCGGTGCGGGTGCCCGCGCCCGATCAGCGTCAGCGTCAGCGGCGGGTGCCGCAGCCGGGGCAGAACGCGGAGCCGGCGGGCACCTCGGCGTGGCAGGAGGTGCACTGCGGGGGCTGGGCGAGGCGGAAGCCGCAGCCGGGGCAGAACGGGGTGCCGTGGGTCTCGGCGCGGCACTGCGGGCAGACCAGTTGGCGGTCGGTGGTGACGTCGAACTGCGGGGCCCGGGACTGGCCGTGGGTGTACGCGTTCTGCGTGACGGCGTCGTTGAGGCCGCGCTGGCGGGCGGCGGCGGCCTCGGCGGCGGTGTCGGGGGCGCAGCCGAGGCAGAGGCCCTGGGTGGCGTTCCAGCAGCGGCCGCAGACGTAGTGGGTGCAGCGGGCGCAGCGGTTGAAGTGCTGCTGGGCGTTGCCGATGGCGCGCTGGAAGGCGGCGTCGCGGCCGCTGCCCCAGCTGGCGCCGGCCAGGCCGTCGGCGGCGTTGGTGAGCCCGTTGGAGGCGCTGCCGCCGAGCAGGCTCCAGGCGGCGCTGACGCCCTTGTTGATCCAGCCGGCCGCCTGGCCGGTGCGGAAGGGTTCGAACTCGGAGCGCCAGGTGTCGTAGCAGCGCGCGCAGGAGAACTCGAACTGGAAGCCCGCGCCGGTGCCGTGCTGCTCGCTGAGGTCTCGGTAGTTGTTGCTGAACTGGATCTCGCTCATGTCC
Organism: Kitasatospora sp. NPDC088783; assembly: GCF_044750705.1. Lineage (NCBI taxonomy): Bacteria > Bacillati > Actinomycetota > Actinomycetes > Kitasatosporales > Streptomycetaceae > Kitasatospora > Kitasatospora sp. NPDC088783. The sequence goes on from NZ_JBIVKJ010000006.1 coordinate 214,255, forward strand.
GCCGCCCAACCCTTTACAGGTGCTCCACAGGTGCCGTCTGGATTCGTCACACAGGCTCCCACACCCGGGGGCGGGGGCCGGTGCGGGGCCGGTGGCCCGGCCGCCGGTGCGGTCCGGCGGCCGGTGCGGTCGGTCGGTGTGGTCAGCCGCCGAACAGGACCGGTCCCAGCACGGAGGGACGGAACAGCAGGGTGGGCGGTTCCACCATCGCGGCGACCCGGTGGAACGCGCCGGCGACCCGGGCGTCGGTGACGGCGCGGGCCAGCACCCGGTCCAGCATCCGCTGTTGGACGCGGACCTGGAGGCCGGAGGGGCCACCGGTGGTGCCGGCGAAGCGGACGTCCTCGCCGGCCGCCATCTGCCAGGGGTTCCTGGTGACGCCGGCGATGGCGTCCCGGGTCTCCCGGACGGCGGCGTGGCCGAGGTCGCCGCGGTGGTGGACGGCGTCGCGCAGGGCGCGGGCGGCGAGCGCGGCGACGGTCATGCCCTGGCCGTAGACCGGGTTGAAGGTGCAGGAGGCGTCGCCGAGGGCGAGGAAGCCGTGGGTGGCGGAGCGTTCGTAGTGCCGCCAGACGCTCGGTCCGGGGACGAAGCCGCGGGCCGGGCCGGTGGGCTTGGCGCCGATCACCGTCTCGGCGATGACGGGGTCGCGGAGCAGGCCGAGCTGCTTCTCGAACTCCTCGGGCTGGAGGGAGGGTTCGAAGCCGCGCATGCCGCCCATGCCGACGATCCAGCGCTCGCCCTCGACGGGCAGCAGGACGCCGAAGCGGCCCTGGTCGGGGGCGTGGCTCTGCAGGTAGACGGCGGAGTCGGCGGGGGCGTCGGCGGGGCGGTGGTAGAAGCGGGTGGCGTAGGAGACGCCGGCGTCGACCCGGTCGCGCGGGACGGCGGGCGCGCCGAGCACCGAGAGCCACTTGGCGGCGCGGGTGGCGCGCCCGGCGGCGTCGACGACCAGCTCGGCGGGTATCGCCTCGGTCTCCTCGCCGTGCCGGCCGCGGCGGTTGACCTGCACGCCGGTGACGGCGTGCCGGTCGCCGAGCAGGCCGATCACCTCGGTGCCGGTGCGGAACTCGACGTTGGGCGCGGCGCGGACCCGCTCCAGCACGACCTGGTCGATCAGCGGGCGGCTGCAGGTGAGGACGGCCAGGTCGCTGTCGTAGGGGGCGAGCCAGCCGGCCGAGGTGAGCCAGCGCAGGCCGCCGGAGAGCGGGACCCGGGTGGCCCCGGCGGCGAGGAGTTCGGCGAGGGCGCCGGGCAGCAGTTCGTCGATGGTGCGCTGGCCGGCCTCCAGCAGCAGGTGGCCGTGCTTGGCCTGCGGGACGCCCGGGCGGAAGTCCACCCCGTCCGGGTAGCGGTCGCGTTCGACCACCACGACCCGTTCCGCGACGCCGTGCAGCGCCCAGGCCGCCAGGCATCCGGCCAGTCCGCCGCCGATCACCACTGCCGTGCCGCGGTCACCGGCCGCGGTCCCCCTAGAACTCATGTCCGTACAGTAAGGGACGCGGCGCGCTCGGTCACCGGGAGTCCGGGGTTCGGCTGCCTTTTCGTGACGGGCAACTCCCCTCCGGGCGGGGCGGTTTCACCGCTTCCGCCCGGAGGTGCCCGCCTTGTCCGGGGTGCGCGGGAGGACTCGTCACCGGTCGGCGGCGGTGCGCTGGCGCAGGAACAGGGCGGCCCGTTCCAGCGCCTCGTCGGCCTCGTCGAGGACGCCGGCGTAGCACTGGAAGACGTGCGGCACGTCCGCGGTGACGTCGAGGACGACGTCCACGCCCGCGTCGCGCGCCCGGGCGGCCAGCCGGGTGGAGTCGTCCAGCAGCACCTCGTTGGCGCCGACCTGGATCAGCATCGGGGGCAGGCCGGTGAGGTCGGCGTGCACGGCCGGGCTGAGCAGGGGGTGGCGCGGGTCGGCTCCGGCCAGGTACATGGCGCCGGTGCGGTCGAAGGAGGAGCGGGTGAAGATCGGGTCGATGCCGTCCTTGGTCTCCATGCTGGCGCCGGTGCGGGTGGCGTCGGCGCCCGGGGAGAAGGCCAGGATGCCGGCGGGCAGCGGGAGTCCGGCGTCCCGGGCGGCGAGGGCGGTGGTGACGGCGAGGCCGCCGCCCGCGGAGTCGCCCGCGAGGACGGTGCGGGCCGGGTCCGCGCCGCGCTCCAGCAGGGCGCGGTAGGCGGCCAGGGTGTCCTCGACGGCGGCCGGGAAGGGGTGTTCGGGGGCGAGCCGGTAGTCCAGCGAGTACGCGGGCAGGCCGCTGCCGGCGACCAGGTGACCGGTCAGCGACAGGGCGGTCTCGGGCGAGCCGAACACCCAGCTCCCGCCGTGGAAGTACAGGATCGTCCCGTCCCGCGCCTCCCCGACCGGGTCGACCCGCAGGGCGGGACGGCCGCCGAGTTCGGCCGGGGCGGTGCGGATGCGCTCGTGCGGGACGATCATCTCGGCCATCAGCTCCCGGAACCCGGCCCGGATCTGCTCGACCGTCGGCTCCCCCTCGGGGGCCGGCTTCCGCAGCCTCCGGTCGATCTCGGCGCGCTGTTCCCTGCTCATGGCACACTCCTGTCAGAAGTAGCTTCCGCCACACTATATGCCATGGAATATACATTGCCCGACGACCGCACCGCGACGGATTTCCCCGCGGACTCCCCCGACCCCGCCCGCCGTCCCGAACTCCCCGAACTCCCGGACCTCCCCGCGCTCTTCGCCGACCTGATCCGCTGCGAGACCCGCCTCTACAACGCCCTCGGCGACCGGCTGCGCGAACGGCACGGCATCGTCACCTCGCAGTACGAGTTCCTGCACTACCTGCGCGAACACCCCGGCTGCCGGGTGGCCGACCTGGCCGCCGAGTTCGCCATCGGCGTCGGCGCGACCAGCAAGGGCGTCGACCGCCTGGAGAAGCAGGGCTGGGCCGTCCGGCACCCGAACCCCGACGACCGCCGCTCCTCCCTGCTGACCCTCACCCCCGAGGGCGAACGACTGACCGCCCGGGCCGAACGGACCTACACCGAGGCCCTGACCGAACTCCTCACCCCCACCCTGGACGCCCCCGCCCTCACCACCCTCGCCCGCACCCTCGCCACCCTGCGCACCACCCTCGAACACCACCGCACCGGCACCCCGGCGGGCTGACCCCCCGTCACCCCGGAGCGGGCCGCTCCGGACGGACCGCCCCCGCCCGTCCGCACCCCCTGGAAATCCGGTCGAACTCGCCACGGGCGATGCCCATCCTGGTGGGCATGGCCCACGCGAAGACCTCGTACGTCTGCCTGCCCTGCCGGGCCTCGTACAAGCAGCCCTACGACCGGGAGCGGCCGCGGACCTGCCCGCGCTGCTCGGAGCCGCTGGTCCACGCGGGGTCGGCCTTCGCCGCGCCCCGGCGGCGGGACACCGCGGCCTGGCGGACCCTCACGGTGCTGCTGAACGCGGGTGTGGGTTTCCACAAGAACTGCTGCGGCGGCCCCGGATACCGCCCCCGCACGCTGCGCGAGGTGCGGGAGCGGATGGCGTGCGCGCGGCGCACCGGCGAGCCCGTGGCCGAGGCGCTCGTCCGGCAAGTGATCTGATCGGGGGCCGCGGCCCGGCGCACCCCGCCGCCCCGAAATCCGCCGGCTCCCCCGCCCCGGACGGAGCACGATCCCGGTGGACCAGGGTGGAGGAGCTTGTTTGGACGTGTTCGCGTGTGCCGGGTGCGGTACCGGGCTGACGGCACCGGTGTCGCGGGGTCGCCCTCCCCGTCCACACCCACTACGGCGCCTGGGAGGAGCTCCACCCTCCGCCGATGGAGCCGGCCACGTACGCCGTCGAGCGGTTGCCCACCGGACCGCCGTGGCGGCTGTGGGCGGAGGTCGGGGAGGAGGCGGCGGCCCGGCAGGGGGTGTACGCGCCGGTGCACTCCGTCTCCTTCGGCGCCCGGGGCAAGATCGTCATCGCTCCCGGTGACTCCCGGTCGACGACCCTGATCCGGGAGAAGTGCGCGGGTTACTGCCGGGGCGTGGACGGCCGGGACGGGCCCAATCCGGCCTGCACGGGCTGCGGGCGCGCCGTGGCGACCCGGATCGACGACTGCGGCTCGTGGCAGACGGTGTGGCTGGAGCCCGACGCGGTCGTCCGCCGTCCCTCGGGGCTCCCGACCGCTCCGCTCCCCGACCGGGCGGACCTGGAGCACGCCGGGCACCGCGTCCCGCCCGTCGAACCCGACGGGTCGTGGAGCCGCCGCTGGGAGGCCGCGTTCGGCGTCGCGCCGGCCCACCTCGTGGTGGCCACCGGGAACCGCCCGGTGACCCTCCCGGCGGGCCCCGTGGCCGAGTTGCTCGGCCACGCCGTGGCCCGCCGCCTCCCCTCCGGGCCCGACCCCCGTTCGGTGGAACTGGCCGGCCCGGGCGTCCCCGTGCCCCGGCCCCGACCCGACGTCCTCCTCGTCCCCCGCCACCCCGGCACGGGCGAGCCGTGGCGACCGTCCGACCGGCGGGCGACGGTCGTGCCGCTGGACGGCGGAGTCTGGGCGTACCTCACCGGCGCCGGGGAGACGTCGCCGGTGCCCGCCACCGGGACGCTCCCGGCGGGTGTGCTGCGCGACGACTACCCGCTGCCGGCGCGCCCCCGGTATCCGCTGGAGCCCCACGGCGGCGCCTTCCGGGAGACCCTGGTCCGCCTGCCCGGGATCCGCCGCCCCGAACTGCGCGGGTACCGCGGCGCCACGCACCCCTCGTGAGCCCGTGAGCGCCCGGCGGTGGCGGGGCCGCGCCGAACCGCTCCGGCGCCCGTGACCGCTCCTCGGGGTGCGGGGCCGGGTCAGGAGTGTTCGATGTCGCCGGAGCGCGAGGGGACGGCGTCCAGGGCGGCCAGGGTCGGGGCGTCGAGGACGATGGCGCCGGCCTCGGCGTTGGCCCGGAGGTGGTCGGGGTCGGCGGTGCCGGGGATGAGGAGGGTGTGGGGGGCGTGGTGGAGCAGCCAGGCCAGGCCGACCTGGGCGGGGGAGGCGCCGAGCGCCCGGGCCGCGGCGAGGACGGCGGGCTCGTCGGCGACCTTCGGGATGCCGGGGTACGCGCCGCCGAGCGGGAAGTACGGGACCCAGGCGACGTCCTCGGCGAGGCAGAGCCGCAGGACGTCCTCGTCGTCGCGCGACACCAGGCTGTAGGCGTTCTGCACGCAGGCGATGCCCGCCGGGAGGGCCCGGCGCAGTTCGTCGGCGCCGACGCTGCTGAGGCCGAGGGCGCCGATCTTGCCCGCGTCGCGCAGCTCGGTCAGGACGGCGAGCTGGTCGTCCAGGTCGACCACCTGGTCGCCCTCGGCGCGCAGCCCCGGGCCGTGGCCCGCGCGGCGCAGGTTGACCAGCGGGATCCGCTCCCAGCCGAGGCTGCGGAGGTTGCCCTCGACGGCGGCGCGGAGCTGTTCGGGGCGCTGGGCCAGCCGCAGCGGGAGCGGGCCGGCGGCGGGTTCGGCGCCGACCTTGCTGGCGACCAGGACGTCGTCCTCGGCGGTGAACGCGGCGCCGATCGCCTCGTTGGCGGAGCCCGCGCCGTAGAACTGGGCGGTGTCGACGTGGTCGATGCCCAGCTCGGCGGCGGTGCGCAGCAGGGCGACCGAGGCGGCGTGGTCCAGGCGGCGCAGCTGCATGGCGCCGAAGCCGACCCGGGAGACGGTGCGGCCCGCGAGCGTGCCGGGCCCGCCGGCCCGTTCCGCGCCGGTGGCGGTGAACTGCGGGGATCGGACCGTGGAGGTCATGGCGAGGTCACTCCCGTGAGACGATGGAGGTAAACGGAGGGACTCCGTTACCGGCCACCGTAGCACCGATCAGCACTAACCGGAGGGACTCCGTTTTGACCGCCCCCGACCCCCGCGCCTCCGACTCCCCCGCGGCCGGACCGTCCGGGTCCGATGCCCCCGCGGCCGGGCGTCCGCCCCGGGCCGACGCGCAGCGCAACCGCGAGCGGCTGCTCGCCGTCGCCCGGGACGCCTTCGCCGCGACCGGCGGCCAGGCCACCCTCGACGCCATCGCCCGCGAGGCGGGTGTCGGCATCGGCACGCTCTACCGCCACTTCCCCACCCGCGAAGCGCTCGTCGAGGCCATCTACGCGACCGAGCTCGACGCCGTGGTCACCAGCGCGCCCGCGCTGCTCGCCCAGCTCCCGCCCGACGCGGCGCTGCGCGCCTGGATGGACCGCTACGCCGCGTTCTTCGCGGCCAAGCGCGGCATCTCCGAGACCCTGCGGGCCGGTTGGGCCTCCGGCGCGATCGCGACCCCGGCCACCCGGGAGCGGATCACCGCGGCGATCGCGGCGATCCTCGACGCCGGGGCGGAGGCCGGTTCACTGCGGGACGACGTGCCGGCCGAGACGGTCACGATGATGCTCCTGGGCGTCTTCCTCTCCACGACGGCCGGTAACGACCCCGAGCTGACCGGGCCGCTCCTCGACCTCGTGGCGGACGCCCTCCGGCCCACCGCCTGACCGGCCCGCCGGGTCGCTTCCCCGCACGGGCCGGGCCGGTCCTCAGCCGGGCCGGTCCTCAGCCGGGCCGGTCCTCAGCCGGGCCGGTCCTCAGCCGACCCCGGCCTCAGCCGAGACGGTCGAGGAGGGACGCCAGCACGGTGCGCAGCTGTTCGTCCTCGCGGATCACCGCGTCCTCGGCCCCGAAGACGGGCAGGCGGCGGTCGCCGGTGGCGAGGGCGGCCAGCCGGTCGCGCTGCCGCGGCGTCAGGACGGCGGGGCCCAGGGCCCGCAGCGCGTCGCAGGCGGTGTCGAGGTCGGCGCGGGTCTCGGCCGAGTGCAGCGCCGCCTCGGCGAGCCGGGCGCGGTCGAGGTCGGCCGGGTCGGCGACGGCGAGCAGCCCGAGGACGGCCGAGGGTGCCTGGGCCGGGTGGTCGAGGAGGGCGTGCAGCCGGGCGGTCAGCGGGCGCCCGGCCGGGCCGAGCACGGCGATCTCGCGGGCGGCCCGGGCGGCCGTCCAGTGGAACCACCGCCGGCCTTCGCAGCGGTCGAACACCGCGTCCAGCACCGCGACGGCCTCGGCCGCCTCCCCGGTGATCCGCCACAGGGCGAGCGCGAGCGCGAGGTCGGCGTCGACCTCCGGCGTGGTGTCGCGTGCGGTGTCGCGGTCGACGGCGCGGCCGAGCGCCGCCCGCAGCGCCGGGACGAGGGGTCCGGCCGCCGGTCCGAGGGCGGCCGCGGCGCGGGCACCCTCCGCGACGCCGCGCGCCCCGCCGGCGAGCGCCGCCTCGACGGCGGTGAACAGCGGCCCGGTCTCACCGGTCAGCACGTACAGCGCCTGCGCCACGAGCAGCTTCCCGGCCCCGGCCCGCAGGGCGGTCGCGGCCTGCTCGCGCCACTGCGGCCCGGCGGCGATAGCGACGGTGGTGCCCGCGCCGAAGGCAGTGACAGGGGCATCCGTGCGGACGGCAACGTCCACGACACCCCCGGCGGCAGCGCCCGCAGCCACAGCCGCAGCGATGTCCACGACGCCCACAGCGACGGCGGCATCCGCGCCGACGGCAACGTCCGCAGTGACGGCAACGTCCACAACATCCCCGGCGGCAGCGTCCGCAGCCACAGCGGTACCCACAACGCCCCCGGTGACGGCGGTGATCGCGGTGGCGGTAACGTCCGCGCCGACGGCAATGTTCACGACACCCCCGGCGGCAGCGCCCGCAGCCACAGCCGCAGCGGTGCCCACGACGCCCACAGCGACGGCGGCATCCGCGCCGACGGCAACGTCCGCAGTGACGGCAACGTCCACAACATTCCCGGCGGCAGCATCCGCAGCCACAGCGGTACCCACAACGCCCCCGGTGACGGCGGTGATCGCGGTGGCGGCGTACGGGAACTGCGGTAGGACGGCGCACAGTTCGGGCAGCGCCTCGACGGCCTGCGGGCCCCACTGTCGCAGCAGGTGGACCAGCCCGGCGGTGTCGCCCTGGTCCCCGGTCGGCGGGCAGCCGCAGGGTTCGGGACGCTCCGGCGTCCTGGCGGCCAGGCGGGCGCGGACCGCGGCGAACAGCTCGGGGTCGAACGGGAAGGGGGCGTCGGCCGGGGCGTGGGACCCGGCGGCGCACTGTAGGGCGCGCGGGCGACGGCCGAGCGCCCGGGCCAGCAGCGGGGCGGCGGCCTGCGGGGCCACCAGGACGAGCGCGGCGAGCGCCCGGTCGGCCGCCTCATCGTCCGACTCGTCGTCCGCCCGCACGGCGGGTTCGGCGAGTGCGGCGAGGACCGGAGCGGCCTCGGCGGCGGCCGGGCCGAGCTTGCCCAGCAGGCGGGCGGCCGTCGCGTCGGCGGCGAGCGGGACGAGCGCGGGGATCAGCCGTCGCGGGGCGCTGCGGGACCGGGCGCAGGCGAGGTCGGCCGCCCAGAGGGCCTCGGCCCGCGCCTCGGGGCGCTCGTCGTGCAGGGCGGCGTCGAGCAGGGCGAGGGCGCTCTCGCGGTCGGCCTCGGTGTCCCGTTCCAGCAGCGCCCCGACGATCGCGCGCAGCGGCTCCCGGTGCTCGTACGTGTGGCCGGACCCGGCCGTCCCGGCTGCGGGCAGCAGGCCGAGGACGGCGTCGTGGTGCGCGGCGCGCCACGGTTCCCCGGCGTCCAGTGCGGCGAACACGGCGGCCAGGCGCAGCGGCGCGGGCGTGCCCGGGCCGAGCAGCGCGCGGGCCTCGGCGGCGGCGCCCGCCCGGTCCAACCGGCCGTACGCGGTGAGGAGTTCGGCCCGGACGACGGGCTCGGTCTCGACGGCCAGCCGGGCCCGGACGGCGGGCAGCGCGGGGCCAGCGTCCCGGGTGTGGCCGACCGTCCAGCCGGCCGCCTGCCGGACCGCGGCGTCCTGATCGGCCAACAGTGGCAGGAGCAGCGGCAGTTGGGCGGCGACGGCGGCCCGGACGGCGCCCGGCGCGACCTCGTACTCGTCCTCGCTCTCGGCGAGGCAGCCGAGCAGCCGGAGCGCGTCGAGGCTCCGTCGGCCGGAGGCGGCGATCCGGGCGAGGTACGGGGCGGCGTCGGCGCTGGCCGCGTACACGGTGCCCTGGTGCACGATCGAGCCGTACAGCTCGTCCAGCGCCTCCTCGGCGTCCGCGCCGTCCTCGGCGAGGGCCCGCAGCAGCCCGGGCAGGTCCTCGGCCGGGCCGTAGGCGTGGTTGACGGCGGCCCAGGGGTGGGCGTCGAGTCCGGCGAGGACGGTGCGGAGTTCCATGGCCGTGATCTTCCCGGGAGCCTCCGACATCCGCCCGGACCGAACCGCCCGAACCGGACCGCGCGGGAGCGGCTGGCGCGGGAACGGCGGTGCGGGCCGGGCTGGGCCGGACGGGTGACCCGCCGGGCGCGTGGCGGGGTGGGGCGGTGGTCGGCGGCTTGGGATGGGCGGATGACCTCTGAGCAGATCCTGATCGGGTCCGGGCTGACCTTGGTGCTGGCCGTCGCCTCCCAGCTGCTGGCCGCCCGGCTGCGCGTCCCGGCGATCATCGTGCTGCTGCCGGTGGGCTTCGCGGCGGGCGCGCTCACCGACGACGTGCACCCCGACCGGCTGCTCGGTCCGGCCTTCTCGCCGCTGGTCTCGCTCGCCGTCGCGGTCATCCTGTACGACGCCGGGCTCGGCCTGGACCTGCGCGAACTGACCGGCCACGCCCGGCACACGGTGGTGCGGCTGGTGTGGGTCGGCACCCTGCTGACCGCCCCGGCCGCCGCGTTCGCGGCCGCCCCGCTGCTGGGCGTCTCGGGGAAGGCGGCGGCGATGCTCGGCGCGATCCTGGTGGTCTCCGGGCCGACGGTGGTCGGGCCGCTGCTGGACTTCGTCCGCCCCACCGAGCGGGTGCGGCGCGTGCTGCTGTGGGAGGGCTCGCTGATCGACGCGGTCGGCGGCATCCTCGGCGCGCTGGTCTTCCACGCGCTGGTGAGCGAGGAGCACCGGAGGCTGGGCGCCGGGCTGCTGGAGTTCGCCGCCAGCGTCGGCCTGGGCCTGCTCGGCGGGCTGCTCGGCGCGGCCCTGCTGTGGCTGCTGCTGGTGCGGGCGCGGCTGAACGAAGTACTGGGCACCAGCGCCCAGTTGGCGGTGGTGGTCGGCGTGGCCGCGGTCTGCGACGCGCTGCGCGACGACACCGGGCTGATCGCCGCGATCGTGCTGGGCGTGGTGGTCGCCACCGTCCCGGCCTTCGACCCGCCCGCCCGGCGGATCTTCCTGGAGACGCTGGTCCCGCTGATCGTCGGCGTGCTGTTCGTGTCGATCTCCTCGACCGTCACCTGGTCGTCGGTGCGCCCGGTGCTGCTGCCCGTGCTCGGGCTGGTCGCGGTGCTGGCGGTCGTGGTGCGGCCGGTGGTCGCGGCGCTGTCCACGGCCGGGACGGACCTGGCGGAGGGCGAACGGGCGTTCCTGGGCTGGATGGCGCCGCGCGGCATCGTCGCCGCCTCCACCGCCGCGACCTTCTCCACCGGCCTGGCCGCGGCGGGCGTCGGCGGCGCGGAGAAGATCCTCCCGGCCACCTTCCTGGTGATCGTGTTCACCGTCACGCTGTACGGCCTGAGCGCCGTCCCGGTGGCCCGGCTGCTGCGGGTGACCCGCCCGGCCCGCTCCCGCCCGCTGCTGGTGGGCGGCGAGCCGTGGACGGTCGAGCTGGCCGCCGTGCTCCGCTCGGCCGGGCTGGACGTGCTGCTGTGGGCCGGGCGGGACGAGCAGCGGGCCCGGATCTCGGCCGCCGGGCTCGAACTCGCCGACGGCGAACTGCTGGCCGCCGCGAGCGGCGAGGGCGCCGAGCGGGAGGGCGTCACCGCGGTGTACCTGCTGACCGCCGAGGACGAGTTCAACGCGCTGGCGGCGGCCGTCCTGCACGAGGTGTCCGAACTGCCGGTGTTCCGGCTGCCCGCCACCGCGCCCGGCCCCGGCGCGGTCGGCGGCCCGCCCGCCGCGACGGTCCTCCCGGCCGCCCTGACCGGCCCCGAACTGGCCCGCCGGCACGCCGCCGGAGCCCGCATCCTGCGCCGCCCCGCCGACGGCGAACTGCCGCCCGGCCACGACCTGCTGTTCACCCTCGATCGAGCCGGCCACCTGCACCCGGCCACCCCGCACGGCGCCCCGCCCCGCCGCGACCGGGTCACCGAACGGATCGTCCTCGGCCCGCCCTGACCGACCGCCACCCACCCCCGACGGCCCCTCCCGACGGCCCCTCCCTCCGCCGAGGAACGGGACGTCAACGCGGCGTGGCGGCCACCCCGTTGACCAGCATCCGGAACGTCCAGGCGAGCCGTTCGGTGGGGCGGCCGGAGACCAGTTCCCCGGCGGTCGCGGCCACCTTCGGGTAGCGGGACGGATCGGCCTCGCGCAGGGCGCGGACCATCGCGCCGTGCTCGGCCTCGGCCGCCGCGCCGGTGCGGGCGGAGTGCTCGGCGGCGGTGGCGGTGGCCACCTGGAGCAGGGTGTCGACGCCCCAGGCGGCCTGCCCGGCGGGGACGCCGCCCTCCTCCAGCAGGGTCAGCAGGGTCTCCACCAGTGCCAGGTAGTGCGGCCCGGCGGGGCGGGCGAGCAGCGCGGAGTGGGCCAGCGCCGGGTGTTCGAGCAGCACGGCGGTGTAGGACTCCAGCACCGCGGCGAGCCGCCCGCGCCAGTCCCGGCCCGGGTCGGCGGCGGCGCCCGGATCGGCGGCTGCGCCCGGGTCTCCGGCGGTGCCCGGCTCGGCAGCCCCCGCGCCGGCGGCGGCGCCCAGGTCGACCCGTCCGAGGTGGTGCTCCAGGATCGCGGCGTGGAGTTCGGCCGTGTTGGCCACGTAGACGTACAGCGAGGCCGGGCCGGTGTCGAGTTCCTGGGCCAGGCGCCGCATGGTGACCCGCTGGAGCCCCTCGGTCTCCATCAGGCGGACGGCCGCCGCCACGATGCCGGCCTGGGTGAGCGCGGGCTTGGCGGGCCGCTCCCGGCGGCTGCGCGGGGCGGGGGCGGGGCTGTCGTCCATGGCCCCCAACATAGATGATCGGCGCCGGGGGCCCGGGGCGCGGGCCGGGACGGTCGACGCGGCCTTGAAAGCGCTCTCAGAGCGCGCCGCACACCGAACCCCGCTCCGGCCCCCGCACCGCACCGGGTGCGGCGGCACGACCCCCGCGCCGCCGCACCCGCCGCACCCGCCGCGCTCACCGCTCACGCTGGCGCTGGCGCTGACGCTGGCGCTGACGCTGACGCTGGCGCTGACGCTCAGGCCAGGGCGAACTTCTGGGCGCCGGAGCCGTTGCAGTCCCAGATCTGCAGCCGGGTGCCGTTCGCGGTGGCGCCCGACGGGGAGTCGACGCACCGTCCGCTGGTCGGGTTCGACAGCGAACCGTCGCCGTTGGCCACCCAGTTCTGGTAGCCGCCGCCGTTGCAGGTGGCGAGTTGGAGCTTCGTCCCGGCCGCGCTGTTGCCGCCCGCGATGTCCAGGCACTTGCCGAGGGTCTGGAGGGTCTGGCCGCTCCAGGTCCACTTCTGGTCCTTGGCGCCCGACTGGCAGTCCCAGAGCTGCACCGCCGTGCCGTCGCCGCCGTTGTCGTCACCGGCCACGTCCACGCACTTGCCGCCGGGGCCGTAGATCGGCGCGCCGATGGCGAACTTCTGCGCGCCGGAGCCGTTGCAGTCCCAGATCTGGAGCCGGGTGCCGTTGGCGGTGGCGCCCGACGGGGAGTCGACGCACCGGCCGCTGGCGGGGTTGCGCAGCGAACCGTCGCCGTTGGCGACCCAGTTCTGGTAGCCGCCGTTGTTGCAGGTGGCGAGTTGGAGCTTCGTCCCGGCGGCGCTGTTGCCCCCGGCGATGTCCAGGCACTTGCCGAGGGTCTGCAGGGTCTGGCCGCTCCAGGTCCAGTGCTGGTCCTTGGCCCCGGACTGGCAGTCCCAGAGCTGCACCGCCGTGCCGTCGCCGCCGTTGTCGTCGCCCGCCACGTCCACGCACTTGCCGCCGGGGCCGGTGATGGCCTGGCCGGAGACCGTGCCACCGCCGCCCCCGGAGCCCGGGCCCTTGTTGTAGACGGCGACCGAGTCGATGATCAGCTTGCCGCCCGAGACGGTGGCCGCGTTCGGGCCGCCGCCGAAGGCGTCCGGGAAGCCGCCGCCGATCGCCAGGTCGTAGATGATGAAGAACGGGTGGTCGACGGCGTTGGCCCAGGTCGTGGCGTCCACCTGGTTGGCGTTGACGGTGTAGAAGTTGCCGCCGTCCAGGTAGAACCGGATCTGCTCGGGCGACACCGAGCGGTCGATCTCCACCGCGTAGTCGTGGAAGCCGGTCTGGCAGCCCGGACAGGCGCGCTCGCCGGAGCCGATGCCGGTGGACTCGTTGCACGGGCCGCCCGGGTTCACCCCGCAGTGGATCGTGCTGAAGACGGAGCTGCGGCCGTTGATGTCCTCCATGATGTCGATCTCGCCGGACTTCGGCCAGGTCACCCCGTCGCGCAGCGGCGCGCCGAGCATCCAGAACGCCGGCCAGTACCCGGCGCCGTTGGAGGTGTTGACGTTGGGCTGCTGGAGGACGGACTCCATCCGCACCACCCCGCCCGCCGGGGCGCCGAAGGACGCCGACTGGGTCTCCACCCGGCCGGAGGTCCAACCGGCGCGCGGGTCGGAGCCGGAGTGCAGCGCCTGGAGCACCAGGTGGCCCTGGCCGTCGTAGTAGACGTTGGAGGTGCTGCTGGTCATGGTCTCGATCTCGCCGGTGCCGAAGTTGCTGCCCGGCCCGGTGTCGTACTTCCACAGGCTCTGGTCGATGCCCGTCCCGGACGCGCCGTTGAAGTCATCGCTCCAGGTGAGCGAGAAACCGGACGGCGGCGCGGGGGCCGCGACCGCGGTGTCCGTCGTCGCGGTGACGGTGGCGGCCACCGTGAGCGCGACGACGGGCAGCAATGAGAGCGCTCTCTTCCACGCGCGGCGCATCGGCCGTGCACTCAGGGATGTCATGTATGCAGCATGGCGATCAGTCCCGCGCTCGACAAGAAGTTGGACGCGTTCGACTTCGAACTCCGCTACAACGTTTACCTTCTGAAGGCTCCGCGGGAGCTTCCGCGGAGCCCCGCACCCGACGCGGCCGGGCCGGCGTTCACTCCTCGACGGCCCCCGCGAACATGGCGAGCATCCCGGCGACCGGGTCGGGGCCGAACATCAGCTCCAGGCTGGCGGCGGACTCGGCGGCGGAGGCTTCGGCGCGGGCGAACATGGCCTGCTCGTAGGCGTCCAGGGCGGCCTCCGGGTCGCCGGGGCGGGCGGCCAGGGCGAGGCCGAGCTCGGCGCCGTCCTGCATGGCGAGGTTGGCGCCCTCGCCCGCGAACGGGGACATCAGGTGCGCGGCGTCGCCGAGCAGGGTGACGCCGGGGCGGCGCTCCCAGCGGTGGCCGACCGGCAGCGCGTGGATCCGGCGCAGCGTCAACTCCCCGTCGGCGTCGGCGAGCAGGGCGCGCAGCCGCTCGCTCCAGCCGTCGAAGGCGGCGAGCGCGGCCTCGCGGAGCGCGGCCGGCCCGGCGGCGGGCGGCCAGTTCTCGTCGGCGCGGACGGCGGCGTAGACGTGGATGCTGCCGTCGGACTCCAGGTGGCCGAGGAAGCCGCGCCCGCCGCCGAGGGCCATGAACATCCCGCCGCCGACCAGGGCGGCGGCGCCGGGGTGGCGGCGGGCGGCGTCGTGCAGGTCGGCCTCGACGAAGGAGACGCCGGTGTAGGCGGGCCGGGCGTCGGAGAGCAGCGGGCGGACCTTCGACCAGGCGCCGTCCGCGCCGACCAGCAGGTCGGTGGTGATCGCGCCGCCGTCGGCGAACTCGACCCGGTGGCGGCCGTCGCCGAGCGCCCGGACGTCCACCGCCTTGCGGCCCCAGTGCACGGCGTCGGCAGGCAGCGCGGAGAGCAGCAGGTCGCGCAGGTCGCCGCGGTCGACCTCGGGGCGGCCGCCGGTGCCGTCGTCCTCCTCGGCGAGGTGGACGGTGGCGTCGGGGCCGAGCAGGCGCAGGGCCTGGCCGCCGGGGTGGACGATCCGCCGGAAGTCCTCGTGCAGCCCGGCGGCCTCGAGCGCGGGCTGGCCGGAGTCGTGGTGGATGTCGAGCATGCCGCCCTGGGTGCGGGCGGCGGCGTCGGGTTCGAGGTCGAAGACGGCGGCGGGGATGCCGTGCGCGTGCAGGACCCGGGCCAGGGTGAGGCCGCCGAGGCCGCCGCCCAGGACGGCGAGGGGGTGGTGGGCGGTGCGGCCGGTGGCGTGGTGGGCGGTGGTGGTCACGGCGGGCTCCTCGGGTTCGTCCGGTGGCTGCCCTTCGAGCGTAACGAACACGTTCGTGACGAACAAGTTCGGCACGCAGGGTTCACACGCCCGACACGGCGGCGCGTCACTCTGCGTAACAGCCCTCGGGTACCGTTCCCACCGCCGCCCCGGCCACTGCACGCACCGGAAGGACCCCGCTCGGTGACCACCGCCCCCGACATCACCGCTTTCCTGCACGCCCAGGGACTCGACCCGCACGGCCTGGACGACCCCGACACCCTGCTGTGGACCACCCGCGACGCCAACGGGCCGATCGCCAGCGCCGCCCTGGAACTCGCCCGGCCGGCCGCCCTGTTGCGCAGCGTCGCCGTCCGCCCGGACCGGCGCGGCCACGGGGCCGGACGCCGCCTGGTCGAGGACGTCCTCGCCGAGGCCACCGCCGGCGGCATCCGCCGGGTCTACCTGTTCTCCACCGACGCGGGCTCCTTCTGGCAGCACATGGGCTTCCGCGAGGTGCCCGTCCCGGAGGCCGCCGCCGCCCTCGCCGGCGCCCCGCAGGTCCGCCGGTACCTCGCGGACGGCTCGCTGGCCACCGAGGTCGCCTGGCGCCGCGACCTGGACGCCCCCTGACGTCCCCTGACGCCCCCTGACGACCCGTCGGCACCGCCCGCACCGCGGCCCGGCCGCCCCTTGACCGGACATCGGCCGTGCACGATACGTTGACGGGCATGACCGAAGCCCCGGCGCTGCCCTGGCCGCCCGCCCCGATCCGGACCGCCCGCCTGCTGCTGCGCGAGCCGCTGCCCGGCGACCGGCCCGCGATCGTCGAGCTGTTCACCTCCCCCGAGGTCGGCACCCACATCGGCGGCGCCCGCCCGCGCGAGGAGTTCGAACGCACCCTGCCCGACGTCCCCCGGGGCCGCCCCGGCCTGCTGGTGGTCGACCTGGACGGCGCGATGATCGGCCTGGTCACACTCGACCCGCGCGGCCCCGAACGCCCGGGCCACCTGCGCCCCGAGGGCGGCGAACGCGAACTCGGCTACCTCTTCCTCCCGCACGCCTGGGGCCACGGCTACGCCACCGAAGCCGCCACCGCCGCCCTCGACTGGCTGGCCACCGCCCTCCCCGGCGAACCCGTCGTCCTCTCCGCCCGGACCGCCAACACCCCCTCCCTCCGCGTCGCCCGACGCCTCGGCTTCACCGAGGTCGAACGCTTCCACGAGTACGGCGCCGAACAGTGGTTCGGCGTCCGCCACCCGCGCTGACCCTCCCCCGGCAGCCGTGCGCGGCAACGGAGTTGACGCGATCAGCCCAGGGCGAACCAGGGGGCGGGGTGGTCGGTGAGGGCCTTCTCCAGGAGGAGGGTGTCGTTGGGGGCCAGCGGGGGGAGGGCGTCAAGGGGGAACCAGGCGACGGCGAGGGACTCGTCGTCGTTGACGGTGGCCTCGCCGGACAGCGGGCGGCAGCGGAAGGCGAGGTCCAGGTACTGGACGCGGTCGCCGTTGGCGCAGGCGAAGGCGGGCAGGGTGAGGACGCTGGTGATCCGCTCGGGGCGGACGGTGACACCGGTCTCCTCCCGCACCTCGCGGACCACGGTGTCGGCGGGCTGCTCGCCCGGTTCGACGATGCCGTGCAGCAGGGCCCAACGGCCGGTGTCGGAGCGGCGGTTGAGCAGGATGCGGCCGTCCTCGACCACCACCGCGGTGATGCCGGAGAGCCAGAGCGGGCCGTGGCCGACGTGTTCGCGCAGGTCCAGGATGAAGTGCGGGGTGGGCATACCGGGCACTGTAGTGCGCGCCCGCCCGGGGAGCGCGGAACGCCGCCGCGCCCCGGAGGGCGGTGCGCGACGGCGTCCGGGCGGTCCGACGGAGCGTCAGGCCAGCGTGGCGAGCGCGTCGTTGAGGGTCTTCGACGGGCGCATCACGGCGGCGGCCTTGGCCGGGTCGGGCTGGTAGTAGCCGCCGAGCTCGACGGGCTGGCCCTGGACGGCGATCAGCTCGTCGACGATGGCCTGCTCCTGCTCGGCCAGGGTCGCGGCGAGCGGGGCGAACGCGGCGGCCAGCGCGGCGTCCTCGGTCTGGGCGGCCAGCTCCTGGGCCCAGTACAGGGCCAGGTAGAAGTGGCTGCCGCGGTTGTCGATGCCGCCGAGGCGGCGCGAGGGCGACTTGTCCTCGTTGAGGAAGGTGCCGGTGGCGCGGTCCAGGGTGTCGGCGAGGACCTTGGCGCCGGCGTTGCCGGTGGTGCCGGCCAGGTGCTCGAAGGAGGCGGCCAGCGCGAAGAACTCGCCGAGCGAGTCCCAGCGCAGGTAGTTCTCCTTGACCAGCTGCTGGACGTGCTTCGGGGCGGAGCCGCCGGCGCCGGTCTCGAACAGGCCGCCGCCCGCCATCAGCGGGACGACCGACAGCATCTTGGCGCTGGTGCCCAGCTCCAGGATCGGGAACAGGTCGGTGAGGTAGTCGCGCAGCACGTTGCCGGTGACCGAGATGGTGTTCTCGCCGCGGCGGATGCGCTCCAGCGAGAGCTTGGTGGCCTCGACCGGGGAGAGCACCCGGATGTCCAGGCCCTCGGTGTCGTGCTCGGGCAGGTACGTCTTGACCTTCTCGATCAGCACGGCGTCGTGGGCGCGCTCGGCGTCCAGCCAGAACACGGCAGGGTCGCCGGTGGCGCGGGCGCGGGTGACGGCCAGCTTGACCCAGTCCTGGATCGGCAGGTCCTTGGTCTGGCAGGCGCGGAAGACGTCGCCGGGCTGGACGGCCTGCTCCAGGACGGTCTCGCCGTTCGCGTCGACCAGGCGGACGGTGCCGGCGGCGCCGATCTCGAAGGTCTTGTCGTGGCTGCCGTACTCCTCGGCGGCCTGGGCCATCAGGCCGACGTTCGGGACGGAGCCGATGGTGGCCGGGTCGAGGGCGCCGTGGGCGCGGCAGTCCTCGATGACGGCCTGGTAGACGCCCGCGTAGGAGCTGTCGGGCAGGACGGCCAGGGTGTCGGCCTCCTTGCCGTCCGGGCCCCACATGTGGCCGGAGGTGCGGATCATGGCCGGCATCGAGGCGTCCACGATGACGTCGCTGGGGACGTGCAGGTTGGTGATGCCCTTGTCGGAGTCGACCATGGCCAGGGCCGGGCCGTCGGCGATCTCGGCGTCGAAGGAGGCCTTGATCTCGGCGCCGTTGGGGAGCTTGTCCAGACCGGCCAGGATGCCGCCGAGGCCGTTGTTCGGGTTGAGGCCCGCGGCGGCCAGGTCGGTGCCGAACGCGGCGAAGGTCTTCGGGAAGAAGGCGCGCACCACGTGGCCGAACAGGATCGGGTCGGAGACCTTCATCATGGTGGCCTTGAGGTGCACCGAGAACAGCACGCCCTCGGCCTTGGCCCGGGCGACCTGCGCGGCCAGGAACTCGTTGAGCGCGGCGGCCCGCATCACGGAGGCGTCGACCACCTCGCCGGCCAGCACCGGGACCTTCTCGCGCAGCACGGTGACGGTGCCGTCCTCGGCGACCAGCTCGATGCGCAGCGCGCCGTCGGCGGCGATCACGGTGGACTTCTCGGTGGAGCGGAAGTCGTCGACGCCCATGGTGGCGACGTTGGTCTTGGAGTCGGCCGACCAGGCGCCCATCCGGTGCGGGTGGGTCTTGGCGTAGTTCTTGACCGACAGCGGGGCGCGGCGGTCGGAGTTGCCCTCGCGCAGCACCGGGTTGACGGCGGAGCCCTTGACCTTGTCGTAGCGGGCGCGGATGTCGCGCTCCTCGTCGGTCTTCGGCTCGTCCGGGTAGTCGGGCAGCGCGTAGCCCTGGGCCTGGAGCTCGGCGACGGCGGCCTTGAGCTGCGGGATGGAGGCCGAGATGTTCGGCAGCTTGATGATGTTGGCGCCGGGGGTCTTGGCCAGCTCGCCCAGCTCGGTGAGGGCGTCCGCGATGCGCTGGTCCTCCTGGAGGTACTCCGGGAAGACGGCGATGATCCGACCGGCCAGCGAGATGTCGCGGGTCTCCACGCTCACACCGGCGGTGGCGGCGTACGCCTGGACGACCGGCAGGAACGAGTACGTGGCGAGGGCGGGGGCCTCGTCCGTGTGGGTGTAGATGATGGTCGAGTCAGTCACCGTAGCTCCAGCTTCCACGTCTGAACGTCTTGACGTCAAGATATCTCGTCCCGGGGGGATCTCCGCAACCAACCCCCCGACCGGCGGTCACTCCGACTCGGTCCGGGCGGCGCCCGGGTCGGCGGCGTCGGCACGGGAGGTCCAGGCCGCGGTCGCCTCGGTCGCGGTCGCCTCGGCGCGGGCGGTGAGGTTGCGGGCCGTCCCGCCGAAGACGACCGCGTGGAACGGGGCGCGCCGGCCCGCGCCCGCGGGCTCAGCTCCCGGGGGCGTCGGCCGTCCGGATGCTCCGCCCGGTGACGGTGGTCGGGGTCAGCCGCACCCAGCGGCCGTGTCCGGCGGGCCGGGGCAGTTCGGCGAGCAGGGCCGGTTCGGTGACGTACTCGAGCGGGCCGACCATCAGCACGCTCCAGCCCTCGCGCAGGTCACCGTCGGCGCGGTCCACCTCGAACGCGGCGTCGCCGCCCGCCCCGGGGGCCAGCGGGCCGTGCTCGGCGGTGCGGTAGAGGACGGTGCGGCCGTGCACCAGGTAGCCGACGGGGCGCACCACGGGGCCGTCCGGGCCGGTGCGGGCGATCCGGCCCAGGCCGTTGGCGCCCAGGCGCCGCCAGCACTCGGCGCCGTCGAGCTCGCCCAGGACGGGCGGTCCGACCAGCACGGGGCCGGCCGGACGGCTCACCCGTTCGGCGGGGCGGCCGGCCACCAGCTCCTCGTACTCCAGGCCGAGGACGGCGGCCAGCCGGAGCAGCGCGAGCGGGTCGAAGTCGGGCCCGAGTTCCAGGACGCGGTGCAGGTACGCCGTCGACATGCCGGCCCGTGCGGCTGCCTGCGCCTCGGTGAGTCCGAGGTCGGCGAGGCGGTCGGCGAAGCGGCGGGCGAGCGCGGTCGGAGCCGCGTGGTCGGTGGTCACTCCGGTCACCTCCCGTGGATCGTCGGTCCGGGCCGGTGCGCGGGACGGGTTGCTCCCGGCGCCTGGTACTGCGTACTGCGTCCGGCCGGTACCCCCATGGTCCGCGACCCGGGCCCGGCCCGGCAGGGGCCTTGGACCTGTCTTCGCCGCCGGAGCGCCGGGGCGCGGGTGCGGGGGCGGGCCCGGGACCAACGGCCCCGGGCGGCCGGGCCCGCCGGCCCTGGCGGGCCCGGCCGGGCCGGAGCAGAGTGGGCCACGACCCCGGTGCCGGGCGATGGGGGCCCACGGGGATTCGTACAGGGAAGGCACTGCCATGACTCGTCCCGTTCTCGCCGCAGTCGATGCGTCCGTCCGCAGCCGCGCCGCCGCGCACTGGGCCGCCCAGGAGGCCGGCCGCCGGGGTGCGCCGCTGCGGCTGCTGCACGCCTGGCCGTACCTGGGCCGCACGTCCGACGGCCGGGTCGGGACCGGGGACCTGGAGGGCGGCGGGCGGGCGATGCTGGACGACGTCGCCCGGGAGCTGACCGCCGCGTACCCGGGCCTGGAGGTCTCCGGCGAGCTGGTGCCGGACGCCGCGGTCGACGGGCTGACCGCCGCCGCCGAGCAGGGGGAGCTGCTGGTGATCGGCACCCGCGGGCTGGGCGGCTTCCGCGGGCTGCTGGTCGGCTCGGTCAGCCTGGGCGTGGCGGGCCGCTCGGCGGCGCCGGTGGTGCTGGTCCGCGAGGGCGGGCCGGAGCCCGAGCGGCACGAGCCGGAGGTCACCGTCGGCCTGGACGCGCTCGAACCGAACGACGCCGTCCTGGAGTTCGCCTTCGAGGCGGCCCGGCTGCGCGGCGCCCGGGTACGGGTGGTGCACGGCTGGGAGCTGCCGCCGGCCTACGGGTACGCCGGGTGGATCCCGGTCGAGACCGAGCAGCAGGAGCTGGGCGCGCTGGCGGTCGGCATGGTCGCCGAGGCGGTCGCCCCGTGGCGGGAGAAGTACCCGCGCACGCTGGTGCTGGAGGACGTCCGCACCGGTGGCGGCGCGGCGGCCCTGGTCGAGGCGTCCGAGCAGTCGGACCTGGTGGTGGTCGGCCGCCGCCGGCGCACCCTGGGCCTGGGCAGCAAGCTCGGCTCGGTGGCCCACGCGGTGATCCACCACGCGCAGGCCCCGGTCGCGGTGATACCGCACGACTGACCCCCGCACCCACCGGCCCCGGCCGCTGAGCCCCCAGCGTCTCCGCATCCCCGCGGCTCAGCGGCTCAGCGGTCGAAGCGGAAGGCCAGCAGCGTCGCGTCGTCCTCCGACAGCGGGCCGGACATGTCGCGCACCACGGCGTCCACCAGTTCCTGGAGGTCCGGTCCGGTCGCGCAGTCCTCGGTGGCGTGCCGGTGGACGGCCGCGCAGAGCGCGGCGAGGCGGGCGTCGATGTCCTGGTCGCGGCGCTCGATCAGGCCGTCGGTGTACAGCAGGACGGTGTCACCGGGGCGGACGTAGGTCTCCACCGCCCGGTAGGAGACGTCGGGCAGCACGCCCAGCGGCGGGCCGGTCTCGGGGGTCATCGGGGCGGCCCGGCCGTCGCGCAGCAGGACCGGCGGGGGGTGACCGGCGCAGATCCAGCGCAGCAGGCGCCGGTGGGGGTAGTAGCGGGAGACGATCGCGGTGGCGGTGGCCTCGTCGCCCTCGTCGCAGGCGATCCGGTTGAGCCAGCCGCCCAGGGACTCGACCAGCGCGCCGGTGAACGCCAGTCCGGCCAGCGCGTGCCGCAGCATCGACATCAGGGCGACCGCGTCCAGGCCGTGCCCGCGCGCGTCGCCGACCGCCAACAGCACCTGGCCGTCCGGGAGTTGACGGACCTTGAACCAGTCGCCGCCGACCCCGCCCTCGGCCGGGCGGTAGGCCACCGCGGTGCTGACGCCGGTCCCGACCAGGGCCGCGGAGCGCGGTTGCAGCGCCTCCTGGAGGCGCTGCACCACGTAGTGCTCGGTGTCGGCGCGGCGGGCCTGGCGCTCGGTCTCCTCCTGCTGCTCGCGCAGCCGCCGCCGGCTCTCCCACAGTTCGGTGACGTCCTGGAGCACCACCCGCAGGCCCTCGATCGGCCCGCCGTCCTCGCGCACCGCCTCGGCCACCAGCCGGACCCGGCGCGGCCGGCCGGGCCCGTACAGCTCGGTCAGCACGTCGATGTCCTCGCCGGTGGCCAGCAGCCGGTCGAGCTCGCGGTACAGGGCGGGACGGGCGGTCTCGGTGACCCGGCGCAGCGCCCGGCCCGGGGGGAGGGCGGCGGTGTCGGGGGGCAGGCCGAGCAGGACGGCCAGGCCGGGCGAGACGTCCAGCCGGTCCTCGTGCAGGTCCCACTCGGCCCAGCCGACCCGGGCGATCCGCTGCGCGGCGCGGGCGATCTCCTCGGTCCGGTCGTCGGGCCACACCAGCAGCAGCCGCCGGCCCAGCCGGTGCGCGGTGACGTGCTCGCGGCGGGTGCGGGTGCCGCCGTCGGACACCGGGTAGCGCCGCCGCACCGGCACCGAACGGGCCGCGTGCCCCGTGCGCAGCACCTCGCCGACGGTGTCCGCGAACGCCGCGCTCCACAGCCCCGGGTACGCCTCGCGCAGCGAGACGCCGCGCCCCTCCTCGGCGGCCTGCCGGTGCGCCTGGCCGGGGTGGTGCGGGTGCCGGAGCACGGCCTCGTTGACGATCACCGCGGCGAGGTCGCGGACGTCGCCCGCCGCGTCGAGCACCGGCTCGGCCAGCACCGCGGCCTGCGGGAGGGCGTCCAGCAGGTGGTGCAGGTCGCGGTCCGGCGGGCGGGCCAGGTCCGGGTCGAGCGCGGCGTCCGGGACGACCGGCGGCGGCCCGGACGGCTCGGCGGGCGCGGCCCGGCTCTGCTCCTCGCGCAGCCGCTCGACGGTGCGGCGCAGGGCCTCGCCCCAATCGGCCCGCTGCGGTCGCCCGTACACGGCAGCCCCTCTCCGGTCGGCGTTCTCCGCCACTTTTCCGGCGGCCCGGCCGGGCGGCGACCTCGGCGGACCGGACGGGTGAGCCGCGGGGCGGGCCGGGCCGCCGGGGGCCGGCGCCCCCGTCTCCGGGGGTCTCCGGCGGGCTGGGGCGGCCGGGGCGGCGTCACCCCGGGCGCGGACGCGGGCGCAGCGAGGGCGGTCGGCGGTGCGCGGCGTTCGACGACTCCGCCGCGGACGGAGCCCGCCCCGTTCTCCCTATGCCTCCCCGCTCCCCCCGTTCCCCCCGGCGCAGGCGCGGGCCTCGGCCAGGTAGCGGGCCACCGGGCCCAGGGTCAGCAGGCCGCTGGCGGCTCCGGCGTGTTCGGCGGAGGCGGCGTGCAGGGCCCGGGCGGCCCGGGCCGCGGGGGCGGGCTGTCCGAGCAGGGCGGCGGCGCGGGCGGTCAGGCACCACAGGGCTTCCTGGAGGTGGTCGGACGGGGGGTCGGGCAGGGCGGCGAGCGCGGCGGCGGCCTCCGTCCGGCGGCCCTGGGCGTGCAGCAGCAGCGGGCGCGCCCAGGGCAGGTACGGGCCCCAGTCCAGGCGCGGGTCGGTGGGGGCGGGCCGGTCGTGCAGCAGGCGCAGGCCGAGCAGGGCGAGCGGGAGCAGGCCGCGCCGCAGGCCGGGCATCCCGGCGGTGCGCAGGGTCGCTTCGGCGTCCCGGTAGCGGGCGGCGGCCTCGGCGGCGGTCGGCCCGCCGGGGCGGGTGCTGCGGTCGGCCACGGCCCGGGCCCGGAACCAGCCGGTGAGGACGCCGACCAGGGGCGCCTCGGTGCTGGCGGCGAGCCGTTCGGCGGCCCGGGCGTGCGCGGCGGCGGCGTCCAGGTCGCCGAGCGCGGAGGCGGACTGGAGGCGGACGAGTCGGCCGAGGACGGCGAAGTGCGGCAGGTCGTGCCGGGTGGCCAGGTCGAGGATCTCGGCGCCGGTGCGGTCCCGGTCGGGGGCCAGGCCGGGGCGGCCGAAGGACTGCAGGAAGACCCCGTTGAGGGCGAACGCCAGCAGCGCGGGGTCGCCCAGGCCGCGGGCCAGCGACTCGGCCCGCCGGGCGGCCCGCCCGGCGCGGCGCAGCCGGTCGGGCGTCAGGTCGGCGCTGCGGCTCTCGACCGCGACGGTGGCCAGCAGCCGGGCGGCCAGCGCGTCGGGGGCGGCCGGGCCGAGCGCGGCGAGGGTCCGTTCGGCGGCCTCGACCACGGCGCGGGACTGTTCGGCGTCGTCGGCGCGGCTCCACAGCGCGGGGACGTCGTAGGCGCCGATGACCCGGGCGGTCAGCTCGGCGTCGCCGGTGCGTTCGGCCGCGTGGATCGCGGCGAGGCGGTCGCGGCGGGCGTGCAGCAGGGCGTCGCCGCCCGCGAGCGAGAGGGTGCGGGCGAGGTCGACGGTGGTGCGCGGGCCGAGCCGGCCGCCGGGCACGCTCCAGGCGGCGGGCGGCTGCCCGTACGGGGCGGCGCCGGTGAGGATGTCCGCCTCCAGGCGCTGGAGTTCCGCGCCCGGGTCCAGGCCGAGCCGCTCGCCGAGCAGGGTGCGGGCGCGGCGCAGGGCGGCCAGCGCGTCGGCCTGCCGGCCGGCCCGCTGCAGGGCGCGGGCGAGCAGGGCCCAGGCCGGTTCGCGCCAGGGGTGCTCGTCGACGTGGGCGCCCAGTTCGGCGGCGAGGGCGGCGAGTTGGGCGGTCGGGGTGGGGACTGGGGCGAGGTCGGGGGCGGGGTCGGGGGTGCTGCTCGCCCGGGTGTCGTCCGTGGCGGTCGGGGCCGCGTCGAGGAGCAGGCGGGCGCGCAGTTCGATCGCGTCCAGCCGCAGTTCCTCCAGTCTGGTCCGCTCGCGCCGGGCCCACGGCCGGTCGGGCAGGTCGGCGTAGGCGGGGCCGCGCCAGTCGGCGAGCGCGGCGGTGAGTTCGGGCACGGTGGCGGGGTCGTGCCGGGCGCGGGCGAGGACGTCCTGGAAGCGGTGGGCGTCGACGTCCGCCCGGGGCAGGCGCAGGGCGTAGCCGGGGCCCTCGGTGACCAGCAGGCGCGGCGGGGTGCGGGGCGGCCGGTCGGGTTCGAGGGCCCGGCGCAGGGCGGCGACGAAGGTCCGCAGGGCGCCGACGGCGCGGGGCGGCGGGTCGTCCCACAGCGCGTCGACCAGGGTGTCGGTGGGGACCATCCGCCCCTCGGCGGCCACCAGCCGGGCCAGCACTTCGCGGTGGCGGGGGCCGCCCAGTCCCACCGGGGTCCCGTCCGCGCGCCGGGCCCGGACGGAACCGAGCACGTCGATTCGCATGGCCCCATCCTGCCCCGGAGCGGCGCGCGGACGGCGGGGGCGGCGGGGGCTGCGGCGTGGCCGGGCGGTCGCCGGGCGGTCGCCGATCCGGATGCTGATCGGTTGCTGATCGGCGTCGCCGAGGCTGGTGCGGTCGGTTCCCGATCCGGGGAACCCGGTCCGAGGAAGAGGTCCCTGTCATGACGTCCTTGACATCCGGTGGCACGTCCGGCACGCCCGGTCCCGCAGCAGGCCCCGCAGGTTTCGAGAGCTTCGAGGACTTCGAGGGCTTCGAGGACGTCCGGCTGCCGGGCGCGGACGGGGTGGAGCTGGCCGCGTGGGTGGGCGGCAGCGGCAGCCCGGTGGTGCTGCTGCACGGTTTCCCGCAGACCCGCCTGATGTGGCGGCACGTCGCCGGGCGGCTCGCCGCCGAGCACACGGTGGTCTGCCCCGACCTGCGGGGCTACGGCGCCAGCGGGAAGCCCGCGGCCACCGGCCCCGAGGTGTACGCGAAGCGCACGATGGCCGCCGACGTGGTGGCGCTGGCGGCGGCGCTCGGCCACCGGCGGTTCGCGCTGGTGGGGCACGACCGGGGCGCGCTGGTCGCCTTCCGCGCCGGGCTGGACCACCCCGGGACGGTCACCCACCTGGGCATCCTCGACGTGGTGCCGACCCTCGACATGTGGGACGTCCTGCACGGCACCTCGGCGGCGGTCGGCTACCACCTGTACCTGATGGCCCAGCCGCCCGGCCTGCCGGAGACGATGATCGCCAACAGCGCGGACGCGTTCTTCGGCTCCTTCCTCGACACCTGGGCGAACGACCCGGCCGCCCTGCCCCCGCGGGTCCGCGCCGAGTACCTCCGCGCGAGCGCCGCCGCGGTCCCCTCGATCGTCGCGGACTACCGCGCCTCCGCGGGCATCGACGTGCTGCACGACCGAGCCGACCTGGACGCCGGGTCGCAGCTGGCCGTGCCCGTCACCGTCGTCCAGCAGGACTGGGGCGCGCAGTTGGGCTACGACGCCGCCGGAGTCTGGCGCGCCTGGGCCCCCGACCTGGACCACCGCCTGACCCGCGCGGGCCACTTCATGGCCGAGGAGTCCCCCGACGAGATCACGGCGGCCGTCCGGGAGCTGCTGGCCCGCTGACCGTCGGCGGTGGCCTTCGGGACCGGATGTTCCGACGGTGCGTCAGGGAGGTTTCGGGCGGGGGCAGGTGGGGAGCGGGGCCCGGCTCGGGCGGGGCGGGGAGAAGGTCGTGTCGGAGCTCTTGACGGTCCACCGACCAGGACCCTACGGTGCGGACACCGATGGCCCCGGGCGGGTGGCCATGGGCTCCCCCACCCCGTGCCAGGAAGGGCGACCGCGTTGCCCGTTCACCCGCTCCCCCAGCCGATCGGCGCCACCCGCCAGCCGGGTCGCGCCGTCCCGTTCCCGATCTCCGGGCCGGACGGGGCGCCGAGCGCGTCCCCCGGCCCGACGCTGGCCCAGGTCGCGGCCCGCGCGGGCGTGTCGAGCGCCACCGCGTCCCGGGTGCTGAACCGGTCCGCGCCGGTGTCCGCCGAGGTCGCCGCCCGCGTCGAGCGCGCGGCCCGCGAGTTGAGCTACGTCCGCCGGCGGGCGCCCGCCGCGACGGCCCGGGACACCGGGGCGATCGCCGTGGTGGCGTTCGCGGACGTGCTGCGCTTCCACGCCGACCCGTTCCCGGTGCGGCTGCTGGCGGGCGCGCAGCGCGTCGTCCCGGACCGGGAGCTGGTGGTGCTGACGGCGGGCCCCGGGCCGGCCCGGCCGTCGCTGGTGCGCTACCTGTGCGGCGGGCACGTGGACGGCGTGCTGCTGGTCGGGCGGTGGGGCGACCCCGCGCTGCCCGGGCTGGTGCAGGCCGCGGGCGTGCCGGTGGTGTCGCTGGGCCGGCCGCCGCAGTCGCAGCGCCTGGCGCACGTGGACGCCGACAACCTGAGCGGTGCCCGCGCCGCCGTCCACCTGCTGCACCGGGCCGGGCGGCGGCGGATCGCCACCATCGCCGGGCCGCCGGACACCGCCGCGGGCGCCGACCGGCTGGCCGGCTACCGGCGGGCGCTGGCCGACCGGGGCGACCCGGCCCGCTGCGCGGTGGCCTACGGCGACTTCGGGTCGCGCTCCGGCGAGCACGCGATGCTCCGGCTGCTCGACCAGTACCCGGACGTGGACGCGGTGTTCGCCGCCTCGGACGCGATGGCGGTGGGCGCGCTGCGGGCGCTGCGCCGGCTCGGGCGGCGGGTGCCGGACGACGTCGCGGTGATCGGCTTCGACGACTCCCCGGCCGCCGCGACCTCCCGGCCCGGCCTGACCACCGTCCGCCAGCCGGTGGAGGACCTGGGCGCCCGCGCGGTGGAGCTGCTCCAGGACGCGGCGCCGGGCCGCTCCGTGGTGCTGCCGACCCACCTGGTGGTGCGCCAGTCCTGCTGACCGGGGCCCCGCCCGCCGCCCGGTGGAGGCCGTCCGGGCGGCGGGGACGCGTACGGGCCGGCGGCGGGCCGTCGAACGGCTGTCGAACGCGGCCCGCCGCAGGTGCGCGACGCTCCGTCAGGGCCGGTTCCCGGGGCGCCGGTCGGCCCTGGAGCCGATGTAACTTCCACCGCGGGCGCGGCACCGACCTGCGGTTTCACCCCCGTGCGGAACCCGGCCGCTGTCGGCCGGGCGGACCGGGCGGCTTTTCTGGTCCTCCGCACCCGTGACCGAGGAGAGCCCCCATGACCCCTGTCCCCCCGGAGCGCCGGGCCGCCTCGCGGCCCTCGGTGCGCGGACGCCGGCCGGTGCTGGCGGTGGTGGCCGCCGTCGCCGCCTTCGCCGCCTGCGTGGCGACCACGGTGCTGCCCCGGCCGACCGCCAGTGCCGCCGAGCCGACGGGTGCGGCGGCCGTCGGGAGCCAGCCGTACAGCTGGAACAACGTGCAGATCGGCGGTGGCGGGTTCATCCCGGGCATCGTGTTCAACCAGGGGCAGCAGGGCCTGGTGTACGCCCGCACCGACATCGGCGGCGCGTACCGGCAGGACCCGGCGACCAAGCAGTGGATCCCGCTGCTGGACTCGCTGGGCTGGGACGACTGGGGCCTGACCGGGGTGGCCAGCCTGGCCACCGACGCCAGGGACCCGAAGCGGGTGTACGTCGCGGCGGGCACCTACACCAACAGCTGGGACCCGGCGAACGGCGCGATCCTGCGCTCCTCCGACCAGGGGAGGACCTGGCAGCGCACCACCCTCCCGTTCAAGATCGGCGGCAACATGCCGGGCCGCGGCATGGGCGAGCGCCTCACCATCGACCCGAACAACGACGCGGTGCTCTGGTTCGGCGCGCCGAGCGGCAAGGGGCTGTGGCGCAGCACCGACTACGGCGTGACCTGGTCGCGGGTCAGCGCCTTCCCGGTGACCGGCACGTACGCGCCGGACCCGACCGACACCTCCGGCTACCAGAACGACCCGCTGGGCATCCTGTGGGAGGTGTTCGACCAGGGCAGCGGCACCGTCAACGGCGTCACCAGGACGGTGTTCGTCGGCGTCGCGGACCAGCAGAACAGCGTCTACCGCTCGGACGACGGCGGGGCGACCTGGACCAGGATCGGCGGCCAGCCGACCGGCTTCGTCCCGCACAAGGCGGTGCTGGACGCGTCCGGCGGCAACCTGTTCGTCTCGTACTCGGACACCGGCGGCCCGTACGACGGCGCGCACGGCGACGTGTGGAAGTACGCGACGGACACCGGCGCCTGGACGAACGTCAGCCCGGTGCCGTCCTCGAACAGCAGCGACAACTACTTCGGCTACTCGGGCCTGACCGTCGACCGCCGGCACCCGAACGTGCTGATGGTGACGGGCTACAGCTCGTGGTGGCCGGACACCCAGATCTGGCGCTCGACCGACTCGGGCGCGACCTGGAAGCCGTTCTGGTCGTACGACGGCTACCCGAACCGGGTCGACCGGTACACCATGGACGTCTCCGCGGTGCCGTGGCTGACCTTCCACGCGAACGCCTCCGCGCCGGAGGAGGCGCCGAAGCTCGGCTGGATGACCGAGGCCCTGGAGATCGACCCGTTCGACTCCGACCGGATGCTGTACGGCACCGGCGCGACGCTGTACGGCTCCTCCAACCTGACCGACTTCGACAAGGGCGCCAAGCTCACCATCACCCCGGTGGTCAAGGGCCTCGAGGAGACCGCCGCCAACGAGCTGATCTCGCCGCCGACCGGCGCGCCGCTGCTCAGCTCGCTGAGCGACCTCGGCGGCTTCCGGCACGACGACCCGACGAAGGTCCCGTCGCAGACCTTCGCCCAGCCGGACCTGACCTCCGGCACCTCGATGGACTTCGCCGAGGCCGCGCCGGCCACCATGGTGCGGGTCGGCGAGACCGCGTCCGGTTCGACCGAGAAGCACATCGGCTACTCGACGGACGGCGGCTCCCACTGGTTCGCCGCCTCCGCCGAACCGGCCGGCGTGACCGGCGGCGGGCAGGTCGCCCTCGCGGCGGACGGCTCGGCCACCGTGTGGAGCCCGAAGGGCACCGGCGTGTACCGCTCCGCCGGGACGGGCAACTCCTGGACGGCCGCCACCGGCATCCCGGCGGGCGCGAGCGTGCAGGCCGACCGGGTCGACCCGAAGACCTTCTACGGCTGGTCCGGCGGCACCTTCTACGTCTCCACCGACGCGGGCGCCACCTTCACCGCCAAGGCGAGCGGCCTGCCCGCCGAGTCGGTGCGCTTCAAGGCCGTCCCGGGCACCAGGGGCGACGTCTGGCTGGCCGGCGGCACCGCCACCACCAGCTACGGCCTGTGGCACTCCACCGACGGCGGCGCGACCTTCGCCAAGCAGCCGGGCGTCGACCAGGCCGACAACATCGGCTTCGGCAAGGCCGCCCCCGGCCGGACCCACCCGGCGATGTACACCTCCGCGAAGATCGGCGGCGTGCGCGGCCTGTTCCGCTCGGACGACGCGGGCGCGAGCTGGGTCCGGATCAACGACGACGCCCACCAGTGGGGTTGGACCGGCGGCGCGATCACCGGCGACCCGCGGATCTACGGCCGGGTCTACGTCGGCACCAACGGCCGGGGCGTCCTGTACGGCGACACGGCGGGCGGCGTTTCGCCCTCCCCGTCCGCCTCGACCTCCGCCTCCCCGTCCCCCTCCACCTCCTCGTCCCCGTCGCCGTCCCCCTCCGCCTCCTCGTCCCCGTCGCCGTCCCCCTCCGCCTCCCCGTCCCCGTCGCCGTCCTCCTCGCCGAGCAGCGGCACCTCCTCCTGCGAGGTCACCTACGCGGTGAGCAGCCAGTGGGGCGGCGGCTTCGGCGCCAACGTGACGGTCGCGAACAGGGGCACCGCGCCGGTCAACGGCTGGACGGTGGCGTGGACCTTCCCGAGCGGCCAGAGCGTCACCTCGCTGTGGAACGGCAGTGTCGCGCAGAGCGGCGCGAAGGTGACCGTCACCGACGCGGGCTACAACAGGACGATCGCCCCGGGGAGTTCGGTCTCCTTCGGCTTCAACGGCAGCTGGAGCACCGCGAACACCGCCCCCACCGCGTTCACCCTGAACGGCGCCGCGTGCGCCGTGAAGACCGGCTGACGCACCGGCAGACCGACCACCCCGCGCCCGGAGCCCGGGGCGTCCTCCTCACGGAGGAGGCGCCCCGGGCTCCGTCGTGCCCGGGCCCACCCCTCGCACCGGCAGTCCCACTGACGGATTCCGGACGCACCGTTCACAGGAAGCGCGCGATCCGGTCACGTCACGCTCGCCCCGTTTAATAATCGATCGGGCATGCGAGTATTCAGGAATGGCGGGCACCGCTTCGGGCCCGCCGGCGGGTGGGGCGGCCGTGTCCGGGCGGTGTCCCACCCCTGCCCCGGCCGTCTCTCCCGTCCGCTTCCCGAAGGAGATTCCACCCGAAAACAGGCCCTGCTGACTCCTTCGCGAAACGGCCGGCACTGACCGGTTTCCCTGCCCTCCGGGCCACTCGGAAGCCCCTTTCCGTGCCCGGTCCCCCACATGGCCATCGGCGTGGCCGTGTCTACCGAGAAGCAGGTGCGTGAAAGTGTCTTTACGCGACATCGAGGTCAAGTTGCTGCGCGCGCTCGTGGCGATTGTCGACGAAGGCGGATTCGCCTGTGCCGCCCGTTCCCTGCACGTCACCCAGCCGACCATAAGCCAGCAGATCCAGCGGCTGGAATCCATTGTCCAGGCACCGCTGTTCGAACGCACCAGACGCCCGCTGCTGCTGACCCCCGTCGGCCGCGAGGTGCTGGCGCACGCCCGCCGGGTGATCCTGCTCAACAACGAGGTGCTCGGCCGGATATCGACGCTGGGCTCGCTGGACTCGCTCAGCCTGGGCTGCTCGGTCCACTTCGCCGACGGTCTGCGCACGATGCTCAGCGAACTGGCGGCGGAGAGACCGCAGTTGAAGTGCTCGATCGCCACCGGCCTGAGCGCCGCGCTGGCCGACCGGGTCGCCCAGGGGGAGCTGGAGGCGGCGATCCTGCTGGGCATCGAGACGCCGCGCTGCGAGATGCTGGGACGGCTGCGGGTGGCCTGGTACGGGCCGGACTCGCCGCTGCCCGAGGAACCCGTCCCGGTGGCCCTGGTCAGTGAGCGCTCGGCCCTGAGCCGGCGGATCATCGAGACCCTGGCCGAGCACAACGTCCCCTGGCGGTCGGCCCCCTGGTGCTCGGACCCGCTGGCGGTGCGGGCCTCGGTCCGGGCCGGGCTCGCCTACACCGTGCTGACCGCGAACGTGCACCACACCGACCCCTCGCTGCGTCCGGTGCCGTCCGGCACCCTCTGTCCGGACCCGGAGCCCCTCCCGGTCTACCTCGCCTTCTCCCCCTCCGCCCGCGAACCGGTGATCGGGGCCGCCCGCTCGGCGGCCCGGGCCGCGCTCCGGGACGTCCCGCTCGGCCCGCCCTGACCGTGACCGTGGCCGGACGGGACCCGGCGGGGCGGAGCGGGAACCCGCCCCGGCCGACCGTCCCGCCCCCGCCCCCACCCGGGCGGACAGGCGGACGGGCGGACGGGCACCCGGACGGACGGGCGGAGGGGCACCCGGACGGACGGGCGGAGGGGCGGAGGGGCGGGACCGGACGGTCCGTCAGTAGTTGTTGCGGGCGGCCCCCTTGGCGGCCAGCTTCGGCCCGTACGGCGCCGAGTCCAGCCAGGCGCCCGCCTTCTGCCCGGCCAGCGCCACCGCGACGGCCATCCGCCGCCGCAGCCGGACCGCGGGCCGCTGCGCCACCATGTGCTCCAGCGCGGTGCTGGCGCAGCCCCGGTTGTACAGCGCCGCCTCCTTGCGCTCGGCGGCGAACCGGGCGATCTGCGCGGTGGCCGCGGCCCGCCCGTCGGCCGACAGCGCGTCGTGCACCGCCTCCACCGCCCGGACCGCGTCCGGGATGCTGGAGTTCATGCCGCGCGCGCCGAACGGGGCGAACAGGTGGGACGCCTCGCCGGTCAGCAGCACCCGGTGGTGGGTGTCGGTGAACTCGGTGGCCACCTGCTGGGCGAACTTGTAGGTCGACACCCAGCTGACCCGCTCCCCGTACGCGGCGGGCATCACCCGGGAGATCCAGCGGCTCAGCCCCTCGGGGGAGACGAAGCGCTCCGGGTCGTCGTCGACCGCCAGGTTGAGGTCGACCCGCCAGCCGCCCGCGAACGGGACGATCAGCACGTTCCGGCCGCCGGCCTTGGGGTGCTTGTAGTGGAAGACCCGCTCGATCGGCACCGGGTGGGCCGGGTCGTCCTTGAGGTCGACCACCACGAAGGTGTTGCGCGAGCGCGGGCCCTCCAGCGGGACGCCGATCGCGTCGCGCAGCGGCGAGCGGGCGCCGTCGGCCGCGATGACGTAGTCGGCCTCCCAGGCCCGCCCGGTGGAGTCGACCAGCCGGACGCCGTCGGGGGTGGTCTCGGCGGACTTCACCTCGACGCCGTGGTGGAACTCGACGCCGTGCTCGCGGCAGGCCGCGGCCATCAGGTCCTCGGTGTCCACCTGGGGCAGGCTGGTGAACGGGGGCAGGCCGTCCTTGGCGAAGCGGGGGTAGGTGCGGGTGTAGATCTCGTGCCCGGCCCAGAAGGAGCGCTTGGTGGCCCACATCACGCCGCGGCCGGCCACCCGCTGCCCGAGTCCGGGGCTGAGCCGCTCCAGTTCGCGCAGCGAGGCGCCGTGGACGTACGCGGCGCGGCTGCCGGGCCGGACGGTCTCGGCGGTGCGCCGTTCCAGGACGACGGCGGGCATCCCGGCGGCGCGCAGCGCGAGCGCCGCGGCGAGCCCGGCCGGGCCCGCGCCGACCACCAGGACGGGGTGGCGGGTGGTGCGGCGGTCGGCGGCGCGGTCCACGGGGTGCTCCTGACTGCTCGTCGGCCCGTCTCCGGTCGGCCGGT
This sequence comes from Kitasatospora sp. NPDC088783, assembly GCF_044750705.1. NCBI lineage: Bacteria > Bacillati > Actinomycetota > Actinomycetes > Kitasatosporales > Streptomycetaceae > Kitasatospora > Kitasatospora sp. NPDC088783. The sequence continues at coordinate 247,992 of NZ_JBIVKJ010000006.1, forward strand.
CGCCGATCGGCTCGCTGCTCGTCGGCCGGCTGCTCGTCGGCTCGCTGCTCATCGGCCGTCCCCCGTCAGGTGGAGCGTGTCGGCGGTGAAGAGGACGATGCGGCCGGCGAGGCCGCCGGTCAGGGCGGCGTGCCAGAGCGCGGTGCGGATGCCGGTGCCCTCGCGGCGCAGCACCACCTCGTCGGTGGGCGAGGTCAGTTCGAGGTAGTCGCCGGCGGACCGGGCGTCCATGCCCGCCTGGCGGGCGGCGGCCACCACCGTTTCGAACTCCGGCACGTCGAGTACGTACAGGGCGAGCGTCATGGCGCGGGCACCTCCAGGTTCTTCCGGATGAGTTCCGCCTTGCGCTGCCACATCGCCTGCACCGAGGGCCGGGGCGCGCCCGTGACGTCGATCAGCGCCTGGAGCGTCAGTTCGGCGTCGCGGGCGTCGATCCCCGACATCTCGCGCAGCGGCCGGGTGATCTCCAGTTGGAGACCGTTGGGGTCGTCGAAGTAGATCGACTCGATCAGCTCGTGGGCGAGCGGCGTGGTGACCCGTACTCCGTGGGCCTTCAACCGGTCGCGCCAGGCCAGCAGTTCCTCCTCGGTCTCGACGTGGAAGGCGACGTGCCGCGAGCGGTGCATGAGGTCGCTGGGGGGCGCCTCCTCGGGCAGGTCGAAGTAGTAGAAGAACGCGATCCGGTTGCCCCGGCCCATGTCGAAGAAGAAGTGCACGAAGTCCGGGTAGTCGTCGGTGACCCACCCGGTGGCCGTGATGGCGTGCACCAGCGGCATGCCGAGGGCCCGGGTGTAGAACTCGTACGTCTCGCGCGGTCGCCAGGTGACGAAGGCCAGGTGGTCGACCCCGTCGACGCTCAGCCCCTGGGACGGGGCCGGCGGCCGGATGGGCGGTGGTGCGGTAGCCAATGTTCCTCCTGGAGACGGGTAGGGCGGAACCGGGCGCGCGCTCGGGGGTGGGTCAGGACTTGGCGGGTGCCTTCCCGCGCAGTCCGGTACTGGTGACGACGGCCCCGAGCAGCAGGACCAGTCCGCCCACGATCAGCGCCCAACGGGTGCCGTCGGCGCTGGACGAGGACAGGTTGAGGATCACGCCGAGGACGGCGACGCCGAGCGAGGCGCCGACCTGGCGGGCCGAGTTGAGGACGCCGGCGCCCATGCCGGCGAACTCGGCGGGGACGGTGCTCGCCATGCCGGCGACCAGCGCGGGCAGGGCGAAGGAGACGCCGAAGCCGAAGGCCAGCAGGCCCACCACGGTCGCCACCAGGGCGAGCGCCGAGTCGTCGGTGAACGGCGCCTGGAGCAGCGCGCCGACGCCCATCAGGCTGAAACCGATGGTGGCGGGCTTGCGCGGCCCGATCCGGCCGACCAGCCGGCCGGTGTAGATCGGGTTGAAGGCGGTCGGCAGGGTCAGCGGCAGGAAGACCAGGCCGGCGACCACCGGGGAGTAGCCGCGGCCGTCCTGGAAGAACAGCGACAGCACGAACAGCAGGCCGGAGAGGCCGAAGTTGGCCAGCAGGCCCGCCGCGACCGCGGGCGAGAAGCCCGGGCTGCGGAACATCCGCAGCGGGACCATGGCCGCGTCCCCGGCCCGCAGCTCGGCGGCGAGGAAGACGATCGCGCCGAGCACGGTGAGCCCGAAGGCGACCAGCACCCCGGGGGCGCCCCAGCCCTTGTCCGGGCCCTCGATCAGCGCGTACACCAGGGCCGCCAGGGCGACCACGGAGCTGATCTGGCCGGGCAGGTCGAGGCCGCTGCGCTGCTTGCGGGCGGTCTCCGGGGCCAGCCGGAGCGTGATGACCAGGCTGATCACCGCCAGCGGGACGTTGATCAGGAAGATCGCGCGCCAGCCGACGGTGTCGGTCAGCACGCCGCCGACCACCGGTCCGGCGGCCAGCGCCGCGCCGGTGATCGCGGCCCAGGAGCCCACCGCCCGGGCCCGCAGCGCGGGGTCGGTGTAGGCGTTGGTGATCACCGCGAGCGAGGAGGGCAGCAGCAGCGCGCCCGCCGCGCCCAGCGCCAGCCGCAGCGCGACCAGCACCGGCAGGGTGGTGGCCAGCGCCGAGACGCCGGACAGCACGCCGAACGCGACCAGGCCCCAGACGAAGACCCGGCGCCCGCCGAAGCGGTCGGAGAGCCAGCCCGCGGTGAGCAGCAGGGCGGCGAAGGTGATGGTGTAGCCGTTGGTGACCCACTGCAGGCCGCTCAGGCCCACGTGGAGGTAGTCGGCCATCGCCGGCAGGGCCACCGAGACGATGGTCATGTCCAGCAGCACCATGAAGTAGCCGAGCGAGAGCCCGATCAGCAGGGTGCGGGGTGGTCCTTCGGGGCCGGTGGGAGTGACGGCGGCCTGGACGCCGGCCTGGGTAGCCATGTGTGCTCCTCGTTCAAGAATGGCATGCCTCGCCCCCGGATCATCGGTTGGTCGGAGGCGGGAAGTGCCATTCTTCCGGACCCGGAAGGGGAGTTGACGGTACTGACGACGGGAATGGCCTATGGATACAATCGGCCCAGCCGATAGATCGTCAGAGGGGTACCACCATCATGGAGTTACGACACCTTCGCACGTTCGAGGTGGTTGCCCGGACGCTCAGCGTGACACAGGCGGCGCGCGAGTTGCACTACGCCCAGTCCAGCGTGAGCGATCAGATCCAGTCATTGGAACGCGAGTTGGGCGTCGAACTGATCAACCGCTCGCAGCGCAGGATCCGGCTGACCCCGCAGGGCGAGGTGCTCTCCTCCTACACCGACCGGATCCTCAAGCTGATCGAGGAGGCCCGGTTCGCGGTCTCCCGGCCCACCACGGAGCTGGCCCTCGGCGCCCTGGAGACCCTGGGCCTGTACCTGCTGCCCGAGGTGCTCTCGTACTACCGCGAGCTGTACCCGCAGACCAGGGTCCGGGTCTCCCAGTTCAACCGCGGCGAGCTCTACCAGTCGGTGCGCCGCGGCGACCTCGACCTCTGCCTGACCTTCGGCACGCCGCCGGAGGACAGCGGCCTGCGCGCGGAGACGCTGGCCGAGGAGCCCCTGGTGATCATCGTGCCGCCCGGGCACCCGCTGGCCGCCCGCGGCCGGGCCGACCTGGCGGAGCTGGCCGCCGAGCCGTTCCTGGCCACCCAGCAGGGCTGCGGGTTCCGGGAGATGTACGACGGCGCGTTCGGGGGCGCCGGCGGCAAGGAGCCGGTCGCCGAGGTGGACAGCATCGGCACGCTCGGCGCCTGCGTCTCGGCCGGGATGGGCTGCGCGCTGCTGCCGCTGGTCTCGGTCCGCAACCAGGCCGACCGGGGCGAGGTGGCGGTGGTGGAGATCGGCGGCAGCGAACTGCGGACGGCGATCACCATGACCTGGCTGGACCGCAACTCGGCCAACCCGAGCCTGATCGGCTTCCAGACCGCGATCCGCAAGCAGCTGGCGGGCTGAGCGCGGGCCGTTCGCGGAGCCGTTCGCGGAGCCAGCCCCGGAGCCGTTCGCCGGACGGCCGACCGGGAGGCCGACCGGGAGGCTGACGGGGAGACGGGTCCGGGGGCTCATCGGGCCGTGTCCAGGTCCGCCCGCCGCTGCCCGTCCCGGGGGCGGGGCACGAACGGGGCCGCCGGGGCCGACGGCTGCACGGGAAGCGGCGGGACCGGCGGGACCGTCGGCTGCGCGGGGTCCGCCGCGGGCGGCGGGTCCAGCGGGATCTCCTTCAGCCGGGCCCGGGCGATCTTGCCGGTGACGGTGGTCGGCAGCCGGTCGACCACGACCAGCTGCTCGGGCAGCTTGTAGGTGGCCAGGCCCTTGCCGGACAGGTGCCCGGTCACCTCGTCGAGGGTCAGCCGGGCGCCCTCGCGCAGGGCGACCAGCAGGCAGGAGCGCTGGCCCAGCCGCGGGTCGGGCCGCGCCACCACCGCGTGCTGGGCCAACTGCGGCAGGTCGTTGAGGAGTTCCTCCACCTCCAGGGCGCTGAACTTGAGCCCGCCCCGGTTGATCAGCTCGTCGCCGCGCCCCCGGTAGCCGACCGAGCCGTCGGGGTGGAGGGCGGCCAGGTCGCCGGAGCGCAGCCAGCCGTCCGCCGTGAACGCGGCCCGGGTCAGCTCCGGCGCGTGCAGGTAGCCGCGGAACAGGTACGGGCTGCGGTACTGGAGCTCCCCGGTCTCGCCGGAGGCGGCCGGGACGCCCGCGGCGTCCACCACCCGGACCTCGCCGCCGGACACCGGGCGGCCGATGGTGGCCGCCGCCTCGGGCGGGTCGCCGGGGCGGGTGAAGGTGCCCGCGCCCACCTCGGTCATCCCCCACTGGACGATCAGCCGGGCGCCCAGCCGTCGGCGCACGCCCTCGGCCAGTTCCCGGGGCACCGGCGCGCCGCCGGTGCGGACCTCCCGCAGCCCGGCGACCGGACGCTCCGGCCCGGCCGCCGCCTCCTGCTCCAACAGGGCCATCAGGTCCCGCAGTTGGGCCGGTACGGCGAACGCGGCGGTGGCGCCGGCGGTGCGCAGCGCGGCCAGGAAGCGGCGCGGCTCCCAGCTCTCGAAGAGCCCGACCGCGCCCGCGCCGACCAGTGCCAGGTGCACCGAGAGCATGCCGAAGGCGTGGCTGAGCGGGCTGGCCGAGACCACGGTGTCCCCGGCGCCGAGGCCGCCGTCGGCCGCCACGGCCGCGGCGTTGCCGAGCAGTCCGGCGTGGCTGTGGACGCAGAGCTTGGGGCGCCGGGAGGTGGTCCCGGAGGAGGCGAGCAGCATCAGCGGCGCGTCCGGGTCGCGCGGGGGCTCGGGCAGGTCGCCGGTCGACTCCGGCGCCCCGTCCAGCAGTTCGGCCGAGCTGCGCAGCCCGTCCGGGCCGTCCGCCGACCGGGGCACGGCGCCGCCGGAGACCCAGACCTCCCGCAGCGCGGGGAGGTGCTCGCGCAGGGCGCGGATCTCCGCGGTCCGGTCCCGGCCGCGGTAGGAGTCCCGGGCCACCAGCGCGCTCGCCTGGGACTGTTCGAGCAGCGAGCGGACCTCGTGCGCGCCGTACCCGGAGTGCAGCGGCAGCAGCAGGACGCCGAGCCGGGCGGTGGCCGCGTGCAGGACCACCAGCTCCCAGCCGTTGGGCAGTTGGGCCGCCAGTACCTCGCCGGCCCGCAGTCCCCGCCGGTGCAGGGCGGCGGCGGTCCGTTCGGCCTGGCGCAGGCAGTCCTGCCAGCTGTACCAGCGGTCGCCGTCCAGGACGGCCGGCCCCGGGCGGCGGTCGGCGGCCCGCTCCAGGGCTTCGCCGAAGGTGCGGGAGACCGGGGAGACCGTTGTCGATTCCTCGGGGGGAGCTTTCACGGAGGTCCTCCATCGGCGTCGGCGCAAACATCCGGTGCTTTCCGACCGGGATTCTGCTCATGCCGCCGACCGCCCGTCCAGGGCGCCCCGATAAGGGATTCCAATTCACCCGGACCGGTCGGTCCGAATAAGGAGCCCTTATATCCGGACCGCCCGGGCGGTGGCGCCCACCGCGGTCCGGCGGATTCGCCCCGGAAGCTTCGGCCGTTCCGATGTGATCCATCGGCGGCACCGGTCGAAGGGCCCCGGCGGTGCCCAAAAGGGGCACGGACCAGGCGGCACGCGTTAAGAACAATCAATCGGGGGGCGCGGGCCGGCCGCTTCCGGACGGGCTCGGGGTGGGGGCGCAACACGCCGGAAAACCGTTCGGCCGGGCCGATGGACACCATCGAGAAAACCGAATCCGCCCGTTTGCCCAGGCCACGGGGCCGGACCGGTGGGAATCCGGCCACTTCGGCCGGCCGGTCCGGCCCGATCGGCCCTGGAAAGGCTTGCCGAACGGTCCGCGGCCACTACAGAATTCCGGTCGTCCCCGTTGCAGGAGGTATCGATGTCGATTGCACGACGTTTCGAGAAAGCGAATGCAGAGCCGGGGTCGGTCCACGGAATTCCGGAGACCGGTGGCTTTTCCGGGGCCGGGACGCGCCCCGGGTCCGAGGTCTTCTCGGCGGCCGGGCTGCGCCAGTTGGACGACGTCGTCCGCAGCGCCCGGCTCGCCTCCGCGGCGGTCGCCTCGTCCCTGCTGGCCCCCGTCCCGGCCGGCGGCGACGCCGCCGCGCTGACCGAGCAGCACTGCGTGTTCGACCACTGCGGCCTGCTGCTGTTCCCCCGCACCCTGGACGAGGGCCTGCACGGGCTCCAGCAGCTCGGCCTCGCGCCGTCGCCCGTGGTGCCCAGCACGGTGGTGCGCCGCCGGCTGGCCGAGCGCCACGGGCTCGACCCCGCCGACTGCGACGTCCGGATCACCCGGCTGCGGCTCGGCCTGCCCAACGGGCGCCGCCACGCCGCCGTGGAGGTGTTCCTCTTCCCGCGCGACAGCCGGGCGTACGCCCCGCAGGTCGAGGAGGCCGAGGTGGTCAACGGCTTCGAGCAGCACACCGCGTTCGTGGTGGCCCGCCCCAGCACCGGGCTGCTGACCCGGCTGGTCGCCTCCTGGCGGGTCGAGGCCGGGCTGCTCACCGAGGGGGGCGGGCACAACCCCCACGAGGGCGGCCCCGACGGCTCGACCGTCATGTACTTCGTCCGCGAGCACGACCACCCGGGGCTGCGCCGCCGGTTCGAGCTGCACTGTCCCGGCGACCTGACCGCGTTCATCGCCGGACTGCCCGAACAGACCGCGGCGGTCCGGCACGCCTACGCCGCCTGGCACCCCGTCGACCCGGTGCTCGCCGCCCCGCCGGCCCGCTCCGTCTGAGACCCGCCCGCACCGCACCGCACCACACTGTCCCGCGCCACTCTGCACCGCACCACCCTGCACCGCGCCGTCCCGTCCGGGCCGGACCGCTCGGCCGGCTCGACCGCTCCGCCCGCTCAGCCCGCTCCGCCCACCGCCCCACCTCACTCGGGAGAATCCTGTGCTGCGCAACGACACACTCACCCCCCGAGGCGTGGCCCTCACGCCCGAGCTGCACGACTACCTCCTGGCCCAGGGCCGGATGACGCCGGACCCGCTGCTGGCCGAGCTGATCGAGCGGACCCACGCGGCGATCCCCGACCAGGCGCACATGTCCGTCGCCCCCGAGGAGGGCGCGCTGCTGACCTTCCTGGTCCGGCTGCTGGGCGCCCGCCGGATCGTCGAGGTCGGCACCTTCACCGGCTACTCCTCGCTCTGCCTGGCCCGCGGCCTGCCCGCCGACGGCTCGCTGATCACCTTCGACGTCTCGGCCGAGTGGACCGAGCTGGCCCGCGAGTTCTGGGTCCGCGACGGCGTGGCCGACCGGATCGAGCTGCGGCTGGGCGACGCGCTGCAGACGCTGCGCGCGCTGCCCGCCGAGCCCCACCTCGACCTGGCCTTCATCGACGCGGACAAGCCCGGCTACGTCGGCTACTGGGAGGAACTGGTGCCCCGGCTGCGCCCCGGCGGCCTGCTGCTGGTCGACAACACGCTGTTCAGCGGCCAGGTGATCGAGGAGGACCCGGGCCCCAAGCCGGCCGCCGTCCGGGCGTTCAACGAGCACGCCCGGCGCGACGAGCGGGTCGAGCTGGTCATGCTGCCGATCGCCGACGGGCTGACCGCGGCCCGGCGGCTGGCCCCCGGCGAGCGCGCCTCCCGCGGCCCGTGGAACGAGGGCCCGCGGTGACCGGCACCGCCCGCCCCGGCCACCCGCCGCAGCACCTGCTGCCCGCCGAGCGGCCGTTCACCGACCTCGACGAGGAGTGGACCCGGCAGGCCGCCACCGCCGAGCAGCAGCCCGACTGGAGCGACCCCGTCCGGGCCGCCGCCGCCCGCGCCGAACTGGCCCGGCTGCCCGGCCTGGTCACCTGGGCCGAGGTCCGCCACCTGCGGACCCTGCTCGCGGAGGCCGCGGCCGGCCAGTACCAGGTCGTCCAGGCCGGGGACTGCGCGGAGGACCCGCAGGAGTGCGAGCCGTCCACCGTGGTCCGCAAGGCCGCGCTGCTGGACGCGCTGGCGGGCGTGATGACCACCGGCACCGGCCGGCCGGTGCTGCGGATCGGCCGGATCGCCGGGCAGTTCGCCAAGCCGCGCAGCGCCCCGACCGAGACCGTCGACGGCCTCGAACTGCCGGTCTACCGCGGCCACCTGGTGAACGCGCCGGAGCCCACCGCGGCCGCCCGGCGGGCCGACCCGGGGCGGATGGTCGACTGCTACCACGCGGCCCGCTCCGCCGTGGCCTGCCTGCGCCAGCGCGGCGGCGCCTGGGGGCTGCCCGCCGGGGCCCCGGTGTGGACCAGCCACGAGGCACTGGTCCTGGACTACGAGCTGCCGCTGCTGCGCCGGACCGCCACCGACGACATCCTGCTGACCTCCACCCACCTGCCGTGGATCGGCGAGCGGACCAGGAACCCGGACGGCCCGCACGCGATGATGCTGGCCCAGGTCGCCAACCCGGTCGCCTGCAAGATCGGGCCGACCACCCGCCCGCAGGACCTGCTCGCGCTCTGCGACCGCCTGGACCCCGGCCGCGAGCCGGGCCGGCTGACGCTGATCGTCCGGATGGGCGCGGCCGCGGTGGCCGCCGCGCTGCCGCCGCTGGTGGCCGCCGTCCAGCGGGCCGGCCACCGGGTGGTGTGGCTGTGCGACCCGATGCACGGCAACACCGTCAAGGCACCCAACGGGGTCAAGGTCCGCTCGGTGCGGACGCTGGTCGCCGAGGTGCACGCCTTCCAGGAGGCGGTCGCCGCGGCGGGCGGCATCCCGGCGGGCCTGCACCTGGAGACCACCCCGCACGAGGTCGCCGAGTGCGTCTGGGCCGACCCGGCGGAGCTCGGCACCGGGCCCGGCACCGCGCCGCCCGGCACCGCCTCGCACTGCGACCCCCGCCTCAACCCGGCCCAGGCCGTCGAGGTGGCCCGCGCCTGGGCGGGCCCGCCCGGGCCGCTCACCGCCCACCGGTGACCGCCGGTGACCGCCGGTGCCCTCCGACGTCCGCCACCGCCCACCGATGTCCACCACCGCCCACCACTGTCCACCAGTGAATGAACCGAACCCGAGGGAAAGGGAACGATCCTGATGAGCGAGACCATCCTGCGCACCGACGACGGCGCCATCTTCATGATCAACGTCTTCGACGTCGAGCCGGAGAACCAGAAGGAACTCGCCGAGGTGATGAGCGAGGGCGCCGAGAAGTACATCCGCAACCGGCCGGGCTGCCTGTCGGTGAACATCCTCACCAGCCGGGACGGCAAGCGGCTGCTCTACGTCGCGCAGTGGAGCCACAAGGACGGCATCAAGGCCGCCATGGGCGACCCCGACATCCAGCGGGTCCGGGACCGCGCGGCCGAGCTGGCCAAGCCGGACCCGCACGCCTACACCGTCTACTCCCTGCACCACCCGGACCCGGCCCCGGCCGACGCCGAGCAGGGCTGACCCCGGACCGGACCCGGACCGACCCCGGCCGCCCGGCCCGCTGACCCCCCGTCAGCGGGCCGGGCTCCAGCCGAGCAGCGGGCCGAGCCGGGTGGCGAGGTCGGTGAGGATCTGGGTGTAGTCCTCCGGCGCGAAGGTGAACGGGAGCGCGAACGCGACCTCGTCGCTCTCCCGGAACGCGGCGTGCGCGTACAGCCGTTCGGCGAGCTGCTCGCTGGTGCCGACCAGGTCGGGGGCGAACAGCAGCCGGCCGGGGCCCTGCGGGGCGCGGGTGCGGGCGAGCCGGGACGCGGCGTACGCCTCGTACTTGGCGCGCTGTTCGGGGGTGGCGCCGTCGGTGGGGACGACCACCAGTCCGTGCGAGACCCGGGCCGCCTCGCCCGCGGGGTGGGCGGCGCGGAACGCCCGGATCAGGGCGAGCTGGTTGGCCTCGAAGTCCTCGCTCTCCTCGGCCCGCACCACGCTGCTGGTGAGCAGGTTCAGCCCGTGCTCGCCGGCCCAGCGCACCGAGCGCAGGCTGCCGCCGCCGTACCAGACCCGCCCGGCCAGGCCGGGCACGTGCGGCTGGACGCGCTCGGAGTACGCCTCGATGCCCTCGGTGCCGCGGAAGCTGCTGGCCCGCTCCCCGCGCAGCAGGCCGAGCAGCCGCTCGACCCGCCCGTAGCCGAAGTCTTCGCGGTCGGCGGTGTCCGGGTACAGCGCGTCCTTGACCTCCTCGTAGTGGATCGGCACGCCGACGCTGACGCCGGGGTTGAGCCGTCCGCCGGACAGCACGTCGACCGTCGCCAGGTCCTCCGCGTAGCGCAGCGGGTTCTCCCAGCCGAGCGGGGTGACGGCGGTGCCGAGGGCGATCCGGCGGGTGCGCTGGCTGGCGGCGGCGAGCACCGTCAGCGGCGAGGAGATGCCGTACTGGAGGTGCCGGTGGCGCAACCAGGCGCTGTCGAAGCCGAGTTGCTCGCCGAGTTCGATCAGCCGCAGGGTGGCCTCGTGGCCGCCCGCCGGGTCGTGCTCGTCGAACAGGCCGATGGTCAGGAATCCCAGCGAGCGCAGCGGCCGGTCGGGGGTGGGCACCGGGTTCCTCCTCGGTCCGTTCGGTCTCCGTCCCGCCACGCTCACACACCGGGGCCGGGATGATCAACCGTCGGCCGGGATTGTGACCTGGCGTCACGCTCCCGCAACACCGCCGGTTCCCCGGTTCCGTCCCGGCCCGCCGTCCGGCCCGGCTACGGTGGCTGCTGCCACCGGACGCGCCGGACGTCGGGTGCTCCGGGAGGGACGACGATGTTCGCCAGGGTGTTCCCCGTCCCCGTGTTCGCCGGTCCGCTCCCCCGCGGGCGGCGCGCCCTGCTGGTGGCGGCCGTGGCGCTGGCCGCGGCGGGCTGCGGCTCCTCGGGCGGCAGCCCGGACGCCGCGGCCCCGGCCCCGGCCCCGGCCCCGACCTCCGCCGTCTCCCCGACCTCCGCCGCCTCCGCCTCCCCGACCGCCTCCGTTCCCGGCTCGGTCAGCGTCACCGTCACCGTCAGCGGCGACCCGTCCGCGGCCGGGCCGGCGGGCCGCCCGGCCGACCCCTGCACGGTGTGGACGGACGAGCAGGTCAGCGCGGCGATGGGCGGCGGCTCCCGGCTGCTCGCGGAGGGCCCGTCCACGGAGCGCCCGTGGTCGTGCACCTGGGGCTCGCGCCGCTCGTACCTGTCGCTGCGGCTGGTCGACGACGCGGTCTTCGCCCGGACCACCGCGGACCCGGCCTTCACCTCGGTGGCCGTCCCCGGCGTCGGTGACGGCGCGGTGCTGCTGACCCGCGCCGAGGACGGCGGCGACCCGGAGCTCCTCTTCACCGTCGGCGCCTCGCACTACGCGATCGAGGCGGTCGCCGACCGCGCCGGGACCGGCGCCGCCGACGCGCCCGCCGAGGCCGCCGCCGAGCAGTCCCTCGGCAGGCTGGCCGCCGGGAGACTGCGCGGCTGACGCCCCGCCGCCGGGCCGGTCAGCCCCGGTAGGTCTCCAGCAGCCGGAGCCAGACCTCGCTGATGGTCGGGTAGGCGGGCACGGCGTGCCAGAGCCGGGCGAGCGGGACCTCCCCGGCGACGGCGACGGTCGCGGAGTGCAGGAGTTCGGCGACGCCGGGCCCGACGAAGGTGACGCCGACCAGGACCTCGCGGTCGAGGTCGACGACGGCCCGGGCCCGGCCCCGGTAGCCATCGGCGTACAGGGCGGCGCCGGAGACGCTGCCGAGGTCGTAGTCGACGGCGCGCACCCGCAGCCCGGCGTCCCGGGCCTCCTGGAGGGTGCGGCCGACGGCGGCGACCTCGGGGTCGGCGAAGACCACCTGCGGGACGGCGGCGTGGTCGGCGGTGGCCACCGAGCGGCCCCAGGGGGCGAGGTCGAGGGGGCGGCCGGCGGCCCGGTCGGCGATCACGCCGCCGAAGACCCGGCCCTGGTACTTGCCCTGGTGGGTGAGGAGCGCGCGGTGGTTGACGTCGCCCGCGGCGTACAGCCAGCCGGCCGGGACGCCGGTGGCGCGGCCGGTGTCGTCGGTCTCGATCCAGCCGCCGGGTTCGAGCCCGACGGTGTCGAGGCCGAGGTCGGCGGTGGCGGGGCGGCGGCCGGTGGCGAACAGGACCTCGTCGGCGGGCAGCCGGGTGCCGTCGGACAGGTCGAGGGCGAGCGCGCCGGCCCCGGCGGACTCGCGGTGCACGGCGGTGACCGAGACGCCGAGCCGGACGTCCACCCCGGCGGCCCGCAGGCCGTCGGAGACCAGCTGCCCGGCGAAGTCCTCGGTGCGGTCCAGCAGCCCGCCGCCGCGCACCAGCAGGGTCACCTCGCTGCCCAGCGCCCGCCAGGCGGTGGCCATCTCGACCGCGACGACGCCGCCGCCGACCACCGCGAGCCGCCCGGGCACCTCCTGCGCGGAGGTGGCCTCCCGGCTGGTCCACACCCGGGCCCCGGCCAGCCCCGGCAGGTCGGGCAGCGCGGCCCGGGTGCCGGTGCACACGGCGACGGCGTGCCGGGCGGTCAGGGTGCGCCGCCCGCCGCCGGGCGTGTCCACGGTGACCCGCCGTTCGCCGTCCAGCCGCCCGTGCCCGCGGACCAGGTCGATCCCGGCCGAGGCCAGCCACCCCACCTGCCCCTCGTCGTGCCAGTGCGAGGCGAACCCGTCCCGGCGCGCCAGCACCGCCGCCGCGTCCAGCCGTCCCGCGGCGGCCTCCCGGCTGCCCGCCACCCGCCGGGCGTCGGCGAGCGCCGCGACCGGGCGCAGCAGCGCCTTGCTCGGCATGCACGCCCAGTACGAGCACTCGCCGCCCACCAGTTCGCTCTCCACCAGGGCCACGCTCAGCCCTCCGGCGCGCGCCCGGTCCGCCAGGTTCTCCCCGGTCGGCCCGCCCCCGATCACCACCAGGTCGTAGTCGTCACGCCCGCCGCCCTCGGCACCCATCCGCGTCCACCCGCCCTTTCCGACTCGTCCGCCGCCCGGTGACGGCACATCAGCCCCATCGTGCACCACACCCGGCCGTCCGCCGTCCCGGCCCGGCGGGGTGTCACGTCACGTCGGGGCCGCCCCCGTCCGGGTGGGCGGGGGCGGCCCCGGGGTGCCGTCAGCTCTGCTTGATCGCGGAGACGTCGAACTCCAGCACCACCTTGTCGCCGACCAGCACGCCGCCGCCCTCCAGCGCGGCGTTCCAGGTGATGCCGAACTCCTTGCGGCTGATGGTGACCGAGCCCTCCAGGCCGACCCGGAGGTTGCCGTAGGGGTCGACGGCGTTGCCGGTGTAGTCGAAGTCGATGCTGACCGGCTTGGTGGTGCTCTTGATGGTGAGGTCGCCGGTGACCCGGTACTCGCTGTCGGACTTCTGCTCGACCCGGGTGGTGCGGAAGGTGATGTCGGGGAAGTTCGGCGCGTCCAGGAAGTCGTTGGTGCGCAGGTGCTGGTCGCGCTGCTCGACGCCGGTGTCGATGCTCTGGGTCTTGATCACCACCTGGCCGGTGGACTCGGCCGGGTCGGCGCCGTCCAGGTGGGCGCTGCCCTCGAACTGGTGGAAGGCGCCGCGCACCTTGGTGACCATGGCGTGGCGGGCGACGAACCCGATCCGGGTGTGGGTCGGGTCGAGGACGTAGTCCCCGGTGAGCTCGGGCAGGCTGACGGTCATGGTCTGCGCTCTCTTCTCGCGGCGGTGCGTTTGCGGGGGGCCGGCGGCTGCTCGCCCCGGTCCCCCGCAAACGCTAGGCGTTCGGCCCGGCTCGGCTCCTCGTGACACGCGGTCGGCGGGCCGACGAGGGACCGCCGGAGGTTCGCCGACGGCTCGTCAGCGGGCTCAGCCGAAGCGGCCGTTGACGTAGTCGGCGGTGCGCTGGTCGGCCGGGTCGGTGAAGAGGCGTTCGGTGGGGCCGGACTCGACGATCCGGCCGGGGGTGTCGTGGGTGGCGAGGAAGAACGCGCAGGACTGGGAGACGCGTTGGGCCTGCTGCATGTTGTGGGTGACGATGACGATGGTGACCCGGTGGCGCAGTTCGGCGATGGTCTCCTCGATCCGGCGGGTGGAGGTCGGGTCGAGGGCGGAGCAGGGTTCGTCCATCAGCAGGATCTCCGGGGAGACCGCGAGCGAACGGGCGATGCACAGGCGCTGCTGCTGGCCGCCGGAGAGCGCGCCGCCGGGGGTGCCCAGGCGGCTGCTGACCTCGTCCCAGAGCCCGGCCTGCCGCAGACTGGACTCGACCAGGTGGTCGCGCTCCTCGCGGCCCGCCCTGATGCCGGCCAGCTTGAGCCCGCTGACCACGTTGTCGTACAGCGACATGGTGGGGAACGGGTTGGGGCGCTGGAAGACCATGCCGATCCGGCGGCGGACCTCGGCGGGGCGGCGGCCGGGGGCGTAGACGTCCTCCCCGGCGAGCAGCACCTCCCCGGCCAGCGCGGCGCCGCGCACCATCTCGTGCATCCGGTTGAGGATCCGCAGGTAGGTGGACTTGCCGCAGCCGGACGGGCCGATCAGCGCGGTGATCTCACCGGCCCGCATCGCGAACGAGACCCGTTCGAGGACCTTGCGCTGCCCGAACCAGGCGGTGACCTCGCGGGTCTCCAGCCCGGACAGCGGGCGCTCCGGCGGCGCGGCGGCCACCGGCGGCAGCGGCACCGTGGGCGGGTCGTCCTGGTCTCCGAACTTCTGCACGGGGAAGGGGGGTTGGGCGGTCTCGGTCATCGGGGGGCGGTCCTTTCCCGGAAAGCCGGAGGGTGTCAGTAGACGTTGGGGAGCAGCGCGGCGGCGTTCTCGTACACCGACCAGAGCAGGGCGGCGACCACCGGCGCGAAGCACAGGTAGGCGGCGGCGCGGCGCCAGCGGCGAGTCGTGACGACGGCCGCGACGACGGCCAGCAGCAGGGCCAGCGACCAGAGTTGGAGCGCGGACAGGGCGCCCTTGTCGGCGGCCAGCGCCTTGTCGGCGGCGGTGGTGGCGGGCCGCTTCGCGCCGGCCGGTTCGGGGTCGCCGTCCAGCCGGGCGCCGACCAGCACGGTGCTGGTGGGGATCCAGTCGGAGTCGCCGGTGACCAGCACCAGCCGGTTGGGCGCGGCGTCCTGGATCGGGTGGTCGCCGTCGCCGTGGGCGTTGACGGTGTAGTGGAAGCTGCCCTGGCCGGTGGTGACGTCGATCCGGTCGCCGACCCGGAGCCGGCCGAGGTCGGCGAACGGCGCGCCGAACGCGGTGGAGCGGCCGAACAGGACGGCCACGCCGGGCTGTCCGGGCAGCACGGTGTCGCGCCGGTGCCCGGGGCCGCGCATCAGGTCGCGGCCGGTGGTGCCCTCGACCACCACGGCCTGGCGCAGGCCGAGCGCCGGGATGTCGAGGACGGCCAGCGGCGCGCCGTCCTCGGTGGGGCCGGTCGGCGCGGTGGCGTTGGCCAGCCGGTCGCGCAGGGTCGCGTAGGCGGTGGACTGGTGGCGGGCCTCCTGGAGGCCGGACAGCGCGAAGAGGTAGCCCGCGAAGCCGAGCAGCAGCACGGCCGCCAGCGTCACCGCCCGGGCGACGGCCGGCAGCAGGCGCCACCGGGGCCCGCCGGGGACCGGCTCGGAGCCGGACCCCCTGGCGTTCTTCTCCGGCGCGGACGCGGATGCGGGCGCGGGCGCGGACGCGGACGCGGGCAGCGGTCCCGGTACGGCCGCGGACGGCCGTTCGAGGGCGGGCGCGGTCATCTGCTGGTCTCCTCGACTGCGGCGGATGCGACGGATACGGCGGATGCGGAACGTGCGGGGACCGCGGCACCTGCGGCGGGCACCACCGGCGCGGCAGACCCAGCCGGTACGGCAGGCACCACCGACGCGGCAGACCCAGCCGGTACGGCAGGCACCACCGGTGCGGCGGACCCCACGGGTACGGCAGGCACCACCGGTACGGCGTCCGCGGCGCGGATGGCGGTCCTCGTGGCGGGGTTCACCGGCTGCCGCCCGCCGACCGGTCGCGGCGGCGCCACCAGGCGGCCAGCAGCGGGGGGACGGCGACCACGCCGAGCAGTTCGAGCGCGGTGAGGGTGGAGAGCAGCCAGTCCTGCGGCCGTCCGCCGAGCGCGACCACCGCGGCGGGCGCGGCGCCGCCGGTGCCCCCGCCGGTGCCGGAGCCGCCGCTGCCGGCGTCGAGCACCTCGCCGGTCTGCGGGTCGATCACCGGCTGGGCGCCCTCGGCCCCGCCGGTGCCCGTCCCGCCGGTGTCGCCCGTCCCGCCGGTGCCGCCGCCCGTCCCACCGGCACCGGCGCCGCCGCTGCCGGAACCGGCTTTGCCGGAGCCGGAGTTGGCGCTGCCGGTCTTGACCGGCTGGCCGTTCTGCACGGTGCAGTCCAGCGGGCTGCCCTTCCTGTCGCAGGGGCTGGGCTGCGGGGCGTTCTTGAGCACGGTCAGCTCGCCGGCGGAGTTGAACGTCGGGTTGGGGCAGTTGGTGAGGGTGTTCGGGTCGACGGGGCTGGCGTTGCCGGGGATGTGCTGGGTCTGGAGCAGTCCGCCGCGCACCAGGTTGCGCGGGATCGGCGAGTAGCCGAGGTCGTCGGCCTCGCCCTGTCCGGCGCACAGCACGTACGCGAGGTAGCGGCTGAGCGCGCTGCCCTTGGCGTCGTTGAAGCGCGGCGGCACCGGGCGGGAGGCGTTCGCCCGGGGCACGATCAGGTAGCTGTAGGAGGAGATCGGGTAGGAGCGGGCGTCGCCGTTGTTGTAGACGCCGTCGAGGTTCTGCTGGAGGTAGTCCGGGTCGTCGGGCGAAGTGCTGTCGTCGACGCCGCGGATCTTCGCGGCGGTCAGCGCCACCGCGACGTTGGAGGCGGTCGGCAGGGTGTAGTACCCGGCCGGGTTGAGCATCTTGACGACGGGCCAGTTGCTGCGCTTGGCGAAGGCGTACTCGTCGTAGCCGATCGCGCCGATGCCGGTCGGCGACTGGATGTAGCCGGCGACCACGTCGGAGCCGTTCTGCGCGGTCATCCGGCCGGACGGCGGGAAGAACTCGGTGTAGTCGCCGCAGCTGACGCCGTTGACCTTGGTGCAGTACGCGTCCCACTCGGCCTGGTGGGTGTGCTCCATCCAGCGGGTGAACTGGGCGGTGGCGCCGGAGCCGTCGGAGCGCACCACCGGGGTGATCGGGATCTTCGGCAGCGCCTTGCCGTAGTCGGCGGTGATCTTCGGGTCGTCCCAGGAGGTGATCCGGTTGGTGAAGATCCCGACGACGGTGTCGGGCGACAGCCGCAGGTCGGTGATCTTCTTGCCGCCGAGCTCCAGGTGGTACATCAGCGCGGTGCCGCCGGCCGTGATCGGGACGTAGGAGAAGCCGTACTGCGGGTTCTCCGCGCCGCCCAGGCCGCTGCCCTGCTTGCCGGGGTCCACCCCGCTGTCGCCCTTGCTGCGGAACGGCACGTCGGAGGCGGTGAAGTCGTCCTGGCCGATGGACCACTGGACGCGCCCGGCGGCCGAGCCGACCGGGTTGAAGTCGATCTCGATGCCCATCGGGCCGACGTCGCGCCGCCACTGGTCGATGGCCGGCCCGGCCCAGCTGGAGCCGTCCGCGTTCAGCGAGGTCGCGGCGTGCGCGGGGGTCGCGCCGAGCAGCGCGGTGGGCAGGGCCAGCGCGGCGGTGAGCAGCGCCGAGGCCAGGTGACGGAGTCGCACGGGACGGGTCTTCCTTCTGTGACGTGTCATCGGTTCTCCACCGCCGGCGCGGTCGTGGCCAGGACGGGTGCGGCTGCCGGTACGGGTACGGCTGCGGGTACGGCCACGGACGCGGTGTCCGCGGTGCGGGCCCGGCGCGGCGGGCGGCGGGTGGGCCGGTCGGCGGGGGCGCGGTGGCGGCCCAGCACCCGGGCGGTGACGAACAGCACCAGCACCACGGCCATCAGGGTCAGCGCGCCGGCGAACGCCCGGGCCACCATGTCGGGGTAGGGCTGCTTGACGTAGTTCCAGACGTACAGCGGCAGGCTGGCCTGGTTGCCGTGCAGCGGGTCGAGGTTCATCCGGGCGGTGAACCCGGCGGTGAGCAGCACCGGGGAGGTCTCGCCGACGCCGCGGGCCATGCCGAGCACCACGGCGGTGGTCAGTCCGGGCCGGGCGGTGGGCAGCACCACGTGCCACACGGTGCGCCACTGGGAGGCGCCGAGCGCGTAGGACGCCTCCTTGAGGGTGCCGGGGACGAGCCGGACGACGACCTCGGCGGCGCGGGTGACGATCGGCGTCATCATCACGGTGAGGGCGAGCGAGGCGGCCAGTCCGCTCTTCTCGGCGCCCAGGGTGAGGATGACCACGCCGAGCACGAACAGGCCGGCCACGATGGACGGCAGCGCGGTCATCGCCTCGACCAGCACCCGCACCGGCTTGACCACCCGGGCGCCGCGCCGGGTGGTCCCGGCCTCGACCAGGAAGACGGCGGTGAGGATGCCCAGCGGCACCGAGAACAGGGTGGCCAGGCCGAGCTGTTCGAGCGAGCCGACCACGGCGTGCAGGCAGCCGCCGGAGGTGATCGGCGACAGCGGGGCGGTGGTGCGCATGGTCTCGGTGAAGAAGTTCCAGTGCCGGGCGGCGTCCAGGCCGCGGACGGCGACGTAGCCGATCTGCTCGACGATGACGGCGAGCACCAGCAGGCCGGAGCTCCAGGCCAGCGCGGTGGCCAGCCGCTCGCGGACGGTCAGGGCGTCCCACTGGAGCCGCCCGGCGGCGGTGTACACCGCCAGGAACAGCAGGTACCAGCAGAGCAGGAAGCCGAACGCGCCGCTGAACGGCAGCACCCGCTCGTACAGCACCCAGTCCAGGGCGAGCGAGCCGGTGGCGGCGCCCAGCAGGGTGAGCACCTCCTCGCGGGTGGTGCCGCCGAGCCTGATCCGCCGCTGCTCGGGCGGGGCGGTGGCGGCGGCCGTGTCGGTGTCGGTGTCGGTGTCGGTGTCGGTGTCGGCGGTGACAGTGGCGGCGGCGGGAGCGGCGTCGGTGGCGGTGTCGGGGGGTGTGGGGTGCATCGGGGTCCTCCGGTCAGTCCGAGGTCGAGGCGCCGGACCGGGACCGGCTGATGACGAACCCGGCGGCCACGTTGACCAGCAGGGTGAGGGCGAACAGCACCAGGCCGGCGGCCATCAGCGCGGACAGCGAGAGGCCGTCGGACTCGCTGAAGCGCAGCGCGATCAGCGAGGAGATCGAGCCGCCGCCGTTCTCCAGCACGTGCCAGGAGATCCGGAACACCGGGGAGATGATCAGCGCGACGGCGATGGTCTCGCCCATCGCCCGGCCGAAGCCGAGCATCACCGCGCCGATCACGCCGCCGCGCCCGAACGGCAGCACCACGGTGCGCACCATGCCCCAGCGGGTCGAGCCGAGCGCGTAGGCGCCCTCCCGTTCGCCCGCCGGGGCCTGCGAGAACACCTCGCGGCTGAGCGAGGTGATGATCGGGATGATCATCAGCGAGACCACCGTCCCGGCGATGAACGTCGAGGAGGTGTACGAGGTCGGGGTGTCGCCGGTGCGCACCTCCAGGAACGGCAGCGGCCCGCCGAGGTGGTTGGCCAGCCAGCGGCACAGGCCGACGAACCGCGGCTGGAGGAAGAACAGGCCCCACAGCCCGTACACGATGCTGGGGATGGCGGCCATCAGGTCGACCAGCGAGACCAGCGCGGGCCGCAGCCGCACCGGCGCGTACTCGGAGATGAACAGCGCGGCGGTGAGCGAGACCGGCACCGCGATGCACAGCGCGATCACCGCGATCAGGATGCCGTTGGGCAGCACGGCGGCGATGCCGAAGGTGTGCGCGGCGGTGCGCCAGTTCTGCTCGGTGAGGAAGGACCAGCCGACCGCGCGCAGCGCCTCGGTGCCGCGCATCAGCAGGAAGAAGGCGATCAGCCCCATCAGGACGAACACCGACAGGCCGGCGGCGCGCAGCACGCCGCGGAAGGCGCGGTCGGCGGGCGAGGCGGGGGCGCTGATCGGGCGGGGCCGGTCGGGGTCGGGCGTCGGCGGTGGGACGCGGGTGTCCGTCGGCTGGACGGCGGCTGTCATGGTGTCAACTCTCGGCGCGGTGAGGGTTCCTGGGGTGTTCCGGACGGGCCGGTGGTCGCCGGACGGGCGCGCGGGGCGCCCGTCCGGCGGGGCGGGGTCGTCTGCGGGGCGGGGTCGTCCGCGGAGCGGGGTCGTCCGCGGCGGGTCAGCTACGGCGGGTCAGCCGCGACCAGAGCCGCCCGGTGCCGCGCCGGAGGTTCGCGCCGGCGGCGGTGCCGCCGAGGAACAGCGCGGCGGGCCCGCCGACCAGCAGGACGGCGCCGACGGCGAGGATCACGGGCAGCAGCAGCCGGGCCGTCCCGGCCCGGTCGGCGGCGGCCTGTCCGACCGGGGCGGCGGCCAGGCCGGGCGAGGGGCTGCCGCCGGGCGTGCCGGGGGCGGCGGCGCTCTGCGCGGGGGTGCCGCCGGAGCCGTCCGCACCGCCCGTACCGCCGCCGGCGGTGGTGCCGCCGACGCTGCCGTTGCCGCCCGAACTCCCGCCGGAGCCACCGCCGTTGGAGCCGGAACCGGAGCCGGAGCCGTCCCCGGTGCCGGTGTCGGCGGGCTTGCTCGGCGTGCCGCCGTCCTGCGCGGCGACGTGGGCGGCGGCGGCCTTCGCCTGGGCGAGCTGGGCCTTGGTCAGGCCCGCGTACCCGAGGGCGAGCTGTCCGGCGGCCCGCCCGTAGACCTGGCCCTTGGCGGGGTCGGTGACGTCGCGCACGAAGGTGCTCACCGCGGCGCTCCTGGCCTGGCCGAGGCCGTCGGTGGGCAGCATCGCGTACTGCACCATGGTCAGCGGGTACGCCTTCGGGTCCTTGGCGTAGGCGGAGCCCGCGTCGCCGTACGGGAGCTGCTGGGTGCCGGTGGCCTCGTCGAACGGCATGTCGTCCGCGGCGGCCTGCATCGCGGTGATCGTCGGCGTGGTGAACCCGCCCGCCGGGTTGGGCAGTTCGGCCTCGGGCAGGCTCATCGCCTGGGCGTTGCCGCTGTCCATGACGGCGAACAGCGCCCGGCTGCCGGGGGCCATGGCGGAGCACTTCTCGTGCTGGCCGTCCGCGTTGACGTAGGGCAGCTGGCAGGACAGCCGGTTCTCCAGCACCATCCGCAGCACCTGGCCGAGGCCGCCCAGCACGGGGTTCCACTCGTACTGCTTGTGGTTGTTCTGGCCGGTGTAGTCCAGCGCCTGGAACGAGTCGACCGGGTAGCCGGTGAAGTTCGACGGCAGGAACTTCGTGTTGACGTGGGTGCCCCACCGGTCGGGGGCGCCCTGGAGGAACTGCGCGGCGTCCGGGTCGGCGACGATCCACTCGGTCAGCCGGTGCACCAGGTCGGTGGTCCCGCCGACCACCACCGGCTCGGTGTTGGCGAGGTTGCCGCAGCCGGGCCAGGTCACGCCGGGCGAGACGTCGGCGTTGAGCTCGCGGAACTCCTCGTCGTCGAACAGGCAGAGCGGGTTGCCCCGGACGGTGTCGGTGTCGTCGTCGTTGTAGTAGCGGTAGGTCTGGGTGAGCATCTTCGCCAGCAGCCGCTGGTTGAGCCGCACCCGGCGGACCTGCCGGTGGGTGGCGCTGTCGTCGATGACGAAGACCACCGAGATGGCGCTGTTGGCGAGCGGCGCGTAGACGTACGGGCGGGTCGGCGGGTCGGTGCTCGGCACCGAGGTCAGCGCGACGTCCGCGCCGGACCTGCGCAGGAAGGCCGCCCGGGCCTGCGGCTCGCCGTTGCCGACGGAGTACTGCACCCGCAGCGGGTCGCGGTCCAGGCAGCTGCCGGTGCGCCACTGCTGCATGGCCCGGTCGGCCATCTCCAGGCCGATCGCGGAGAAGTCCGCGTCACCGGCGGTGCAGGCGTCGGGGGTCGGCGCGAACTCCAGCGGGATGGTGACGTGCCGCTTCCAGGCGCAGGACTCGCCGGAGAGGAAGCTGGTGCCGCTCGGGCGGAGCAGGAACGAGGCGTCCGTGGCGGTGTCGAAGCTGAAGTCCATGTCGAGCGAGTGGTCGTCGCAGTTGATCACCACGTCGGGGTAGCTGTTGGCGCCGATCGAGTCGCCGCCGTAGTTCGGCTCGACCACCAGCGAGCACCTGTGGGTGGCGTCGCAGCCGAGGCCCTGGCTCTGCGCCGCGGTCCAGAGCTCGATGTCCGCCTCGCCGGTGCCGTCCGGGTGGGTCGCCGCGATCACCGCGTTCGACGGGAACTCCGGGGCCGGACCGGCCGCGGGCGGCTCCTGCAGGAAGCCACCGGCCGGGTCACCGCCGTACAGGGTGGAGCCGTAGCAGTCGGTGACCTTCGGGTCCTCGCCCCGGCACTGGTAGATCCGGACCGGGTAGTAGGCGTCCCGGGCCAGCGGGGCGATGACCTGGACGGGCTGGCCCATGTAGTCGACGGTCGGCGTGAGGCCCGTCCAACTGACGTGCACCACCTGGTTCCTGAGGTCGTTGACCTGCGAGACGGTGACGGTCCCCCGCGGGCCGTCGGTCCAGGTGTTCGGGTCGAACCGGGCCGGGCCCTCCACCGTCTTCCCCGAGGCCGCCAGGGCGGGCTGGACCCCCGGTCCGCCGAGCGGCAGGAAGACCACGGCGGCGGCCACCGCCCAGGCCAGCACGGCCGCCAGGTAGGTCCGCGACGGACGCGATCCGGTTCTCGGCCCCCAAGGGCGGGTTCTCATCGGCGCAGCACCTCCGGCGACGGCGCGCCGAATCGGGCACGCACGGGTGACAGGGAGCGGAGCCGCCGTCCGGCCGCCCCGACGCCATTCGGCCAGTCCCGCCTGGCCGCTCGCTGTCCACCAGGTGTACGAGACCCCAATTAGTGCTCGAATCAAGCCAATTGGCGTACCGTCAGAAACGCGGGCCGCCCGTCCGGAATCCGTCGGACGGGCGGGGAGCGCTGCGCTTGCCGCCCGGCGTCAGTCCTTCCCCTCCCCGTCCGCCGCTCCGTCTCCCACCCTGTCTCCCGCCCCGTCGGGGCCGGTCTCGTCCCGGTGGGTGAGGGCCAGGGCGCTGCCCGCGATGCCGATGACGATCAGCGCGACGGCGATGCTGACCCAGCCGGCGTCCTCCCAGTAGACGTCGTTCAGGTCGATCAGGTTGGCGGTCTCGTCGATGACCAGGGCGGTGCCGATGCCGTAGGCCAGGCCCATCCAGGTCCGCCAGCGCGCCGACCGCTCGACCAGGCCCAGCGCGCCGACCACCATCAGGATGAGGATGCCCCAGACGTAATGGTGGATGTGGACGCCGCCCGCCGAGACGTTGCCCACCCCGGCGGCGTCGATGTGGATCAGCCAGGTCAGCAGCCGCAGGAAGCCGAACGTGAGGGTGAAGCCCCACCACGCCAGCACCAGGCCGCGCCGGGTCGGGGAGACCTCCCGCCAGCGGCGGGGGCGGTGCCCGCTCCGCTCCGGCGCGGGCGGCCGGTCCCGCGCGTGCTGCTGTCCGTGCCGCTGCGCGTGCTCCTGCCCAGGCTCCCGCTCGTGCTGCTGTCCGTGCTCCGGGGATGCGTCCACCCGGCGACCCTAAGCCCGTCGCACCGCCGCACCGATCCGGCACGCCACGGGCCGCCGCCGTCCCGTCCTCTCCCGGCGCCCCCGGCACCCCCTCCCGGCGCCCCGTACGTTCCGTCCGTCCTGTCCGTCCTGTCCGTCCTGTCCGTCCTGTCCGTCCCGCGGAGGCATGATCGACCGGGTCCGGGGCAGTCGAGTGTCCAGCAGACGATCGACGCACACCGACGAGGAGGCAGCTGTGACCAGCGGACTGTGGGGCTACGAGGGCGCCGAGGGCTACACCGCGGGCTCGGACCTGACCGGCTACCGGGTCGAGGCCACCGACGGCCACATCGGCAAGGTCGACAAGCACACCGAGGACGTCGACGCGGGTTACATCGTGGTCGACACCGGCCCGTGGATCTTCGGCCACGAGGTGCTGCTCCCGGCCGGCACCATCACCCGGATCGACCACGAGGACCAGGCGGTGTACGTGAACCGCTCCAAGGACGAGGTGAAGAACTCGCCCGCCCGCGACGCGGGCCACCACACCGACGATCCGGCCTACCGCGACCAGCTCGGCGGCTACTACAGCGGCGGAACCATCTGACCCGGCCCGTCCCCCCACCCGCCGGGGCCCCGCGCGTGATACGCGCGGGGCCCCGGCGTTGCCGTGCCGTCGGACCGACCTGACGAATCGGCCTGGCGGAGCGTCAGGAGGCGGGCGTGTAGGCCACCGTGAAGGAGCCGACGCTCTGGCCCGCCGCGAAGAAGGCGGTGTGCAGCCTGGTGTCGAGGTACTGGGCCCCCGCGGCGTCCAGGACCAGCGAGGTGGCGGTCAGGTTCTGCGTGGTGCCGCTGTAGTTGATGGCGTTGTCACCGGCCGGGTCGAACAGCGCCACCGGGGTGGTCGAGCCGTCCGGGACGGCGGTCAGCGTCCAGTCCTCGAAGGAGAAGGCCAACTGGTGGAAGGAGACCGCGCTGCCGGTCTTCGCGTCGACGAACAGCAGGCCGCCGCCGAGCTGGACGCCGCCGAAGAAGTCGCGCAGGCCGCCGGTGCCGTCGGTCACCGGGAAGCTCGCCGACAGGCCGGTGGTCGCGTTGTAGCCCGCGGTGGCGGTGGGCAGCGGCACGGCCACGATGCCGGCCTGGGCGGCCTGCTGGAAGAAGGCGTTGCTCTCGTTGATCACCGCGTTGCCGGCCGCCGGGGCGGCGGAGGCGGAAGTGGCGGAGGCGGCGGTGGCGACGAGGGCGAGGCCGGCGGCCGCGGCGGCGATCCGGACGGTGAGACGGGACATCGTGGCTCCTTCGGACGGGGTGCGCGGTGGCACCCGGTGCATGGTGGCGCGTGGTGCGTGGCGGCGCGTGGCGCGGGACGGTGCTGCGTGATGGCACGTGGTGCGTGCTGACACGTGGTGCTTGATGAGGCGTGGCGCGTGATTGGTGCGTGGTCGTACCTGGTGCCGCCAAGGGCCGCCGCCCGTCCCGGGGTGTGGCCGGGACGGGCGGCGGGTGGTGCGGGGGGCGACGGACCTGGTGCGGGAGCGTCAGATGGTCGAGCCGCAGGACGCGGCGGCCAGGTTGAGGTAGCCGTAGCTGGTGATGCTGGCGCGGCCGGCGGTGGAGCAGATGTAGCCGGTCGGGCCGAAGATCGCGCGCAGGGCGGTGCTCTGGGTGGTGGCCGGGCTGGCGTTCCACTCGCCGGCGCGGACCACGTTGTAGAGCACCCGGCCGTAGGTCGGGTTGGCGAAGGCGGCGTTCAGGGTGCCGGTGCCGGTCAGCGGGGCGACGCCGTTGATGCTGCGCAGGGTCAGGCTGCCCTTGTCGTCGGTGGCGGTGGTGTGGCCGTTGGCCTGGCCCACCCAGTGGCCGACGGAGTACGGGAAGATGACGTTCGGGTCGTTCAGCGCGGCGTCGGTGCCCTCGTTCTCCTCCGGGCCGCTGACGACGCAGGCGCCCAGGACCGGGTTGCCGATGGCGCCCAGGAAGAAGGAGCGGGTGCCGGAGCTGAGCTGCGGCAGGTAGGGCTTGATGGTGCCGGCGGTGCCGCCGAAGTTCGACCAGTTGGTCTTGCCGGCCTTGCAGGAGTAGATGTCGTTCAGGTCCTGGGTGGTCAGGTTGGTCGGGGCGTTGCCGCCGGACTTCGCCGACCAGGTCACCGCGTCCTTGGCGAACGCCACGAACAGGATGGTGGCCGGGTCGGTGCCCTGCCGGGTGCGGGAGGAGCGCGCGAAGTCCAGGGTGGTGCTGGTGGTGGCGTTCAGCGTGGAGATGCCGGCGCCGGAGCCGTTCGGGCGGGTGATGGTGCCGGCACCGGCCTTCGGGGTGATGGTGGCCGAACCGGTCGCGTCCCAGCTGTACAGGTGCGGCAGAGTGGAACCCGCGCCCAGGGTGGCGTTGTAGTCGACCGAGAACTGGTTGAGCAGAGCCTGCGTGGTGTCCGAGCCGGCACCGACGATGTCCTGGGCAGCCGGGGTGACACCCGTGGCCGGGTCAGCCATCGCCGGGACGGCGACGGTGGCGAGAGCGGCGGCGGTCATCGCGGCGGCCGCGAACGCCTTGGCAGCGGTGTGACGCATGGTCCTGTTCCTCCATCAAGGAAAGTCCTAGCTGGACCGGGCCTGGCGGGGCCCGGTGCCGGAGAGCTCCGCGGCTTCCCGGCGGAGTGATCCTCGCCGCGACCGCCCGCCGTCCGGAAGCACCGCCTCCCCCGGCCGCCCCGCCGCCGACGATCCGCCTGCTCTCGTAAATACCCTGCTCAGCAAGGTGTTTGACGGTCCGTCGACCGTCCTTCGCACCACGGAGGCGTTCTTCTCCAGGTGTGCCCACGGGGTCACCCCGGCCATCTCCGCTTCACTCCCGCTGCACCAGTCCCGCGCAACCCTCCACCACTGGCCCGCATCCGTCCGGGCGGCCTCCGGCCCGGCGCCGGAGGCCGAGGACGACTCCGGCCGACCACCCTCGGGGCACGCCAATCGGCCCCCTTCGCAAGGGGGTTGATGGACCCTGGTACGCCTACCAGCCGGGTGACAGGGCCGAGCCGCCGCCCAGGCGGCGCAGCCGCTGGACGTGGTCGGCGCCCTGGAGGAAGGCGGTCACGCTCTGCCGGCACTGGTCGCGGCGCAGGTAGCCCCGGGCGCTGCGGGCGATCGCCTCGCCGCCGCCCGCGCCGGCCCGGGTGCTACGGGCGGGCAGGTGCGCCGTCCAGACCCAGAGCCGGTCCTCGCGCTGGCCGAGGACGAACCGCAGGGCCGCCCGTTCGGCCAGCAACTCCCCTATTCCGTCCGCCAGTTCACGGTCGTTGCGGTAGGCGCGGACGGCCGAGGCGAGCCGCCTGCCGTTCGCGGCCACCAGCGACCAGCCCACCCGGCCGTCCGCCCCGCGCACCGGCACCAGCCGGGGGCCGCGGCCGGTCTCCACCGTGCTCACGAACCGTCCCCGGACCCGGCGGGGGCGGGGGCGGGGGCCTCCGCCGCTACCGCCTCCTCCGCCGCCATCCGGGCCACCAGCGCCATGAACCGCCGGAACGCGTTCTGGCAGGTCGCGTAACGCTCGTACGCCCGGCTCGACTTGACCAACGGATTACCGCGCGGCCCGGGCACCACCCAGGTCCAGCCCAGCCCGTCGCGGACATGGGTGATCCGCGCCACCAGCGCCGGCCCCAGGGCGACCAGCTCCGCGAACGCCCGTTCGGCGTCGGCGGACGACTCGTGGACGGAGGAGGACACCGCCACCACCCGGCCGTTCATCGCCTTGAGCTGCCACTGGAACCGCCCGTTCGGCGCCCGCTCCGTGAACAGGCCCTCCCCGCGCACCGCCGCTACCCCCGGATCGTCTGCCGGACCACGACCGTTCCCCGGCCGCGCCACCGAACGCCCTGCCGCCCCGCGTGGACCACGGACCGGACGCACATCGTCACGCCGCGAACGCTATGTGTGCACAGAGGAGGTCCGGAAGTGGAATCCCTCCCACGCCGACGCTGTTCGCCCCGAAGTTCTCCCTCGTTAATGCGGGACGCTCCGGGCCGGGCCCCCTTGCGCGCCGCGCGCCACCGCCGCCCGGCCCTCTCGTCCACCCGCCGGGCCCCGGCCGGTACCGGGCCCGGTACCGGGCTCGGGAGTCCTCTCATCGGGCGGTGACCGTCCCGGCGGACCGGCGATACGCGGACGCCACCGTGACGATACGCCGGTCCAGCAGCATGACCGCGGGGGCCGGGAGCGATCACCCCACCGGTACGACGTCGGCCGCCCGCCGGATCACAGCAGCGGACAAGGACAGGTGGAATCATGAAGAAGCTCCTCAAGCGGGCCGCCCTCACGACGGCGGTCACCGCGCTCGCGGCCACCGGAGTCGCCGTCACCCCCTCGGTGGCCGCAGCGG
Organism: Kitasatospora sp. NPDC088783; assembly: GCF_044750705.1. NCBI lineage: Bacteria > Bacillati > Actinomycetota > Actinomycetes > Kitasatosporales > Streptomycetaceae > Kitasatospora > Kitasatospora sp. NPDC088783. The sequence continues at coordinate 275,657 of NZ_JBIVKJ010000006.1, forward strand.
CCACCTACAACGGCGTGTGCGGTTCCGGCTACGGCGTCATCGACACCCTGCCGCTGGCCGACGGGACGGTCTTCCTCACGTACAACAGCTCCAACGGCTACAACTGTGTCGTGACGGTCCGCACCCACCCCAGCTCCTACCTGGTGGACATCGGGGCGTCGATCAAGAAGAGCGGCACCACCCAGTGGAAGCAGGACCTGGACTTCTACACCACCTACGCCGGTCCCGTGTACCTGTACGCGCCGGGGACGTGCATCGACTGGGAGGGTGAAATCAACGGCGAGATCAACAACCAGTTCCACTCCCACTGCAGCTGACCCCCTGCAACCGGCTCCGCTCGCCGGCGTGGTCCCGGGCGCCGGCCCGGGGACTTCGCCACTACCACCTCCCCGGGGACGGCTGCCTCGACGGTGAGGCGGATCGCCCCGGGCCGAAGCTCGCGGGCGCGGTGATTCTGCGTCCCAGGGCGATGCCGGACCGCATGGAGGAGACCTAGTGCTGCTCCGCGCAAGTCCGTGGGGGGCGTCGGGACTGGTCAAGTGGCCTTCAACGGGTGCCGTCGTAGCTCCACCTGTACGGCGCCGCGGTCTCGTCGCGGCCGATGACGCAGGTCTCCAGTCTGCCGATGAGGTCGTCGCGGCTGGAGAAGTCTCCGTGGCGCAGGACTCGGCGGGTCGTGACAGAGAAGTACAGCTCGATCTGGTTCAACCACGAGGCATGCGGCGGGGTCCAGTGCGCGGTCCAGCGGGGGTGCGCGGCCAGCCGCTTCTCGGTGTGCTTGGCGGTCCGGGAGGAGCCGTTGTCCAGGACCACGTGAATGGTCCGGTCTGCGGCGATGACCGCCTCGAGTTGGTCGAGGAAGGCGGTGAAGGTCACCGCGTTGTTCCGGGCGATGACCTCGGTGAGGACCTCTCCAGTACGCACGTTCAGGGCTGCCGAGGACACCGTGCCGTGGCGGCGGTATTCGACCAGGTCGCCTCTGGATACAGGGGTGGGCTGGTAGCCGCCGCTACGATTGCCACCCGTACCTGTGGGCCGTAGGTCTTGGGGCGTCCCGAGCGATTGGCGTCCTTGAGACCGTCCGGCCCGTGGAGCGCGAACCGGCCACGTCACTTGCGGACCGTGTTCACAGTGACTGCGAGCTCCCGTACGGTGGCGCCGTTGCTCAGTCCCTCGGCGGCGGCCACCACCGCATCCACGCTCGGCGCCCCGCCCGACCGCGCCGACGAAAGACGCTCTCATGAAACGCGGACCCCGCCGTCCTTCCCCGGGCGCGGCGGGTCGTCCCTGTGGGGTCATCCGCGCATGGTGCCTTCGAGGTGTCCGGAGGCCAGGACGTGTCCGGACAGGTGCGGGAGGAGGGCGTCGAAGGTGGACGCACCCGTCAGTGGGGCGATCCGGTCGAGGGCGTAGAGGTGGAAGCCGTAGTGGTGTGTTCCGTGGCCGGGCAAGGGGCGCGGTCCCTGGTACCCGGTGCGGCCGCGGCGGTCGGGCAGGTAGGTGAAGCGGGCGTTGTCCGCCGTGAGTTCGCCTTCTTCGATCCGTCGGGGCGTCGGGGCGAAGGTGACGATCACGTGGTGGGCGGGCTTGGCCGTGGGGGTGTCGGTGTCTTCCATGACGAGCAGCATCTGGACGGTGCCGGCGGGCGGCTCGCTCCACTCCAGAGCGGGCGAGATGTTGGGGCCCATGTCCATGGTGGCGTGGCGGTACGGGATCGGCGCTCGGTGGGTGAACGATGCGGAGGTGACCTCCAGCGGTGCGGCGGTCGTTGCCAGTTCGGGAGTGTGGCGGACGCTGTTGGCGGCCCCGGCGCGCTTACGGCGCAGCAGGATTCCGAGCGGGGTGAGGAGCAGGGCGAGCAGTTTCATCGGGCAACTCCGGTCGGTGTGTGCTGGTCCCGGGTTCAGTTGGTGTCGGCGTGCCGGTCGGGCCCGGCGACGCTGGCGGGCACGGTGCGGTCCAGGAGGGTGATCAGGGTGGTCAGGGCGCCGAGGGCGGCGACCACCCAGCCCATGTGGTGGAAGCCGGCGTCGGTGACGCGATCGCCGAAGGCCAGCGAGATCACGCTGGAGGAGAAGATCGCGCCGATGTAGCCGAAGGTGCGGAAAAGGCCGGAGGCGACGGCGATGTCGTCGCCGGTGGTCTGGACGTACAAGGTGGTCTGGTTGGCGAAGTTGCACAGGCCGTTGGTGAAGCCGAGGGCCGCGGTCATCACCAGCGGGAGCACGAGGCCGCCGTCGCTGTCGGCGGCGGCCATGGTGGCACCGGCCAGCGCCAGGGCCACGGCGCCGGTCACCAGGGGCCGGCGCACCCAGCCGCGGGTGGAGACGATCCTGGCCAGGGCCATGCTGACCACGGACAGCGGGAGCATGATCAGTCCCGACTGGAACGAGGAGTAGCCGGCGCTGCCCTCCAGCCACTGGGTGATGGCGTACATCGAGGTGTACACCCCGAGTCCGACCAGCATCTGGCGTACATAGGTGCGGCGCAGCGCCGCGCTGCGTGCGAGGGCGCGCACGTCGATCAGCGGTGATCCGGCACGGCGCTCCCAGACGGTCAGTGCGATGGCCGCGAGCAGCGCGACCAGGCCCAGCGGCCAGGCGGGGTGCTCGAGGTCGTTGAGGAAGAGCAGCAGGCCGACCACGGACACCGCAAACAGGGTGATCCCGGCCGGGTCGAGAGCGGCCAGGGTGCGCCGGACTCCCCGGCCGCGGGTGGGGGCGTCCTTCTCGACGTTGCGGGCGGTGAACAGGAACGCAAGCAGGGCCAGGGGGACGTTGACGAAGAACAGCGCCCGCCAGCCGAAGGCGCCCGCGAGGACACCGCCCAGCGGCAGGCCGAGCACCGCGACGATCTGCGAGGCGATGGAGAAGTTGCCGAGCACTGTGCTGGGCACACCGGTTTTCAGGCGCTCCGCCCGCCGCCGCACCAGCGCCATCGAGGCGGGGTAGCACGCGGAGGAGCCGATCCCGATCAGCGCGCGCGAGAGCAGCAGCACCTGGAAGTCGGGGGCCAGGGTACCCAGCAGTCCGCCGGCGAGGAGGATCGTGACGCCGGTCAGGAGCACCTTGCGCGGGCCGAAGAGCGTTGCCAGCTTGCCCATCGTCGGCTGCATGACGGCGCCGCACAGATAGAGCACGGATACGAGGCTCGCGGCCTGACCGGGGCCGAGGTGGTAGTCGGCCGCGATCCCCGCGAGACCGGTGGCGATCATCGAGCTGTTTACCGGGTTGAGCGTCGTGCCGAGCATCAGCGGGAAGGTGAATCGCAGGCCGAAGCCGTCCTTCGAGACGGAGTCGGCCGCCTGCGGCGCGGGGGTCCTGACCGGAGGGGATGTCATGGGGGGCCTCGTGATCTGGTTCGGTGCACCACGGAAAGAGCAGGTCTTTCGTATTACGAAAGACTTCCTTTGGGTATACTAAGCAATCGTGAGTGCGCAGGCAAAACCCACCGGACCGGACCGCAGCGACGAAGCCGGCGGCGACCTGGACGCAGTACTCGGCAACGAGCTGAAAGTGGCCGTGGCCAGGCTCTACAGCCGCTTCCGCTCCGAACGCGGCGAGGGGGAGCTGGGCGACGCGGCCATGGGCGTTCTCGTCAAGCTCCACAACCACGGCCCGCAGAGCCTCACGGAGCTGAGCCGCCGTGCCCACGTCACACCAAGCACCATGAGTCAGACCGTGAACCGTCTCGTCAGCGGCGGGCACGCACTACGGGACAAGGACCCGTCGGACGGCCGGCGCGTGCTGTTTCATGTCACGCCGGCGGGAACCGAGCTCGCCCGGGCCGCACTTGCCGTGCGCTCCGGCTGGCTAGACGACCAACTCGCCCGACTCACCGAAGGCGAGCGCGAAACCCTCCTCAAGGCGTCGCACATCATGCGACGCGTCGCCGACTCATAGAGTCCGACAGGACATGGCGCCGCTTTGGCCCAGCTCCGGCCGCGCGAGCCCGGTATCGCATCGCCCTGGTGGCGATTGCCTTGACTTCGCGTTCTCCGCGGTCCTGTTCACGGTACGGAGGTTCCCCAAGCCGGAAGTCCGCAGGCCCACGAGCGGGCGGACAACGCCGCTGTCCGGAAGCCGGATCAGCCCGGCAAACAGGGCGTAACCGAAGACGAGCAGCAGCCCGCAGAGCGCGGGAGCCCCCACGCAATGCCGATGTCAGATCCTCCACGGACCTGTGCGGAGCAGCACCAGGAGGAGGCGTGCGCCCGCCTCGGGGGCGAGGCCCGGCCCGAGCGGTGGGCCCCGTGGAACACATGGGGCGACGGGAAGCTCCAGGTGACGGTGGTCGTCACCACCGTCGACACCACCGAGGGCCTGCTCGCGAACTGGTCGCGAGGCAAAGCCGTCCATCCGCTGACGCCAGTGCCTTCCCGGATCGCACTCGTCCACCACGGCTGGGCTGCCCCCCCACGGTCTCCTCCCCGTTCGGGGTGAAGAAGCTCGGGCTCGGCGGACAACCGTGACGTCGCACCGCCTCGACCGCCGGTCCTCCGCTCCCGGCTCGGCCGGTCAGTGGCCCGGCTGGTGCTCGGCTTCGGTGGCAGCCAGCCGAAAGGAGTGGTGTAGCGGACGGTCATGCCGGCTTCCGCAATGGCGGTGCCGATCCCGCCGATCCGTTCCCGCCGTGGTCCGAGACGCCGTCGGCCTGGCAAGCTCCACGGCGACAAGGCCTGCGGCCACCGTTTCATCCGCTCCTGCCTGCGGAGACGGCAGACCATCCACCGCGTCTCCGCCGCAGCAGCACCGAGTCCCCCGACTCGTCCCGGCCGCACCGCCGGGCCATCGAGCGGACCGTCGCCCGGCTCGGCGGACTGCGCCGGCTCCACCGCCGCCCTCGCCCGCCACCACAGGCCCACCACATGACATGACTTCTCACTCGGTTGCGGCCGGGGCCGACCGCCTGCTGCCGCGGGACTTCCGGGGCCGCACGGCGTCCTTCGCGGGGTCGTTCCCGGCCGGGCTGCGGCAGCGGGTGCTGGACGACTGGACGGCGTCCAGCTTCCCGGCGCACTGAGCGCGCGCCCGGCGGGCCACCGAAGCGCGCCGCAACAGCCAGCCGCCATGTTTCGTTCGGCTGCCGAATGTTGCGATGGCACTACGCCGTGCAATCGCCCGGACCGGGGCCGCCCGCCGGGGACGGCCCCCGGTTCGCGCGCCGTCCCGCCGCGTCTCGCAGGGGCGCTACTATCCGTGCCATGAGCGCTGCAGAACTCGAACCCGACCCCGCACCGACGCTGTCGGAGATCGCCCGGGCGGCCGGCGTCTCGGCGCCGACAGTTTCGAAAGTGCTGAACGGTCGGGCCGACGTCGCGCCCGCCACCCGGGCCAAGGTCGAGGAGATCCTGCGCCGCACCGGCTACCAGCGCCGCCGCACCGCCGCGCCGCCGTCCCGGCTGCTCGACCTGGTCTTCCACCAGCTCGACAGCGCCTGGGCGATGGAGGTGATCCGGGGGGTGGAGAACGTCGCCCGGGACGAGGGGCTGAGCGTGGTGCTCTCCGAGTCCGCGGGGCGGCTCACCCCGGGACAGACCTGGGTGGACGGCGTGCTGGCCCGCCGACCGGCCGGGGTGGTGCTGGTGCTGTCCGAGCTGGACGCCGCCCAGCGCGACCAACTCACCAGCCGCGACATCCCGTTCGTGGTGCTGGACCCGGCCGGCGACCCGGCCGAGGGGGTGCCCGCCGTCGGCACCGGCAACTGGCAGGGCGGCCTCGCCGCCACCCGCCACCTGCTCGACCTGGGCCACCGCCGGATCGCGATGATCTCCGGGCCGTCCGGCATGATGTGCAGCCGCGCCCGGATCGACGGCTACCGCACCGCGCTGGGGACCGCCCGGCTGCCGGTGGACCCGGAGCTGATCCACGAGGGCGACTTCCACCACGAGGCCGGGTACGCCGCGGCCCGCGCCCTGCTCACCCGGCCCGACCGGCCCACCGCGATCTTCGCGGGCAACGACCTGCAGGCCCTCGGCGTGTACGAGGCCGCCCGCGAACTGGGCCTGCGGGTGCCGGAGGACCTCTCGGTGGTCGGCTTCGACGACCTGCCGCTGGCCCGCTGGGTCGGGCCGCCGCTCACCACGGTGCGCCAGCCGCTGGTGGAAATGGCCGAGACCGCGGCCCGGCTGGCCATCGGCCTGGGCCGCGGCGAGCACCCCTCCGCCACCCGGGTCGACCTCGCCACCAGCCTGGTCGTCCGCGCCAGCACCGCCCCGCCGCCCGCCGACGCCTGAGCGGCACCCCGCCCACCCTCGCCCACCCTCATTCATCCGCCTCATTCATCCGCGCGCGGTCCGGACCCTCCGGGCCGCGCGCGGATGGTTGACGCCCTCGCCGGGCTCCCCTACCGTCGTCCGGGTCGCGCCGTAACATTCGGCGGGAGTTCGAAATTTTCGACCCGCCAGGAGGGGGCACCATGGCCGAGCCCGCACCCGGGCCCGCACCCGACGCCGCAGGCCCGCCGGCGTCGGCCGGCACCCTCGCGCTGACCTTCGACGACGGCCCGCACCCGGACTCCACGCCCGAGCTGCTCGCCGCGCTCACCGCCGCCGGGCACCGCGCCACCTTCTTCCTGTGCGGCGCGCAGGCCGAACGCCACCCCGAACTGGTCCGCGCCCTGGACCGGGCCGGCATGGCGATCGGCAACCACAGCTGGTCGCACCCCTCCCTGCCGGGCCTGCCGCGGTCCGCCGCCCGGGACGAGATCGAGCGCACCAACCGGCTCCTGACCACGCTCACCGGCCGCCCGCCGACGCTGTTCCGACCGCCGTACGGGGACACCGACCCGGCGATCCGCTCGCTCGCCGCCGCGGCGGGCCTGACCGAGACGCTCTGGGAGGTCGACACCCGCGACTGGGACGGCACACCGCCCGCCGAGGTCGCCGCCGCGGTGGCCGCGGCCCGCCCCGGCGACACCGTACTGCTGCACGACCACGGCAACCGCAACACCGTCACCGCGCTGCCCGCCGTCCTGGCCGCCCTCACCGTCCGCGGCCTGCGCTCGACCCCGCTGCCCCGCTGACCCTCCCGCCGCCTTCCGGCCCCTCCCCCGCACTCCGGTGGCCGGGCGCACCCGCCCAGCACCACGCGCCCGGCCACCGGTGAACCCGCCGCACCGCACCACGCGGCCGGAAGGCCCGGCCGGAACGGTGGAGGCACGTCCGGTCAGGCGGTCTCGGCCAGCCAGAGGCCCGCCGGGTCGGAGTGCAGGCTGCGGACGGTGACCAGGGCCGCGCCGAGGACGGGGCCGCGGCGGCCCAACGGCGAGGCGCGCAGGGCCTCTTCGGGCCAGGGGCGGACCCGGATCAGCGCGGCCAGCTCGGTCCGCATCGCGGGCAGCAGCCAGTGCGCCAGGTCGGCGTAGCCGCCGCCGAGGACCAGCGAGTCGGGGTCGACCAGGTTGACCGCGGCGGCCAGCGCGGTGCCCAGCGCGGTGCCGGCGTGCCGGAGCGCGCGCCGGGTCGCCGGGTCGCCCCGCTCCGCGCGGCGGACCAACTCCGCGATGGGGTCGCCGTTCTGACGTCCCGTCAGGCTCGTCGCACCCGGCGCCCCGCTGGAACCGTCCGGCCGGTCCAGCCGCTCCAGCCGGTCCGACTCGTCGAGCGCGTCGAGCCCGTCGAACCCGTCCGGCCCGTCCAGTTCGTCGGTGAACCCGGCGGAGCGGAGCACGGCCGCCAGGCCCGCGTACGGTTCGAGGCAGCCGCGGGCGCCGCAGGAGCAGGGGCGGCCGTCGGGGCGGACGGTGAGGTGGCCGAGTTCGCCCGCGAAGCCCTGGACGCCGCGGAACAGGCGCCCGTCCAGGACGAGCGCGCCGCCGATGCCCTCGCCTGCCGAGATGTGCACGAAGGTGCCGCTGCCGGTGCCCTGCCAGAGTTCGGCCAGCGCGCCGAGGTTGGCCTCGTTCTCGACGGCGGGGGCGGTGCCGGGGCCGGGCCACAGCTCGGTGACGTCGACCTGGTGCCAGCCCAGGTTGGGGGCGTGCTCGACCTGGTTGGCGGGGCTGCCCAGCGGGACGCTGCCGGGGACGGCGAGCACCCGGCCGACCACCCGCAGGCCGAGCGCGGTGGCCTCGCGTTCGGCCCGGTCGGCGAGTTCGGCGAGTTCGGCGAGGGTCTGCTCGGCGGAGCGGCCCGCGTTCGCGGCGGGGCGGTGCAGTTCGACCCGGACCTCGCCGCGCAGGTCGAGGACGCAGGCGCTGAGGTGCTCGACGCCGATCTCCAGGCCCAGACCGGCCGGTCCGTCCCCGTTCAGCACCAGGGCCCGGCCGGGGCGGCCGACCCGGCCGCTGCGCTCCAGCTCGCCCTCCAGCAGCAGGCCGCCGCCGATGAGTTCGTCGACCAGGCTGGAGACGGCGGTCCGGGTCAGCCCGGTGCGGCCGGCCACGTCGGCGCGGGAGAGCGGGTGGGCGGCGGCGACGGTGCGCATCACCAGGGCGAGGTTCTGCCGCCGCATGTCCTGCTGGGAGGCGGGGCCGCGCCTGGTCCCGGGGTCGCCGTCAGGCGGCTGCTGCTGCCCGTCCTCTGCCACGTCCGCCCTGTCCCTCCGCGCCGCTGTCCGCCGCACCGTCTGTCCGCCGTCTGCCGTTCACTGCCCGTCCGGTGGACCCGTCCGGTGGTCCCGGGCGGGCCGTGGTCGCCGCCGTCCGGTCGACCCGTTCCCGCCGGTCGCCCCGTCCCGTCCGGTCGGGGTGGCCGCCCGGTGGGGTGCGGCGGTCCCGGCCGGACGGTCCGGTTCCGGTCACCGCGGGCCGTCCCCCTGGAGGGCGGCCGTCTGCGAAATGGTAGTCCCGATCCGTTCGAGTGCCGCGTCGTCCCGGGCCAGGGCGGGCAGCACCGGGCCGTCGGCGGTGCCCCAGCGGCGGGCGACGGCGTCGGCGCGCTCGCCGGTGAGCAGCGCGGCGGCCTGGGCGGCGGCGCCGAGGGCCACCAGTTCGCGGGCGGCGGGCAGTTGGACGGGGCGGCCGGAGAGCCGGCGGACGGTGTCCTGCCAGGCCCGGCCCCGGGCGCCGCCGCCGATCAGCAGGATCGGCCGTTCGGGGTCGGCGGCGTCGGGGCCGTCGACGGCGAGGACGTCGTCGAGGGCGGCGAGCAGCGAGTACGCGGCGCCGTCGTAGGCGGCCTGGAGGAGTTGGCCGGCGGTGGTGTCGTGGCGCAGGCCGTGCAGCAGGCCGCTGGCGTGCGGGAGGGCGGGGGTGCGTTCGCCGTCGAGGTAGGGCAGCAGGACGGCGCTGCCGCCGGGTTCGACGTCCTGGCGGTCGCGGCCGAGCAGGGTGGCGATCCGGTCGACGGCGAGGGTGCAGTTGAGGGTGCAGGCGAGCGGGAGCCAGCCGTCGAGGGCGTCGGCGAAGCCCGCGACGGTGCCGGTGGGGTCGGCGGGGCGGTGGCGGGCGACGGTGTAGACGGTGCCGGAGGTGCCGAGGCTGAGCACGGGGGTGCCGGCGGTGAGGCCGAGGCCGAGGGCGGCGGCCATGTTGTCGCCGGTGCCGGCGGCGACGGGGGTTCCGGGGCGCAGCGGTCCGCCGGGGCGGGCGTGGCCGGCGGGGGTTCCGGCGGGGGTGACGGCGGGGAGCAGGGCGGGGTCGAGGCCGAGGTGGTCGAGGACGGCGGAGTGGTAGCCGTCGGGGGTCCACCAGCCGGTGCCGGAGGCGTCGCCGCGGTCGGTGGTGGCGGTACCGGTGAGCCGTTCGGTGAGGTAGTCGTGCGGGAGGCGGACGGCGGCGGTGCGCTCGGCGTGCTCGGGTTCGGTGGCGCGCAGCCAGGCCCATTTGGCGGCGGTGAAGGAGGCACCGGGGACGCTGCCGAGTTCGGCGGCCCACCGGTCCGCGCCGAACTTCCGCACCAGTTCGGCGGCCTGCGGTGCGGAGCGGACGTCGTTCCAGAGCAGGGCGGGGCGGACGGGGGCTCCGGCGGCGTCCAGGGTGACCAGTCCGTGCTGCTGGCCGCCGACGGCCAGGGCCTGGGCGCGGTCGGCCCAGCCGGTGGCGGCGACGGCGGCGGTGAGGGCGTCCCACCACTGGGCGGGGTCGCTCTCCTGGCCGTGGCGGGAGTCGACCCGGTGGGGGGCGCGGCCTTCGCCGAGGACGCGGCCGGTCTCGGCGTCGACGGCCAGTGCCTTGGTGGACTGGGTCGAGCTGTCGACGCCGATCACCACCTGCGGGTGTGCCATGGGGCGTGCTCCTGTCTGCGGTCGTCCGGCGCCGGTGTGCGGCCGTCCGGGGCGGGGTTCCACCGGAGTGGGTTCCGCCGGGTCCGGGTTCCGTCGGGCGTGGGTTCCGTCGGGTGTTGCGCACGGGGGCTTCCCTCCCGGGCTCGGCCATATTAATTTGTCTTTCGGCCTGACGAATAGACCCCGATCCGGGTTACCGTCGGTTCCGGCCCCGATTCGCGTCGGGCCACCGGTCGATCCCTCGGTCGATCCACCCGGTCGATCACCAGCGTTTGGAGTACGAGATGAGCCAGCTCACCCCCACCCCCGCCGACAAGTTCACCTTCGGCCTGTGGACGGTCGGCTGGCAGGGCCGCGACCCGTTCGGCGACGCCACCCGTCCGGCCCTGGACCCGGTCGAGACGGTGGAGAGGCTCGCCGGACTGGGCGCGTACGGCGTGACCTTCCACGACGACGACCTGGTCCCGTTCGGCTCCTCGGACGCGGAGCGGGAGGCGATCGTCAAGCGCTTCCGCGCCGCCCTGGAGTCCACCGGCCTGCGGGTGCCGATGGCCACCACCAACCTGTTCACCCACCCGGTCTTCAAGGACGGCGCGTTCACCGCCAACGACCGCGACGTGCGCCGCTACGCCCTGCGCAAGACCATCCGCAACATCGACCTGGCGGTCGAGCTGGGCGCGAGCGTGTACGTCGCCTGGGGCGGCCGGGAGGGCGCCGAGCACGGCGCGTCCAAGGACGTCCGGGTCGCCCTCGACCGGATGAAGGAAGCCTTCGACCTGCTCGGCGACTACGTCACGGAGCAGGGCTACGACCTGCGCTTCGCGATCGAGCCCAAGCCGAACGAGCCGCGCGGCGACATCCTGCTGCCGACCATCGGCCACGCCCTCGCCTTCATCGAGCGCCTGGAGCGCCCCGAACTGGTCGGCGTCAACCCCGAGGTCGGCCACGAGCAGATGGCGGGCCTGAACTTCCCGCACGGCATCGCGCAGGCGCTGTGGGCGGGCAAGCTGTTCCACATCGACCTGAACGGCCAGTCCGGCATCAAGTACGACCAGGACTTCCGGTTCGGCGCGGGCGACCTGCGGCAGGCGTTCTGGCTGGTCGACCTGCTGGAGTCCTCCGACTACCAGGGCCCGCGGCACTTCGACTTCAAGCCGCCGCGCACCGAGGACTTCGACGGCGTCTGGGCCTCCGCGGCCGGCAACATGCGCAACTACCTGCTGCTCAAGGAGCGCGCGCTGGCCTTCCGCGCCGACCCGCAGGTGCAGGAGGCGCTGCGCGCCGCCCGCCTCGACCAGCTCGCCCGGCCGACCGCCGCCGACGGCCTGTCCGCGCTGCTCGCCGACCGCTCGGCGTTCGAGGACTTCGACGTCACCGCCGCCGCCGAGCGCGGCATGGCCTTCGAGCACCTCGACCAGTTGGCCATCGAGCACCTGCTCGGCGCCCGCTGAGCCGGGACGGCGGCCGGAACGGCTCCGGTCGGCTCCCCGTCCCTGGGGGCCGACCGGATTCGAGCCCACTCAACTCCGGTACTTAACAGCTCTGCTGACGGAGCATCACCCAGCTGCACCGACGGACCCCCGGCCGGACGGGGACGTGCTCCCGCGAGGCCGACCCGCGCGGGAATCCGCCCCCGGTGTCCGTTCAGCGCGGGAGCGCCCCCGGCCGGTAGTCGTGCAGCCAGCCCGTCGACCGGGCGTAGCCGCGGGCGAACACCAGCGGCATCACCGCGTCCCGCACCCGGGCGGCGAACGGGCCCGCGGTCTTGGCGTCCCGGTTGGCCGCCGCCGTGCGGGCGAGCTTCCCGGCGCGGGCCGTCCGTTCCCGGTCGAACGCGGCCAGGGCGGCGGCCCGGTCGGGCCCGGCGTGCAGCGCCCGGGCCAGCGCGACCGCGTCCTCCAGCGCCATGGACGCGCCCTGCCCGGCGCCCACCGGGTGCGCCGCGTCGCCGACCAGCACGTGCCGCCCGTCCTGGCGGCGCGGCACCGGCGGCAGGACGTGGAACAGTGTCGCCGCCTCGACCCGGGCCGCGCCGAGGATCCGCCGGGGCACCTCCTCGGTGGCGAAGACCTCGGCCACCTCCGCCGCCCCGAGCGCGGGGCCGCCCGGCGGCACGGGGCCGACGAGCTGCGCGGACCACCACACGGTGCCGTCCGGCGCGGGCTGGTGCAGGAACGTGCCGCGACGCCCGAAGGTCAGGTTGAACGTCCGGCCCGGGCCCGCCTCCGGCACCCCCTCCGCGACGCCCGCGACCCCGTACAGCCCGGCGTACGAGGGCTCCGGCCCGCCCGGGTCGAGCACCTGCCGGACGGTCGAGCGCAGCCCGTCCGCCCCGACCACCAGGTCCGCACCGGCCACCGCCGCCGCCACCGGACCGCCCGCCGCACTCCTCTCCGTCCCGTCGTCCGGTCCGGACAGCCGCTCGCCGAGCACGATCCGCGCGCCCGCCCGGACCGCCGCCGCCCGCAGCGCCGCGACCAGGTCGGCCCGCATCAGCGTGACCGCGCGCAGCGGGTCGTCCGCCGCCCGGCCGCGCGGCACGTCGCCCAGCAGCCTGCCGCGCCCCGACCACATCAGCTGCCGGTCGACCTCGAAGCCCGCCGCCCGCACCTCGTCCAGGCAGCCCAGCGACTCCAGCGCCCGCAGCCCGTTGACGGCCAGGCCCAGGAACGCGCCGACCCGGCCGGCCGGGTCCGGGTGCGCCTCGTACACCGTCACCTCGGCACCGATCCTGCGCAGCGCGATCGCGCTCGCCGCGCCGGCCACCCCCGCGCCGATGACTACCGCCTTCATGGGCCCACCCCTCATTGAATCGACGTTCAATGAATGTACATTCACCGAACTGGACGTCAGTATGCTGTCGGCACGAACGGCGGGTCAAGGCTGCGGGTCAAGGCGGGTCAAGGGAGGCTGGACGCGATGGGCGTGCGCAAGGCGCAGGCGGCGGGGACCAGGGCGGCGCTACTGGAGGCCGCCCGGCAGCAGTTCGTCGAACGCGGCTACCTCAACACGAAGATCACCGACATCACCGCGGCCGCCGGTCGGGCCACCGGCTCGTTCTACGCGCACTTCGCCGACAAGGACGAGTTGCTGCGCGCCCTGCTCGACGACGTCCGCACCCAGGCCCGCGGCCAGGTCGTCGCCCAGGTCCACCCGCGCGAGCACGACCTCGGCGACCGGGACCAACTGCGCGCCCACCTCGGCGCGTCCTGGCAGGCCATGCGCGACCACCTGCCGGTCACCATCGCCCTGTTCGAGTCGATCGTCGCCGCGGGCCCGCGCTCCGGCCGGGCCTGGCAGCGCCTCACCACGGACACCGACGTCCTCCGCGACCACCTCGAATACCTCCGCGAACAGGGCCGCCCCCTCCCCGGCGACCCCGCCCTGCTCGCCCCCGCGATGGGCGCGATGCTCGGCCTGCTCTCCTACGCCCTGCTCACCGCCGACCACCCCGCCCACGACGACACCGAAGTGGTCGACACCCTCACCGACCTCCTCCTCCACGGCTTGGCCGGCCGCCCCGCGCCACCGGAGCGGCCGGACCGGCCGGCATCCGGAACGGCGAGCTGACACCCGCCCCCTCAGCACCGCCCCCCTCAGCGCAGTCCCCTCAGCACCGCCCGGACGACCCGGCCGGCGCGGGCACCGCCTCGACCAGCCGGTCGAGTTCGGCCTCCGTGTTGTAGTAGTGCGGCGAGGCGCGGACGACCGACGCGAGGCCCCGGGGCCCGAGGTCCCAGCGCGCGTACTCGGCGAGGGAGACCGAGACGTTGATCCCGCTGTCGCGCAGCGCGCGGGCGACGTCCTCGCTGTCGCGGCCCTCGACGGTGAAGGTGACGAGGGCGCACTGCCGCGCGCCCCGGTCGTGCACCCGCACCCCGGGCAGTGTCCGCAGGCGGGCGCGCAGGGCCGCGCCCAGCCGGGTGACCCGTTCCCCGATCGCGTCCGGGCCGAGGGCGAGGGCGTACTCGGCGGCGACGCCGAGGCCGATCCGGGCCGCGCAGTTGCCCTCCCAGCTCTCGAACCGCCTGGCGTCGGCGCGGACTTCGTAGTCGTCCGCCGAGGTCCAGGTCGCCGCGTGCAGGTCCAGGAACGGCGGTTGCAGCTGTTCGCGGATCCGCGGCGAGCAGTACAGGAAGCCGGTGCCGCGCGGGCCGCGCAGGAACTTGCGGCCGGGCGCGGTGAGCAGGTCGCAGCCGATCTCGCTCACGTCCAGCGGGAGTTGGCCGACGGACTGGCAGGCGTCCAGCAGGTAGACGACACCGGCCTCCCGGGCCACCCGCCCGATCTCGGCGGCCGGGTTGACCAGCCCGCCCTGGGTGGGCACGTGCGTGACCGCGATCAGCCGGACCCGCTCGTCGATCATCGCGCGCAGCGCGTCGACGTCGAGCTGCCCGTCGGCGTCGTCGGGCACGACCTCGACCCGCGCCCCGTGGCGGCGGGCGGTCTGGAGGTACGCGATGGCGTTGCTCGCGTACTCGGCGCGGGCGGTCAGGATGCGGTCGCCCGCCGCCCAGGGCAGCGCGTGGAACGCCATGTCCCAGGCCCTGGTGGCACTCTCCACCACCGCGACGTCCTCCCGCCCGGCCCCGACCAGCCGGGCCAGCGCGTCGTACGTCCGCTCGATCCGCCCGGCCCGCGCGTCCGCCGCCTCGTACCCCCCGATCTCCTCCTCCAGCCGCAGGTGCTCCACCACCGCGTCCACCACCACCCGCGGCTGCAACGCCGCCCCGGCGTTGTTGAGGTGCACCACCCGCCCGACCCCCGCCGTCTCCCGCCGCACCCGCTCCACGTCGATCCCCGCCACCAGCGCCCCCTCCCGGAACCACGCCCGCGCGTCCTCGCCGCGGGCGGCGCGCGAAACTCTTCGGCGCCCGGGGGTAACGCGCCGTCGGTGGCGGCCGGTTCCCCTCGCGGCGGGGCATCGTTGGTCGGGGTGACGGGCGGCGGGGTGGGGGGTGAGGAGGGCGGGCCGGACGGCCCGGGGCACGGGACACCGACGTCCTGACGGCCCGTCCGGCGGGCGGTGCTACGCTCGGGGCACCGCCCGCCGTCGCACCGCGCGCCTCTTCTCGCGCCTGTTCGCACCCGGCCGGCCGGTCGTTCCCCCGGTGTCGACGCCCCGGTCCGCTGTCCTGCCGACCGCCGGGCCGACGCCGCCTCGGTCACCGCCCGCGCCAAGGCCCGTGCCGGTGACCGCCGTTCCCTCTCCCCCGCCCCGGAGGTCCGTGCCGTCATGCGTCCCACCCTGTTCACGATCGAACGGCCCGGTCCCGGGCTGCTGAGCACCATGGCCCGGCCGCGCGGCGGTGACTGGCTCGCGGAGGAGGTGGCGGGGCTGGCCGCGCTGGGGGTGACGGAGGTGGTCAGCGCGCTGACCGTCCCGGAGTGCGTCGAGCTCGGGCTGGGCGCGGAGCCGGGGTTGGTCCGGGCCGCCGGGCTGCGCTTCACGGCGGTGCCGATCCAGGACCGCACCGTCCCCGTCCTGGCCGAAGTCCGGCCGGTGATCGACGAGTTGGCGCGAAGGCTGGACGCGGGCGGCCACCTGGCGGTGCACTGCCGGGCCGGGATCGGACGGTCCTCGCTGCTGGCGGCGGCCGTGCTGGTCCGCTGCGGCACGGAGCCGGACGACGCGTGGGCGCGGATCGCCCGGGCCCGCGGCCTGCCGGTACCGGACACCGCCGAACAGCGGGCCTGGACCGACCAACTGACCGGCTGACAAGACGACCAACCGACAAGACGACCAACCCACCAACCGACAGGCCGACCAACCGACCGCCCTACCGTCCGACCGTCACTCGTACCGGCCCGCCCGGCCGGTGGGGTGGCGGCGTTCGGGTGGGCCTGGCCGTGTCGCGGGGCGGCGGGTCGGGGCGGGGGCGGAGGCGCGCCTAACGTCGGGGTTCGGTCACCGTGCGCGGGTGGTGGCGTTGTGCCCCTGGGAGGGTTGATGTCTTCGTCCGGCAGCACGTCAGCGTCGGCGTCCGGTCCGGCGGGAGCGTCCGGGCCGCCGTCCCGGGGGCGGTTGTGGCGGCTGGGCGGGTGGTGCGCCCGGCATCCGGTGGTGGTGCTCGCGGGGTGGCTGCTGGTGCTGGTGGGGGCACAGATCGCGGACCACGCCGTGGGCGGCACGTACTCGGACGACTTCTCGCTGCCGGGTACCCAGGCGCAGGACGGCGCGGACGTGCTGTCCGCGCACGAGCCGGCCGCGGGCGGGACGGGCGCGCAGGTGGTGCTGCACGACGGGCAGCCGCTGACGCAGTTCCAGGCGCAGGTCGACCAGGCGGTGACCTCCCTGCAGCACCTGCCGCACGTGCTGTCGGCGCAGAACCCGCTGCCGCCGCCGGGGCAGGCCCCGCAGCCGGGCGGGCCGCTGGCCGCGGACGGGCTGACGGGGTACGTCACGGTGCGTTTCGACGGCGTACTGGCGACCTTCGGCGACGACTACCTGGGCCAGGTGGACGCGGCGGTGGCGCCGCTGCGGCAGGCGGGCGTGGAGGTCGAGTACGGTGGTCCGCTGGGCGAGTTGGCGCGGCCGGAGCCGAGCGACCGGGTGAGCGAGCTGATCGGGTTCGGGGTCGCGGTCGTGGTGCTGCTGGCCGGGTTCGGCAGCGTGGTCGCGGCGGGGCTGCCGCTGGTGAGCGCGCTGGTCGCGGTGGTCCTGGGCCTGGGGCTGCTGGGTCTGTTGGCGGCGCTGACCACCTTCGCGACGGTCGCGCCGACGCTGGCGACGATGATCGGGCTGGGCGTCGGCATCGACTACGCGCTGTTCCTGCTGACCAGGCACCGGCAGAACCTGATGGACGGCCGGGACCCCGGGACGGCGGCCGGGCACGCGGTGGCGACCAGCGGCCGGGCGGTGCTGATCTCCGGCACCACGGTGGTGGTCGCGCTGGCGGGCCTGTCGGTGTCGGGCATCTCGTTCATGGCGAAGCTGGGCCTGGCGGCGGGCGTGACGGTGGTGACGGCGGTGTGCGGCGCGCTGACGCTGCTGCCCGCGCTGCTGGGCGTGGTCGGCCGCCGGATGGACCGCTTCACGGTGCACCCGCCGGTGGCCGAGGGCACCGGCCCGGGCGGGGCGTCGGCGAGCGGCCTGTGGCACCGGTACGCGCGGCGGGTCGAGCGTCGGCCGTGGTGGTACCTGGCGGCGGGCCTGGTCACGGTGCTGGTGCTGGCGGTGCCGCTGCCGTCGATCCGGCTCGGGCACGTCGGGGACGGCGCCGACCCGACCTCGTTCACCGACCGGCGGGCGTTCGACCTGATGGCGGCGGCGTTCGGCCCGGGCTCCAACGGCCCGCTGACGGTGGTGGTCGACCAGAGCGCGGTCGCCGCGTCCGACCGTCCGGCGCTGGCCGCCGCCGTCCAGCAGGCGCTGACCGGCGTGCCGGACACGGCGGGCACCGCGCCGCTGCAGACCAGCGCGGACGGCGACGTGCTGTTCACCACCGTCACGCCCGCGCAGGCCCCGCAGAGCCAACGGACCACCGACCTGGTCGGCCACCTCTCCGACACGGTGCTGCCGGACGCGGTCCGGGGCACGCCCGCCACCACGTACGTCACCGGCACCACCGCCGCCCAGGTCGACTTCCTGGACCTGATCGCCGCCCGGCTGCTGCCGATCATCGCGGTGGTGGTCGCGCTGGCCTTCCTGATCATCCTGCTGGTGTTCCGGGCCCCGCTGGTCGCGCTGAAGGCGGCCGTCCTCAACCTGGTGTCGATCGCCGCCTCGTACGGGGTGCTGGTCGCGGTGTTCCAGTGGGGCTGGGGCGGCCCGGCGCTCGGGGTGGCGGGCAAGGTGCCGATCGAGAGCTACGTCCCGATGATGATGTTCGCCATCGTCTTCGGCCTGAGCATGGACTACGAGGTGTTCCTGCTCTCCCGCGTCCACGAGCACTGGCGGCGGACCGGCGACAGCCGCGGCGCGGTCGCGCACGCGCTGGAGACCACCGCGCGGGTGATCGGCTGCGCGGCCCTGATCATGGTCAGCGTGTTCGCCGCGTTCGTGGTCAGTGACGACGTGGTGGTCAAGATGATGGGCCTGGGCCTGGCCGTCAGCGTGCTGATCGACGCCACCGTGGTCCGCCTGCTGATGGTCCCCGCCGCGATGACGCTGCTCGGCGACGCCGCCTGGTGGACCCCGCGACTGCTGGACCGGCTCCTCCCGGACATCGATGCCGAGGGGAGCAACGTCTCTGCTCGATAGCAGAATTGATACTCCATCAGCACTGCGCCGGGCGCCCCTTCCGCTCCACCCGCCCCGCCCGCCCCACCGCTCCCGCCGGTCGGCCGCCGGTGCGGAAGCGGTCCGTCCGCCCCCTTGTCAGGTGCGGCGTTCCTGCCTACCTTCGTGCCCCAGGACTTCGGCCCGACCGGGCCGGGCGGTCCACGGCGCCGGGCGCAAACCCGCGGCCGCGCCGGACGCGCGACAAGACCTGGAGGCGTCACATGCCCGTTGCCACCCCCACCGCGATCCGCGACGCCGGCCCGCTGGCCGTGGACGACGAGACCCTGGTGTTCGAGGACGACGACCGCACCGACCACGGCCCCACCGCCTGTCTGTCCGACCCGTGGGTGACCGCGACCACCCGCGTGGCCTGCGACTTCAACTCCTGACGGTGACCGGCCCCATCGCCGGCCGCCGCCCCTGGTCCGACGACACCTGGTCGTACCTGAACGATCCGCGGATGCCGGCGATGGAGCACGGCTGGAAGCTCCACGTCTCCGCCCGCCCCGGCACCCTGGACGCCGTCCTCGCGCTCGTCCTGCCGGTGCTGGCCCGGCACGTCTGCCACGCCAAGTGGGCCCGCGACCCCGAGGTGCTGCGGACCCTCAACTCCGGTGCCCGGGACGCCGCCTCGGTCGGCAAGGCGATCACCGTCTATCCGATGCCGGACGAACTCCTGCCGCTCGCCACCGAGTTGGCCGCCGCCCTGCGCGGCCGGGAGGGACCGCCGATCACCGGCGACCGCCGCCTCGACCCCGACTCGCCCGTCTACTACCGCTACGGGCCGTTCACCGGCGACTACCGCACCGGGCGCAGCGGGCGCCTCGAATCCGTGATGACCGGCCCCGACGGGCGCCTCTTCGACGGCCTGGCGGGCACCGCGTACCGCTGCCCGCCGTGGGCCGCGGACCCGTTCGCCCGCCCCGCGGACGCCGGCCCGGCCGGGACGAGCGCGGGGGCCGGGGCGAACGTGGCGGCCGGGCGGGCGGACGGGCCGTCCGGGCCGGTGGAGGCACAGGCGGGGCGGCCCGGGTTCGGCGGCGGGCGCTACCGGGTGACCGGCGGGATCGCCCGCAAGGCGCAGGGCAACGTCTACCGGGCCCTGGACCTGGTCAGCGGGCTGGCCGTGGTGGTCAAGCAGGCCCGCGCCCACGTCGCCGAGGACGCGGACGGCTCCGACGCCCGCGACCGGCTGCGCAACGAGCACGCCGTGCTCACCGCGCTCGACGGCGTCCCCGGCGTCCCGCGCGCCCTCGACTACTTCCGCCACCGCGCCGACGAGTACCTGGTCACGACCAGTTGCGGCAACCGCGACCTGCGCCGCGAGGTGCAGGACCACGGGCCCTTCGCCGCGGCCGGACCGGACCACCCGCGCGCGCCCGGCCCGCTCGCCGTCCGGCTGCTGCGGGTGCTGGACGGCGTCCACCGGCGGGGCGTGGTGGTGCGCGACCTCAAGCCCGACAACGTCGTCCTCGACGCCGGAGGGCGCTGCCACCTGGTCGACTTCGGCATCAGCGCGCACCACGGCACCGGACCGGACGGTTCCACCCCCGGCTACAGCGGGCCGGTGCACCGGCCCGGCGCCCCGGCCGAACCCGCCGACGACTACCACGCGTTGGGCATGACGCTGCACTTCGCCGCCACCGGCCTGGACCCGGTCGTCCTCGACCCCGATCCGGCCGTCAACCACGAACGCACGCTCGCCTGCCTGGAGTTCGCCCTCCCCGGCCACGCCCACCGCCGACTCCGCAGCCTGATCAGTGAGTTGACCAGCCCCGACGCCGGGACCCGGGCCGTCGGCGCGGAGCGGCTGCGCCACGGCAGCCGCTCCGGAAGAGGCCACCACCCCTACCGCGCAGCGGAGTTCACCCCGACGGTCGAGTCCGACCCGCCACGCCCGCCGGAACCCGCGCCGCGCACCGCGCCGACGAAGGTGGTGGCGGCGGCGACAGCGGTCCCGCCCGACCGGGACCGGCTGGCGGAGATCGTCGAGCACACCGTCGCCCGCTGCGTCGCCCAGGCCCACCGGATCGCCGACCCGGCGCGCGCCGACCGCTCCGGCATCCCCACCCCGGTCGACGTCTACGGCGGGAGCTCCGGTCTCGGCCTGGAACTCCTCCAGCACCTGCACCGCCCCGGCGTCCCGGCCGCCGTCGCCGCGCTCGCCGACTGGACGGCCCGCCAGGACCGCACGCTCCCACCCGGGTTCTACTGCGGGCGGGCCGGTGTCGACCTGTTCCTGACCGCCGCCGGCGTCCCGCCCCCGGAACGCGCGACGGACCTGCGGGACCTGCCGGACCTGCCGGAGCAGCGCCCCGGCGGCGGGCCGCCGGAGGCCGACCTGATCGACGGCGTCGCCGGGACCGGCCTCGGCCACCTGCTCCTGGCCCGCCTCCTCCCGGCCACCGCCACCGCCACCGTCTCCACCGACCGGCACCTCGCCGCCGCCACGGCCTGCCGCGACCGGCTGACCACCGGCCGCGCCCGCCTCACCCCGCCCGCCGTACCGCGTCCCGGCGACGCCGCCCTCACCCGGGGGATCGCCCACGGCGACGCGGGCGTCGCCCACTTCCTGCTCGCGCACGCCCGCGCCACCGGCGACCCGGACTCCCGGCGCCACGCCGCCCGGGCCTGCGCACGCCTCGCCGAGGCCGTCCCCGCGCTGCTCGCCGCCGCCGCCCGACCCGGCGCCACCCGGCGCTACGGCTCCTGGTGCCGGGGGCTGGCCGGGATCGGCGCCGTCCTGGCCCGCGCCGCCGAACAGCTCGGCGCCCCCGCCCACCGCGCCCTCGCCGAACGGTGCGCCCGCGCCTGCCTGGCGCTGGCCCCGCGCATGCCACTGGCCACCCAGTGCTGCGGCCTCGCCGGAGTGGGCGACCTGATGCTCGAACTCGCGCCCGGAGCACCGGAGTTCCACACCGCCGCAGGCACCGTCGCCACCCTCGTACTGGCCCGCTCGGCCGGCCCCGCCACCCACCCGGTCTTCCCCGACGCCGGCCTGGTCCGCGAGTCCTTCGGCCACGCCACCGGCACCACCGGCGTCCTCTCCTTCCTCCGCCGCCTGCACTCCCCCGGCGGCCCCCCGCTCGGCGTGCTCCCCTGACGCCCGCGGGACGCCGGAGCGGCTGGTGCCGGCGCTACCGCCAGGGCCGGACCGGCCCCTGACCAGACGTCACCCCGACTCCCCGGCCCGCGCCGCCATCATCCGCAGCAGGGGCGTGACGTCCCGCTCGAAGGTGAACTCCCGCAGCAGGGTGGCCCATCGGCCGTCCGCCCGGCGCCAGACGAAGGTGTAGCGGGCCGGCACGCCGTCCTCGCAGCGGTACACGACGACCGTGCCCTGGTCGCCGTGCCGGGTGGTGGCCAGGAACCGGACGTCCTCGGTGCTGCCGCCGACCGCCTCGCCGCGGGCGGCCAGGGCCCGGAACCGGCCCATGAAGTGCGCCTTCGTCAGCCGTGCCACCCGGCCCGCCTCGTCGATCCGGAGGTTCTCGAACTCCTCGTCGTACAGCGCCTCCAGCGCTTCCAGGTCCGTCGCCGCGCCCGCCGCCAGGTACTCCCGCATCCGCGCGACCAGCGTCCCGTCCAGCTTCTCGTCCATCGTCCCGCCCCGCTCCCTCGCACTCTCCGTGCCGGTGCCCCCATCGTGACGACCCCCACCGGCAGACCGCTCTCGGCGCGCTCTCGGTCCGCTGTCACCGCACCGGCGTCACGCCGTCGCGCCGTCGGGCGGTCGCGGCCGTCCCGCCGATCCGGTTGCCCCGCACGGCATTTCGTGCCCCGCGCCGGGGGCACGTACGGTCCCGTTCCATGGAGAAGTGGACGCACGCGACGGCGGAAGAACTGACGGCGGCCCTGCGGTCCGGGGAGGTCAGCTCGGTGGAGCTGACCGAGGACGCGATCGGCCGGATCGAACGGGAGGACGGGGCCCTGAACGCGATCTGCGTGCCGGACTTCGAACGGGCCAGGGACGCCGCCCGGGAGGCCGACCGGGCCCGGGCGCGGGGGGAGGAGCGGCCGCTGCTGGGCATCCCGGTGACGGTCAAGGAGTCGTACAACGTGGCAGGTCTGCCCACGAGTTGGGGCATGCCGCAGTTCCGGGACCACGTCCCGGCCGAGGACGCCCTGCCGGTGGCCCGGGTCAGGGCGGCGGGCGCGGTGGTGCTCGGCAAGACCAACGTGCCGCTCGGGCTGCAGGACATCCAGACCTTCAACGAGATCCACGGCACCACCACCAACCCGTGGGACCGCTCCCGCACCTGCGGCGGCTCCTCCGGCGGCTCGGCCGTCGCCCTGGCCGCCGGGTTCGGGGCGCTGTCGCTGGGCACCGACCTCGCCGGTTCGCTGCGCACCCCCGCCCACTTCTGCGGCGTCTACGCGCACAAGCCGACCCTGCACCTGGTGCCCACCCGCGGCATGGTCCCGCCCCCGGCCCCCGCGCTGCCCGCCGACATCGACCTGGCCGTCGCCGGGCCGATGGCCCGCTCGGCCCGCGACCTGTCCCTGCTGCTCGACGTGATGGCCGGGCCCGACCCGCTGACCGGCGGCCTGGCGCACACCCTGCGCCTGCCGGCCGCCCGGCACGACCGGCTGCGCGACTTCCGGGTCCTGGTCCTGGACGAGCACCCGTTCATCCCGACCGGCACCGACGTCCGCGCGGGCCTCGCCCGGGTCGCCGACGCGCTCACCGCGGGCGGCGCCCGGGTCGAGCGGCACAGCCCGCTGCTGCCCGACCTCGCCGACGCCGCCGAGCTCTACACCCTGCTGCTGTTCTCCGGCCGCACGGCCCACTTCCCCACCGGCCTGCACAGCGAACTGGTCGCCCGCGCGGCCGGGTTGAGCGAGGACGACCACAGCCTGGACGCCGCCCGGCTGCGCGGCATGACGCTCTCCCACCGCGACTGGCTGGCCGCCGACCACCGCCGCGAACTGCACCGCCACGGCTGGCGGGAGTTCTTCGCCGAGTTCGACGCCGTGGTCGCCCCGATCACCCCCACCCCGGCCTTCCCGCACGACCACGACCCCGACCTGATGCGCCGCCGGATCACCGTCG
The DNA here is from genome assembly GCF_044750705.1 of Kitasatospora sp. NPDC088783. Taxonomy (NCBI): domain Bacteria; kingdom Bacillati; phylum Actinomycetota; class Actinomycetes; order Kitasatosporales; family Streptomycetaceae; genus Kitasatospora; species Kitasatospora sp. NPDC088783. The sequence goes on from NZ_JBIVKJ010000006.1 coordinate 299,100, forward strand.
ACGGCACCGACCACCCCTACTTCGACCAGCTGGTCTGGGCCGGGCTCGCCACCATGCCGGGCCTGCCCGCCACCGCCGTCCCCACCGGCCCCTCCGCCGGGGGCCTCCCGGTCGGCGTCCAGCTGATCGGCCCGATGTACGAGGACCGCACCCCGCTGCGCCTGGCCGAACTCCTGGAGGAACAGCTCGGCGGCTTCCGCGCACCGCACTGAGCCAGCGCCGGACCGCCCGCCGCCCACCGGCCGTGCGCCCACCAGCCGTGCGCGCAACGGGTCGGCGGGCGGCGCGGCGGCACGGCGGAACGGCGGCGCGGCGGAGCCGTCAGCGGGCGGCCTGGTACGCGCGTCCGGCGGCGGTGGCGGTCGTCCCGTCGGTGAACAGGCCGCTGCTGGGCTTCGCCGGGTCCGCGCCGAGGCCGAACCAGGCGTAGCGCTGGAGGTAGGGCAGCGCGTCGAGGGCCTTGGTGGAGGCGGTGACGAAGGCGGCCTGCTGGTCGGCGGTCGGGAAGCGGGTGCCCTGGGAGAAGTCGATCAGGGCGTACTCGGTGAGCCAGATCGGCTTGTGGTAGCGCTGGTGGACCGCCTCCAGGTAGGAGGTCAGCTGCTGGACGGCCTGCGGGGTGCGGAAGTCGCCGCCGTACCAGTGCAGCGTGATGAAGTCGACCCGGTAGCCCTTGGCGGCGGCGCCGGTCATGAAGCGGTCCAGCCAGCCGCCGGGCGTGTCGGCCCCGTACGCGACGGCCGGGCTGCCCAGGGTCTGCCCGGCCTGCATCAGCTTCGGCCACAGCTCCAGCGCCCGGTCGACCGTCATGTTCGACTGGGCGGCCATGTCGGGCTCGTTGAACCCGAGCAGGTAGGGGCCGTTGGCGCGGGCCTGGGCGAGGGCGGCGTCGGTGACCGAGGACGCGCCCCAGATCATCGGGACGAAGGACGCCGAGGCGGGCGTGGTGATGCCGGGGTGCTGCGGGGCCCAGGTGTAGTACCAGCCCGCGCCGGAGGCGGCGAGCGCCTGGTTCACCCCGGTGAAGGACCACACGCCGACGCCCTTGCGCGCGGAGGTGGCGACGGGGTTCTGCTGCGCCGGGGCGGCCGCGGGGGACGACGCGGACACGGACGCCGACGCGGAGCCGGACGGCGAGGGCGAGGACGAGGGGGCGGGCGAGGGCGAGGACGAGTCGGACGGCGCGGGCGAGGGCGACGGTGACGTCCCGTCGGGGACCGGCAGCGCCGGCGCCTCGGCGGCCGTGGGCGGCGCGACGGCCCAGGCCGGTACGGGGGCCGCCGCCGGGGCGGCGTCCTGCCCCGGCGCGAGCTCGGCCCCGACCAGGACGGCGGCGGCCACCAGCGCCACCGCCGCCACCCCGCCCAGCACCGGCTTGGAGAGCAGCGGCTTCGTCCGGGCGGAGCGCGGCCGCCGGTGGCCGGAGCGGCCACCCGGAGCGCCGCCGGAGGAACCGGACGGACCGTCACCGGCCGGGCCGTCACCGACCGGGCCGGAGGGCCCGCCGGGGTGCGGGCCGTCCGGGGCGAGCGCGGCGAGGATGCGGGCCGGGTCGAGGCTCGGCGGGACGGCCAGCAGCGGCAGGCCGTACAGCAGCCGTTCGGCGGGGAGCAGTTCGCCGCGTCCGCCGGTGCAGCGTCCGCAGTCGCGCACGTGCCGGGCCAGGCGCTTGCGCCACAGCGGGCCCGGGGTGCCGTCCCAGGTGGCGGCGGTCTCGGCCAGTCCGGGGCAGCGCGGGTCGGCGGCCAGGGCGCGCACCAGCAGGCGGGAGAGGTCCAGTTGCTTCTTCATCCGGCCGGTCCGGACGGCGGCGTGGCCGGAGCTGAGGCCGAGCGCGGCGACCAGGTCGGCCTGTTCGAGTTCGCCGGTCTCCTTGAGCCACCAGAGCGCGAGCAGTTCGCGGTCGTCGGGGTCGAGCCAGCGGGTGGCCTCGGCGATCTCGCGGCGCTGTTCGGTGAGGCCCAAGCGCAGGACGGTCAGCCCGGCGAAGTCGAGCGCGGGGTCCGGTATCGCCTCGGCCTCCTCCAGCCGGGCGGACCGGTCGAGGGCCGCGGCCCGGTCCTGCTGGCGGTTGCGGACCTGCCGGACGGCGATGGCCACCAGCCAGGACCGGAAGGCGGCCGGGTCCCGCAGGTCGGGCAGTCCGCGGACCGTGCGCAACAGCGTCTCCTGTACGACGTCGTCGGTGTCGGCGTGGCCGTTCAGCGCGCGGCCGACGATGTTGTAGACCAGCGGCAGGCTCTGGGCCACCAGGTGTTCCAGCGCCTGCCGGTCCCCGGCGCGCGCCGCCGTCACCGTTGCGGTGTCGGGTCCACTGCGTCTGGTGTGCGGCATGGGTCCGTTCCTCTCCGTACGCGGGGTGGGAGCTGCGGCGGGATCGCGCTCCGTCCTGGGAGACCGGCCCCGGGGGTGGCCGCCAACAGAAATTCTCCGTCCGGGCCGGAATTTGTGTTGGCGGGTGCCTCCGGCGGCGGTCTCCGATACGTGCGCGACGCACCCCGGGGAACGTCCCGGGAAGCGCCGCGCCGAGCGTCCCGGGGAACAGGAGGAGGACCGAGGATGGCACGCCGACCTCGCCGCCCCGCCTCCGGCACCCCCTGAACCAGGCGGCCGGGCGGCCCCCACCGCCCGTCCGTCCCCACCCCTGCCGACCCGGGCCCCACCCGGCCCCACCCGGCCCGGCAGGGCACGCCGGGCACCGCGCCCTTCCCCCTGCACGGGGCGCGGTGCCCGGCTTCTCCGCGTTCGCGCCCGGTGCGGTCGGCCCGGTCGGTGCGGTCGGCGCGCCCGGTGCGGTCCGCGCTGTCGGCGGGACGAAACGGTGGCGGCCACCGCCCCGGGCATGGGGACGGTGGCCGCCGGTTCCGTACTGGCCGTGGTTTCCCGTTACGGGTAGGAGACCAGGTTGGAGGGGACGGTCCCGGTGCCGGAGGTCCCGGCGCCGGTGTTGTTGACCACGTGCAGGAACTGGCCGTTGCCGCCCAGCGAGTTGACCAGGACGTCGTGCAGCTTGACGCCGGGTGCGTTCGGGACCTCGAAGCCGTGGTCCATCACGATGGTCGGGTCGACGTTGAAGTAGCAGTAGCTGCCCAGGCCCCAGCCCTCGTGGGTGGTGACGTTGTTCTCGACCTTGTAGGCGGCGTAGCCCTTGGTGCTGCCGTTCTGGATCGCGGCCTGGTTGGGGGCGTCGTACGCCTTCTCGTTCTGGAAGAAGATCGTCCGGCCGCCGTTGCCCTTCCACCACACGTCGTACTTGTTGAAGTGCTCGACGAACAGGCCGGTGGCGAGGACGTCGTTGCCGCCGACGACGAAGCCGTAGTCGGAGCGGTTGCTCTCCCAGCCGACGCCCGCGCCGTGGTCGGCGCGCCAGATCCAGGTGTGGTCGACGATGGTGTTGTTGCTGTTGATCACCATGCCGTTGGTGGCCTTGCCGGCGGTGACGCCGCCGACCCGGACGAAGACGTCCTGGATGACGATCGGGTCGGCCGCGTGGTTCGCGCCCGGGGTGTCGTTGCCGACCTGGAGCAGGGCCGGGGAGTTGACGGTGCCGGCGTCCAGCAGCAGGCCGGAGACCTTGACGCCGTCGACGTCGGCGACCTTGAGCGCGGTCACGCCGTTGTCCGGGATGACGGTGGCGAGGCCGAGGCCGAGCACCACGGTGTCCGGGCGGGTGATGTTGATGCTCTGGTCGACGTGGTAGACGCCGGGGGTGAAGAGCAGGTTCAGGCCCTGGGCGAGCGCCTGGTTGATGCTGGCGGCGGTGGCGCCGGCCTTCACCACGTAGAACTGGCTGAGCGGCAGCGAGGCGCCCTGCGGGGTGCCGTTGCCCCAGGAGGTGCCGCGGGCGTTGGTGCGCTTGGCGGGCACGAACACCTTGTAGGCGTTGCCGTCCAGGTACAGGAACGGCTTCTCCTGCGAGACCGGCGTGGTGTCGAGCGTGGTGTACGGCGGGTTCGGGAAGCCCTGGGCGGGGGCGCCCTGGACACCGGAGAAGGTCTGGTTCCACACGCCGTTGGAGAACCCGCCGATGGAGCTGTCGCGGGTGTACCACTGCTGCTGCGAGTAGTTGCCGACCTGGCCGTCGATCTTGGAGTCGGCGATGTAGCCGCCCGACGCCCAGCCGTAGCTGGCGGGGGCGAGGTTGAGGCCGCCCTCGACGTGCATCCGGCGGAACGGCGCGGCCTGCGAGACGGCCCAGCGGTCGGTGCCGCTGACCGGCTTGAGGTGCAGGTTCTCGGCGGAGCGCCAGAAGTTCTGGGTGGCGTTGCCGTTGAACCAGCCCGCGTCGACGGTGACGTCGCCGTTGAAGGTGGTGTCGTCCGGGTTCAGGCCCAGGCCCGCGATCGAGGTGTAGAAGCCGATCTGGGCGTTGATGTTGTTGTACGTGCCCGGCTTGAACAGCAGCGCGTAGCGGTCGGTGCCGAACTGGTTCGACTCCTGCTTGGCGAAGACCTGGTCGACCGTGGCCTGGATGTTCGGCGTGGACGGGTCGAAGACCAGCACGTTCGGGCCGAGGTCGCCGCCGCCCTGCACCGGCGGGACGGTGGAGCCGCCGCCACCGGTGTGCACGCCCAGCTCCCACAGCGAGTAGCCGTAGTTGGTGGCGCGCTGGGTGCCGTACAGCCGCACGTAGCGGCCGGAGCCGGAGACGTTCAGCATCTCGTTGCCGCCGGCGCCGGTGGTGGTGGAGTAGATCGTCGCCCAGGTGGTGCCGTCGCTGGACGCCTGGATCTGGTACGACTTGCCGTACGCGGCCTCCCACTTGAGGTCGACCTTGCACAGCTGCTGCACGGAGCCGAGGTCGACCTGGAGCCACTGCGGGTCGGCGGCGGCCGAGGACCAGCGGGTGCCGAGGTTGCCGTCGACCGCGGAGGAGGCCGGGGTGCCGCCGTTCTCGGTGGAGGAGGCGGTGGCGGTCTTGCCCTGGGCCGCGTTGTCGGTGGAGCAGGTCCCGCCCGTCGGGGTGGACGGGTTGCCGGTGGGCGTGCCGCCGAGGGTGCCGTACACCTGGAACTCCCAGAGGGAGTAGCCGTATCCGGTGCCGCGGGTGATGCCGTTCATCCGCACGTAACGGCCGGAGCCGGAGACGTTCAGCACCTCGGTGCCGCCGGCGCCGGTGGTGGTGGAGTAGATCGTCGTCCAGGTGGTGCCGTCGTTGGACGTCTGGATCTGGTACGCCTTGCCGTACGCGTTCTCCCAGTTCAGCTGGACCTTGCTGATACTGGAGACGGAACCGAGGTCGACCTGCAGCCACTGCTGGTCGGAGGCCGCCGAGGCCCAGCGGGTGCCGAGGTCGCCGTCGACGGCACCGGCCGCGGTGGTGCCGCCGTTCTCGATGGACGACGCGGTGACCGCCTTGCCCTGCGAGATCAGCGAGTCCGCGGCCTGCGCGGTGCCCGGGATCGTCATGACGGCACCGGCGACCAGGGCCGCGGCGGCGAGTACGGCAGGCGTCCGGCGCATGGGGGCACCGGAAGGGGGAGGGGCGAGCCGCATGGCTCCTCCTGCTGTGAGCGGTGGGTGGGGTGGGGAAAACAGCGGAGAGCGCTCTCCAGGCGGAGTGTCACGCCAGGATGCACCGGGCGTCAAGCCTGCCGTGGGGGTGGCTTGAAACCTCGGCTTCACCTGGGGGAAACGCCGCCGCATCAGGTTAGTTCATGGCGAGAGAAAAGTAGAGACCCTGACGCCAACATCTCGATTTCCCGGGATCGCGCCGGGAGAGCGCTCTCCCAGATCGCGGCTCGGGGGCTCCGCGGGAGCCGACGCCCCGTCTCCGGCCTCCCGCCGTCCCGCGCTCGATCCGGGACCGGCTGGCGCTCGGCCTGGGATCGGACGGGAGACCCGGCGTGGGGAAGGTCACCCTCTTGGGAATGCCTTTACCTTTGGTTGACCCTTACGATCTCGGGCCCACCTCTGAAAGGGTGGGACGACCGCCCCGACCTGCACCCGAAGGAATGCACCGTGCCCGTCTCGCGCATGCAATCGACCCCGCTGCCCGGCATCGGCGTGCGGTACGACCTGACCACCCGAGAACGCCAACACGTCTCGGTCATCGCCCACCGCGACGGCACCCGCACCGTCAACACCTACCGCCGCGAGGACCCGGACGCCTGCGCCCACTCCCTCCACCTGACGGAGGGTGAGAGCGCCGCGCTCATCGACGCACTCACCCCCACCCACCACAGCCCCAACCTGCTGCACACCTCCGGCCTCGGCCTGGTCGCCGAACGCGTCGAACTGACCGGCTCCTCGCACTGGAACGGACGCGCCCTCGGCGAGACCCGGATGCGCACCGAGACCGGCGTCTCCATCGTCGCCGTCCTGCGCCGCACCGGCGCCGTCCCCTCCCCCACCCCGGACTTCCGGCTGGCCGGCGGGGACACCCTCATCCTGATCGGCACCCGCGAAGGCGTGGACGCCGCCGCCGTGATCCTCGGAAGGGAGTGAACGCTTGCACACCGCCACCGTCTTCATCGAACTCGGCGCGATCATCCTCACCCTGGGGCTGCTCGGCCGAATAGGCTCCCGCTACGGCCTCTCCCCCATCCCGCTCTACCTGCTCGGCGGCCTCGCCTTCGGCCACGGCGGCCTGCTCCCGCTCAGCGCCAGCGAGGAGTTCGTCGCCACCGGCGCCGAGATCGGCGTCATCCTGCTGCTGCTCATGCTCGGCCTCGAGTACACCGCCGCCGACCTGGTCACCAACCTCAAGAGCCAGTACCCCGCCGGACTGGTCGACTTCGTCTTCAACGCCCTGCCCGGCGCCGCCATGGCCCTGCTGCTCGGCTGGGGCCCGGTGGCCGCCGTCGTACTGGCCGGCGTCACCTGGATCTCCTCCTCCGGCGTCATCGCCAAAGTCCTCGGCGACCTCGGCCGGCTCGGCAACCGCGAAACCCCGGTCATCCTCAGCATCCTGGTCCTCGAAGACCTCGCCATGGCCGTCTACCTGCCGATCCTCACCGCCCTGCTGGCCGGGGCCGGACTCCTGGTCGGCAGCGTCACCCTCGCCATCGCCCTGGCCACCGCCGGCGCCGTCCTGTTCGTCGCCCTGCGCTACGGACGCCTCATCTCCCGCTTCGTCTCCCACGACGACCCCGAGAAACTGCTCCTCGTCGTCCTGGGCCTGACCCTGCTGGTCGCCGGCATCGCCCAGAAACTCCAAGTCTCCGCCGCCGTCGGCGCCTTCCTCGTCGGCATCGCCCTGTCCGGCGAAGCCGCCGAAGGCGCCCACACCCTGCTCAGCCCGCTGCGCGACCTGTTCGCGGCCGTCTTCTTCGTCTTCTTCGGCCTCAACACCAACCCCGCCAGCATCCCGCCCGTCCTGCTGCCCGCCCTCGCCCTGGCCCTCACCACCGCCCTCACCAAGATCGCCACCGGCTACTGGGCCGCCCGCCGCGCCGGCATCGCCACCAAGGGCCGCTGGCGCGCCGGCGGCGCACTCGTCGCCCGCGGCGAGTTCTCCATCGTCATCGCCGGACTCGCCGTCACCGCCGGCATCGAACCCTCCCTCGGTCCCCTCGCCACCGCCTACGTCCTGCTCCTCGTCATCATCGGCCCCCTCGCCGCCCGCTGGACCGAACCCCTCGCCGCCCGCCTCACCCGCCGCGACCGGACCGCCACGACCGAACCCCACCCCCACCCCGAAACCGAAGAACCCGGCATCCGCGTCTGACCACCCGCGCTCGACGGCCACTTGCCGCCCGCCGCCCGTTGCCCGAAGGGGCGGCGGGCGGTCGGCGTCTGACGTCCCGTCGGCACCCACCGCCCCCGACGGCCCGCCCGCTCAGCCGAGTTCGGCGACCGCCACCCCGGCCCGAGCACAGCGGGACACGGACCAGCACCTCGCGCTCCCCCACCGCCCGCCTTCTCCCCGCCGCCCGCTCAGCCGAGTTCGGCGACCGCCACCCGGCCCGAGCGCAGCGAAGCGCGAATGGCGGCCCGCCAACACCGACAGCCCCCGACGCCCCACCCCTTCCCGCCACCCACTCACCCGAGTTCGGCAACCGTCGCCCCGGCCCGAGCACAGCGCGACGCACCCCCACCGGACCCCCCCGGCGCCCCTCCCCTTCTCCCTTCCTCCCGCCCACTCAGGCGAGTTCGGCGACCGCCACCCGACCGGAACGCAGCGAGGCGCGGGTGGCGACCGGGGTGTCGAGGGACCGGGCGAGGGTGAGCAGGTCCCGGTCGGAGCGCGTCCGCAGGCCGTGTTCGGCGAGCAGGGCGGCCATCCGTTCCGGCCTCCACCGGGAGCGCCAGGGTTCGCCCGCGGTGATGGAGTTGCGCAGCAGCCGGGTCAGCAGCCGTCCGGCGGTCGCTGCGGCCGAGGGGGCCTGGTAGTTGAGGACGAGTGTGCTGCCGGGGGCGGAGCGGGCGGTGAGCGCGGCGAGGGTGGCGCGGACCTGGTCGCGGGTGAGGTAGGGGACGACGCCCTCCCAGAGCCAGGTGGTCGGGGCGGCGGCGTCGTGTCCGGCGGCGGCCAGGGCCGCGCCGAGGTCGTCGACGGCGAAGTCGACCGGGGTGAAGCGCACCGACCGGGCGACGGGCCGGACTTCGGCGTCGGCCAGGCGGCGGCGCTTGTCCTGCTGGGAGGCCGGGTGGTCGACCTCCCACACGTCGGTGCCGGCGAGCGCGGCGAGCCGCCAGGCGCGGGTGTCCAACCCGGCGCCCAGCACCACGAGCTGGCCGTCGGCCCGTTCCCGCAGGGCTTCGTCGATGGCGACCGTCCGGGGCACCGCCACCTCGGCGCAGGCCCGTACGCTCTCGTACCCGGTGCGGGCCTGCCAGCCCTGCGGCGGGGTGCCGGCCCGTACGGCGTCGACCACCGCCCGTTCCGCGGGGCGCAGCAGCCGGACCGCCACCGGGTCCGCGAAGCGTCCCGTCGCGGTGCGGCCGTCGGCGACCGCCCGGCCCTGGCAGACCAGCACCGCGGTCCGGCTGGCGGCCCGTCCGTTCCCGTGCGTGGAGTCCATGGGCCCATTGAACACGCCGGGCCCCGCCCCGGCGGGGGGCGGGGCCCGGTGGGGCGGGGGCGGTCAGTCGTCGGAGTAGCTGAGGTCGCCGACCGACCAGGCGCTGATGTCGGCGATGGCGATCCGGTACATGCCGCCGGTGTGGGGCAGTCCGAAGTCGCCCTGGAGGATCTTCGCCCGGTGCAGGTGGAGGTGGGTGGGCGGGGAGGGCGCGGGCTCGGCGGGGTGGCTGAACAGGGTGGCGAACGGTTTCAGGTGGTCGGACGTGCGCAGGACGTCCGCCACCCGCTCCCACCACAGGGCGGCCGGCGCGAGCCTGCCGGTGATCACCGCACCGGGAACCACTACTGTCATGGACATCTGGTTGCTGTGCTCGGATTCGACCGTCGCGGCGATATCGACGAGCAGCCCGTCGGGGTTCGACATGCCTCCGAGCCTAGGCCACCGCCCGGCCCCGCGGTACGCGGTCGTACGCATCTCCGGTTTTCGAGTCGCCGTCCGGGTCCGGAGGGGCGGGCGCCGGCTACCGGTGCTCGGGGTTCTCGAAGTCGAAGCGGCAGCCGGCGTCCCACTCGGAGCGCTGGTTGCCGTGGGCCGGGAGGCCGCCGGCGTCCTTGAGCATCCGGGCCAGGTGCAGCTGGTTCCAGGTCATGAAGGTCACGTTGCGGTTGGTGAAGTCGTTCTCGGGGCCGCCGGAGCCCTCGTCCAGGTAGGACGGCCCCGGCCCGGCCTCGCCGACCCAGGCGGCGTCGGCCTGCGGCGGGATGGTGAAGCCCAGGTGCTGGAGGCTGTAGAGGACGTTCATCGCGCAGTGCTTGGCGCCGTCCTCGTTGCCGGTGATCAGGCAGCCGCCGACCCGGCCGTAGTAGGCGTACTGGCCGCGGTCGTTGAGGACGGACGAGCAGGCGTAGAGCCGCTCGATGACGCGCTTCGTCACCGAGGAGTTGTCGCCGAGCCAGACCGGTCCGGCCAGGGTGAGGATGTCGGCGTCCATGAGCCGGGAGTAGAGGACGGGCCACTCGTCGGTGTCCCAGCCGTGGTCGGTCATGTCGGGCCAGACGCCGGTGGCGATGTCGTGGTCGACGGCGCGGATCTCGTCGACCCGGACGCCCTGGCGGCGCAGGATGCCGGCGCTGAGGTCGATGAGGCCCTGGGTGTGGCTGCGTTCGGGGCTGCGCTTGAGGGTGCAGTTGAGGAAGACCGCCCGCAGGTCGGAGTACTGGGTCATCGCCGTCCGTCCGTTCGTCTCGCCGCTGTTCCGGTGGCCCATCGGACCACGCGGGCCGCCGCCCGGCGGGGACCCTCCGCCGGACGGCGCAGCGGCCGCGGTGTCGGGGGTCCCGGCGTCCGGGCCCGGACGGGGGGTAGGTTCGGGGGCGTTGGTGTGTCGTCGCACAGGAAGCAGGTTCAGGTCATGGTGGATTCGCTGTTCGAGCTCCCGATCCGGACGCTGGCGGGCGAGCCGTCCTCGCTGGGCGAGTACCGGGGCAAGGTGCTGCTGCTGGTGAACGTGGCGTCCAAGTGCGGTCTGACGCCGCAGTACTCGGGTCTGGAGCAGTTGCAGAAGACGTACGGGGAGCGCGGGTTCACCGTGCTCGGGTTCCCGTGCAACCAGTTCATGGGACAGGAGCCGGGGTCGGCGGAGGAGATCCAGGAGTTCTGCTCGACCACGTACGGGGTGTCGTTCCCGCTGTTCGAGAAGATCGACGTGAACGGGGCGGAGCGCCACCCGCTGTACGCGCGGCTGACCGAGGTCCCGGACGGGGCGGGCGAGGCCGGGGACGTGCAGTGGAACTTCGAGAAGTTCCTGGTGTCGGCGGACGGCGAGGTGGTCGGGCGGTTCCGGCCGCGGACCGAGCCGGAGTCGGCGGAGCTGGTGGCCGCGATCGAGGCGCAGCTCGGCGGCTGAGCGGGGCGGCCGGGGCCGGGCGGCGCCCGGTCGCGTGACGGGTCCGGGGCCCGGGCGGTCCGGTGGTTCGAACTGTACAGGTAACCTGCACAGTGGAACTGGACAGTCCGGGCTCCGGCCTGTCCGCACGCCCTCCCGTCCCTCCCCCGAAAGGTCCGCCGTGTCCGTCACCGCGCTCGACCCGACCACCGCCCTGGTCGTCATCGACCTCCAGCAGGGCATCCTCGCCATCCCCGGCGCCCCGCACCCCACCACCGAGGTGCTGGAGCGCAGCGTCGCGCTCGCCCGGGCGTTCCGCGCCGCCAAGCTGCCGGTGGTGCTGGTGCGGGTGTCCTTCGCCGCCGACGGCGGGGACGTGCCGCCCGGCCGCACCGAGCAGAACCGTTCCGGCGGCGGGGCCGCCCACCCCGAGGGCTGGGACCGGCTCTCCGCCGAGCTGCACGACCCGTCCGACCTGGTCGTCACCAAGCACAACTGGGGCGCCTTCCACGGCACCGACCTGGACGTGCAGCTGCGCCGCCGGGGCGTCACCCAGATCGTGCTGACCGGCGTGGCCACCAGCATCGGGGTGGAGTCCACCGCGCGGGCCGCGCACGAGCACGGCTACCACGTGACGCCGGTGGTGGACGCGATGACCGACATGGACCCGGAGGCCCACCGCAACAGCGTGGAGCGGATCTTCCCGCGACTGGGCGAGACCGGCACCACCGAGGAGGTCCTGGCGCTGCTGGCCGCGGGCCGCTGACGTCCGGACGCGGCGGAGCCCGCGCCCACCGACTCCCGTGAGGGGCGGTGGGCGCGGGCTCCGCCGCGTCGGGTCAGGCTCCGCCGAGGCGGGTCAGGTTCCGCCGCGCCGGGTCAGGCTTCGCCGGGGCGCCAGGCGGGCCACTCCCAGGGGCGGTCGTCCCAGTGCACCCGGACGGGGTCGCGCGGGTCGAGGTCGGGGAAGTGGTGGCGCACCTCGGGTTCGAACTCCTCGGGGGCGAGCGGCTTCCAGCCCTCCCCCTGGAAGTGGACCAGCCGGTAGCGGCTGTCGGTGCGGAACTCGGCGACCCGGACCAGGGGCTCCTCGGTGCTGCTGCTGTTCGTGTGGCTCGTCATGCGGCCAGCATCGGCCGGGCCGCGGCGCGACGCACGCCCGCTCCGCCACCCGCAGCGTGTCGCGTCACCCCGAGCACCAGCACGGGCACCGACCCGAGCACCCCCGGAGCGTGGGCGGCGTCCCGTACCGTGGAGGGCCGGCAGCGGAACCGGCCGGGAGCGGAACCGGCCGGACGTGCGGGGAGGACCGGATGGGCAAGGGACGGGGCAGGGGCGGCGTCGGCGGCACCGGCGGCGGGGCCCGGGTGCGCGGGCTGGACGGGGTGGCGGTGACCCGCTCGGCGTGGGGGCTGTACCGGGAGACCCGGCGGCCTGGCGCGCCGGGGCTCGGGGCGCGGGTGCGGGCGCTGCCCCGGCTGCTGCGGGACGCGCTGACCGGCCGCTACCCGGGGGTCGGGCCGGGGAAGCTGGCGGCGCTGACGGTGGCGGTGGGGGTGTACCTGCTCAGCCCGGTGGACGCGGTGCCGGACTTCCTGCCGGTGATCGGCTGGGGTGACGACACGGCGCTGCTGCTGTGGTTCCTGATGGGGCTGACCCGGGAGTCGGGCCGGTACGTGGAGTGGGCCGGGAGCCGATCGCACCGCAACGATTGACCTTCAAGTCGCAAGAAGCTGACATCTGTAAGAAATTTCTGCGCAACTCTCTTGTGGTGGTGTGGCGCGTCCCCCTACTGTCGGCTCGCTTCCACCACGCCTTCAGAGAGCCGGTCCCCGATGACTGCTGCCCCCGCATCCCCCCACCGTTCCGTGCTGTCCCGTCCGGCCCGCGCGGGAGCGGTGGTGGTCGCCTCCGTGCTCGGGCTGGGGGTGGCGCTGTGCGCCCCGGCCGCGCAGGCCGCGTCCGCGTCCGGCGGGAGCACCGCCGCGGTGACCCGGGCCGGGATCGACCCGGCGCTGACCGCGGGCCGCGGCGCGCGGGTGGACTTCCTGGAGCAGGAGGCGGAGCACGCCGCCACCAACGGCAGCGTGATCGCCGCCGACCGCACCGCGTACACCCTGGCTGCCGAGGCGTCCGGCCGCAGCGCGGTGAAGCTGGCGCCCGGCCAGTACGTGGAGTTCACCCTCCCCAAGGACGCCAACGCGATCACCGTCCGCTACAGCCTGCCGGACGCGGCGAACGGCGGCGGCCTCACCGCGCCGCTGGACGTCACCGTCAACGGCAAGGACCGCCGGCAGCTCTCGGCCACCAGCCAGTACTCCTGGCTGTACAACCAGTACCCGTTCAGCAACGACCCGAAGGCCGGGCTGCTGCACCCCGACTGGTGGATCACCGAGTGCGGCTGCGTGCCCGCCGACACCACCCCCGCCCCGGCCATCTCCACCCCGTTCCGCCCCGGCCACATGTACGACGAGCAGCGGCTGCTGCTGGGCCGCACCTACAAGGCGGGCGACAAGGTCCGGATCGCGCTGCCCGCCGGGTCCAAGGCGCCCTGGGCGGCGATCGACCTGCTGGACTCCCAGCTGGTGGCCGCGCCGCACGTCGAGCTGAAGGCCGTCAACGTGCTCGCGCTGGGCGCCGACCCGACCGGGCGGCGCGACTCCGCGGACGCCATCGACCGGGCCGTCCAGCTCGCCAAGCTGCTGCACCTGCCGGTCTACCTGCCGCCGGGCGTCTTCCAGGTCAACCGCCACCTGGTGGTCGACGACGTCACGCTGATCGGCGCGGGCAGCTGGTACACCGTGCTCAAGGGCAGCCAGCAGACCCTGTCCGCCCCCGCGCCGGACGGCAGCGTGCACACCGGCGTCGGCCTCTACGGCAAGGACGCGGCGCAGGGCGGCAGCCGCAACGTCCACCTGTCCGGGTTCGCGATCGAGGGCGACGTCCGGGAGCGGATCGACACCGACCAGGTCAACGGCATCGGCGGGGCGTTCAGCGACTCCAGCATCGAGGGCCTGTACATCCACCACACCAAGGTCGGCATCTGGCTGGACGGCCCGATGAAGAACCTGAGGATCACCGGCAACCAGATCGCCGACCAGATCGCCGACGGCATCAACTTCCACACCGGCGTGGCCGACTCGGTGATCCGCGACAACTTCCTGCGCAACACCGGCGACGACGGCATCGCGCTCTGGTCGGAGAAGACCGAGGACGCCCGCACCGTCATCGACCACAACACCGTGCAGTCGCCGACCCTGGCCAACGCCATCGCGGTGTACGGCGGCACCGACACCACCGTCTCGAACAACCTGGTCGCCGACCCGGTCCGCGAGGGCTCCGGCCTGCACGCCGGCTCCCGCTTCGGTGCCGAGCCGTTCACCGGCTACCTGCACTTCACCGACAACACCACGGTGCGGGCCGGCACCTACGAGCTGAACTGGAACATCGGCCTCGGCGCGATCTGGTTCGAGGTGCTGGACCGGGACATCGACGCGGACGTCAAGGTCACCGGCGACCACTACCTGGACTCCACCTACAACGCGATCATGGCGGTCGCCGAGTGGGGCGTGAAGGACCAGTACAAGCTGTCGAACCTGGCCTTCAAGGACGTCCGGATCGACGGCACCGGCACCTCGGTGCTCAGCGCCCGGGTGGCCGGCTCGGCCAGCTTCCAGAACGTGGTGGCCCGCAACGTCGGCGCCGTCGGCGTCAACAACTGCGGCACCTTCCACTTCACCCCGGCCGGCTCCGAGTTCTCGGTCGCCGACCTGGGCGGCAACTCCGGCGGCGGCACCACCGGCGACTGGCTGGCCTCCTGGGAGCTGCCCAACACCATCACCTGCGACGACCGCCCGCCGGTGGTCGCCCCGCCCGCCCCCTCCAACTGGTGACCGGCCGTCACTCCCCCTGCGGCTCCAGCGGCTTGACCAGCCGGGCGAACCGCAGGTCGGGGCGGAGCGGCACGCCGAAGCGCTCGTTCCCGTAGGGGAAGGGCTCGAACTCGCCGGTACGGGCGAAACCCCGTCGCTCGTACCAGGCGATCAGGTCGGCGCGCTGGTCGATGACCGTCATCTCCATCGCGGTCGACCCCCACGCGGCCCGGGCCCACTCCTCGGCCCGGGCCAGCACCCGCCGCCCCAGGCCACCGCCCTGGACGGCGGGCGACACCGAGAACATGCCGAAGTACGCGGCCGGGCCGCGCCGCTCCAGGTGGCAGCAGGCCACCGGGGCGCCGTCCCGCTCGACCAGCAGCACCACCGAGTCCGGACGGCCCAGCAGCTCGGCCACCGCGGCCTCGTCCGTGCGCTGCCCCGCCAGCAGGTCCGCCTCGGTGGTCCACCCGGCCCGGCTCGCCTCGCCCCGGTAAGCCGACTCCACCAGCGCCACCAGCGCCGGCACGTCCGCGGGCCCCGCGGGCCGCAGCACCGGGTCGGGAGTCCGGTCGGTGGCCGGGGCGGACGTCGGCTCGGCGGCGGTCATCGGTGCTCTCCTCGAAACGGGGTGCGGTGGTACGGGCGCGGCCAGGCGGACACCGCGCCACGGCGGGACGCCGGAACCGCCATGGTGCCACAGCACCCACCCCGCCGGGCCACCCCCACGGCCCGGCGGGGACCCCCCGACCGGCGCGGTCGACCCCGGGCCGGGGGCCGACCGCGCCGCACACCCCTCCCGCCGAGGGCCCAGCCGGCGCCGTGCACCCCACGACACCGGACCCTCCGCCCGCGCAGGGAGGACGCCCGCCCCACGCCCGCGTTTTCCTCCTTCGGCGGCAGACCCCCGCTCGCGCGGAGAGGACCCGATCGCCCTCTACCAGGCGTACGCCTCCGCCGGCAGACCCCCGCTCGCGCGGGGAGGACGAGCCCGACATCTTCCGGTTCGCCGAGTTCGACGGCAGACCCCCGCTCGCGCGGGGAGGACTGCTTGATGCCGATGCCGCCGTTGCCCAGTGGCGGCAGACCCCCGCTCGCGCGGGGAGGACTCGACCAGGGCCTGGCGGGTGGCCTTGTCCGCCGGCAGACCCCCGCTCGCGCGGGGAGGACCTTTTTGACCTGCACCTCTTCTAGAGCTTTGCGATTTCTTGACCATTTGGCGCGATGGTTCGCGCTTGGGCAATGAGGAGCAGTCCGTCGAAGTCGACGGGCTGACGTCGTTGGGTTCCCGCCGTTCGTAGTGCGAATCCTTGTTCGTTTGCGGCGGGGTGGACGAGAACGGCGACTCCGTCGGCGATGCAGTTGCTGACGGACGACCAGAGTTCTTCACGGATCTTGGCGGAGATGGTGCCGACGTACAGCTGGGGTGTGACTTCCAGCAGCCATCTGGTCAGAGCGCCGCGCAGGTGGTCCGGGACGGCGGTCATCGACAGGACGGTCAGGGACGCCACGGCAGCTCCTTGGTAGCGGCGGCCGGCAGGAAGCTCACAGCGCTTCTCCGGTGGAGTAGTTGACTCCGCCGGGGACGACTCCGACGACCGGGTCCCAGAGGTCGACGAGTTGCTCGTCCGGGTCGGGGGTGGCGATGTCGGTGCCGGGCGCGAGCAGGCGCTGGACGTCGGTGACGATCCTGGGCAGGAGTTTGAAGAGCCGGAGTCCTTCCCTGAACCCGCGGCGGGCTTCGGCTTCCGGTTCGGTGGAGGAGTGCAGGGAGAAGGCCAGGGGCATGGTCAGTTCGGCTTTGTAGAGGTCGGCGATGTCGTAGACGAAGGCCTGCTGGTTGCCGCTGTGGACGAAGCCCAGCGCGGGTGAGCAGCCGAGGGCGAGGATCGCGGCGTGGACGATTCCGTAGAGGCAGGTGTTCGCGGCGGACAGGGCCAGGTTGACGGGGTCCTGGGTGTCCCAGGAGTCCGGGTCGTAGTTACGGCGGAAGCGCCCGATGCGGTGCTGTTGGGCCAGCAGGCGGTAGTGGGCTTTGACGCGCTGGCCTTCCATGCCGCGGAGTTTGTCGAGGTTGGTGTCGGTGGGGATGTCGGTGTCGCCGAAGCGCTGCCGGTACATGGCGATGGCGACGGCCATGCGTTGCCGGTCATCAGCCCAGGCTCGCGCTTGGCGTTCGAGCCAGGTGGTGCTGAGGGATTCGGGGAGGGTGGCGGCGTAGCAGCGCACGCCGCCGGAGCCGGCGATGAGGACGGTGGTGCCGTGGCGGGCGAGGGTGGCCAGGGCGCGGGAGGTGATGGAGGTGCCGGGCCCGAGCAGGACGCAACTGAGGGCGGCGGTGGGCAGGTAGACGGTCTCGGTGCCGCGTTGGGTGGTGTTGATCTCGGCGCAGACGCCGGTGTCGTCCTGGACGATGCGGACGAGGTCGAGGTAGAGGAAGGAGAGGGAGTCGGCGATGCGGGGCAGCATCGCGACGGTGGGTGCGGCGAGTCTGCGGCGGGCGTCGGCGGGGTTGCCGTTGCCGTTGCGTGGGCGCGGGGGTGTCATGAGGGTTCCCGGCGGGGGGCGATGCTGAGCAGGCCGCAGCCGTAGGCCTTGCCGCGGCCGATGCCTTCGCGGATGCGGGTGCGCAGGAGGTCGGGGTCGGTGATGTGGGCGGTGCCTTCGAAGAGGGTGCGGGCGTGGTGGACGCGTTGCTTGTCCTGGCGGCGGTTGCCGGTGGCGGCGTCGAGGGGGGTGGAGTGCAGGGTGGTGAGAGCGAGGCCGGAGGTCTCGGCTTGGCGGGTCCACCATTCTTCGGCGTACGGGCCGTTGAGAGCGACGACTTCGGGGAGGTCGTAGAGGGCGCGGGTGGTGGTGCCGGGTTTGCGGACGGCGCTGGCTGCGATGCGGTAGCGCACGGGCAGGCCCTTGCGTAGGGCGGCCAGGAGCGGTGTGAGTGGTTTGGCGGCGAACGTCCCGTAGCCGTCGGGGAGTTGGGTCGGGTCGGGTTCGCGGTTGCTCTGCAGCAGGATCTGGTCGCCGTCGCGGCCGGTCTCGGTGCGGAAGAGGATGCCGAGGTGGCGGCGGGGTTCGGTGCTGGGGACGTCGTCGGGGAACAGCGACATGATCCGGTGGTGGAGGTGGACGGCGTCGGCGCCGTCGTGGCGGACGTCGCGGTGCCACTGGTCGGTGATGATGCGGGTCAGCCAGATAGACATGTGGAGTTTCCTAGGGAAGTCGGGATCCGGGTAGGGCCTGTTGAGGGGTGAGGACCTGCACCGGTCTGTTTCAGTCAGTACCGCGCTCGCGGACGATGCCGTGGGCACGGTGGGCGTGGAGGGTGTGGCCGGATGGAGCTTGGTACTTCCACTTGGCCGGGGTTCCGGTGCGGTGGTGGGGCAGGAGCCTGAGATCGCATGCGATGGGTGTGTCGGCCCAGGCGTCCGGGGTGTGGGTATTGCTGTCCTCGAAGGGCAGGTAGTGCGCGGGGGCCTGGATGCTGCGGCGCACCAGGTCTTCGACGGTGGCACGGTCGAGTTGTTGTCCGTCGGCAGGTTCGGGGAGCGGCCTGGTGCGTTGGCGGTTGAGCCAGTGACTGCCTTTTTGGTCGAGGTAGACGGGCAGGAGTCGGACGGTGGCGGCGCCCAGGCGGGTCGTCAGGTCGTCCTCGTCGCCGTCGTAGGTGGTCAGTGGGTAGAGGTCGGTGACGGCGCAGGGGCTGGGAATGGTGCGGATGTCCGCGGCGGCCTGTTGGGCGGCGTCGCGGGCCGCGAGCTGCCGGTCGTCGTACTGGGCGAGGGTTTGTTCGGCGAGGGCGTTGTAGTCGGCGTAGACGGTGTTGATCGCGGCGGCGACATCCTTGGGGACGTGGATCCTGCGGGTGGGCAGTTGTGCGAGGTGTTCGGCGGTGCGGCGCAGGAGCGCGGCTTGATAGACCTGTTTGTCGCCGTGGCCCCATGCCTGGGGCGGGAGCTGCCCGGTGGGGACGAGCACGGTGAGCGAGGGGAGGGGGGCCCAGGCGGGGCGGGTGCCGCGGCCGGTGATGTCGTGGCGGTGGCAGCGGCCGGCGCGCTGCAGGAGCTGGGCGAGGGGGGCGAGGTCGGAGATGACGAGGTCGGCGTCGATGTCGAGGCTCTGTTCGGCGACCTGGGTGGAGACGACGATGACGGGCCTGGTCGGGCGCGGGCCGGTTTTGCCCAGGAGTGTTTTCAGCCTGTCGGTGCTCTTGTCGCGGCGGCGTTCGCTCATGCGGGCGTGCAGGAGCAGGACGCGGGGGCGGCGGGTGCCGTCTTTGTGGGTGGTGAGGAGTTTGTAGGTGGCCTGGGCGTCGCCGACGGTGTTGCACACGACCAGGACGCTGCCTGTGTCGGCTGTCGCGTCGTACAGGGGGGCGAGATGGTCGAGGAGGGCGCGGGCGCGGCCGTCGGGCTTCTCGGGGTCGTGGGTGTGCCGGGCGGTGATGGTGGTGATGGGGAGGTCGCGGGCTCGGGTGGTCCTCAGGGCTTCAGAGGGGATGACGTCACCGGTGCGGGCGTCCGCGAACAGCCAGCCGGGGTAGGCGGGTTCGATGGTGCTGGGTTCGTGGTGGCCGGCGCCGGCGCGGTAGGCGTTGACGAGGCGGCGGGCGATGCCGCCGGCGAGGGTCGCGGAGAGCAGGACGACCGGGGCGCGGAGCTGGCCGAGCCATTCCAGGAGCCGGACGGTCAGGGCGTGGCCGTAGGCGTCGTAGGCGTGGGCTTCGTCGATGATGATCGTCTTGCCGGAGATGCCGAGCCAGCGCATGCAGCCGAACCGGATGGGAAGGGCGGCGATGGCGCCCTGGTCCCAGGTGGCGACGGTGGCACCGGAGAGCCAGCCGCGGTGGCGGCCGCGCAGCCAGTCGTTGGGGCGGACGCAGCCGCAGCCGGCGGTGAGGACGGTGTCGTCGGCCGGGCCTTCGCCGGGGGCGTATTTGAGATTGAGCCAGGCCATGGAGTGCTGCAGCGTTACCGTGATCGCGTTGGAAGCCTGTCGACCGACGTACTCGGTGACGCGTTCCCACATGGCGTTGGTGGTCGCCATCGTGGGCAGCAGCACGGCCAGTCCGGGCCGGCCGGACAGGGACGCGAGGACGAGTGCCGCGTACAGCGCGGACTCGGTCTTCCCGTCGCCGGTCGGGGCGGTGATCAGTACGAGCCCGCTCCGCCGGTCCTGCTTGTCGTCGGGGCTACCGCACGCCTGGATGACGTCGGGCAGCCGGTCGAGGTCGGCCTGCAGCGGATGCGGGTCCTTGATCTCGGGGAAGACGTCACGGAACGCGGCGGCGGGCTTCCAACGCGGTGCCTGCAGTTGGGTCCGGGCCAGTTCCCTCGGCGCGTATGCGACGGCCCGCTCGTAGTGGGCCTGCCAGTCGTGCGGGTCGTCGCGCTCCCACTGGGCCTGGCGGGCCTTGACCCAGCCGAGGCGGGAAGCGAGCCAGTCCGCAGTGACGATCAAGCCGGTCACCACTACAGCGACAGCCGGCTTCGCGATCCGGCGCGGTGCTACGGGTTTTCCGGTGAGGTCGTACAGCAGGTCGGCGATCTCCTGCCGCTCGCTCATCCAGCCCGGTGCTGTCCCGACCCGGGCGTCCCCGCCGGACGGATCTGTCAGGTGTTCCCGGTCGAGGGCGCGTCCGTACACGCCGTGGTGGCCGCCGAGGATCTGTGCGATCTGGTGCGCGCTGGACTTGCTCGGCCGAGAGGTGTTGTCGTAGCCGTATCGGGCGAGCAGGTGGGGGGCGACGAGGTGGGTGACCCGCTCGTGGGCGACTGGGTCTTGGTGCATCCATCCCATGGGCGGGACGAAGTCGGGTGTGGCGAGGAACACCGGAGCGGGCCCACCGGGTTGATCTTGGAAGCAGGGGCAGGCTTTGCCGATGTCGTGCAGGCCGGCCCAGAACCGCACCATGGCAGCGGCTTCGACGACGTCGACGCCGAAACCCTCGGCGATCATCTGCCGCTGCCCCTCGGACAGGTAGCTGTCCCAGAGCTCCCCGGCCATCGCGGCCGTGTCGATCAGATGCCCGCGCAACGGGTAATGCCTGGTCAGGCCCTTTGATTTCCCCCACATGCCGCACTCACGGCACGCACCACCGTGTCGCCGACTACCCACGACACCCTCCTCACTCGAATTCCAAGACTGCGGACAACACCTCGGCCCGAACCGCACCGCACCGCACCGAGGCCCCACCGCGTTCACACCGGGCCCAGGTCCAGACGCCCAGGCCCAGTTCCAGGTCCCGGCCGCAGCCCCGGCCTCCCAGGCAGGTACCGACGGTCCGGAACATCTCGCCCGTGCCCTCTGGCACCCGTCGTGCCCCAGGTGGAGCCCCATGCGCCGACAGGACGACGGGGCTCCACCCGAGCAGGAACACACCGGCCGGGAGACGGGCCGGGTACTTCAGGCGGCGATGCCTTCCCGCCAGGCCGTGAGCGTCGACACGAACTCGGTGCCGTACCCGCCGCACTGCTCAGCCGGATGCGACCTGTGGCTCTCCCACACCGGACGGCTCGTCCACGAGCGCCCGGCCAACCCGACATCCGGCACGTGCCGCGTCGCCGGACGGCCCGGCTCCGCGGCCGGCGCCCGCTCCGCGATGTACGCCACCCGCACCGGCGGCGCTTCCTTGCCCCAGGGTGCTTGCGGCTTGGGCCGGTGCAGAGGCATCCGCAGCAGCAGGTCCTCCACCTCGTCGCTCTCGGCAATCAGCACCGGTGTCGCGGGCGGGCAGGAACGCCGGCCCAGGTAGGGCGGGA
This sequence comes from Kitasatospora sp. NPDC088783, assembly GCF_044750705.1. Classification (NCBI taxonomy): domain Bacteria; kingdom Bacillati; phylum Actinomycetota; class Actinomycetes; order Kitasatosporales; family Streptomycetaceae; genus Kitasatospora; species Kitasatospora sp. NPDC088783. The sequence goes on from NZ_JBIVKJ010000006.1 coordinate 320,584, forward strand.
AGTGCGGGCACCGCAACGCCCCTGCCACCTGCGCGACCACCTCGTCGGGGCCGAAGAGGGCAACCGTGAACGCCGCGTCTGCCAGGTACCAGCTGTCGAACAGCAGCGCGTCACCGCGGCGGTCGCCGCCCGCCGTCACCACCGTCCGCTCCTTCGGCAGGCCTCCACCGACCGTCTGGAAGTCCCGGACCCGCTTCCCGGGCCGGTCCACCCGCACCAAGTGCGACAACTCCTCCAGGTCCCCGATGTCCGAGCCCCGCGGCCGCCCGAGCACTGCGGCCAGCATCCCCGTCACACCGCTGCGCGTCGGCACCGGATACGTGTCGCGCACCTTGCCGCCTTTGGGACCACCCCACGACTGCAGCGGACCGGACAGGTGCAGCAGGACGCCACGGCTCAACGCGCCGACTCCAATTCCAGCTCCAGCGCGCGGCGGGTCGCCAACTCCACCAGGTCCCCCAAGCTGCCGATCCGCTTCCCCAGGTTCTGCACCCCCGACAGGTCGGCGGTGCCGGCGTGCCCGTGCTCGGCCAGCGCTTCCTTGTCGAAGAAGTCCGCGACGGCCTTCGCGTGCACGTCCAGCCGCTCGATGCTCGGCGCCGTCCACCCGCTTCCCGCCTTCGCCGTCACCGGCGCCTCGAACGCCCCCGACAGGTTCACCGGCTGATCGGTACGCACCGTCAGGTACACCAGCGCCGGCGGCGTGAACGGCGCCGTGTTGCGCTGCTTGGCCGTCGGCACCAGCACCGCCAGTTCGCGCAGAAACGCCCGCAGGAACTCCTCCGCCGCCTCCCGGTCACCGCCCATGTTCCCCACCAGCTCGCTCACGTTCACCGACCCGTAGCGGTAGTAGGTGCCCGAGGTGTGCCCGGCAGACCCCATGTGCGCCGAGCCCGCGTCCTCCCCCGGGATGTCGTCCACCGCGGTGAAGAAATCCGGCTGCTCCACCAGGGCGTGGGTCGTCAGGGTGTGCGCCACGCTCACCGCGCCGTCCACCGTCGACTCCGAGCTGTTCGCCAGCATCCGCCCGAACGCCGCGATCGACGCGTTGCGGCTCGACAGGATTTCCCGCACCCGCCCCTGCAGCTCCTTGACGAATGCCTTCTCCTCCTTCGACAGCGCCGGCGCCTTCGTCTTCTTGGTCTTGTCCGCTGCGGCCTTCGCCACCGCCTCCGCATGCGCGGCCACCTTCAACACCGCGCCCCGGTCAGCAACGACCAGGTCCGCCAGCTCCTGCGCCACCTGCTGCGGCACGTACAGCATGACGCTCGTCATCCCGCCCTCGCCGATAATCAACCCCTGGATACCCGACGCCATCACCACCGCCTGGCCGGCCGCCACCGCCTCCTCCTCGTCCCAGCCCCGCTCCCGCAGCAGCTGCGCGACCTGCGACGGCAGCCGACGCGTACGCAGCGCCCGTTCGCCGATCCTCTCCTCCACCCGCACCCGAGCCACTCGCTTCGTGTTCTGCGACGACGTCCGCCCCCGCAGCGCGCCACCGAACTCCACCGTCTTCGGACTGCCCAGGTCGTCCCTGTTCAGGTTCGACAGCGGATAGTCGTGCACCACGTGCGCGCAGATGTGAACAGCCATCAGGAAGTCTCCTCGGAACCGAAATCGTTCACGCCACCACCGGGCACCACAGCGCTGTCGCCGCCCGGCCCGTTCTCCTCACCACCGCCGTCGCCGTCCGGCGCCATGCCGTGGACGAAACTGAAAAACCAGCCGTTCGCGATATCCACCCGCCGCTCCGGCCAGCGCCGCAGATCTTGCAGCAGCAGCGGCCAGTTCAACGGCACCCCCTCACCGGCCACCCGCGCCACCAGCGGCCGGCACTGCACCACCAGAGCACCCAAGTCCGACAGCCGCGCCAACCGCTGCAGCCGCTCCTGCGCCGAGTCCTCGTGCAGCACCCCCGAGAACACCGCCATCCGCAGCGTCCACCCCAAGTCGCCCCACCCCGGACGCCACACCCGCGCCACGTCCGAACCGGACTCCCTGCGGCCGGCCGACACCGACGGCGACTGCGCCGCGAACATCCCCGCGACCGCCCCGTACGCCAACCGCCCCACCGGGTTCTGTGGCACCAGTCTGGCGACATGCACCGGCAGCTCCCATCCGGAGACCGTCCCCGCCGACGACAGCACCCGCCGCAGCCGAGCCCGTCCAGCAGGCGTCCCACAGGCCCTCGCGACCGCCTCCACGTACTTGACCTCGTAGGCGATCCACTCCGGCGGCCCCTCCGGGCCGCCCTCACCCTCCACGGGGGGCGCTTCCACGCCCGCACCGATCACATCCGTCACGACGCCATCACCTTCTCCTCCTTCTTCCTGTTCTTGGCGCGCGCCCGCTGCTCGGGCACACCCGCCAACGGACCCCGCGCCAACTGCACAGCCGCCATCCCCCGCACCGTCGCCGACCGCACCCCCACCGTCACCTCGTCGAACACCCCAAGAGCCAGCCGCCGAAACTGCGGCGCCTGCCCAGCCGGATCGGCCACCACACGCCAGAACTCCACCTCCGCCCGCTCCATGAACACCGCGATCCCCGGACCCACGAACCCCTCCCGGTCATCACTCCTACGACCGGGGTTCAACAGGTGCCACACCCGCGCCAGCGACTTGCCCAGCAGCGACGCCGCCTCCTCTGCCGCCCCCCGTGCCGCGGAAACCGCCGCCGCCCCGTCAGGACTGCACTCCTCCACCAGCTCCAGCACCGGCGGCGTCTCCCCCACCACCCACGCGCTGTTCTTGTCCTGCTTGTCCTGATCCCAGCCCAGCGCCCGCACCCGCAACGCCCGCCTCACCTCGACCGGAAGGTCCTTCGCGCTGTCGAAGACTCGCGGTCGGCGCGTCGTCACCTTGTCGCCCGGGCGCTCCTTCAGCAGCAATGCGTCCAGGTCACGCCACACCGCCCGCCGGTGGTTCGCCCGCACCGGACCGCCACTTGAGCGGTCGATCACATACGGGTCCACCGCCGCAGGAAGGTCCACGCTTGTCCCCCACGCGATCCGGCACCCCACCGTCTGCCCACCGCCCGCGCTAGGCGTCAGCAGCACGGCGTGCGCGGACCGGCCGGTCAACAACGACACCACCCCGCACGGCGCCGCCGGTGCCAGCGGATCCGGCAACTGCTCCGTCTCCCACGGCGCCAGGTCCTCCCCCGGACCCGACGGCCACGCATCGGGCTGCGGCACCGACAGGACCAGCGACTCGAACAAGTTTCTCCCTCGCGGGAACCAGCGCATCAACGCCCGCGCCGGCCCCGCCTTGCAGGACTTCGACGACCGCCCGCCGTGCGAGCGCACCGCCCCCATCCCCGACGGACCGAACGCCCGCCACGCCAGCACCCACCCCAACGCCTCCCCCGAGGCAACCGGCACCGACTCGGCGATCCGCCCGCTCCACATCGCGTTCGCCCCCGACGGACGGTCCATCACCAACCGCCCCGCCGGCACCACATCCCCCGCCTCCAACGCGAGCCGCGGATCCTGCATGAACGGCCGCACCCCGTCGTAGAGACCCAGCCCCGCCGAACACTCCCCCAGGTACTCACGGACCGCCTTCGCATCGAACCGGCCCTCGGCCAGGACCTCCTCCAACCGGTCCAGCCACCACTCTCCCAACCCTTCCCCGGCCCGATCGGCCGTCCGACCATCGAGCCCCGTCACCCGCGCCGCGAACGCCGCCAGCACCGGACGCACCGCCGACTCCACCGGCACCACACTGAAATCCAGCTCACTCAGCAGATGAGCCGCCAACAGCACGTTCTCCACCCCGGCGACCGCCTGCCCTCCCGGCTTCATGCCAGGCAGCACACCTCCCAACTCGCCCAGCTCCTCAGCAGACAAGTCCACCCGCGCCCTGACACGGACCCACCCGTCCGACGCAGCCGAAAACCCCTCGTCAGACACCAGCGCACACCTTTCCCAGACGTGTAGCCATCACAGGAGAAGAAGTAGCAACAGCCACCGACAGTTATTGATTGCTGACCATAAGTGATCAAAAATGTCTATCAATGATTCCTTTTGGCCAATAAATCGCGCACGGGCGGGACCGTCCGCGCGCGGAAGGGCCGAGAAGTTCGGCAGCTACGCCCTCCCCCGCACCTGCGGGATTCTGCCGCCCGGGACGCATCGGCCTTGCCGGCCCGGCCCGGAAGCCCGGTGGAGTCCCGCCCCGTCGTCGTACCGCCGTGCCAAGATGCACCCGCACACTGCTCTTTGACACCCCAACAGCCAAAAAATGGCAAAGAAATCGTAAAGCCACCATCATGCCGCAGTTCACGAAACACCCTCCCCGCACCCGCGGGGGTCAGCCGTAGTCCAGCTCGATGTCGGTGCCGTGCGTGGTGTTGTCCCCGCATGAGCGGAGGTCAGCCGCCGTCACCGGAGCCGGGCCCAACGTCCTCTCCGCCAGCGCGGGGATGGTCCCCGGCGGGGCCCCGTCATTACTTGTAGAGCTGACCTAGCGTCAGCATGCCCTCTACTTCTCTCGGATCCGGGCGGGCACAATCGGAGGCGACATCGAGGAGGTCCGTATGGACAGCACCATCGACATGGAGAATTCCGGTGGGGATGGGGGCGGCAGCGGGGGCGACGGTCACCCCGGCACGCCGTGGACTCCCCCGCCTACGCCGCCCTCGCCGGATGGCACCACCCCGCCCGGTGACGGTGGGCGCCGCAAGTGACCCTCGCACCCGACCAGGTGGGCCGCCTTGACCAGGGGCGGCCCTTCCCCGTTCCCCCCGCGTGGGCGCCCGCGTTCGACGCCGTACCCCGAGCGCTGTTCCTACCGGACCTGGTGTGGGCGCACGACATGGCCGACGGGACGAGCCGGCCCGTCGACCGGGGCGTCGACGAGGCGGGCTGGCTGGCGGCCGCGGCCGCGGACATCCCGATCGTGACCCAGTGGGACGACGGCGACCACCAGGGCACCGGAGCCGGCAACGTGCCCACCAGCTCCGCCTCGCAACCCTCACTGGTCGCCGCCATGCTCGACGACCTCCGGGCCGAACCCGGGATGCGGGTCCTGGAACAGGGCACCGGCACCGGCTGGAACGCCGCCTTGCTCAGCCACCGGCTCGGCGACACCAACATCACCACCGTCGAGATCGACCCCGCCGTCTGCGCGCAGGCCCGCACCGCCCTCCACACCGCCGGCTTCCACCCACACCTGGTATGCGGCGACGGCGCCCCCGGCCACCTGCCCAACGCCCCCTACGACCGCATCATCGCCACCTACGGCCTGCGCGACGTCCCCCGCGCGTGGATCGACCAGACCCGCCCCGGCGGCCTGATCCTCGCCCCGTTCGGCACCCACTACTCCAACGCCGACGCCCTGCTCCGCCTCACCGTCACCGGCGACGGCACCGCGACCGGGCCCTTCCTCCAGCCGGTCGAGTTCATGAAGATGCGTTCCCACCGCCTCGCCTGGCCAGCCAACCCCGCCCCCGGTGGCCTCGTTACCGAAACCACCACCACCGCCCAACTTCCTACCCACGGCAAGTTCGACCCGTTCCCGTTTGCCGCCGGACTGCGCCTGCCCGACATCGTCCACGCGATCCAGTCCCACCCCGACGGCGCCCGGACCCTGTGGCTGTACTCCCTCACCACCCCGGCCTGGGCCGCCGTGACCTTCCGCGACGACGAGAACACCCACCAGGTCCGTCAGTACGGCGGCCGCTGCCTATGGGACGAATTCGAACAGATCCTCCACTGGTGGTACGACGCTGGAGAACCGCACGTCGAACGCTTCGGTGTCACCGTCACCCGCGCCGGCTGGCACGCCTGGCTCGACAACCCCGGGCAGCCAGTCCGGCCGGACCCGGCGACCGGACCCCGAACCTAGGAACCGCGCGCCGGAAGGCCGGCACCTGACCGCGGTCTACCAGCCGACGGCGGCGCGCCCGAACCGGCGGATGGGTCGTCCCCGCGCGAGCGGAGGTCAGCCGGAGGCCCCGCCGCAGCCGGTGCCCGACGTCCAGTCATCCCCGCGCGAGCGTGGGCAGCCGGCCTTGCCGGTCCGGCGCGGGAGTGCGCTGAAGTCCTCCCCCGCGTCGTACCACCGTGGCACGATGCGCCCACACACCGCTCCTTGACACCCCAATAACCAAACACGGCAAAGAAACTGCAAAGCCACCACAACGCCGCAGTTCACGAAGGTTCTCCCCGCGCGAGCGGGGGTCAGCCGCCGCACGTGGTGGCCATCGTCTTGGACGCCCTGTTCTCCCCGCGCGAGCGAAGGTCAGCCGTGCTGTGTTGTCCGCGGACACCATGGTGTCCTTCTACCGGCGGGGGATCAGCAACTGTTGGTGGGTGGTCAGGTTGAGGTGGGCCACCGTGGGCCGTTGTCGGGGTCGGCGTGCCAGATCCACTGCCGCTCCGGGGTGACGGTCATGCCGTAGTCGTAGACCGACGGTCGACCGAGTTCCTCCCACTCCGCTCAGGCGTTCTCCGGCAGGTCGGCGAGATGTCGGGGGCCGCCCTGGGCACGGTAGACGCCTTCGGGCGTGGAGGACAGGGTGGCCCAGGACTCGTGGCCGTCGTGGATCCAGGCGCTGGCGCCGTCATGGTCGACGGCGGTGGTGATCACCGACTCGGGCAGGACGACGCGCAGGTGGGACAGCAGGCCCCAGTCGGTGCGCAGGTGTTCGGGGTCGCGGGTGGTGTGCTGTTCGGGGCCGGAGGGCGGGGTGTGGGCGCGGACGGTGGCGAAGTCCCGGGTTCCTGGTGGGGTGGTGGTGCGGTCGGGCATGAACTGGGCGAGGCCTTGCATCCAGCCGGTGGCGTGGGTGTGGTCGGGTGCGACGGCGAGGGCGGCGTGGCCGAGGCGGCCCCAGGGGAGGACGAGGCGCCCGCCGGGACGGGTCTGCTCGATCCAGGCCCAGGGCACCCGGTCGACGGCGTAGGTGGCGATGGCCCGGTCGTACGGGGCGCCGGCCGGGTGGCCGAGGCTGCCGTCCCCTGTCACCACGTCGACGTCCAGGCCCGCCGTCTTGAGCCGGGTGGCGCCGGCGGCCGCGAGGTCGGGGTCGACTTCGACGGTGGTCACCCGGCCGGGCCCGGCCCGGTGGGTGAGCAGGGCGGCGTTCCACGCGGAGGGGCTGGTGCCGAGTTCGAGGACGCGCTGTCCGGGTTCGAGTCGGAGGGAGTCGAGCATGTCGACGACCAGGGCCTGGGCCGAGAGGCTGGAGGTCGGCAGGCCGCCGGTGACCTGGGTGACCGCGGCGCGGTGCGCGGTGCCGTACAGCAACTCCAGCCAACGATCCGGGTTCGAGCCGCGGTCGACCGGCTGCCAGGCACAGCCGTCCCAGTCCCACAGCCGCTCGGGCGCGAACGCGTCGCGCGGGAGGCGGGCGACCGCGTCACGGATCCACGGCGAGCGCTCCGGCCACAACCCGCCGGGCGCCATCTCCCCGTCCAGCCGCCGCCGCGCCTCGGCGGCGGCTCGGGCAGCGGCACCGTCGACCGCGACCACCCGGGGCCCTTACTTCTTGTGCTTGCCGTCGCCGGGCGGCGGCGGGGGAACCTGGCCGTCGGAGTTCCCCGGCGGAGGCGTCCCCTGCCCCGAATCCGGCGCCGGCTTCTCGTGCTCACCCATCGCGCTCCCCCTCCCCCGACAGCCGTCGGACGGCCCGACCGGCCACCGTCCCACCCTTCCGCCACCGGCCGCCGGGCGGTGGTACGCGTCAGAACGCATGACAGGTCGGCGAGTTGACGCCGACCTCCCGCACTCCGCCCAGCCGGTCGGCGGACCCCACCTCACACCGTCGTACCACCATGCCAAGGTGCACCCACACCGCTCCTTGACTCCTGAACGCATCGAACAACCAGGCATGGCAAAGAAACGGCAGAGCCGTCACAACGCCGCAGGTCGCGAAGGGCCGTCCCCGCGCTGCCCGCGCGGGGTACCGGGCGGGCGGATCAGGGGTGCGGGCCGACGCGCACCGTCTTGACGGCACCGCCGCTGCTCCAGGTCCGGTGGATGCGCCAGCCGTTACCGGCGCGATGCGGCTGCCGTGGACAAGCTCGCCGAGGTAGCCGGGCAGAGCGGGGTGGCGGTGAGTGCGCAGTCCAGGGGGCGGAGGTCGGCGGGGTGCGGAACGGGCGGGGCCCCGCGTCCTGTGCGGACGCGGGGCCCCGATCGGCCCGGGTGCGGCGGGTCAGATGCCGGTGCCGTTGCCGTAGTAGTCGCCGACCTGCTGGCGGTAGGCCGGGTCGTCGGCGTGCTGGTCCTTGTCGTACTCGGGCGAGTTCTTGACCTCGTCCCGGGTGCGGTTGACCCACACCGTCTTCTCCTGGTCGTCGACCCGGGTGACGGTGCCCGCCGGGAGCAGCACCTCGCGCCCGAAGATCCACGGGCCGGTGTCGACCACGAGGTAGCCGGCGCCGACGTCCACGGTGTGCTTGTCGACCTTGCCGATGTGGCCGTCCGTCGCCTCGACCCGGTACCCCGTCAGGTTCGCGCCCGCGGCGTAGCCCTCGGCACCCTCGTAACCCCACATAGCCTCGGTCATCGCTGCCTCCTCGTTCGGCGTGCCTGGTCCTCCGTACGACAGGCCGCCTGCCCCGGTCCCCGGCGAACATGCCGCACCGGACGCGCCCTCCGGGAGGCTCCGCGTCGCCACCCGCTCCCGGGCCGGGCGGTACCGGCAGGAGTCCGGACTGCCGGACCGGGCATGCGCTGCCCCGCGGACACGGCGGGACGGTTCCGGGAAGCAGGAGGAAGAGACGTTGGAAGAAGAGCGGAAGAAGCGGCGCCGCGGGGCCCCCGCCGCCCCCGGCAGGAACTCCGGCGGGAGCTCCGGCGGGAGGAGTGCCCGGCCGGGGCGGGGGGATCCCCCCGCGTACCTGCCGGACGGGCTCGTCCGCCTGGCCCTGTACCTCGGCTACGGCGCGTTCTGGGCGCTGGGCTCCCGGCTGCTCCTCGGGCACGGAATCTGGAGCGCCCTGGTCGCGGTCGGCGCGCTCGCCGGCGCGGCGGCCCTGTGGTTCGTCCCCTCGTGGTGGAGAAGGGCGCGCCGTCGCGTGGGCGGCAGGCCGTCTTCCGCCGGAGGTCCGCGCGGTCCCCGCGGCGGCAGGACGGGGCCGGGCTCGCGGCGCCCGCCGCTCCCGCCACGGCCCCGGGCGGGACAGCGCCCGCAGCCCGGTCAGGTCTGGTACGCGTACGTCCCCTTCGAGGAGGGGGACGGCGGCAAGGACCGGCCCTGCCTGGTCGTCGGCGCGGGACCGACGGGTGCGACCGTCCTGAAGATCACCAGCCAGGACAAGAGCGACTTGCCCGAGCACTACTGGCCGATCGCCAACACGGGGTGGAACCGTTCGGGGCACGAGAGCAGTTGGCTCCAGAACCACACGCCGCTGCGCGTGCCCTACGACGGGTTCCGCCGACCGCTGGGGCTCTGCCCGGCCGACCTGTGGCGCGAGGTCACCGACCGTCTCGACCTGTCGGCGGCCCGCTGACCCGGGCCCGCCCGGGCAGGCCCGCTCCGGCCGGCAGCAGGCTGGCGGACCGCCCTTCCCGCCAGCCCGAGCCACCTCACCCGCAGGGTCCAGGCCCACGGCCACCACGGCCACCAACATCGGCCCGGCCCGGGCAGGGCCGTCCCCGCCCCCGCGGGGACGGCCCCCCGACGGAGTGAAAAGCCGTTCCATGGACCGGGTGAGGGTTGGGCCGGGAGCGGGGGGAGAGACGGTGTCTGTGCATCTGAGCCCCTCCGGCCGGGCCTGCCCGCGCTCAACCGGTCCGTGGGGACGACCGAAGGAGCGAACCGCATGGCCGCCGACCCCGTCACCGCCGCCGAAGTCTCCGCCGACAGCGGTGGCGACGACTTGGCCCACTGGCTGCTGCGCGCCTGCGCCCTGGACGCGGCCGCCCGGAGCACCACCGGCGCCGAGCTGCCCGACTGGCGGATCGTCGACACGCTCACCGCCGTCCTGAACGGCTGGGAGCGGCGTGCCGTCCTGGCGACGGAGGCGACACTGGCCACCGCTGTCCTGGCGCTGCAGTCGACCGCCTGTCTGCTGCGCCGCTTCGACAACGATCACGACCTCGCCCGGCAGTGGCTGCTCGACTTCGGCCACCGCTTCGCCGGGAAGCAGGGCCACCCGCACTCCGCCGGTCCCACCGCGATCGAGGTCCTGGACACCGCGGTCCTCGAGGTCCGGCAGCACCCCGGGGCGCCGTCGGCCGCCGCGCTGGTCCACATCGGCGCGCCGGTGCTGGACCACATGCGTCCGGCGTCCCGGGCGGAGGACGCCCGCGAACTGCTGCTGACCCTGGGCCTGTGGGCGGGCAACGACCTCGCCCGGCTCGCAGACTGGGACGACGCCCGGATCGCCGCCCACACCCGTCCGAGGACCGGCTGACGCCCGCCGACGTCGCGCGTCGGACGGCAGGGCGCGGGATCGGTCAGCAGCCTCGGGCGCCCCTGGCGGACTTGGCCGGGCTGTGGTGCAGGAGTCGGACGAAGAGGACCAGGACGTCCGGCCGCACCTCGACCCGGCCAGCTCCGGCGGTAGCCGAACGTCCGCTCCTGGAGCGGGATGCTGACGTCCATGTCCCGGGGCAGGCCGCGCAGCACCAGGTCGCACGGCACGCCCACCACCGCGGCCAGCGCGGCGGACATGCCAGTCGAGACCCTCTCCGCACTCGCCCGCCGCCAGCACGAACACCGCGCCCGCACCGACTCCCGCCACGGCGTGCAGAGCGTCACCGACAGCACCAGCCGCATCGCCCCCGCCGCGGCCTCGTCCACCTCCTGCGCCTGGCCGGCGACTTCACCGCCGCCCACCAGGCCGCTCAGGGCCTCGGATGGAAGGGCCGCGAACAGCGGATCCTCGGCGGCACCGACTCAGGCCAACGGTCGGCCGCCGGACTGCGCATCGATCAACTTCCTTGCTTTCCCCACCAGTTCGGCATTGTCACGGGCGGGGGAGCCGTCCGGCAGGTGGAGGACGTCCTCCAAGCCGATCCGGGTGTCCAGGCCCCGGGCGGCGGCCATCGCCAAGACCGGCCAGGCCGAGCCGTCCTCCCCGTGGAGCAGGACCGGCAGATCCGTTCCGGCCCGCAAAGTGTCCAGCAGCGCCTCGGCACCGACCAGGGCGGCTGCCGGGTCCGTCTCGGTGATCTCGGCCAGCACCCGCAGCGCGCGGTGGGCCCTCGGCCAGGCGAGGAAGCGGCGGGCTGCGTCGGTGCCGGAGAAGATCCCCACCTCGATGCCGACCCCCCGGGCCAACAGCGCGTCGGCGACCAGGTCCGCGCCGTCCTCGTGCCAGTTCACCGAGGCGTGGTCGGGCAGCACGGTCCAGGCCCGCACGTGCGCGGCGCGCCGCTCTGGGTCCGGCGCGGCCCACGCGCCCGTGGTCACACCGATCCGGACGCCGGGCACCGCCGCGCGCACCGCCGCGACGGCGGCAGCCACGTGTTCCGGCTCCAGCGTGTCCCGGCCCGCGGGACCCTTGGGGTGCAGGTGCACGTCCTCGGCCCCGGCGCGCACCGCCGACCGGACCTCAGCCGCCAACTCCGTTACGGTCAGGGGGAGACGATCGCACTCGACGCGGCTCCTGGACCCGTTCGGGCATACCTGCAGCATGCGGACGATCCTCTCAGAAAGTGCTGGGTGGCTGCTCAACCGCTTGGTGCGATGCGGGACCGTCCCCGCGCACACGGGAAGGACGGTGTCCACCCCGTACTTACCGGTGCTGGGCGGGGCAGACCTCCGCGCGAGCGGGGGGCGGCCTTGGTGCTGTAGCGGTGCTCGTGGGGACGGAGCGTCAGCTCTTGGGCCGTGGACGCGTTCCGGCAGGCATCGTTGCGGTGCTAGCCGTCGGTGGACCAGCGGATGGTCAGGTCCGGGGTGTTCGTGGCGGTGGCGAGGCGGGTGAGGGCCGGGGTGAGGGACTCGGTGGGCGGGCGGTGGGTGAAGGGGGTGAGGGTGAGGGTGGGGCCGTCCTGGTGCCAGGTGCCGGTGATGCGGCCGTCGACCAGGAGGAGTGGGGCGATCCGGCCGGCGGTACGGCTGACTGCGGGGCGGTGGGCGGGTGGGAGGATTTCGGTGGCCTTGGTGCCCGGGCCCAGGACGTACTGGTCGAAGGGGCCGAGCAGGTGGACCGAGCCGGTGGTGGGGGCGGGGGTCGTGAGGTCGTCGAGGTGTTCGGTGAGGGCGTGGGCGGGGGTGCCGTCGACGGTGACTTCGGTCAGTCGGTCGCCGAGGGCGGCGGCGAAGCCCTTGAGGACGCTCCGGCGCAGGCTGTTGCGGGAGAGCCAGGCGTCGAACCGGTCCAGGTCGGCCGGGCCGTACGCGCCGAGGTAGGCGGCGAGCAGGCGCGGGCCGGCCTGGTCCACCGGGGGGAGGCCGGGCCAGGTGGGGCTGTGGTTGGCCGGGTGGGTGAAGGCGGTCCGGCCGTGGGGGGCGGGCGCGTGGCAGAGTGCGCCCTGCCAGGCGAGCGGTTTCAACAGCGTTCCCCAGCCGGAGCGCAGTTGTTCGGTCAGCTCGGCGAACCGGGGGTCGGCGGCGAGGGCGGCGGTCAGTTCCTCCCTGGTCAGCACGGTGCCGTCGAGCAGTTCGGCGACGGCTTCGACCAGCTGGGCGACCTGGGCCGGGGTCGCGCCGAACTCCCTGGTCCAGGCGGGTTTCTCCCAGGTGCGGGCGGAGCCGATCAGGGCCAGTGCGTCGGCGGCGGTGGCGGGGTCGAGCAGGTGCAGGGTGCCGCGCTGGGCCCAGGTGCGCAGCAGGCGGCCGTCGGCGAGGGCGGTGCGCAGTTGCGCGGCGGCGCCGGGGCCGGAGCCGGTGCGCAGGGCGACGGCGAGTTCGGCGGCGGCCGGGACCTGGGCCTGCACCCCGGCGAGGCGTTCGACCACGGCGACCGGCCCGTCCGGGGGCGGTGCAGTGCCGAGGTGTTGGCGGCGCAGGCGCCAGGCCAGCACCTGGTCCGCCGTCAGTTCGACTCCGCCCACCGCCCGTCCCCCTCCGTGCCGGTTCCCGAGGGCACCGACCCTAGCCGTCGGCACTGTCAGCGGCCGTCCGGGGCAGGGGCGTTCAGGGCGCGGGCGGGGCGGGGACGGGCTGCTCGGGCGGGCCGGGGTAGGGGAGGATCTGGCGGAGCAGTCCGCGCGGGTGGCCGCGGCGGCGCCACTCGCGGGGGTAGCCGATCGAGACCTCCTCGAAGCGCACGTCCTCGTACCAGGTGGTGCGGGGGATGTGCAGGTGGCCGTAGACCACGGCGGCGACGTTGAAGCGGCGGTGCCAGTCGGCGGTGCGGTCGGTGCCGCACCACTGGGCGAAGTCGGGGTAGTGCAGGATGTCGGTGGGGCGGCGGTCGAGCGGCCAGTGGCTCGCCAGGACCAGCGGCAGGCCGGGGTCGTGCGCGGCGAGCGCCTTCTCGGTGGCCTCGACCCGTTCGCGGCACCAGTCGTCGACGCCGGCGTAGGGCGCCGGGTCGATCCGGTACTCGTCGGTGCAGACCACGCCGTTCTCGTGGGCGCGGGCCAGCGACTGCTGCTTGTCGGCGACGCCGGGCACCCGCCAGCTGTAGTCGTAGAGGGTGAAGACGGGGGCGACGGCGTACGGGCCGCCGGGGCCCCGCCAGACCGGGAAGGGGTCCTCGGGGGTGTGGACGCCGAGGGCGCGGCAGCGTTCGACCAGGAGCTGGTAGCGGGCGGGGGCGGGGAGGTCGACCTGGTCGTGCGCGGTGCTCCACAGTTCGTGGTTGCCGGGCGTCCAGATCACCTGGGCGAAGCGGCCGGTGAGGAAGCGCAGCGCCGCCTCGACGTCGCGGACCTGTTCGGCGACGTCGCCCGCGACGATCAGCCAGTCGTCGGGACCGGTGGGGTGGAGCGCTTCGAGGGTGCCGCGGTTGTCGGCGACGCCGACGTGCAGGTCGCTCACCGCGAGCAGGCGTCCGTCCGGCACCGTTCCCCCGTCCTCGTCTCGGCCCGGCGTCCCGGCAGCGGGACGCGCGTTGACACGCTACCGCCGAGGCGGTGGGGCGCGCCAGCGGGCCGTTCTCCGGTCGGCGCGTCAACGCCCGGCGGAACCACGGGTGTTCAGTTGTCACATGTATGGATGTTCGCTCTACATACGGTCATTCGATGTGTAGTTTCAACACTCTGTTGACTGACGGGGCCATGACTATATCTTCTCGGCATGCGGCCGATCCGGCCGCCGCCACCGGATTGAGGAGTCGTCATGCCCGCTTCCGGCACCACCCGGATGCTCCGTCGCGCCGCCACCGCGGCCGCGTCCGCAACCCTGCTCGTCGGCGCCGTCGCCGCCGTCCCCGCCCAGGCCGCCGCGCCGGGCACCCCCGCCGGCTTCCACCCCGAACGGGACTTCGCCGGCTCGACCGTCGCCGGCCACGAGGGCCGCACCGACACAGCCGACACCGCGAGCGCCTTCGCAGCACTGGCCGCCACCCAGACCAAGGGCATGGACGTGTCCAGCTACCAGGGCAACGTCGCCTGGAGCACCGCGTACGCCAACGGCGGCCGGTTCGCCTACGTCAAGGCCACCGAGGGCACCAGCTACACCAACCCGTACTTCTCCCAGCAGTACAGCGGCTCGTACAACGTCGGGATGATCCGCGGCGCCTACCACTTCGCGCTGCCGAACGTCTCCAGCGGCGCCACCCAGGCCACCTACTTCGTCGGCCACGGCGGCGGCTGGTCCAAGGACGGCAAGACCCTGCCGCCCGCCCTGGACATCGAGTACAACCCGTACGGCGCCACCTGCTACGGCCTGAGTCAGGCCGGGATGGTCAGCTGGATCCGCGACTTCTCCAACACCGTGCACAGCAAGACCGGCCGCTACCCGACGATCTACACCACCACCGACTGGTGGACCACCTGCACCGGCAACAACTCCTCCTTCGGCGCCACCAACCCGCTCTGGATAGCCCGCTACGCCTCCGCCGTCGGCACCCTGCCGGCCGGCTGGTCCTACCAGACCATCTGGCAGTACTCCGACTCCGGCACCCTGCCGGGCGACCAGAACTACTTCAACGGCGCCTTCGACCGCATCCAGGCCCTCGCCAACGGCTGACCCACCGCACCCCCGCCCGCCCCGCCCGCCCGCAGCCGTCCACAGCCGGACTCCGCCCCGCACCGGCTGCGGACGGGCGAACGGGCGGGCGGACGGGCGGGGATGCTCAGTCGCGGCGCAGCACCAGCAGGTCCATCCAGCTGACGGCCTCCTCCTCCGGTCGCTCGGCGGCCGCCCGGCGCAGCCGGTCGAGCCCGGCCTGCCACGCCTCGTCGGGCAGGGCGCGCAGCTTGCTGTCCGCGTCGCGGCGCAGTCCGGCGGCGAACGCGGCCAGGGTGGGCGCGGAGCGCTGCGGCAGCGAGCGCAGGGCGACCGGGGTGAACCCGGCCGCCTCGAACGCCGTCGTGACGTGCTCCACGGTCGGGTAGTCGGCGATCCCGGCGGCGGTCTCCGGGAAGTACCGCACCCGCAGGTCGCGTTCGCACCGGCCGGGGAAGGCGTTGCGGATCAGCACCGTCCCGCCGGGGCGCAGCACGCGGTGCAACTCCCGTGCGGCGGCGGCGAGGTCGCCGATGTGGTGGACCACCGAGCCCAGCCAGGCGGCGTCCGCCCCCGCGTCCGCGACCGGCAGCTGTTCGGCCCGGCCGTCGAGGACCGTGATCCCCTCCCCCACGGGGATCAACTCCCGCATGGCCGGGGCGGGTTCGACGGCCACCACGTGGACGCCGAACCAGTCGCGCAGCGCGGTGGCGAAAGCCCCGGTGCCCGCCCCGACGTCGAGGACGGTGGCGCCGGGGCTCGGCGCGGCGTGCTCCGCGATCGCCTCCCGCCAGGCGGTCAGCCCCTCGCGGGGGATCTCCCGGGCCGCCCGGTAGTCGGCGGCGGTGCTGGCGTCGTACACGGTGTCGGCCACGGCGGGCTCTCTCCTCAGGTGAGTCGTTCCAGGACGGGGGTGAGCGGGGCGGGGTCGGCGTCCCCGAGCGCCGCGAGGAACAGCCAGCCGCGCGGCGCGGCGAGCGTACCGGCGGCCAGCGGGAGCAGGCCCGGGCCGCCGGCGGCGGGCAGCAGCCGGGCCTCGTCCAGGGCGTTGACCAGCCGCTCGAACCAGCCCTCGCCGTCGATCGGGACGAGCCGCAACTCCAGCCGGGCGTCCAGCTGTTGGGCGATCATGCCGGGCGAGAGCCGGGCGTTGGCCTCCAGCACGGGGACGAGTGCGCCGTCGGCGGTGGTCATCGAGTCCACCGACAGCGGCCCCCGGTAGCCGGCCGCGGCGGCGGCCTCGGCGACGGACTCCGCGGTCTCCCGGTAGCCCGCCCGGTCCAGCCGGGCCAGCAGTTCGGGGCTCGGCCGGTCCGAACCCCGGTACGCGTGGCCGTCGTTGAGCACCTGCCGGATGCCGTGCCAGTGCGGCCGGCCGGACGGGTCGATGGTGAAGTGCGCGGCGAAGTCCTCGGCGGGCCGGTGCAGCGGCTCGACGATCAGCTCGATCCGGGCCGAGCGCCGCTCCACCTCCCGGGCCAGGTGCCGCTCCAGGAAGGCGAGCCGCTCGGGCGACTCGACCACCAGGTTGCCCTGGCCGGAGACCCCGTACGGGTCCTTGACCACGCACGGGCCCAGCGCCCCGGCCGCGGCCCGCAGTTCGGCGAGGCCGGTGACGACGGTGCCGGCGCCGGGGTGGCCCAGTTCCGTCGTCCAGGTCTTGGAGTTGACCAGCCGGACGGCGTCCGGCTCCGGCAGCCGCCCGCGCAGCCCCTGCCGGGCGAGCACCGGCGCGGTGCCGGGCAGCACCGCGTACGGCGCGGCCACCGCCCCGGCCAAGCCGGGGACGGGGTGCGCGGCGAGCCGCCGCTCGACCGGCTCCGCCGGGTCGCCGGGGACGGCGAGGTGGCGGCCCCCGAAACCGGCCGCGTGCATCAACTCGGTGAACACGGAGGGTAGTTGGCGGTTGGTCAGCAGGACGTCGCCGGGCCCGCAGAGCACCGCCTGGAGCTGGTCCATCTCCCGGGTCAGGCGTTCGCTGTGCGGGTTGCGCAGCGCGGGCAGGGTGGCCAGCTCCGCGGGGCGCCAGTGGGCCTCGGCGTCGCAGCTGCCGAACCGGACGGTGCCGCTCACGCGGCGCCTTCGGCGGGGGCGAGGAAGCGCTCCTCGATCCGCTCCAGCGTCCGGAAGTCGTCCACGGTGACCTCGGCGAGGTCAATGGGCCGGCCGGAGACGCTCTCCAGCAGGTAGATGAACTCCAGGAAGTCGAGCGAGTCGATCAGCCGGCCCTCGATGAGGTCCTCGGCGGGTTCGACCTCCCGGCCGAGCTTCGGGTTCTTGCCCTGGATCCAGTCGGCGATCTGCTGCACGGGGTGACTCCTCGGTGGGGTGGTCGGGAACGGGCGGGGGGTGTCGGACGGGCGGGAGGTGGTCGGGGAGGAAAGGGAGGTGGTCGGGGAGGGAAGGGGGGTGTCGGTCAGGGCGGCGGCGACCGCGATCGCCCACTCGCCCTCGTGGGTGATGCTGAGCGTCCACTGCGCGAGGCGTTCGGCGCGCAGCCGGCGCAGGGCGGTGCCGTGCGGGTGGACGGCGGGGGCGCCGCCGGGGCCGCGGAGCACTTCGATGTCCCGCCAGCGGATCAACTCGCCGTCGGGGGCGAGCAGTTTGAGGAACGCCTCCTTCGCGGCGAGCCGCCCGGCCAGGGTGGCGTCGGGGGTGCCGTCGGCGGCGGCGAGCTGTTCGCGTTCCCGGGGGGTGAACTGGTCGGCGAGCCAGCGCTCGCCGTGGCGGCGGGCGACAGCGGCGGCGCGGGGGACGTGCACCAGGTCGACGCCGACCCGCAGCCGGGGGTCGGTCCCGTCGGGGGTGTCGCCGAGCATCCGGTGCAGGGCCGCCCGCAGGGCGTCCTCCCCGGTCACCGGGCCGCGACCGGCGCAGGCGGCTGCGCCCGCGCCGGGACGTGTGCCGACACCTGCGCCTCTGCCTGCACCTGTGCCTGCGTCTGCACCTGTGCCTGCACTCGCGCCTGCACCTGCGCCGAGTCCCTCGCCCGCGCGTACTGCTCGCGCAGGCGGGCGAGGATCGCCGCCGCGGGTTCGACGGCGGTGACGGCGCCGCAGCCGAGTCCGGCGTAGCGGGCCATCTCGCCGACCCGGCCCTCGGCCTCCGCGGTGGGTGCGGCGGCGGAGCCGCGCGGGACGGGGCGCCGGCTGCCCATCACGGTGGTCCAGGCGATCAGTGCGGAGGGCAGCGGCGCCGGTGCCTCGGTGACGGCGCTGCGCAGGACGCGGTGGGTGCGGCCGGGCCAGCCGATCGAGAAGCGGTCGGTGACGACGGTGTCGGCCGGTCCGGCGGCGATCAGGTCGCGCCGGTAGTCGGGGTGGGCGGCGGACTCGGCGGCGACGACGAACAGCGTCCCGCACATCGCCCCGTTCGCCCCGGCGGCCAGGACCCGCAGCAGGTCGGCACCGGTGCCGACGGCGCCCGCGGCGAACACCGGCAGGTCGAAGCCGGAGTCGGCGCGCAGCTCGGCGAGCAGGTCGGCGAGCGGCCGCTCGCCGAGGTGGTGGCCGCCGGCCTCGGTGCCCTGGACGGTGACGGCGTGCGCGCCGAGCCCGGCGGCGGTGCGGGCGTCGCGGGGGCTGCCGGTCTGCACCAGCAGCCGGTGTCCGGCGGCGCGCACCCGTTCGGCGAAGGGGCGCGGCGGCAGGCCGTAGCTGTTGACGGTGAGCTGCCGGTCGGCCCGGTCGAGGACGGCGTCGAGCTGCTCGTCGAGCAGCCGGTCGGCGACCTCGGGGATGACGTTGACACCGAAGGTGCGGGTGGTGCGGGCGGCGGTCCGCTCCACCAGGGCGGTGGCCAGGGCGCGGTCGCTCTTGTAGAGGGCGACGGTGCCCAGCGCCCCGGCCTCGCTGACGGCGGCGGCCAGCTCCGGTCCGGCGATGCCGCCCATCCCGGCCTGGACCAGCGGGAGTTCGACGCCGAGCGCGGCGGCGCCCACCGCGGCGGCGGCGTCGGCGGCGGCCACCGCAGCGGCGACGGCGGCACCGGCCGAGGCGGCGCCGGCGTCAGCGGCGCTCATCGCGCACCTCGCGGACCCGTTCGAGCGCGGCGTCGGCACTGCCGTGGGTGAGGATCGCGGCGTGCACCCAGCGCTCGGCGCCGAACGCGGTGCAGCCGCTGTGCGCGGCCTCGCCGCCGGAGGTGATGCCGAGGCGGTCGCCGAAGAAGTTGCGGTGCCGGTTGACGGAGGCGATGGCGGTGCCGTCGACGGCCAGGAACTCGTACTTGACCGGGTCGAGGGCCATCAGCTTGGCGCGCGAGCCGGTGCGGTCGTAGAACGGGTCGTTGGCGGGCTGGTAGTCGAGGACGATGCCGAGGGCGGCGGCGAGGTCGAGGACGAACTCCTTGGAGCGGGCGAGGTGGTCGCGCACGCCGTCGGGGGTGCCGAGGTAGAGCACCTCGCGCATGTGGAAGCCCCACAGGCGGCGCAGCCCGTCGTAGTGGTCCTCGTTGCGGAAGCAGCGGCCGATGGCGGTGACCCGCTGCCCGTCGCCGACCTCGGCGCCGGAGAGCGAGAGCAGCAGGCCGTAGCAGGTGGCGGAGGGCAGCAGGTAGCCGGTGGGGTGGACGCCCTGCTCGGCGGGGGGCTCCCCGGCGGCGAGGGCGTCCAGGGTGTCGCCCCGGTAGCGGGCGGCGGCGACGCCCAGGTGCGGGAAGTTGCGGAAGTAGTCGAGCTTGGCGAGCCCTTCGGCGGGCAGCAGCGGCGGGCCGATCACGGCGGGGGCGTGCAGTTGCTCGGCGAGGCCGGTGAACAGCGCGTCGAGTTCGGTCAGCAGCGCGGCGCGGACGGGGTCGAGGACGACCAGGCCGGGGCCGGGCTCGCGCAGCGGGGGCAGGTCGGCGGTGCGGGTGCTCATGCGGGTTCCCTTGCTGGGCGCGGGGGTCGGTGGGTTCTCAGGCGGCGTCGAGCACGCCGATGCGGCGGTAGAACGCGGTGGTGCGGGAGGTGATGGCGGCGTGCGCGGCCTGCCGGGCGGGGTCGGCGATGACCCGGGCGCGGAAGGCCAGCGGGTCGGGGATGCCCGCGTCGCGGTAGGCGTCGACGCTGTACAGCTGCTGGATCGAGGACTGGACGTACTTCTCGACGTACTGCCGGCCGCGCTCGGTCTCCCGCTCGTCCCCGGCCTCGACCAGGCGCTGCCACAGCGCGCGCACCAGTTGGGCGCCGAACGCGATGTGCCGGGACTCGTCCTGGTGGTGGACCCGGTTGATGGCGCGGATGGTCTCGGGCAGCGCGGTGTCGGCGGCCATCCTGCTGTTGAAGTGGTCGACGATCTGCTCGAAGATCAGGATGCGGCTGAACACCACGAAGTTGTCGAGCCGCGCGGAGTGCTTCTCGGCGGAGAAGGCCATCGACCGGTCGGGGAACAGCCGGCCGCCGTAGCGCAGGCAGAACTCGGCGAAGAACCACATGTGTTCGTTCTCCTCGCCGAGGAAGTGGTGGAAGAACGGGGTGGGGATCTCGTAGCCGGGGGCGTGGATGCGCCGGACGACCTCCTGCATCAGCTCGCGGATGCCGTGCACGTTGAGGCTGTAGAAGTTGATGCTCTCCCACTTCGACAGCGCCAGGTACTGCTCGCGGCTCAACTCGGCCGCTGCGGCGGTGCCGTGGACGGTGAGCAGGTCCTCGCTCATCCACAGGGCGCCCTCGGGGATGCGCTCGGGCCAGTCGAAGGTCTGGTAGGGGTTGTAGTACTCGTTCTCGGCGGCGGCGGTCAGCCGGGTGACGGCGGCGGCCACCTCCTCGTCCCAGACGGGCGCGGTGTCGGCGGTCGGGGCGGCGGTGGTCATGCGGGGTTCCTCTCGGTGCGACGGTCGGGGGGTGGCGGCCCGCGCTCGGCGGCTACGCGGTTCAGCGGCCGAAAGCGGCGACGGCGACGGCGGCGACGGGTTCGACGGCGACGGCAACAGCGACGGCGACGGCGACGGCGACGGGTTCGACCGGCTCAGCGGTCGAAGTCGAAGGCGACGGCGGCGAGTTCGACCGGCTCGGCGGCGGCGGCCACCAGCAGGCCCTCGAAGGCGCGCAGCACCCGTTCGATGTCCTGGCGGGGGATCAGTGCGGTGTCGGCCATCAGGTACAGCAGTGCGGTGTCGGGCGCGTAGGTGGTGTGGACGAAGAACAGCGCGTCCTGGCGCTCCCAGGAGCCGACGTGGAAGATCCGGGTCTTCGCGGTGAGCGGCGCGAGGTCCTCCGGGGTGGCGGGGACGTCCGGCAGGTCCTCCCAACGGTCGTGCATCCGCTTGTCGTTGAAGAAGTGGCCGAGTTGCAGCACGCCGCCGTTGCGTTCCCGAGCGGCGTCGAGCACCTCGTCGACGGCGATCGGGTCGTAGTGGGCGTGCCGGTAGGCGTTCATGCCGGCCAGGAAGGCGCGCTTGACGGCCTGGTCGAAGGTGCCGGTGCCGACGTCGAGGGAGAACAGGGCGTTCTCGGCCATCGCGGCGACCAGGCGGCGGGTGCGGTCGTCGTGCCGGTTCACGGCGATGAGTTGCAGCGGGACGAGGGGGTGCCCGGTCCAGGCGCCGAGCACCGCGGCGGTGGCGGCGAGCAGCACGGTGCCGGTGGAGACCTGGCAGCGTTCGGCGATCGCGGTGGCGGCGACGGCGGCGGCCGGGGAGTCCATGCCGAGGCGGACGAAGCGTTCGGGGCGCCCCTGGTCGTCGACCGGCGGGAACAGCGCGGGCGGGGTCTTCTCCAGGGTGCGCCGCCAGTGCTCGACGGCGGCAGCGCCGCGCCGGGCGCCCTCCCCCTCGCTCTCGTACCCGGCCTGGTCGAGCGGCTGCCAGTCGGGGGCGGGGCCCTGCTCCCCGGCGAGCAACTCCCGCAGGTCGCGCTCCAGTTCGCGCACCGCCCAGAAGTCCACGCCGAGGTGGGAGAAGACCAGCACCAGGTGGGCGGGCCGGCCGCCGTCGCGCACCAGGGCGCAGCGGAACGGGATCTCCTCGGTGTGCCGGAACGTCCGGGCGACCAGCTCGTCGGCGACCCGGGCGGCGGTGTCCGCGGCGGTGCCGGGGGCGGCGTCGACCACGGGGTAGCGCAGGGTGCCGGTGTCGGTGAGGTGCTGGCGCCAGCCGTCGGCGCCCTCGTGGAAGGTGGTGCGCAGCGCCTCGTGCCGCTCCAACAGCGCGACGATCGCCGCGTCCACCTGCAACTGGCTCGTCCCGTCCGGCAGTTGGGCGATCCGGCGGATGTTGAAGTAGTGGGCGCCCTCGTCCAGCCAGCGGATGGACTTCCAGATCGCGCGCTGGCCCCAGGTCATGGGCGCGGTGCCGGTCCTGGCACCGCGGTAGGCCACCGTACGGGTGTCAACGCTCTCCACAGCAGCGGGTTCCTCTCCGGTACGCGCCGGTGGGACGGCGCGCGGACGAGGGCCGTCGGCGGGAAGGAGGCGACGGCCGGGCGGAAACGGGGCGTGCGACCGGGGGATGCGTTCCGGGCGGCCGGCCTGATGGGCGCGGCGGCGCGGCGGAACAACCCTCCCGGCAGCGGGCCTGCCGCAGCCCGGGAACATGCGCCAACCCCCGTCGAGCGCAAGGAGAACGAGTACCGGCGGTGTCCGGCCGGTCCCGATCCGGACAGGACGCTAGCCCGGATGTCGATCAAATGTCTAGACCAAACGGAAGACTCGCCCACGCTTCCGCCGTCGTTCGCAACCAACTCCGAGTGACTGTCAGGTGAATTCTTGACGGACTTGACGGCCCTGCAGCAGACTCGGGGACCCGTGCCCCCCGGCGACATCGACGTCCCGGCTGTCGGGCACCCTCCCGCGTTCCCGCCCCGCGCCGCCCCTCCGCCCCGCGGCGCTCCCGGGCGCACCCCGTCCCGTTCGACGAGACCCACCGAAACCCGGAGGCACCCGCCCGTGCCCTCTCCCGCCCCGCCGTCCGCACCCGCGCCCGCCGCGCCTCCCCCGCCCGCCGCACCCTCCCCGCCCTCCGGGCCCGGGCCGGGGGCGGCCGGAGCCCCGCCCGCCCCCGGCCTGCCGGAACGGCTGCGCCGCCGCGTCCGGCACCGGCTGGCCGCCGCCCGGCTGCTGCGCCTGCTGCACCCGGCCCTGCTGGCCGGGGCGACCGTGCTGCACCTGGCGGTCGGCCTGCTGCCGATCGGCTTCATCGCCGCCACCAGCCACCTGATCGCCGCCCTGCCCGCCGCCCGCACCGGCGGCGGCGGGCCGACCGCGGCGCTGCTGATCGCCGCCGCCGCGTTCGTCCTGCACCAGGCGCTCGCCCCGTTCCAGTCCCTGGTCGGCGAACTGGTGGCCCGGCAGGTCGACGGCGCCCGGATCGCCGACCTGATGGCCTGCGCCCTGGACGGCCTGGACAGTGCCGAACTGGAGGAGCAGGACGTCCTCGACCTGCTCGCCGAGGCCCGCGGCGGCTTCGACCGCCTCTCGCCCACCCCGGGCGAGGCCGCCGCCGGCACCCTGGCCCTGCTCGCCCGTTACGCCCAACTGCTGGGCGCGGCCACCGTGGTGGGCATCGCCCTGGGCTGGCTCCCGGCCCTGCTGGTGACCGCCGCCGCGCTGGTCATCCGGGCCGGGCAGCGCGGCGCGCTGAGCCGCTTCGGTGCGGCCCGCGCCACCATGACCGGCCGCCGCCGGCGCCTGGCGTACCTGCGCAGGACCGCCACCGGCACCGGCCTCGCCAAGGAGGCCCGGATGCTCGGCCTGGTCCCCTGGCTGCGCGAACGGCACACCGCCGAGGCCCGCCGCTACCTCGAACCGCTCTGGGCCACCCGCCGCCGCCTGCTGTTCCGTCCCTTCCTCGGCCTGGCCGCGGTCGGCCTGCTCGGCGGCGGCGCGGCCCTCGCCCTGCTCGCCCGGGGCGGCGCGGCGCACACCCTGACGCTGCTCCAGCTCTCCGCCGCCCTCCAGGCGGTGCTGGTGCCGATGCGGTTCGGCGTGTTCTTCCCCGAGAGCGACATGCAGACCCTGTACGGGCTGACCGCCGAGGACGCCCTGCGCACCCTCGAACAGCGCCCGTCCCGCGCACCGGCACCCGCCGACGCGTCCGGAGGCACCGCCACCGCCGGGGACGGGGTGCCGGCCGGCGGGACGATCCGGCTGGAGGACGTCTCCTTCCGCTACCGCCCCGACGGCCCCGACGTGCTGCACCACCTCGACCTGGAGCTGCCGCCCGGCCGCTCCACCGCCGTGGTCGGCCTCAACGGCGCGGGCAAGACCACCGTGGTGCGGCTGCTCGCCCGGCTGCGCGAACCCACCGCCGGACGGATCACCGTCGACGGGGCCGACCTGGCCCACCGCCCGGTGGCCGACTGGCACCGGCGGATCGCGGTGATCTTCCAGGACTTCGCCCGCTACGAGCTCACCGGCGCCGAGAACATCGCCCTCGGCCGGCCCGCCCGGCTCACCGACCGGACCGCGCTGCGGGCCGCCGCCGACCGGGCCGGGGTCCTCGACGTGCTCGACGCGCTGCCCGACGGCCTGGACACCGTGCTCAGTTCGCACTACCGGGGCGGCAGCGACCTGTCCGGCGGGCAGTGGCAGCGGGTCGCCCTGGCCCGGGCCATGCTGGCCCTCGCCGACGGCGCCTCCCTGCTCGTCCTGGACGAGCCCACCGCCCAGCTCGACGTCCGCGCCGAGGCCGCGTTCTTCGACCGTTTCCTGGAGATCACCCGCGGCGTCACCAGCGTCATCATCGCGCACCGCTTCTCCAGCGTCCGGCGCGCCGACCACATCGTCGTCCTCGACGGCGGCCGGGTCGCCGAGTCCGGCACCCACGACGAACTGCTGGCCCTGGACGGCGAGTACGCCCGCCTGTTCCGCGCCCAGGCCGAACGCTTCACCGCCGACGCCGACGCCGACGCCGCTGCCAGCCTCGTCACCCCTGCCACCGACGCCGCTGCCACCACTGCCGACGCCGACGCCACCACCGCCGACTCCCCGGACGCCACCGGCGCCGGCACCCCGCCCGCCGAGGAGGCCCCGCGGTGACCGACCTGATCCCGGCCCTGCGCCACCTGCTGGTCCTCGCCTGGCGGTGCGACCCGCGCCGACTGCTGCGCGCCGCCGCCATGATGGCGGCCGGCTGCCTCGCCACCCCGCTGATCGCCCTGTGCCTGAAGGGCCTCACCACCGAGACGCTGGCCGGGCACGGCGGCAGCGCCGTCCTGCTCGGCCTGGCCGCCGCCGTCCTGCTGGTGCTCGAACTGATGATGGGTCACTTCGCGCACCTGGCCTACTTCGAGCTCGGCGACCTCGGCGAGGTCGAGCTGCAGAACCGGCTGGTCGCCCTCGCGCACGGCGCGCCCGGCCTGGAGGACCTCGACACCCCCCGGTTCGCCGACACGCTCGCGCTCGTCCGCGACGACCTGCCGCGCACCCGGGCCTCGCTCGAAGCGGCCCTGCAACTCGCCGGTCTGGCCATCCAGTTGGGTCTGACGGCGGTGCTGCTCGGCCTGCTCGACCCGTGGCTGCTGCTGCTCCCGCTGCTGGGGGCCGTCCCGGTGCTGGCCGGCCACCGGGCCCAGCGCCTGCTGGACGCCGCCAAGGAGTCCGCCGCCCCGCACCAGCGCCTCGGCCGCCACCTGCTGGACGTCGCCACCGGCCACGCCACCGCCAAGGAGGCCCGGCTGGCCGGTGCCGCGCCCTTCCTGCTCGACCGCCACCACCGCGAGTGGCGCGCCACCACCCGCCTGCTCGGCGGCGCCCACACCCGGGCCGCCGCCCTGCGCGCGGGCGGCCAGCTCTGCTTCGCGCTCGGCTACGCCGCCGCGATCTGGCTGGTGGTCCGGCAGGCCCAGCACGGCGTCTCGCCGCTCGGCGACGTCATCCTGGTGATCACGCTGGCCGCCCAGCTCTCGCTCCAGGTCGGCACCGCGATCCAGCTGCTCACCGTCCTCCAGGACGCCGGCCGCACCGCCCACCGCCTCGACGCCCTGAAACCCTCGATCCCCTTCCCCTCCAAGCCTTCTGACGACACATCAGCTCCGCTCGTCCTGGCCCGCGGCATCCGGCTCGAACACGTCTCCTTCCAGTACCCGGGCAGCACCCGGCGGGTGCTGGACGACGTCACGCTCGACATCCCGGCCGGCACCGCGCTCGCCGTGGTCGGCGAGAACGGCGCCGGCAAGAGCACCCTGATCAAGCTGCTCTGCGGCCTCTACCGGCCGACCGGCGGACGCGTCCTGGTCGACGGCGTCGACCTGGCCGCCGCCGACCCCGCCGACTGGCAGCGCCGGGTCGCCACCCTGTTCCAGGACTTCGCCCGCCTCGAACTGCGCCTGCGCGACAACACCGGCATCGGCGACCTCGACCGGATCGACGACGACGCGGCCCTGGCCGCCGCCCTGGACGCCGCCGAGGCCGCCCCGGTGGCCGCCGCCGTCCCCGGCGGCCTGGACGGCCTGATCGGGCGCAGCTACGGCGACGGCGTGGACCTGTCCGGCGGGCAGTGGCAGAAGCTCGGCCTGGCCCGCGCCCTGCTGCGCCGCGACCCGCTGCTGCTGGTCCTGGACGAGCCGGCCTCCGCACTGGACGCGGCAGCCGAGCAGGCCCTGTTCGAACGGTTCGCCCGGCTGGTCGCGGACTCCCGCTCCCGGACCGGCGCGGTCAGCGTGCTGGTCTCGCACCGCTTCTCCACCGTCCGGATGGCCGACCTGATCCTGGTCCTGGAACACGGCCGCCTCGCCCAGGCCGGCACCCACGAGGACCTGCTCGCCGCCGGCGGCCTGTACGCGGAGCTGTACCGCCTCCAGGCCCGGGTGTACGCCTGACCCCACCGCCGACGGGGACGGGGACGGGGCCGACGACCGTCTCCGCCCCCGCACCCGCCCGCCCGCCCGCCCGCCGTCAGCGTCAGGAGGTGGGCAGGACCAGGGCCCAGGTGTCGACGGAGAAGTCCACCTCCATGCCGTGCTTGCGGTACAGCTCCGGCGCGCCGGTCGCGTTCTCGGTGTCGACGCCCAGGCCGACGGCGGAGCGGCCGTCGGCGGCGTGCACCGCGAAGAAGTGCCGGAGCAGGTAGCCGCCGAGGCCGCGGCCGCGGGCGGCGGGCAGGACACCGATGTTGAACGCCCAGGCCAGGGTGGGGAGTCGGACGCCGGTGCGCAGCACGCCGACGTCGCCCTGGCCGTCGAGTTCGGCGACCCAGACCCGGGACCAGTCGACGGTGTCGGCGTGGATGTCGGCCAGCCACTGCTCGTAGCCGCGGGGCTTGAAGTCGTAGTGCTCGGCGAAGGTCTGCTGGAGCAGCCGGTGGGCGATCCGCCGGTCCTCCTCCCGGGCGCAGTCGCGCAGCCGTACTCCGGCGGGGGGTTCGGGCAGCGGGTCGGTCTCCGGGGAGACGTCGCGCCGCAGGGCGTGGTGGCGGCGGGCGAGCCGCCAGCCGCGGGCCCGCATCGCGTCGGTGTCGGTGGTGGGTTCGGCGTTGAGCAGCAGGTGCAGGACCGCGCGGTCGGCGCCGTTGCGGCGGGCGAGTTCGGTGGCGCGGGCCTCCATCAGGTCGAACAGGTGCAGGCCGCCCGCGAGTTGGCCCGGCAGCAGGTACTGGTCGAGGTCGATCCGCTCGCCGCCGGAGCGGTCGCGGACCAGCCCGTACCCGACCAACTGCCCGTCGGCGTCGTGCAGGAGCCAGGTGTCGCGCGCCAAGTCGACGTCTGGTCGGCCGAGTTCGGACTCCACCTCGTCGGGTTCGGTCTCCGCCCACCCGATCTCCATCTCGTCCACCTGGTTCAGCAGCGCGCAGACCGCCGCCGCGTCCCCGGCCGCCGCGGGCCGCACCGTCATACCGTCCGGGAGTGCCATCGCCGCTCCCCCTCCTCCGTCGTCGACTTCTCCGGCAAACCCACCCTTTCTATCCGGCCGACCGACTCCGCCTCACGACTTTCCCGTTTCCCGCCCACGATCGCCCGTCATCGCCCCCGTCCGTCCACCGCATCCGCGTAGCCGTCGACGATGACCCCCCAGGGTGCGCCGGTGACCCAGGTCGGAGTCGAGCCCGGCACCGGTGGCGAGGGCCTGCGCGAAGTGCGGCCGGGCCCCGGGAGCCGCCGACCGTCCACCGGCACCCCGCCCGGGGCGGGGCGGGCGGAGCACCGGCGGCGCCCGGGCGGGCTACTGGTGGCGCAGGGCGGCGGCGATGTGTTCGGCGGGGTCGACGAGGTGGCTGTGGTCGTCGTCGCCGAGGTCGACCTGCGCCCAGCGGATGGTGGCGGTGAAGCGGCCGTGGGGGTCGGTGTAGCCCTCGTAGACGGGCATCGCGGTGTCGCGGCCGACGTCCATGCCCTCGTCGAAGGAGAAGTAGAGGGGGTGGGTGCGTTCGATGCGGCCCTGGGCGACCCGGGCACCGTCGAGGAAGAGCGTGAGGGTGCCGCCCTTGCCGATGCCGCCGCCGTCGTAGGCGAACTCGGCGCGGACCTGGTGGGTGCCCGCGGGGAGCGGGTCGGGGGCGGTGACGGTGCTCCGGAGCAGGCCGCAGTAGTTGTAGTGGAAGGCGAGGCGGCCCTTGTCGGCCATCAGGACCCAGCCGCCGGTGCGGCCGCCCTGGCAGACGACAACGCCTTCGGCGCCGGCGTCGGGGACGTCGAGTTCGGCGGTGACGTTGAACGACTTGTTCTTGACGTTCAGGGCGACGTTCTCGCCGAGTCGGGTCATGCCGGGGTAGAGGCGCAGGGTGGTGCCGCGGAAGAGGGTGGGGCGTCCGGCGAGGTCGGGGTTCATGCGTTCGGCGGCGCGGTCGTCCATCGGCAGGACGTTGTGGCGGACGGCTTCGATGAGGAAGAGCTGCTGCAGTTCTGCGAGCTTCTCCGGGTGCCGGGCCGCGATGTCGTGGGCCTGGGTCCAGTCGGTGCCGGTGTCGTAGAGCTCCCACTGGTCGGAGTTGAAGTCGGTGCCCTGGGCGAGCAGGTCCCAGGGGGTGCGGTGCTTGGTGACCGCCGTCCAGCCCTTGTGGTAGATGCCGCGGTTGCCCATCAGCTCGAAGTACTGCACGTGGCGGGTCTCGGGCGCGTCGGGGTGGGTGAGGGTCGGCGCGAAGGTCACGCCCTGCATCGGGGTCTGGGTGACGCCGTTGACGGTGTGGGGCTCGGCGATGCCGGCGAGGTCGAGGACGGTGGGGGCGACGTCGATGACGTGGTGCCACTGGTGGCGGACGCCACCGGCGTCGGTGACCTTGGCGGGCCAGTGCAGGATGGTGCCGTTGCGGGTGCCGCCGTAGTGCGAGGCGACCTGCTTGGTCCACTGGTAGGGGGTGCACATGGCGTGCGCCCAGCCGACCGCGTAGTGGTTGTAGGCGTGCGGGCCGCCGATCTCCTCCAGGCGCTCGGTCCAGAACTCCGGGGTCTCGAACTCGGCTCCGCCGTTGGAGGCGTTGGTGACCATGTACGAGCCGTGCAGGCCGCCCTCGGCGGAGGCCCCGTTGTCCCCGATGATGTACATCACCAGCGTGTCGTCCAGGACGCCGAGCTCGCCCAGGGCGTCGACCAGGCGGCCGGTGTGGTGGTCGGCGTACTCCAGGTAGGACGCGTACACCTCCATCTGCCGGATCAGCACCGGCTTCCACGCCTCGTCGACGTCCTCCCAGGCGGGGATCTCGGCCGGCCGGGCGGTCAGCTGCGCGTCGGCGGGGACCACGCCGAGCTCCTTCTGCCGCTGGAAGGTCGCCTCACGCACGGCGTCCCAGCCCTGGTCGAACTCTCCCCGGTACCTGGGGATCCAGTCCTTGGGGACGTGGTGGGGGGTGTGGGTGGCGCCGGGCGAGAAGTAGAGGAAGAACGGCTTGTCGGGGGTGAGGGACTTCTGCTGGCGGACGTAGGCGATGGCCTGGTCCGCGAGGTCGGGCATGAGGTGGTAATCGGGGTCGTCCGGCGGGTCGATCGCGGTGGTGCCGTCGACCAGGGCGGGCGCCCACTGGTTGGTCTCGCCGCCGATGAAGCCGTAGAACTTCTCGAAGCCGCTGTTGGTGGGCCAGTGGTCGAACGGTCCGGTCGGTCCCGACTCCCACACGGGCACCTCGTGGCACTTGCCGAACTGCGCGGTGTTGTAGCCGTTCTGACGCAGGATCTCCGCCAGCGGGGTCGCCGAGTTGGGCCGCACCGAGCTGTAGCCGGGCGAGGCGGTCGCGGTCTCGGTGATGTGCCCCATCCCCACCGAGTGGTGGTTGCGCCCGGACAGCAGCGCGGCCCGGGTCGGCGCGCACAGGGACGTGGTGTGGAAGCGGGAGTACTTGAGGCCGCCGGCCGCGAGCCGCTCGGCGGTGGGAGTGCGGACCGGGCCGCCGAACGCGCTGGAGGCGCCGAACCCGACGTCGTCCAACAGGATCAGCAGCACGTTCGGCGCCTGCGCGGGCGGTCGCTTCACCTCGACCGGCGGCAGGGGCTCGTCCAGGTCCCGGACGTCCACCGCCAGGGGGCCCTGGTACGGCCGGTCCGGTACCGGAAGACTCGTCAAACGCTCATCGGACATGCCACGCCATCCTCTGCCTCGAAGAATCCCCTCAATTCGGGCATTATCCGCAGAACGGCCGCCCGGTGGGGGGAGCCGGTCCGGCGTGGCACGCCCCGTGCGCCCCGGCCGGCCGGGGATCATGGGCGAATGGACGAGACCACCACCCCGGCGGCGCCGATCGGGTTGCGGCGGGCACCGAAGGGCATGGCGTGGATCCCCGGTGGCACCTTCCTGATGGGCAGTGAGGACTTCTACCCGGAGGAGCGCCCCGTCCACCCGGTGGCGGTGGACGGCTTCTTCCTCGACGTCCACCCCGTGACCGTCGCCGCGTTCCGCCGCTTCGTGCAGGACACCGGCCACCTGACCCTCGCCGAACGCCCCCTCGACCCGGCCCGCTACCCGGACGCGGACCCCGCGCTGCTGGTGCCCGGTTCCCTGGTGTTCCGTCAGACCCCGGGCCCCGTCCCGCTGGACGACTACCGGCGCTGGTGGGAGTACGTCCCCGGGGCGAACTGGCGCCACCCCGAAGGCCCGGGCTCCACCCTGGACGGCCGCGAACTCCACCCCGTCACCCACGTCGCCCACCAGGACGCCCTCGCCTACGCCGCCTGGGCCGGCAAGGACCTCCCCACCGAGGCCGAGTGGGAGTACGCCGCCCGCGGCGGCCTGGAGGGCGCCACCTACGCCTGGGGCGACGACTTCACCCCCCGCGGCCGCCGGATGGCCAACACCTGGCACGGCGACTTTCCCTGGCGCCCCGACACCCCCACCGGCCGCCCCGGCACCACCCCCGTCGGCCGCTACCCCGCAGGCGGCCACGGCCTGCACGACATGACCGGCAACGTCTGGGAGTGGACCGCCGACCACTACACCACCCGCCACCCCGACGCCCCCGCCAAACCCTGCTGCGTCCCCCGCAACCCCCGCAACCAGCACGGCGCCCCGGGCCCCGACGGCTTCGCCCGCCGCACCATCAAGGGCGGGTCCCACCTCTGCGCCCCCTCCTACTGCCTGCGCTACCGCCCCGCCGCCCGCCAGGGCGAGAGCGAGGACACCTCCACCTGCCACCTCGGCTTCCGCTGCATCCGACGACGGCTCTGACCGGTCCCGTCCCTCCGGCCCGGAACCCCGCAGCCGGACGCCACCCGGTCGGGGCCGCTGCTGGACCACCGCGACGCGGACCGTCGCTCGCGTGGCGCACCCCGCGGTCCTGCCGGTCGAAGGCCGGGGGACGCCCACCGGAGCGGCCCCGCCGCCGACGGTCGCCGGCCCGGTCGGCGGGCTCGGCGACCGGGCACCGGCCCCCGAGCCCCGCACCGAGATCGTCACGCCTCAGCAGCCGCGTGGATACCGGAAACCTGAAACCCGCCCTACCGGCGGACCTGGATCAGCGCGTGCCGCCCGTCCGTGCGCCACGGGGTGCCGGTGGCGTCCAGTCGGGGCGGGAGGCCGGGGGCGAGGCCGACGGCGACGTCGGACTTGAGGGTGCGGAGGGTGGCGACGGGGGTCGGGAAGTAGGCGGTCAGGGCGGCGAAGGGGGTGGTGGGGGGCCAGTGGCGGTCGCCCACCAGGCGGCGGTGGTTGAGGTCGCCCTTGAGGATGGTCAGGGTGGCGCCGGAGAGTTCGTCCCGCAGGTCGGCGGGCATCGCGTCGAAGGGCAGCGGGGCGCAGAAGAACGGGTGGGCGCCGATCGTCAGGGTGCCCGCGCCCATCGCCCGCCACAGCCGCTCGCCGATCGCGGCGGCGGCTTCCCCGGGGGCGGTGCGCAGCCGGGCGAGGGCGGCCAGGGTGTCGGCGGTGGTGGCGTCCGAGACGAAGTGGGGCTGCGGTTTGACGTGCAGGATGACGCGTCCGGCCAGGCCGGAGGTGAGCAGGTGGTCGATCAGGACCAGGTCGGGGAGGAGTTCGCGTCCGGCGTTGTCGGCGACGAGGTCGACCCGCCCGCCCCGGCCGTGTTCGAGCACGGACCAGAACGCCGCGCTGTCGTCGGCGACCAGCGCGGCGACGGACGTCCCGTCGTCCCCCGCCGTGAGCCGGAAGCCGAGGTCGGCGCGGTTGCCCCAGAGCGCGGCGGACAGCAGCGCCTGCCGCGACGGCTCGGCGGCGTCCAGCGCGGCCAGTTCCCCGGCCACCGCCGGCCCGGCCAGTTCGGCGGCCTTGACCGGGGCGAACGGGTCGACGCCCCGCCAGGGGCCGGGCCGGAAGTAGCCGGTGGCGTCCAGCAGTCGGCGGTAGAAGTAGCTCTCGGCCCACAGGAACGGCGCCTCGTCCCACTTCCTCCCCCACAGCCCGGCGCCCCACTCCCGCCACCGCGCCGCGTCCGGGTCGTCCCCGTCCGGCGGTTCCAGCACGCCGCCGCCGGTGCTCTGCGCGAGCAGCGCCGCCAGCCGCTCCCGCTGCGCCGGCCCGTACGGCAGCGCGTCCAGCACCTGCCGGATCAGCACCGGGTGGCGCTCGTGGAAGACGCCCCGGGCGAAGGAGCCGGGCACGTCGATCCGGATCACGGGCGCGTCGGGGAGGTTCGGGGGGTTCGGCACGGGCGGGCTCGGCTCTCTCGCAGCGGCACGGACGGACGGGCGGCCAGGCGGACGGACGGTCAGGCGGCGTTCCCGGCGATGCTTTCACGCCGCGCCCGACCGCCCCGGCAGGGCCGCGCCCTCCGCCGGTCGGGCTGCCGCCACAATGTCCGCATGAGAGTGATCTTCACGGTGGCCGGGGCGGCGCTGCTGCTGACGACGGCGGCCGGCATCCTGCGGACCCTGGTGGTGCCGCGCGGGCTGTACTCGGCCCTGGTGATCCGGCTGTGGTCGGTGCTGCGCCGGGTGCTGCGGACGGTCGCGGCGCCGTTCGGCGGCTACCGGGCGATCGACCGGGCGCAGACCTGGCTGGCACCGCTGGTCCTGCTGGGGATGCTGGGCTGCTGGCTGGCGTCCACGCTGCTCGCGTACACCCTGCTGCTGCGGGGGACGTCCGGGCTGCCGTGGCGGGTGGCGTTCCGGGAGGCCGGGTCGAGCCTGTTCACGCTGGGTTTCGCCAGCGGCGACCGGCTGCACCTGTCGGTGATCGACTTCCTGGCGGCGGCCAACGGCCCGCTGATCATCGCACTGCTGATCGCCTACCTGCCGACGCTCTACGGGGCCTACAACCGGCGGGAGTTGGAGGTGACGCTGCTGCAGTCCCGGGCGGGCGAGCCGGCCTGGGGGCCGGAGCTGCTGGCCCGGCAGGCGCTGGTGCGCACCGAGAGCGGGCTGCCGCAGCTGTACCGGGACTGGGAGCGGCTGGCCGCCGACCTCGGCGAGGGCCACTCCAACTACCCGGTGCTGATCTCGTTCCGCTCCCCGCAGCCGTACCGCAGCTGGGTGGTCGGCCTGATCGCGGTGATGGACGCGGCCGCGATGCAACTGGCGCTCGTCCCGCGCTCCGCCCCGCCCGAGGCCCGCCTGCTGCTGCGCGCCGGGTTCACCGCGCTGCGCGACATCGCCACGGCGCTGCGCATCCCGTTCGACCCGGACCCGGACCCGGACGGTCAGATCCGGCTGACGTACGCCGAGTTCGACGCCGCAGCGGCCCTGGTCGCCGCGTCGGGCATGCCCCTGGAGCGGACGGTCGCCGAAGCCTGGCCGCACTTCCGCGGCTGGCGGGTCAACTACGAGGCCGTCGCCTACGAACTGGCCCGCCGCGCGGACGCCGTCCCCGCCCTCTGGACCGGCCCGCGCGACTTCCCCGCCACCCCGATCCCACCCCGCCGCCCCGCCGACCGCCGCCCCACCGGCCCCTGACCTGACCTCAGTTGACCTGTCCGGCCCGGCCCGGAACTGCGCTTCTCCTCCGTGCCGAGGTACGCCGCGAACCTCCCCGGAGTGCGCATCGACCGGGAGGCGTACCTCCGCAGGACACCCCGGGCACCACGGAAAGCACGGGCACCGCAGACGCCCCGGCGCAGGCGGAGGGGGAGCGCTCCGAGTCGCGGTGACCCCGGAGCGCTCCCCCGTCGGACCCGTCGACTAGCGGCCGCCGCGCAGCAGTTGTTCCTCCGCGGTGGCCAGGACCTCCACCACCTGGCGGCCGAAGCGGATGTCGCAGGGGTGCGGGTCGCCGGTCTTCGCCGCGGTGAGGAGGGCGTCCAAGGCGCGGGCGAAGGCGGCGGTGGGGTGTTCGTCGCGGTGGGGGAGGGTGGTGACGCCGGAGGTGCCGCGCAGTTCGACCGCGACGCCGTGGGCGGAGGCGGCGGGCGGGGCGGTCAGGCTGAGGGTGACGGTGCTGGAGGCGCCGCCGCGGTGGCGGAGCACCAGGTGGGTGGTGTCGCCGGGGCCGGGGGCGGCGGTCAGCCGGTCGACCTCGCCGAGGACGGGCAGCAGGACGGACAGGGCGTGCGGGCCGACGTCCCAGAGCGCGCCCTTCTGCTGGCGCCAGGGGGAGGCGGCGTAGGGGCTGTCGGTGGTGAAGACCGAGCCGATCCAGTGGCAGTGGGCGGTGAACCAGCCGTCCTGGGCGGCCTGTTCGGTGATCCACTCCTCCTGGACGGTGCCGAACCGGGTGGTGAAGAAGACCACCGAGGCGACGCCGGACGCGGCCACCGCGTCCTCGACGGCGCGGGCGGCGTCGACCGTCGCGGCGACCGGCTTGTCGAGCAGCAGGTGCTTGCCGGCCTGCGCGGCCCGGGCCGCGTACTCGGCCTGCACGTCCGGCGGGAGGGCGATCGCGACCGCGTCGACGTCGGCCAGCAGGGCGTCCACCGTGGGGTGGGTCGGAACGCCGTGCACGGCGGCGAGTTCGGCGGCGGCCTCGGGGCGGCGGCCCCAGAGTCCGGCGAAGGTGACGTCGGGATGGGCGGCGAGGGCGGGGGCGTGCACGAAGCCCGCCCAGGGGCCGGTGCCGAGGAGTCCGATGCGCATGGTGCTCAGTCTTCCACTGCGGCGTCGGCGACCCGGATCAGGGTGAACCCGTCGTACCCCTTGGTCCCGACGGTCTGCACGGTGGTGGCGTCCAGCCGCTCGTCGCCCGCGAGCAGCTCGTGCATCCGCCGCACGCCGCGCACCGCCTCGTCCGTGCTGTCGGGGTCGGCGAGCTTCCCGCCGCGCACCACGTTGTCGACCACCATCACCGCGCCGGGCCGGGCCAGGGCCAGGGCGGCCTCGACGTAGTGCGGGATGTTGGCCTTGTCGGCGTCGATGAAGAAGAAGTCGTACGGTCCGGCGCCCTGGTCGATCAGCTGCGCCAGGCTGTCGCGGGCCGGGCCGACCCGGACCTCGACCCGGTCGGCCAGGCCGGCCCGGTCCAGGTTGGCGGTGGCCACGGCGGCGTGCGCCGGGTCGATCTCCAGGGTGGTCAGGGTGCCGCCGGCGGGCAGGGCGCGGGCCAGCCAGATGGTGCTGTAGCCGGCCAGCGTGCCGATCTCCAGGATGCGCCGGGCGCCTTGGGCCAGGGCCAGCAGGTGCAGCAGCTTGCCCTGGTTGGCGGCCACCGCGATCTGCGGCAGCCCGGCCTCGTCGGCCGCCGCGAGCGCCGCGTCCAGCACCTCGTCCGGCCCGATCAGCCGTTCCTGGGCGTACTCGTCCACCGCGGTCCACACCTGCGGGTCGTTCTGCTGCATGCTCTTCCCCACCTCCGTGATCGGGCCGTGATCGGCTCGCGGGTGCGACCCTACTCCGCCGCGTCCCGGCCCCGGCCTCCGCGCGTCCCGGAACACGCCGGGGCCGCCGCGCCCGGTGGGGGGGTGCGGCGGCCCCGGTGAGGTGCGGCGGCCCCGGTGAGGTGCGGGGCTCGGCGGGGGTCAGTCGGTGGCCTCGGCGAAGGTCTCGGCGAGCGGTTCGCCGCTCTTGCCGCCGGACTGCTCCGGGTGCTCGGCGCGGGACTTCTTCGCCTTCCGCTTGAGCACCAGCGCCGACCCGGCGCCGAACAGCACGGCCGCGCCGAGCCCGATGTACGAGGCGCCCTGGAGGTACTTCTCGGCGACCTTGCCGACCTGGTAGACCAGCAGCGTGGTGCCGCCCGCCCAGACCACGCCGCCCAGCACGTTGGCGATCAGGAACTTCCAGTACGGCA
The DNA here is from genome assembly GCF_044750705.1 of Kitasatospora sp. NPDC088783. Lineage (NCBI taxonomy): Bacteria > Bacillati > Actinomycetota > Actinomycetes > Kitasatosporales > Streptomycetaceae > Kitasatospora > Kitasatospora sp. NPDC088783. Next base: position 357,057 of record NZ_JBIVKJ010000006.1, read on the forward strand.
TCCGCAGGGTGCCGGCCAGCGGGCCCGCGAAGATCCGCAGCAGGGCGACGAACCGGCCGAAGAACACCGCCCACATGCCCCAGCGCTGGAACTGCCGCTCGGCGGTGGCCAGGTGGTCGGGCCCGAAGTGCTTGGGGAACTTCCGGCCCAGTCGGTCGAACAGCGGTCGGCCGCCCTTGTGCCCGATCGCGTAGCCGATCGAGTCGCCGATGATCGCGCCCGCGATCGCGCAGAGCGCCACGCCCCACGGGCTGACCGTGCCCTTGGCGGCCAGCAGCGCGGCGGTGACCAGGGCGATCTCGCCGGGCAGCGGGATGCCCAGGCTCTCCAGACCGATGATCAGGCCGATGATCGCGTACACCAGGGTCGGTGGGACGTCGTTGATCCATTGGTCGACGTGCAAGGCGGAGTACCTCCGTCTGGGCAGGACAAGGCCGTCGACACGTCGTACGGCACAGTCGTACGGCACACAGGAAAATTTCAGTAAAGAACCAGCCGGGTCAGCCTATCCGCTCCCGCACACCGCGCCGAGTGCCTCCTCCCGGCCCCGGCCCGGCCGCCTCCCCCGCAGGTGCCGTACACCGGATCCAACGCGGCGCGCCGAGCCGTTCGTTCCCGTCCCGGATGTGAGATCACTCAACGCCCGCGGCCCTGTCGCGGCCCTCCGGCGCGGGCCCATACTCCGTCACCTGACACGCCGTGGCACCGCCGCGGCACACCGACGACAGGGGGACGACATGACCGCGCACGCCTCGGCGGCGGGCGACTGGCAGCTCGGCGACCGGCGGGTGAACCGGCTCGGCTACGGCGCGATGCGGCTGACCGGCAACGGGATGCACGGCAACTCCGACGGGCCGCCGATCGACCGGGCGGCCGCCGTCCGGCTGCTGCACACCGCGTTCGAGCACGGCGTGGACCACGTCGACACCGCCGCGTTCTACTTCTCGCCGCTGCGCTCCGCGAACGGGCTGATCGGCCGGGCGCTGGCCGGCTGGCCCGGCGCCGACCGGATCACCGTGGCCACCAAGGTCGGCCCCGGCCGCACCCCCGACGGCGCCTGGTACACCATGGCCCGGCCCGAGCAGCTGCGCGCCCAGGTCGAGGAGAACCTGCGCCAGCTCGGCACCGACCACCTCGACCTGGTCAACCTGCGCCGCAACGGGCCGGACGCGGAGTCCGTCGCCGAGCACTTCGGCGCGCTCGCCGACCTGCGGCGGGCCGGGCTGATCCGGCACCTGGGCCTGTCCGACGCCCGCCCCGAACACGTCCACCAGGCCCGGGCGATCGCCCCCGTGGTGTGCGTGCAGAACTCCTACGGCCTGGACCGCCGACTGGCCGACGACAACGGGCTGCTCGACCTGTGCCGCGGCCTGGGCATCGCCTTCGTCCCGTTCTTCGCCATCTCCGGCCGGGCCCGGGAGGGCACGCCCGCCGCCGAGCGGGACGCCCGGGTGCGCGCCGTCGCCGCCGCGCACGGCGCCAGCCCCGCCCAGGTCCGCCTCGCCTGGACGCTGCACCGCGGCCCGCACGTGCTGGCCATCCCCGGCACCTCGGACCCCGCCCACCTGGCCGAGAACCTCGACGCCGGGGCGCTGCGCCTGACCGCCGAGCAGCTCGCCCTGCTGGACGGCCCGGACGGCCCGGACGGCCCGGACGGCCAAGCGCCCGGCCCGGGCGTCAGGACGTGAGGAAGTCGAGCAGGTCCTGGTTGAACCGCTCCTTGTCGCCGGGCACCAGCGCGATGCCGTGCGAGCCGCCCTCGTAGACCTTGAGGACCGCGCCGGGGACGAGCTCGGCGGTCTTGCGGCCGGTGGCGTCGATCGGGACGACCTGGTCGTCGTCGCCGTGGACGACCAGCAGCGGGATGTCGAACTTCTCCAGGTCGGCGTGGAAGTCGGTGTGCGCGAAGGCGTCCACGCAGGCCACGCCGCCCTGGATGGTCTCGGCCATGGCCATGTACCAGAAGGCGTCCTTGTTGCCCTCGGTGGCCTTGCTGCCGGGCCGGTCCGCGGAGAAGAAGCCGACCGCGGTGTCCTTCCAGAACTGCGAGCGCTCCTTGAGGATGCCCGCCTTGATGCCGTCGAAGACGGACTGCGGCACGCCCTCGGGGTTGTCGGGGCCCTGGAGCATCAGCGGCGGGATCGCGGAGAGCAGCACCGCGGAGCGGATCCGGGCGGTGCCGTGCCGGCCGATGTAGCGGGCCAGCTCGCCGCCGCCCATCGAGTGCGCCACCAGTGTGACGTCGCGCAGGTCGAGGCTGGTGAGCAGGTCGTTCAGGTCGTCGGCGAAGGTGTCGAAGTCGTAGCCGTCGTACACCGGGGTGGAGCGGCCGTGGCCGCGCCGGTCGTGGGCGATGGCGCGGAAGCCCGCGTCGGCGACGGCCTTCAGCTGGTCCTGCCAGGCGTCGCCGTTCAACGGCCAGCCGTGGATGAAGACGATCGGTCGGCCGTTCCCCCAGTCCTTGTAAAAGATCTCCACACCGTCGCGGGTCGTGCAAACAGGCATGAGTGTCTCCGATCCGGGGCCAGGCGGCGCCGGTCGGCCAGTCCTGGCGGGGAGGGGTGGGTCGGGTGCGCCGGTCCGGCCGGGGTCGGCGGGACGGCGTCACCTCGACCATTCAAGGCACAGTCCGGGGTCCCGCGCACCCGGGCCGGGCCCGCCCGGCGGCCTGCCGGAGGGCGGGCCGGGCCCATGCGGTCGGGGCTCGACTCCCCTGCACCGCCCGGGTGTTCAGGCGGGCTCGACGCAGAAGAGGGCCTGCCGGACCCGGGCGGCGGTGGGCGCGGCGGTGAGGCCGTGCACCCGGATGGTGGTGCGCTCGCCGGGCAGCAGAGTGGTCAGGCCGCGGTCGGCGGCGGCGGCCGGGTCGATCCGGTCGGCCTGGAGCAGCAGGTCGCGGACCAGGGTGCGGGCGGTGACGACCACGTCGACCGCGCCGTCCCCGGCCGCCCGCACGGCCAGCTCGTACTCCGGGTGCGGGTAGCCGAACGCCTTGTCGGGGACGGGGACGTGCACGGCGCGCAGGCCGTCGGCGTCCGCGACCAGGTACTCCCGGTCCGAGCCGGCGGCGGGCAGCAGCTCGGCGGGCACCGGCAGCCGGTGGACGGCCCGGGCCGGGGCGGTGAGTTCGACGGCGGTCTCGGCGAGCACCCGGCCGTCGGCGTCCAGGCGGCGCAGGCGCAGCGCGGTGGTCCAGGGTTCGGCGGACTGGTTGACCAGGGCGATCCGGGGCGCGCCGTCGCGGTCGGCGGGCTGGAGGGTGAGCAGCCGGTCGGCGTACAGGCGGCGCAGTTCGTACCAGAGCGGTTTGCGGCGGCCGTCGCCGTCGACGGCGGCCCAGGAGGAGACCGGCCAGCAGTCGTTGAGCTGCCAGACGACGGTGCCGGCGCAGTGCGGCCAGTGCGCGCGCCAGTGCTCGACGCCGGTGGCGACGGCGCGGGCCTGGACCAGCTGGGTGAGGTAGTGCCAGCGGTCGAAGTCGGCGGGCGGCGCGAAGTGGCGCTCCACGCCGCGGTTCAGCTTGCCGTTGCCGTCCGCGGCCTTCTGGTGGTGCAGCAGGCCGGGCGAGTCGGCGGCGAGTTCCTCGCCGGGCAGGGCGCGGCGCAGGGTGGCGTGGGCGGGCGGGGCCTGCCAGCCGAACTCGGCGACGAAGCGCGGGACGCCGGCCCGGTACTCGGCGAAGTCCTGCCGGTTCCACACCTCCCAGGAGTGGTGGGTGCCGTGGTCGACGTCGTTGGGGTGGTGGTCCCAGCTGCCGGACCAGGGGCTGCCGGCCGTGTAGGGGCGGGTGGGGTCGAGTTCGGCGACGATCCGGGGCAGCAGGCCGAGGTAGTAGCCCTCGCCCCAGGAGTCGCCCGCCAGTTCCCGCTCCCAGCCCCAGTCGCGGAAGCCCCACAGGTTCTCGTTGTTGCCGTTCCACAGCACCAGCGAGGGGTGCGGCATCAGCCGGACCACGTTGTCGCGGGCCTCGGCCTCGACCTCGCCGCGCAGCGGCTGCTCCTCGGGGTAGGCGGCGCAGGCGAAGGCGAAGTCCTGCCAGACCAGCAGGCCGAGTTCGTCGCAGGCGTCGTAGAAGGGCTCCTGCTCGTAGATGCCGCCGCCCCAGACCCGGATCAGGTCGACGTTGGCGTCGGCGGCCTGCTGGAGGCGGTGGCGGTAGCGGGCGGGGGTGACCCGGGTGACCAGGGTGTCGTCGGGGATCCAGTTGGCGCCGCGGACGAACAGCCGCTCGCCGTTGACCACCAGGGTGAAACCGCTGCCGTGTCCGTCGGCGGAGGTGTCGAGTTCGACGGTGCGGAAGCCGATCCGGTGCTGCCGGGCGTCGAGCGGGTCGGTGCCGTCGGCGCCGTCGGCGAGCGTCACGTCGAGGTCGTACCGGGCCTGCCCGCCGTACCCGCGGGGCCACCAGAGGGCGACGTCGGCGGCCTCCAGGACGAGCACGCCGGTGTCGCCGTCGAGGACGGCCTCGGCGCGGGCCCCGGCCACCGAGGCGCGCAGGGTGAGCGGGCGGCCGGCGCCGCTCGCGGTGCGCTCGACGGTGACGTGCAGCTCGACCCGGCCGGCGGCGCCGTCGACGGTGACCAGCGGGCGGACCTCGGCGAGCCGGGCGGTGGACCAGTGCTCCAGCCGGGCGGGCTTCCAGATGCCCGCGCCGGGCAGGGTCGGGCCCCAGTCCCAGCCGAAGCTGCTGGCCGTCTTGCGGACGTACTGGAACGGCTCGGGGTAGGAGTTGGGGCGCTCGCCCACCAGGGCGCGGACCCGCTCGGCCTCCGCGTAGGCGCTGGTGAACTCCACCTTCAGCTCGCCGGCCAGGCCGGTGGCGTCGAAGCGGTGGCGGCGGTGCATGTTGCGGGTGGAGCCGAGCCGGGTGCCGCCCAGGGTGACGGTCGCGACGGTGTCGAGGCCGTCGAAGACCAGGTCGGTGCGCTCGTGGCGGCTGCCGTGGGCGGGCAGCTCCCGGGTGTAGGTCCAGTCCCGGCGGTCGACCCAGGCCACCTCCGGCTCGTTGGTGCCCAGGTACGGGTCGGGGATCAGCCCGGCGGCCAGCAGGTCGGTGTGGACGCAGCCCGGGACGGCGGCGGGCAGCCGCTGCCCCTCGTGGTGCAGGCTCCAGCCCTGGTCGAGCGGGGTGGTGTCCTTCATCTGTGCGGCTCCTCGGTGGTCCGGCCGGGCCGGTGGTCGGGCGCGGCGCGAGCAGCACCGTAACCCGCCCGGAGCAGGCGGAACAGGGGTCCCGGCGGCGGCGGAGCACGCCGCCGGAGCGGCCGACCGCCGCCGACCGCACCCGCGCGCAGGACGCCCCGCCGCCGGGCCGGGCCCGGGCCGCGCGCCGGACAGTGGTCGCGGCGGCCCGGCCAGCGGTCGCGGCCCGGTCAGTGGTCGCTGCCCCAGGCGAGGTGGAGGACGGCGAGGTCGTCGGTGTGCCGGCCGGCGTTCAGGGTCTGGGCCTGTTCGATGAGCCGGTCGATCCGGGCGGCCGGGTCGACGGGGTCGGCGGCGGTGGTGCCGATCAGGGCGAGGAGTCCGTCGACCTGGAGCCGCCCTCCGGTGGCGCCGTTGTGCCCCTCGACCAGCCCGTCGGTGTAGATGGTCAGGGAGCCGCTGTCGGGGAGCGGGACGGTGGTGTGCGGCCACTGCCGCAGCCCCGGCAGGATGCCGAGGGCGATGCCGTGGGCGGCGGTCAGTTCCCGGGTGCCTTCGGCGGTGGTGAGCAGGGGTTCGTGGTGGCCGGCCAGGTGGAGCGTCGCGGTGCGGTTCTCCTGGTCGAGGGTGAGCAGGGTGCAGGTGGCGAAGAGCGAGGTGTTGTCGCGTTCGGCGACCAGCACCCGTTCCATCAGGTGCAGCAGGTCCTGGCCCCGGTGGCCGCCGAGGATCAGCGAGCGCCAGGCGATCCGGAGCAGGACGCCGAGGGCCGCGGCGTCCCGGCCGTGCCCGCTGACGTCGCCGACGACGGCGTGCAGCAGGCCGTCGTCGCCCTCGACCACGTCGAGGAAGTCGCCGCCGAGCAGCGCCATGGGGGCGCCGGGCAGGTAGCGGCTGGTCACCTCGACCTTGGAGGTGCCCAGGATCGGCGGCGGGAGCAGGCCGCGCTCCAGCCGGGCGTTCTCCTCGGCGCGCAGCCGCCCGGCCTCGGCCTGGATGCTGGCGCGCTCGGTGCGGCTGCGGTAGACGGCGTAGCGCAGCGAGCGGCGCAGCAGTTCGGCCTCGACCTTGCCCTTGACCAGGTAGTCCTGGGCGCCGGCGGCCATCGCCTCGGTGCCGGCCCGGTCCTCGGACAGGCCGGTGAGGACGATGACGGCGCTGTGCGGCGCGAGTTCGCGGACGGCGGTGACGGCGGCGGTGCCGGAGACGTCGGGCAGGTGCAGGTCGAGCAGGATGCAGTCGGTCCGCTGCTCGGCCAGGGCGGCCCGGGCGGCGGCGAGGGTGGTGCGGACGGTGAGTTCGAAGGGCATCCCGGTGTCGTGCAGGAGCTCCTCGACCAGGATGGCGTCCGCCTCGTCGTCCTCGATCAGCAGGACGCGGTAGGCCGGTTCGTCGGGGTCGCTGCGGGGCGGGCTGGTGACGGTGGACGTCATCGCGTTTCCCGCCCCGGTTCGGCGTCGGCGGTGTCCGTCGCGGCAGCGGTCTCCGTCCCGTCGGGGGTGTGCGTCGCGGCGGGGTGCGTCGCGGCGGGGTACCCCGCGGCGGCGAGGTACGTCGCGGGGACGGCGGGGAGCTCCGCCGCGTCGGGGGTCTCCGTCCCGGCGGGGACCGCGGGCGGCTCCGGGGAGATGGTGAAGGTGATCCGGGCGCCCTCGCGGTGGTACGGGTCGACGGCGATCGTCCCGCCGTGGAACTCGACGATCTTCTTGCACATGGCCAGGCCGATGCCGCTGCCCGCGTAGGCGTCCTTGGTGTGCAGGCGCTGGAAGATCACGAAGACCTTGACGGCGAACTCCGGGGGGATGCCGATGCCGTTGTCGGTGACGGCGAAGTGCCACAGCCCGCCGTCGTGCGCGGCCGAGACGTGGATGCGCGGGGCGGTGCCGGGGCGGCGGAACTTGACCGCGTTGCCGATCAGGTTCTGCCAGAGCATCCCCATCTGGGTGAGGTCGGCGAACAGGGTGGGCAGCGGGTCGTGGGTGATCTCCGCGCCCGACTCCGCGATGTTGTCGCTGAGCACGTCCAGGGTGCGCTCCAGCACCTTCTCCAGGTCGACGTCCTGGTGGTTGCGGTGCACCCGGCCGACCCGGGAGAAGTCCAGCAGGTCGTTGATCAGGACCTGCATGCGGTTGGCGCCGTCGACCGCGAAGTCGATGTACTGGTCCGCCCGGGCGTCGAGCCGGCCGCCGTAGCGGCGCTGGAGCAGCTGGGTGAAGCTGGAGACCTTGCGCAGCGGCTCCTGGAGGTCGTGCGAGGCGACGTAGGCGAACTGCTCCAGTTCGGCGTTGGAGCGCTGGAGGTCGGCGGCCTGGGCGTCCAGGCGCAGGCGGGCCTGCTCGGTGAAGGCCAGCTCCCGCACCAGCCGTCGGCGCATGGAGTCGATCTCGGCGCTGAGGCGGCGCAGGTCGGCGGGGCCGCTGCCGATGATGGGGTGATCGAAGTCACCCGCGGCGATCCGGCGGGCGTCCGCGCCGAGCCGCTCCAGCGGGTCGGTGATGCCGCGGCGCAGCCCCTCGAAGACCAGCACGGTCAGCACGACGATGACGACCGCGATCGCGGTGAACACCCAGTTCCGGACCCGGGTGGTGGCCAGCAGGTCGGCCCGGGCGGCGGCGCGGTCGGCCCGCAGGTGGTCCTGCTGGCGCGAGAGCTGGACCCGGATCCGGTCGAACTCGGCCTTGCCCGCTTCGGCCGAGGCGGCGGCCTGCGGCACGGGCGCGCCGGGGGGCGCGGCGGCGATCGGCTCGGCGACCTCCCGCTGCCACTGCCCGGCCGCGGCCTCGACGGCGGCGAGGTCGGCGAGCGCGGAGTCGTTGCCGTGCAGGAGGCCGAGCAGGGTGTCGGTGTGGGTCTTCTGGTCGGCCAGGCCCTGCCGGTAGGGCTGGAGGAACTCCGGGTTGCCGCTGAGGCCGTAGCCGCGGATGCCGGTCTCCTGGTTGAGCAGCACCGATTCCAGGCGGAACGCGGTGGACATGGCGGGCGAGCGGACGTCCACCAGGTTCGTGCTGATGTCCTGGGTGCGGCCCAGCGCCCAGAACCCCGCGACACCCAGCAGTGCCAGGACGGCCAGGGACAGCGCGGCACCCACCCGCAGCCAGCGCCTGGTCGTCCACGTGGACAGCGAGCGTCCGCGAGTCGGCCTGCGGTCGTCGTGCATGGTGTGAACCCCTCCGGGAAAGGCCGACCCGGGAGGGCGGCGCAGCGCACACTGTAGAGGCTGTCCGACAAGCGTTGTTGTCGAGGGGTGAAATCAGGGCCTATTGTTCGGCTATGCCTGGCAAGAACTTCGTGCTCCGCTCCACCCCGCAGGAGACGGCCGCGATCGCGGACGCCGCGGTGGCGCGGCTGGCACGGCGCCTGGTCGCGGAGCTGCTCCAGGAGAGCGGCGGCGAGCTGAGGCAGGCCCTCGGCACGCTGCACGTCCTGAACCAGCTCCAGCAGGCCGCGGAACGCCTCCAGCGGGACGCGGCCGCGACCGCTGCCAGGGCAGGAGCCGGTTACCCCCAACTCGGCTCCGCATGCGGCATGACCCGCCAGGGGGCCCGGCACCGCTGGCCCGGCCTCTACGACCATTCCGACGAAGCACCTACGGAGACCCCGACCATGACCAGCCCCGCCCGTGCCTTCGACGTGTTGCTGGTCGAGGACGACGTCGCCGACGCCATGCTCATCGAAGAGGCGTTGACCGAGCGTGGCACCCGGAACCTCGTCCAGGTCACCGACGGCCTCGCCGCGCTGGAGCACCTGCGCGACCCGGGCACCGTCCGTCCCGACCTGATCGTCCTGGACCTCAACATGCCCCGGATGAACGGCCGCGACCTGCTCCGGGTCCTCAAGTCCGACGAGGACCTGCGCACCATCCCGGTCGTGGTCCTCACCACCTCCGCGGCCCCCGACGACGTCACCGGCGCGTACAGCAGCCACGCCAACGCCTACGTCACCAAGCCGGTCAACCTGGCGGAGTTCGAGCAGGCCGTGCAGAGCATCGACGCCTTCTACCTCGACACCGCCACCCGCCCGCCCCGCGACTGACCCGCCCCACCGGCCCGGCCGGGCCCACCAGCCCGGCCGGGGCCCCGCACTCCCCCGCGTCCCGCTCCGCACCGGCCGCCTGCGGGTCACCGGCCGCCTGCGGGTCATCGCGTCGTCAGGTCCCCGCCGCGCCACGGCGGGGCGGCTGCTGGTAGCGTCGCCATCTTCGCCGGACGCCCCGGCGGAGTACCCCTCGGCAGGGACCGGCATGACGACCGCGCAACAGCGCCTGCACCACGCCCTGGACGCCCTCGACCGCACCGCCCGCCCCGGACCGGCGGTCGGCGGCTGCGAACACTGCTACACCGCCGGGCAGTTGGCGGCCCTGGCCGGTCCGCCGGCCCTGGTCCCGAACAGTCTGCTGCACTCGGTGGCCGCGAAGAGCCCCGACCACTGGACGGACTTCCCGACCCTCTACCGGCGCCTCGCCCCGCGCATCCTGCGCCAGTTGACCACCGGCACCCTGGCCGTCGACGGCCCGCTGGTCGCCGACCGCCTGGTCGCCGCCGGCTGGCCGGACTGGCACCGCGCCGAACTCGTCCGGGAGGTCCTGGACGCCTGGTGGCCCGCGGCCCTGGCCGACCCGGGCGCGGACGCCGCCGAGGTGCTGGGCACCCTCGCCGTCGCCACCGGAACGGTCACCCCCTGGCTGCGCACCTGGGCCGAGACCCCCACCCCCACCGCGAACCGCCACCTCGCCGACACCCTCGACCGGTGGCTGACCTACGGCGAACTCCCCGACCTGCGCCTCGGCTTCCACCGCGACCTGCCCGTCGGCCCCGAGGTCGCCGCCTGGATCTCCGGCCTCCCCCCGCACCGCATCGGCGAGGACCGGCGGTACTGGCTGGAGCTGGCCCTCCGGGACTGACCCCCGGCCGCCGCCCCGGGGCCCGCCCCGCCGGACTCAGTCCGGCGGCGGGGTCTCGCCGGAGCCGCGCGGGACGAGGAGGGTGGGGAGTTCGAGGCGGGCGGGCGGGGTGGTGTCGCCGGTGAGGCGGTCGAAGAGGCGGCGGGCGGCGAGGGCGCCGAGGGCGACCGGGTCCTGGGCGACGACGGTGAGGCCGGGGGTGAGCAGGTCGGCGAGTTCGAGGTCGTCGAAGCCGACCAGGGCGGGGCGGCGGTCGGCCGGGAGCCGGTGCAGGGCGACGAGGGTGACGCGGTTGTTGGCGGTGAACAGGGCGGTGACGGCGTCGGGGCCGGTGGTGAGGCGGTGCACGGCGGCGGCGACCCGGGCGCGGTCGGTGGGGCCGCAGTCGACCCAGCGTTCGTCGACCGGCAGCCCGGCGGCGGCCATCGCCGCGCGGTAGCCGCGCAGGCGTTCGGCGGCGGTGTGGATGGACGGGAGGTCGCCGACGAAGCCGATCCGGCGGTGGCCGTGGGCGATCAGGTGCGCGGTGCCGGCCTGCGCGCCGCCCGCGTTGTCGCTGAGCACGGCGTCGGCGTCGATGCGGCTGCCGGGGCGGTCCAGGAAGACCACGGGGGTGCCGGACTCGATCTCGGGCAGCAGGTAGCGGTGGTCGTCCCCGGCCGGGACGACGATCAGCCCGTCCACCCGCCGGGCGCAGAACGCCAGCGCCAACTCCCGTTCGCGCGAAGGGTCCTCGGCGCTGGAGCCGGTGAACAGCAGGCAGCCCTCGGCCGCCGCGACCTGTTCGACGGAGCGGGAGAGCGCGGAGGAGAACGGGTCGCTGATGTCCTCCAGCAGCAGCGCGACGCTCGCCGTCCGGCCGGTGCGCAGCAGCCGGGCGCTGTCGTTGCGCCGGAAGCCGAGCGTCTCGATCGCGGTCCGCACCCGGGCGGCCATCTCGGGCGTCACCCCGCTCTCGCCGTTCACCACCCGGGAGACCGTTTTCAGCCCGACCCCGGCCGCCGCCGCGACGTCCTTCATGGTCGGGCGGGCACCGCGAGGGCTGCTGGCAGGGCTGCTGGTCATGCCAGGGAGGATAGTGCGGGCCCGGCGGGCCCCGGCACGCCCGAGGACCGGCCCGCCCTCCCACCACCGCCGCCACCGCCGCGCCACCGCCCCCGCCACCGCAGCTACAGGCAGTGAGCGACACCGGCGAAGCGGCAGCCCGACGGGGGTGGCCGACCCCCCGGGCCGCTCGGCACCGGAGGCACCGGACCGTGACCGAGGGCGCTGGACAACGTTGTCAGATCGCGTCAGAATCACCGGGTACGACCCGGCAGCGCCCTGCCCAGCACCACGGCGCTCCCCTGCCACACCTGCGGAGACGTCACGATGAGTTACGAAACGGCCGGTACCGCCGTCGCCCCCGGCTCCCACGGGTCCGCACCGGACGGCGCTCCCGCCCCCGGGCCGGTCGACGGGCCGCTGATCGCGGCCCTCGACATCGGCGGCACCAAGATCGCCGGCGGGCTGGTCGACACCCGCGGCACCCTGCACCACCGCCTCCAGGTGCCCACCCCCGCCGACGGCGACCGGAACGAGCTGATGACCGCCGTCGACCGCGTCCTCGACGACCTCGCCCGCCACCCGGACTGGCACCGCGTCCAGTCCCTCGGCATCGGCAGCGCCGGGCCGGTCGACACCGCCCGCGGCACCGTCAGCCCCGTCAACATCCCCGGCTGGCGGGAGTTCCCGCTGCTCGACCAGGTCGCCGAACACCCCGCCGCCGGCCGCCTGCCGCTCGCCCTCGGCGGCGACGCGCTCGCCATGACCGCCGCCGAGCACTGGCGGGGCGCCGCCCGCCCCTACCGCAACGTGCTCTGCCTGGTCGTCTCCACCGGCGTCGGCGCCGGACTCGTCCTCGACAACGCCCTGCACACCGGCACCACCGGCAACGCCGGGCACCTCGGCCACATCACCATCGACTACAACGGCCGCCGCTGCCCCTGCGGCTCCCGCGGCTGCGTCGAGACGCTCGCCTCCGGCACCGCCATCGCCCGCACCGCCGCCGAACTCGGCTGGACCCCCGGCCCCGGCCAGGACGCCGACGCCGGCGCCGTCGCCCGCGCCGCCCGCACCGGCGACCCGCTCGCCCTGGCCGCCTTCGACCACGCCGCCCGCGCCCTCGCCGCCGGCATCGCCGCCACCGCCACCCTGGTCGAGCTCGACGCCGCCGTCATCGGCGGCGGCGTCGCCCAGGCCGGCCCGCTCCTCTTCGACCCGCTCACCCGCCACCTCGCCGACTACGCGACGCTCTCCTTCACCCGCCACCTCACCCTGCACCCCGCCCACCTCGGCACCGACGCCGGACTCATCGGCGCCGCCGCCCTCACCCGCCACACCTGGCCCGCCGGCCCCCGCTGACCGCGCCCGCGGCCGAGTGCCGGGCCCCGCGCCCCGGGTGCCGAGGACGGCCGGGCCGCCCCGGTGCTCGTCCCGGAGCGTCACGTCGGCGAACCGGCTGCCCGCGCGGCCGAACACCATGGCGCGCAGCACGAGTCGGCCGTCCGGCTCGGTGGCGCCGTACCCGGCGACGGGGCTGTTGCCGTGTCCGCGCGGCCCGGGCAGCAGGACGCGTTCCGCGGTCACCTCGCGCCGGGCACGCGGACGGTCGACCTGCTCCGGCAGCGCCGCGGTGGCGCGGTCGCCCTGGCGGCACTCCGGCCCGAGGACGCCCGCGCCGACGGCGGGCGGCATCCCGTCCGTCCCGAAGCACCCGGGGCGGTCGAGCCCGAGCCGGGCCCGGAGAGTCCGCGCCCTGCGGCGGACGGCCGGGGAGCGGACCACCGCGCCCGGTGCGGCGGCAGGTCGGCGAGCGTGCGGTGGCCGGAACCTGCGGGGAACAGCGGCACGTCCCGCCCGCCCGGCCGTGCCAGGTGCGCGGCGAAGACCGGTCCGCGCGGCAGCGGCACGTCCCCGGGCACGTCCCTGGCGCAGTGCCCGGCCAGGTCGACCGCGCCGTCCTGGAGCAGGGCGTCGATCTGCTCGGTGGAGGGGCTCTTGCCGCCGAGCGGGGCGAGGTCGCCGTGCCGCAGGTCCGCCCTCGTGGTCACCGGGACGACCTCGGTCGCCTGGGCGGTCGCGGCACTGCGGATGGAGGCCGTGCGCCACTGGACAGATAGTCTCCGCATAGATAATCTATGGATAGATCATCTAGTCGAGGAGACCACGCATGTGGGAGTACGAGCACGGCATCGAGACCGAGGCCACCCCCGAGGCGATCTGGCAGCTCTGGGCCGACGTCGAGAACTGGGGCACCTGGAACGCCGAGATCGAGAAGATCGAGATCAGCGGCCCGTTCGCGGCGGGCACGCAGATCACGATGACGCCGCCCGGAGACGACCCGGTACTGCTGCGCATCGCCGAGGCGGTCGAAGACGAACTATTCGTCGACGAGGCGCGCTTCGACGGCCTGCTGCTGCGCACCACCCACCGGATCGACCGGATCGACCAGCAGCGGATCCGCGTGGTGTACCGGATGGAGATCACCGGCACCGGCGCCGACGAGGCAGGCCCGCAGATCGGCCCCGGCATCACCGCCGACTGGCCCGAGACCATGGCCTCGCTGGCCGAGCTGGCGCTGCGCTGATGCCCCTCAGCCCCGGCGACAGCCCCGGATTCCTGCTGTGGCACGCCACGCTGCGCTGGCAGCGCGACATCGCCACCGCCCTGGCCCCGCTCGAACTGACCCACGTGCAGTTCGTGCTGCTCGCCTGCACCTGGTGGCTCAACACCCAAGGCGAGTACCCCAACCAGCTGACCCTCGCCCGCCAAGCCGGCACCGACGTCAAGATGACCTCCCAGGTACTACGCACCCTGGAGCACAAAGGACTCATCGAGCGTGAAGTCGACCCGGCCGACACCCGCGCCAAACGACTGCGCGTCACCGACACCGGCGCCGACCTGGCCCCACGCGCGACTGCCGCCGTTGAGCGCGCTGACGCACGGTTCTTCCAACCGGTGCCCCTCGACGACGCGGTAGCGCTGCTCGGCCGCCTGGCCCGTCCCGGAACCTGAATCGCCCTCACCGACAACCGCAGGCCGCCGACCCCGAACCCACCGGCCGGTGGCATCTGCAACCGGCCCGCCCCACCCCGGAAGGAGCGGCCGCCCTCGTTCACCCCGCTGCAGGTCGCCGAAGTCAAGGCGCCGACTTGCCGGTTACCCGCCGAGACCGGGACCCCGCTGCCCCGCCGGTCGTGCCCGGAACCGGCCCGCGAGGTGGCCGCCCGAGCCATCGCTCCGGCCGTGTCAGCCTCCACCGTGCGCCGCCGGCTCAAGGCCGACGCGATCAAGCCCGGGAGGCCGCCGAGTGCGGCGCGTTCGACGACCTGCCCGGCGCGGGGAAGCCGCTGGCGAACGAGGGGCAGCCGTACCACGAGATGTGGTGGCTGCGGGAGAAGCCGGCGCGCGAGGGCCTCTCCTCCCTGCCGCCTCCCCTCGCCCTGCGGGCCGAACTGCGCGGGGCCCTGGACGCCGCACGCCTGGCACCGACCGAACCGCTGCTGCGCAGCCGCCCGGCCGAGACCAACGCCCGGATCGAAGCCGCCCTGCGCCGCCCGATCGAGGTCCCGCCCCCGGGAGTCGCCCCGGTGGACGTGGAGGCGGCCGTCGCGGAGTGGCGCCACTCCCACCCGTGACGGGCACGGCGGGCGCGGCGGGCGGTTCCCGGGGGGCGGGCCGGTCACGCGCCGGGTTCTTCGTCCAGCCGGGTGCGCAGGGTGTGCGCGAAGTCCTCGGCGCGGGCGAGTTGGACGCGCAGGCGGTCGACCTGTTCGGCGGCGGCGCGTTCGTAGGTGCGGACGAGGGCGAGCAGCGCGGGGCGGCCGCCTTCGCCGTAGGGGCCGTCGGCGTCCAGGCGGTCGGTGGCGTCGAGGAGTTCGCGCATCTGGTCGAGGGTGAAGCCGAGCGGTTTCATCCGGCGGATCACCATCAGCCGGGCGACGTCGCGCTCGGTGTAGAGCCGGAAGCCGCCCCGGGAGCGGGCGGACGGGACGACCAGGCCGGTCTCCTCGTAGTGGCGGATGGTGCGCAGGGAGAGTTCGGTGCGGGTGGCGACCTCGCCGATCTGCATGTGCCGGTCCGGGCCCGCGCTCCCGTCCGCGCCCTCGTCCGCGCGCACGGCCCCGTCCACGTCCACGTCCTCGCCCACGCTGCGCCTTCCTCCGTCCACCGGGCGAACCCTACCCTCACGTTAGGGTAGAGTTCGGCTTCCCTCCTTCATTCTCCCCTCTCCGCCCTCCCCTCCACGACGGGTTGCCGCCTCTTGTCCTCCTCCGCCCTGTCCCGCTCCCTCCGCCTGCCCGCCTGGTGCTCCGACCCGAAGGTGTGGCGCACCGAGGTGCTGGCGGGCCTGGTGGTCGCGCTGGCGCTGATCCCGGAGGCGATCTCGTTCTCGGTGATCGCCGGGGTCGATCCGAAGATCGGCCTGTTCGCGTCGGTGACGATGGCGGTGACCGTCTCGGTGGTGGGCGGTCGGCGGGCGATGATCTCGGCGGCGACGGGCGCGGTGGCGCTGGTGATCGGGCCGCTGAACCGGGAGCACGGCCTCGGCTACCTGGTGGCGGCGGTGATCCTGGCGGGGGTGTTCCAGATCGTGCTGGGCGCGCTGGGCGTGGCCGAGCTGATGCGGTTCGTGCCGCGTGCGGTGATGGTCGGGTTCGTCAACGCGCTGGCGATCCTGATCTTCCTGGCCCAGCTGCCGCAGCTGACGCACGTCCCGTGGACGGTGTACCCGCTGCTGGCGGCCGCCCTGGCGCTGATGGTGTGGTTCCCGAAGCTGACCCGGGCGGTGCCGGCGCCGCTGGTGTCGATCGTGGTGCTGACGCTGGTGACGGTGGGCGCGGGCGTCGCGGTGCCGACGGTCGGCGACCAGGGCGCGCTGCCGTCCTCGCTGCCGGTGCCGGGCCTGCCGGACGTGCCGTTCACGGTGGACACCCTGGCCACCGTCGCCCCGTACGCGCTGGGGATGGCGCTGGTGGGGCTGATGGAGTCGCTGATGACGGCGAAGCTGGTGGACGAGATCACCGACACCCGTTCCGACAAGCGCCGGGAGTCGATCGGGCAGGGCGTCGCCAACATCGTGACCGGGCTGTTCGGCGGGATGGGCGGCTGCGCGATGATCGGCCAGACGATGATCAACGTGAAGGTGTCGGGCGCCCGGACCCGGGTGTCGACCTTCCTGGCCGGAACGTTCCTCCTGGTGCTCTGCCTGGTCTTCGGACCGGTGGTCTCGCGGATTCCGATGGCCGCGCTGGTGGCCGTGATGGTGATGGTCTCCTTCGGCACCTTCGACTGGCACTCGATCGCCCCGGCCACGCTGCGCCGTCTCCCGGTCGGCGAGTCGGCCGTCACGGCGGTGACCGTGGTCGTGGTGGTCGCCACCGGCAACCTGGCGATCGGCGTCGTGATCGGCTCACTGCTCGCCACGGCCCTCTTCGCCAAGCGGGTCGCCCAGCACGCCGACGTCACCGCCACCCCCGACCCGGACGGCGGCCGGGTGGTGTACGCCGTCACCGGCGAACTGTTCTTCGCCTCCGCCGACGAACTGACCACCCGCTTCGACTACGCCGGCGACCCCGACCTGGTCGTCATCGACCTGACCGCCGCCCACGTCTGGGACGCCTCCTCCGTCGCCGCCCTCGACACCGTCCGCGCCAAGTACGCGCAGCGCGGCAAGCAGGTCGAGATCACCGGCCTGAACCACCCCAGCGCCGCCCTGCACGACCGCCTCAGCGGCGAACTCGCCGTCGCCCACTGAACCCCGGCCGTCGTCTCGCCCTCGCCCCTCGCTCCTTCGGCGCTACTTCAACCCGCCGCTGCTCTGGAGGAGTTGGCCGTTGATCCACTGGCCCTGCGGGGAGCAGAGGAAGTCGATCAGGTGCGCGGCGTCCTGCGGGGTGCCGAGCCGGGCCAGCGGGGTGCGGGCGAGCGTCTCGGCGCGCACGGGATCGTCCATCCAGCCGGTGTCGGTGGGGCCCGGGTCCACCGCGTTGGCCGTCACGCCGAGGTGGGCGAGCTCGCGGGCGGCGGCGCGGGTGATCCGGTCGAGGGCGCCCTTGCTGGCGCCGTACGGGAGGTTGCCGACGGTGTGGTCGCTGGTCATGGCGACGATCCGGCCGGTGCCGAACGCGCCGGTGAAGCGGAGGCCGAACTCGCGGATCAGCAGCCAGCTCGCCCGGGCGTTGACCGCGAAGTGCCGGTCGAAGCTCTCCACCGTGGTGTCCAGCAGCCCGGAGTCGACGGACTCGGCGTGGCTCATCACCAGCGCGGTGACCGGGCCGAGCCCGGCCTCGACCCGGTCGAACAGCCGGGCGGGCTCCGCCCGGTCCGCCAGGTCGGCCGGCACCGCGAGGTGGCGCGCGCCGTGCGCGCCGATCGCCGCGCCGACGGCCGCCACCGCCCCGTCCTCGACGCCCCAGGGCATCCGGGTGTCGTACGGCGTCCGGTAGCTGTGGGCGACGTCCCACCCGGAGGCGGCCAGGCGCTCGGCGACGGCGGCACCGATGCCGACCGTCCGGCCGACGCCGGTGACCAGCGCGACGGGACGCTCGGCGCGGGCGGGATGCGGGTCGGCGGCTCTCACGGCACCGGATCCTGACAGTTCGTCAGCCCCCTGACCAACCGTTTTCCGGCTCCGTCCCGCAGCCCCCGTCCCGGAGCCCCGTCCCGCAGCCCCCGTGCGCTACTCCGCCGCCACCGCGTCCTCGGTCTCGGCCTCGGTCTCAGCCGCGTCCTCGGTCTCGGCGTGCAGCACGGCCCGGACCGGCCCGTCGGGGTGCACGGTGAGCCCGTACCCGGCCCCGGCGGGGGCGTCCCGGATCTCGGCCCGGTACGCGGGCAGCAGCTCCTCCAGCAGCAGCGCCATCTCCCGGACGGCGAACTGCGCGCCCAGGCAGGCCCGCGGCCCGAGGCCGAACGGGAGGTACGCGCCGGGCGCCGGGCGCCGCTCGGCGTCCAGGAAGCGCTGCGGGCGGAACTCCTCCGGGTCGGGCCACAGCCCGGGGTCGCGGTGGGTCAGGTACGGGGAGAGCAGCACCGTCGTCCCGGCCTCGATCGGGATGCCGTCCAGCGTGTCCGGCTCGGCCGCGTACCGGGGCATCAGCCAGGCCACGGGGTACAGCCGCAGCGTCTCGTCGATCAACGCCCGGATCGCGGCAGCCCGTTCGGCCGAACCGGCCGGTCCGGCGGCCAGCGCCCGGGTCCGCTGCTCTGGGTGCGCGTCCAGCAGCAGGAACAGCCAGCTGAGCGCGGTGGCGGTGGTCTCGTACCCGGCCACCACCAGCGTCATCAGCTCGTCGCGCACCAGGCGCTCGGTGTAGTCCGGGAGTTCGGCCGCGGCCCGGAGCAGCACCTGGATCAGCCCCGGCTCCCCGGCCTCCTCGGCCAGCGCGATCGCGCGCTCCGCGACCCGGTCGACGTGCTCGTTGGCCTCCCGGAAGTCGATCGCGGTGTCGCCGGTGGCGGGCGCGAACGCCGGGATCGCCGCGAAGCCCTCCCCGGCCGCGACCAGTCGCCGGTGGGTGTCCGGGTCCAGCGGATGGGCGGTGAGCGAACGCCAGATCACGTCCAGCGAGAAGTACCGCAGGTCCGCGTCGATCTCCCGCACCTCCCCCGCCGCGGCGGCCACCCGCCAGCGCTCGGCGGTGTCCGCCGCCGCGGCCCGGATCTGCGGCTCGTACGTCCGGATGCCGCGCCCGGTGAACTGCGGCTGCAACAGCTTGCGTTGACGCCGCCACGGCTCACCCGCCGCGCACAGCAGCCCGCCGCCCAGCAGCGGCTTGACCCGGTGCCCGCGCTTCACGTACGTGTCGGGGTTCTTCGCCAGCACCTGCTGCACCTGCCCCGCCCCGGTCACCAGCACGACCTGCCGGTCCCCGAGCCGGAACCCCGCGACCGGACCCAACTCCCGCGCCGCGCCCAGCAGATCGACCACCTGCCCGCCGCCGGCCCGCCAGCGGGCGAACGCCCCGGCGTCGAGTTCGGGAAGAACACTGCTGGCGGCCGTGGCCAAGGCACTCTCCTACCACGCTGGACTGCACCGTACGGACACCGACCACCCTAACGGGAGAACCGCCCCCCGTCGGCGGTCCGACACCGTCTCCGCTCCTCCCGCGCCCCCCCTCCTGCTCGTCGAGCCCCCTGCTACGGCCGCCCGCCCCCTTCCCTCCCTACAACCGGTAGTTGAGCGAGTAGGGGAAGGACTCCGCGCCGGGGCGGCAGGTGTACTCGCCGGTGCCGGTGAGCCCCGCCAGGTCCTCGGTGCCGCTACCCGGGACGACGGTGAAGGCGCAGTGGATGGTGCCGTCGGCCGCGAAGGTGCCGCGCTGCTCCAGGACGAAGGTGCCGTGGCGGCCGTCGACGCTGCCGGTGACCAGTTCCATGCCGGTGAACGCGCCTTCGTGGCCGGTGGTGTAGGCGATGCTGTAGTCGCAGGCGGTGCGGACGGCCTCGATGCCGCCGGTGAAGGTGTTCGCGACCGAGGCGCGCGCGGTCCGCGGGCCCGCCGGGCTGGAAGCCGCCTCCTGCTCCGTCCAGTCGGCGAAGCTGATGCTCCCGGTGGCGGTGCTGCCGGTGGTGGTGCTGATGGTGCTGCCGGTGGTGTCTGCGGTGGTCATGGCGCCGTCCTTCCGTCCGGTGCGCGGCGGTTCCGCGCAGCGAGGGCCCGCGGTCGCGCCCCGCCGGGTGCGCCGCACCACCAAGGCTGGCGGCCATACCTGACACCTCCTGTCAGGTATTCCGGCCGGTCTGCGCGATGATGGCGGGGTGCGCGCCGACCGTCTCCTCGCCCTGCTCCTGCTGCTCCAGAACCGGGGTCTGTGCACGGCCGCCGAACTCGCCGCCGAGCTGGAGGTCTCGGTGCGCACCGTCCACCGGGACGTGGAGGCGCTGGGCGCGGCGGGCGTGCCGGTGCTGGCCGAGCGCGGCCGGACCGGCGGGTACCGGCTGGTGGGCGGCTACCGGACCAGACTGACGGGGCTGACGGGGGACGAGGCCGGGGCGCTGTTCCTCGCCGGGGTGCCGGACGCGGCGAAGGAGCTGGGCCTGGGCGCGGTGCTGGCCACCGCCCAGTTGAAGGTGCGGGCCGCGCTGCCCGTCGAACTCGCGGACCGGACACGGCAGTTGCAGGAGCGCTTCCACCTCGATCCGGCCTCCTGGTTCCGGGACGCGGACCCCGTACCGGAGTTGGCCCGGGTCGCCGAGGCGGTCTGGGAGCAGCGGGTCCTGCGCGTGCACTACCGGCGCTGGCGCGGCGAGGTGCACCGCGAACTGCGGCCGCTGGGGCTGGTGTTGAAGAGCGGCATCTGGTACCTGCTGGCGTCCGCCGCACCGGCCCCCGAGGGCGTCCCGCCCGTCCCCGCCCGCACCTCACCGGCTCCCGGGAGCGCCGCGCCGCCCGCCGAGGCCGCCGCCGCGGTCCGCACCTACCGGGTCTCCCGGATCCTGGCCGCCGAGGTCGCCGACCGGCACTTCACCCGCCCGCCGGACTTCGACCTCGCCGCGCACTGGGCGTCCGCCACCCGCGAGTTGACGGGCATGCTGCACCAGGACACGGCCACCGTCCGGGTCTCCCCGCGCGCGCTGCGGCTGCTGCCCGCCCAGTTCGGCACGGCGGGCGCCGAGGCCGCCCGGCAGGCCGGCCCGCCCGACCAGGAGGGCTGGGCGGTGGTCGACCTCCCGGTCGAGTCCACGCCGGTGGCCGTCTCCGACCTGCTCCGGCTCGGCCCGGACGCGGAGGTGCTGGCCCCGCCCGTGCTGCGCGCCGCCGTCGCCGAGGCGGTCGCCGCCCTGGCCCGCCGCTACGCCGAAACGAGCACTACGGCCGCCCCGTCCTGATCCGGCCGCGTCCGCCGAGCACCCCGTCCAGCGGGGCGGCGCGCGGTTCTCCCGGGGCGGCCACCGCGCCGTGGTGGCACGGCACCGTCCGGGCGCACCGCGGATATCGGCGCACCGCGGATATCCGGGTGCCGATCGCCGGGCGGGCCGTTACGGTGGCGGGCATGAAGCGCGCCGCGATGTCGACGACGACGCCGGAGAGTGTCCCGGCGCGCTGACCGCTGTGCGTGTGCGAGCCCCGGGGCCGAGAGCTCCGGGGCTTTCGCGTGTGCGCGTGCACGTCCTCCCCGGCGGCCCGGCCCCTCCCCGTGAATCCGTTCCGTACGTCCCCGAGGAGACCGCCGTGTTCGAAGCACCCGACGTTCCCGACGTGCCCGCCGCATCCGCCGGGCCAGCCGCGCCCGCCGCGCCCGACCACCGCCGGCTGGGCCGCGAGCTGGGCCTGTTCGACACCGATCCGCTGATCGGCTCCGGTCTGCCGTACTGGCTGCCGGACGGCGCCGTGGTGCGCCAGAGCCTGGAGGACTTCGTCCGCGCCCTGGAGCGGCGGGCGGGCTACCGGCACGTGTACTCGCCGGTGCTGGGCAAGCGCGAGCTGTACGAACTCTCGGGGCACTGGGCGCACTACCGGGAAGACATGTTCCCGCCGCTGGAGATGGGCGGCGACGAGCAGCTGGTGCTGCGTCCGAGTCTGTGCCCGCACCACGCGGTGCTGTTCCGGTCCCGTTCCCGCAGCTACCGGGAGCTGCCGCTGCGGATGGCCGAGCTGGGCGACATGTACCGCTCCGAGCGCTCGGGCGTGCTGGGCGGGCTGACCAGGGTGCGGGCGATCCGGCTGAACGACGCGCACGTGTTCTGCACCCCGGAGCAGGCGGCGGCGGAGGTGCGCGGCGCGCTGGAGCTGATCGCGGCGGCGTACCGGGCGATGGGCGTCGTCCCGTCCCGCTACCGGCTGTCGCTGCCGGGCCCGGGCGGCAAGTACGCGGCGCGGCCGGAGCTGTGGGAGCGGGCGACCGCGATCCTGGTGCGGGTGCTGGCGGAGCTGGGCCTGCCGTACGAGGAGGGGGTCGGCGAGGCGGCGTTCTACGGGCCGAAGATCGACGTGCAGGTGCTGGACGCGGCGGGGCGGGAGTCGACCCTGTCGACCGTGCAGGTCGACTTCCACCAGCCGGAGCGGTTCGACCTGCACTACGCGGGGCCGGACGGGGCGCGGCACCGGCCGGTGATGGTGCACCGGTCGGTGGTGGGCAGTGTGGAGCGGGCGGTGGCGCACCTGATCGAGCGGCACCGCGGGGCGTTCCCGGCCTGGCTGGCGCCGGTGCAGCTGGCGGTGCTGCCGCTGGGCGCGGAGCAGGCGGAGGCGGCCGGGGCGCTGGCCTCCCGCTGCCTGGAGCTGGACCTGCGGGCCGAGGTGCTGGGCGCGGAGCGCGGTTCGCTGGGGGCCCGGGTGCGGGCGGCGCGGCTGGTGCCGTACCAGGTGGTGCTCGGTCCGCGCGAGGCCGCCGGCGGGAGTCTGGCGCTGCGGCTCCGGGACGGTCGGCGGCTCGGCCCGGCGCCGGCCGGCGAGGTGCTGGCGCGGATCGCCGGACGCGTCCGGTCGCACGCCGTCGAGCTGTGGTGAGCGCCACCCGGGGCACGTGACGCCGCCCACGCCGCGGCCGTCCGCGCACCGCCCGCACGCCCGTCCCGGGGGTGTCCCCGGAACCGCCCGCCACCCGTGTCCCGCCCGCACCGCACCCGTCCTGCGACCGTCTCGCACCCCCTTTACGCAGGGCTTATTCACGGTACGGGCGGTCGGGACGGGTGCCGTCCGACCCTCGTCCCCGGGACCTTCGGCGTGCCATACTCCTTCACCATGACCGGCATTCACGCGACCAAGGCCCTGCGGGGCGCGGTGTTCACCGCGCTCGCCGTGCCGCTGGCCGCGTTCGGCCAGGTGGCGATCACCGGGCGTGCCCTGCCGCTCACCCTGGTCGCGGCGGCGAGCGTCGCGGTCTTCCTGCTGGCGGTGGTCCTCGACGGGGCGCGCCGCCGTTTCCTGCTGCTGTCCTCCGTGCTGGTGCCGGTGGAGCTGCTGCTGAACACCACGTTCAACCTCGGCCAGGACGCCTGTGCGCGGCCCGCCCGGGGCGTGGACCTGCTGGTCTGCGGCGGCGACTCGATGGGCGGCTCGGAACTGTTCGCGCAGTGGACGCACGACTCGGCGGGCCTGCTGCGCCTGCTGGTGCTGGCCGTGCACCTGGCGCTGGCGCTGGCCGCCGCGGCCTGGCTGCGGCTGGCGGACGACGCGCTCAGCGGCGTCGCGGCGGCGCTGGACGCACTGGCCCGCCTGCTGCCCGCACCCTGGCGCGCGCTGCTGTCGGCCGTCCGCCCGGCCTGCCCGGCCGCGCTGCTGCCGTCCCCGGGCACCGAGCCCGCGGCCCGCCGTCCACAGGTGCTCGTCCTCTGCCCCGCTCCGCGTCGCGGCCCCCCGCAGCCGGCCCTCGCCAGCTGACGGACCGTCACCCGGACGCGTTCCGTCCCGGGCGCCCGCCGAGGCGCGCCCCTCCCCTTCTTTACCCGCACCCCGCCGTGCCCTGTCCCGACCCGTCCCCGTACGGGCCGCGCCGCCGCCGGGTGCCGAGGAGACGACGGATCACCATGACCAGCAACCACCCGAACCAGCAGTCCCAGCCCCAGAAGCCCCAGTTCCCGTCCCAGTCCCAGTCCCCGTCGCAGTCGCAGTCGCAGTCGCAGCAGCGCGCCACCGCCCGCGAGCGCCTCAAGCAGGCCCAGCAGGCCGAGGCCCGGGCCGCCAAGCGCCGCCGCGGCCTGACCATCGGCGTGTCGGTGGCCGCCGCCGTGGTCGTGATCGCGGGCGGCACCGCGCTGGCGATCGCGGGCGGCTCGAAGGGCGACGGTCCGTCCACGGCCGCCGCCGTCGCGCCGGCCCACACCAGCGCCACCGACGACACCGTGGTCGTCTACGGCAAGGCCGACGCCCCGCACACCCTGGCCGTCTACGAGGACTTCCGCTGCCCGGTGTGCCAGGCGTTCGAGACCTCGGCCGGCAAGAGCGTCCAGCAGCTCGCCGACCAGGGCGACTACAAGATCGAGTACCACCTGGCCGCGTTCCTGGACAACAACCTGGGCGGCAAGGGCTCGAAGACCGCGCTGGCCGCGGCGGGCGCGGCGCTGAACGAGGGCGTCGACAAGTTCAAGGCGTTCCACGACGTGCTGTACGCCAACCAGCCCGCCGAGAGCGAGGACGGCTTCGGCGACGTCAACCACCTGCTCGACCTGGCCGGCCAGGTCCCGGGCCTGAAGACCGAGGCGTTCACCAAGGCCGTCACCGACGGCACCTACAAGAGCTGGGCGGCCGAGGTCGCCACCGCGTTCAACCGCAGCGGCGTCTCCGGCACCCCGACGGTCAAGCTCGACGGCAAGCAGCTCGCCGTGATCGGCCAGGACGGCAAGCCGCTCACCGGCGACCAGTTCACCGCCCTGGTCCAGCAGACCATCGGCGGGTGACCCGGATGACCACGGCCCTCACCACCACCCCCGCCACCGCGCCCGCCCCCGGGAAGACCCCGATCGGCGCCTCCCGCGGCTACGCCTGGATGCTCCTGGTCGCCGGCCTGATCGGCCTGGCCGCCTCGGCCGTCCTCACCCTGGACAAGCTCAGGCTGCTGGAGAACCCGGCCTACCGGCCCAGCTGCAACATCAACCCGGTGATCAGCTGCGGTTCGATCATGCGCACCGCCCAGGCGTCCGCCTTCGGCTTCCCCAACCCGCTGATCGGCCTGGCCGCCTTCGGCGCCCTCGCCGCGGTCGGCGCGGGCCTGGTCGCCGGCGCCGCCCACCGCCGCTGGTTCTGGCTCGCCCTCCAGTCCGGCACCCTGCTCGGCCTCGGCTTCGTCGCCTGGCTGGTCGACCAGGCGCTGTACGAGATCGGCGCGCTCTGCCCCTACTGCATGGTGGTCTGGGCCGTGGTCATCACCGCCTTCTGGTACACCACCGTCCACAACCTCCGCACCGGCGCCCTCCCCGCCCCCGCCCCCCTCCGCCGCCTGGCCGCCCTCCGCTTCCAGTGGCTCGTCCCGGTCGCCGCCTACCTGGTGATCGCCCTCCTGATCCTCAACCGCTTCTGGTACTACTGGTCCACCCTCCTCTGACCCCCGCCCCGCACAACGGCCCCCACCTGCGGTTCTCCCGGGCGGGGGCCGTTCGCGTCCGCCCCGGCCGGGCGTCCGTGCGGTGCGGATGGCGGGGGACCCCAGGTTTCTGGGATGGTTGCCGCCGTGCCGCGCGGCCAGGGTGGGTGCACCGGCCCCGGGGGCTTCCCGGGGGTGGTGCACAGCGGCACGAGGAAGGAACAACTCATGGGTATCGGAAGGTACTTGGGCTCCCTGGCGCGCGTCTCGGCGGTGGCGGCCCTGGTGGTGGGGGCGGTGGCCGCACCGGCCGTCTCCGCGGCGGCGGCGCCCGCGGCCGCGGACGGGTCGGGTTCCGCGGCGGCCGGGGTCTGGCGGAAGGCCGTGATCAGCGGACCGTTCACGATCCGCGACGACGAGGGGTGGGCGGCGGGCACGTACTGCCGCGGTGAGGTGCACGCCGAGAACTGGACGAACGGCACGGTGGGCCCCAACGAGTGGTGGCGGACGTACTGCGGCGGCGAGATCCGGGTCGAGCTGCACGCCTACGCGTCCGTGGTGGACGCCGCGGGCACCCTGGAGTTCGGTCTCGACGCCTTCTTCTTCGAGGGCACCAACGACCGGACCACCGACCTGGACGACGAGGTCACCGGCGTGCGCGTCCGGGTGCCGGCCGGCCAGTCGGTGCCCTACACCGTGTACCTGAAGAACGGGGAGAACGGCGGCAAGGACTGGGCCACCCTCGACCTGACCTTCAGCAACGCCGCCTGATCCCGCGCACCCGGCCCGGTCCCGGCGATCCGGTCCCGGTGACCCGGTTCCGGCGACCCGGTCCGGGCCGGGTCACCGGGGCCGGTCGGGGGCGGCGGGCCCCGGCAGGTAGTGCCGGAAGAAGAGCCGGCCCGCGAGCTCCTTGCGGGAGCGCACCCCGGTCTTGTCGAAGACCGCCTTGAGGTGGTCCTGCACCGTGTAGGGGGACAGCGCGAGGCGGTCGGCGATCTCGGCCGTCGGGCTGCCCCGCAGCACGTGGGCGAGGACCTCGCACTCGCGCGGGGTCAGGCCGTAGGCGTGGATCAGCGCGGCGATCCGGTCCGAGGGCACGGCCGGCCCGACGGTCAGGGCCACCCGGGTGCCGTCGGCGGTGTCGAGCCGCCAGCCCTCGATGGCGGCCAGGCCGCCGTCGAGGGTCGGCACGCAGACCCGGCTGCCCCCGCTCTCGCTCCGCAGGGTGGCGGCGGCGACGCTGTAGGCCGAGGCCGGCAGGCCCGTCCCGTGCGCGCGGGCCTCGGCGAGTTCGCCGTAGCGGGCTTCGGCGCCCGGGCTCTGGGAGAGCACCGCGTACTCCTCCGACAGCAGGGTCAGCGCGCTCGGCCCGACGGCGGCCGGGCCGGCGAGGAGCCCGCCGACGGACCCGCCGACGGACCCGCCGACGGGGCCGGTGGCGGGCCCGCCGACGGGGCCGGTGGCGGGCCCGCCGGCCGGACCGGCGGTGGGCCCGTCGGCCGGGTCGGTCGGGGCCGCGAGCGAGCGGCGCAGGGCGCGGCCCAGGGCGCCGGACAGGGCGGCGCCGAGCTCCAGTTCGGCCGGCGAGAAGGGTGGCCGGTCGGCGGCGCGGACCAGCACCAGCGCGCCCCACACCCGGCCGGCGTCCCGCAGCAGGACCCGCATCTCGTCGGCCAGTCCCTGCGGGCGGTAGATGTCCCGGTAGCGCACGCTGCGGTCGAGCCGCCCGTCCAGTTCGGACGCCAGGCTGCCCACGGGGGTGCTCATCCGCGACAGGTGCGGCATCTGGTTGGCGTCGCCCACCCGGTACTCGATGTCCAGCATCCGGGGCATCCACTCGGCGCCGACGCCGTGCCGGAAGCTGCCGCCGACGTTGAGCAGGGTGACCGGGTCGAGCAGCACCCCGGCCCACAGGTCGAACGGCAGGGCCCGGGCCAGCGGGGGGACGGCGTCCTCGAAGACCGCCACCGAGTCGGCGGCCCGGCGGGCGGCGTGCACCGCCCGCCGCAGCGCGGCCGGCAGGCCCCGGCGCGCCGCCGAGGGGGAGGCGCCGCGCGGCCGGGTGCCCGCGCGTCCCGTGGGTGTGAACTCGCCGCGCCGGTTCATCCGGTCCCCCCTCCGCCGTGGCCGCTGCCGTGGTCGCCGATGGTGCCCGCGGCGGCTGGACATTGGATAAACGGCCAGGTGGCGACCACGGCGGCCGTTCACAGCGCGGCGAGGAGTTCCTCGGTGGCGGTGTGCAGGCGCAGTGCGGCGGCGGGGTCGAAGGCCGGGGTGTCGGTGGGGACGCGGCGGCCTTCGAGGACGGCGGTGAGGGGGGCCGGGGGTGCGTCGAGGTAGGGGAGGATCTGGGCGACGGCCTGGGCGGGGGGTTTGGCGTGGGCGCGCAGGTGGGCGACGTGGGCGGCGGTGGCGGGGTCGTACTCGCCGGCGAAGCTGGTGGCGACGGTGCCGGGGTGGTTGACCAGTTGGGGGACGTCGGGGTGGGTGGCGGCCAGGTGGGCGGCGAGCAGGTCGCAGAGCGATCCGCTGTGGCCGAGGGCTCCGGTGCCGGGGTAGTCGTGGCGCAGTTGGAGGTCGTCCCAGCGGACGGGGCCGGTCAGTCCGGCGCCGCCGAAGTTGAGCACCACGGGCCGTTCGGCGCGCCGGAGTCGGGGCAGCAGGCCGTGCGAGAGCAGGTGGCGGCTGAGGTAGTGGAGGGCGAAGTTGGCCTCCAGGCCGTCGGCGGTCTCGGCCCGGGTGGAGCGGTGGTAGCGGGCGCCGAGCACCAGGACGTCGACGGCCGGGTGGTGGGCGGTGACGTGGTCGATCAGGCGGTGGTTCTCGGCGACCAGGCTGAGGTCGGCCGCCAGGAAGTGCGCCCGGTCGCCCGTGCCGTGCCGGTGCGCCTCGGCGCGGAACGCCGCGCCCTTGGCCGGGTTGGTGCCGACCACCAGGACGTGGTGTCCGCGCTCCAGGTAGACGGTGGCGAGGGCGCGGCCGATGCCGTCCGTCCCGCCCGTGATCACTGCGGTGGCCATGGTTCCCCTTCACGCCCGGAAATGCTTTGAGATATCAAAGCATTCGACCGGAGGGGCCGACAACTGCGCTGCTCGGTGCCGTAGTTGCCGGAGCGTCAGGTGGGCGCGGCCGGGCCCGGTAGGCTGGTCCGGTGATCTCACCAGCCACCCCGCCGTCCGCCGCTGCCGCCGTCGCGCCGGAGCTGGCGCGGCTGGAGACGGCGCTGTCCGCGCTGGTCCGGTGGAGCGAGAGCAGGCACGTCCGCGCCGAGGTGGCCCGGCTGGCCGGGTGCGACATGCCGCCCAGCGCGCTGCGGCTGCTGGAGCACTTCGCGGCGGCGGGCCCGATGCGGGTGTCCGACATCGCCGAGTGCCTGCGCATCGACGTCTCGACGGCCTCGCTGCAACTGCGCCGCCTGCGCGCCGACGCGCTGGTCAGCCGCAGCGCCGACCCGGCCGACGGCCGCTGCGGCGTCATCGCCATCACCGCGGAGGGCCGCCGGGTGCTGGACGCGGTCCGGGCCGCCCGCTGCGGCCTGCTCGCCGAGGTGTTCGGCGCGACGCCCCCGGAGCAGCTCGGCCGCGCCGCGGACGTGCTGGGCCTGGTGCAGGAGCACATGCTGGCGGGCGCGGCGGAGCCCTCCCCCGGCGGGGACCGTTCGTGACCGGACGGCAACTCGCGCCCGGTCTGACGGTGTTCGGCCCCGACACCGCTCCCCCGCTGGTCCTGGTGCACGGCATCCGGCTGTCCGGCGCGATGTGGCGTCCGCACGCCCGCCGCCTCGCCCCCGACTTCCGGGTCAGCACCCCCGACCTGCCCTGCCACGGCGCCCTCGCCGACCGCCCGTTCACCCTGGACGCAGCCGTCGACACCGTCCGCCGCGCCGTCCGGGAGGCGTACGAGTCGACCGGACGCCGCCCCCTGCTGCTCGGCCTGTCCCTGGGCGGGTACGTCTCGCTGGCGCACGCCGCCCGCCACCCCGCGGACCTCGCCGCGCTCGTCCTGCACGGCTGCACCGCCCGCACCGGCGGCGCGCAGGCCGCCGTCTACGCCGCCGCCGGGCGGCTGAACGACCGCCTGGGGCAGGAGCGTTCGGCCCGGCTCCAGGCCCGGGCGATGCGCCGGCTGCTCCCGCCGGAGTCCGCCGAAGCGGTGCTGTCCGGCGGCTTCCACCTGCCCGCCCTCACCCAGAGCGTCGCCGAACTGCGCCGCCACGACTTCCTGGCCCTGACCGGCCGACTGACCACCCCCACGCTCTTCCTCAACGGCCGCTCCGACCTGCCGTTCCGCGCCGACGAGCGGCTCTTCCTGACCGCCGCCCGCACCTCCGGCACCCCCGCCCGGCTCTTCCACACCCCTGGCGGGCACCTGCTCAGCCTCACCGACCCCGACCGCTTCACCGCCCTACTACGCCGCGCCCACCGCCTCCTGCTGCCGGACGACTCCCGCCCTCAGCAAAGGAATTGACGTTCGGTCAGCTCCCGGCCGGCCGGTACACCACCGCGCGCTGCTGCGGCACGGGCAGCACGCCCGGGTCGAGGAAGTCCGCCGCCGGATCGTGCACCATGCCGAGCCGCCGAGCCACCGCCCGCACCGCCGACACCCCCGCCCGACTCTTCCACACCTCCGGCGGGCACCTGCTCAGCCTCACCGACCCCGATCGCTTCACCGCGCCCACCACCTCCTGCTGCCGAACGAATCCGGCTCACAGTAAAGGAATTGACGTTCGGTCAGCTTCTGACCAGCCGGTACACCACCGCGTGCTGCTGCGGCCCCGGCGGCACGCTCGGGTCGAGGAAGTCCGCCGCCGGGTCGTGCACCATGCCGAGCCGCCGCGCCACCGCCCGCGAGGGCGCGTTCCCGGCCGCGATCACGGCCAGGATCTCGGGCAGCCCCAACTCCTCGAAGCCGTAGCGGAGGACGGCCCGTCCGGCCTCGGTGGCGTAGCCGTGGCCCCAGGCGTCGCGGTGCAGCCGCCAGCCGGCCTCGACCCCGTCGAAGGGCATTCCCTCGTCCACCGGGTCGAGCCCGGCGAAGCCCAGGAACCTTCCCTCCGAGCGGAGTTCGACCGCCCACCAGCCCCAGCCGCGCCGCGCCAGCTCGGCCCGGAAGTGCTCCAGCGAACCGGCGGCCTGCTCCCGGTCGAGCAGGGTGCCGAAGTACCGGCGCACCTCCGGGTCGGCGTTCAGCTCCGCCCAGCGGTCCAGGTCGCCGTCCCGCCACTGGCGCAACAGCAGCCTGGGCGTGGTCAGTTCGGTCACGGTCACGGTGTTCCTCCCGCTCCGGCCAGCACCTCGCCGGCCAGTTCCTCGGCCCGGTCCAGCAGCGCCGCCAGGCTCGCCGGATCGGTGCCGCCGACGGCGAACAGCTCCTGCGCCCGCCGCTCGAACTCCGGTGGTGCGCACGGCAGTCGACCAGCCGAGGCGATCGCGCCCTTCTCGTTGACCAGCCACCGCCCGGCCCGCGCGTGCAGCGCGTGCACCAGCAGGCCGACGGCCCGGAACAGGCAGCCCGCGACGTACCCGGCGTCCCCCCGGCCCGCGCCCTTGCGCGCGTTGGCCAGCACGAACGGCACCTCCCAGGCCGCGTCGGCCTCCAGCGTCCGCGTCAACTCGGGCGGGAAACAAGGGGTTTCGCCCCGCAGCGCGGCCAGCTCCCCCGCCGGGTCGGCCAGCACCCGGGCCAGCGCCAGCTCGCCGACGTACGCGTAGGACGGCACGCCGTACGGGTGTCCGGGCTGCTGGCCGGAGACGTACCGGCCCCGGCGGGCCTCGGCCGCGTAGTGGCGGACGCGCTCGACGTCCCGGTAGATCCAGTCGACCCGGGCCGGGCCGATGTCCAGCCAGGCGCCGCCGTCCACCCAGGGGCCCCAGCCGCCGGGCTCGGCCACCTCCACCGGACGACCGCACAGCTCGGCGGCCAACTCCCGCAGCGCGCCGGTGTCGAGCTGCCCGGGGCGGTAGTACAGGCCGAGGTCGTAGTCGGACCCGGCGGTGTGCGTGCCGCGCGCCCGGCTGCCGCCGAGGCAGACCCCGACCACCCCGCCGACCCGCGCCAGCCGCTCCGCGATCCGCCCGAGCCCGGGCCCGGACCCGAGACCGCTCTCGCCCTCGTCCCGCTCCGCCGCCGCACCCGCGCCCTCGTTCGTCATCACCCGCCACCCTGCCCCACCGCACCGTCCGCCGCCAGGCATTTTCCGCCCGACACGCACCGACACGCACCGGCCCGCACCGGCCCGCACCGGAAGGCACCGGAAGGCACCGCCGTGCTGGCGGTGCCCGGACGCACAAGGGCGCGGTGGGGGCGCCGCACCGCCCCCACCGCGCCACCGGTCGCCGCCCGCACGGCGCCCGGCCTGAATCGGTCGCCCCGGCCCCGCCCGGCCCTGGGCCGACCGACCCGGTCCCGCCCGGATGATCGGCGCACCCGGCTCAGCTGGTCCGGCTCAGCCCGGCGGACTCAGCCCGGCAGGCCCGGACCGTCCGGACGGCCGCCCGGCTCAACCGGCCGCGCAGGCCACCCCGTTGAGGGCGAAGCCGCTCGCCGCGGCGGCGTTGCCGGTGTGGTTGGCCTGGAAACCGAAGGTGGTGGAGCCCCCGGCCGGGATCGCCGCGTTGTACGACAGGTTGCTCGCGCCGACCTGGCCGGCGGCCGGGCTGACGGTGGCGTTCCAGGCGTTGGTGACGCTCTGCCCGCCGGGCAGCGTGAAGGTCAGCGTCCAGCCGTTCACGGCGCTGCCGCCGGTGTTGGTGATCGTGACGTTCTCGGTCAGGCCGGTGTTCCAGGCGCTGACCTGGGCGCTCACCTTGCACGCCGCGCCGGTCGGCGGCACCGACGGCGACGAGGACGGCGACGAGGAGGGCGACGAGGAGGGCGAGGGCGAGGAGGACGGGGACGGCGAGGAGGTGCTGCCGCCGAGCGCCGTCACCACCGCGTTGTAGGCGGCCTTCGGCTGGTAGTTGTTGTCGTACATGGTGGCCGCGCCGTAGCCGGAGAAGAAGTCCGGGATCCACGAGTCCGGGTCGCCCACGCCCCACTGCGAGACGCCGACGCAACCGGTCACGGCCAGGCAGGAGTTGACCACGTTGGCGTAGTCGGTGGCCTGCTGGGCGAGGTTGGCGGCGCTGGCCGGGACGGGCATCCGGTCGTCCAGCTCGGTGATGGCGACGTTCACGCCGAGCGCGGTGAAGCGCTGGATGTTGGCCTTGAGGGTGCTGGGGACCTGGCCGACGATGAAGTGGCTCTCGAAGCCGACGCCGTCGATCGGCACGCCCTGCTGCTTGAGCGAGGAGACCAGCTGGTACATGCCGTCGCTCTTCGCGCCCAGGCCCTCGATGTTGTAGTCGTTCAGGTAGAGCTTGGCGTTCGGGTCGGCGGCGCGCGCGGTGCGCAGCGCGTCGGCGATGTAGCCGGAGCCCATCGCGTTGGTGAAGGCGTCGGTGCGCAGCGTGCCGTCCTCGTTGAACGGCTCGTTGACGACGTCCCAGGAGTAGACCTGGCCCTTGTAGTGGGTGGCCTCGGTGGTGATGTGGTTCTCCATCGCGGCCTTCACCTGGGCGGTGGGCAGGCTGCTGACCCAGCCGGGCAGTTGGCTGTGCCAGACCAGGGTGTGGCCGCGCACCCGCATGCTGTGGGCCTTGGCGAAGGAGACGATCTGGTCGCCGGGGCCGAAGTTGAAGTTCCCGGCGGAGGGTTCGGTGGTGTCCCACTTCATCTCGTTGCCGGGGGTGACCATGTCGAACTGGGTGCCGGCGATCGCCGTGATGGTGGAGCTGTTCAGGTTGGACTGGGTCAGGGCGGTGCCGAAGTAGCCGCCCTTGGCCTCGGCGAGGTCGCGCAGGGTGGTGCCCGCGGCGCCGGCCGGTCCGCTGCCGACGGTGGCGGCGGCCAGCAGTCCGCCGGCGGCGGCGAGGGCCAGCGCCGCGAGGGCGCGCCCGGGCCGGCGAGCTGCGCGCAACTGTGCAGCCATGGTGGGTCCCTTCCGAGGGGGTGGGTGGGGTGCACGGACCGTACGGCGGCCCGCGCGGCCCCGGCAACGGAGCGCCGGGGCCGACCGCCACCGGCCACCGCCGGGCCGACTCCGAAAATTTCGACGGACGTTCGACCGTCCTTCGACGCCCACCGCCCCGACCTGCGGCGGGAGCCGGAAACGACGCGGCGGCCGCGGCCCCGGCCCCCGGGTCCGCGGCCGCCCCGACCGGCTCCGCCGTCAAGAAAGTTACAGCTACCGCACGTCAGCGGGCTGCGCCACGGGGACGACGGCCAGTTCCTTGCCCATGCAGACGCTCTGCTCGTGGTCCTTGTAGTAGCCGAACTTGCGGATCTCGGCGTAGCCCTCGGAGGTGTAGAGCGCGATCGCCTCCGGCTGCAGGGTGCCGGTCTCCAGCACCAGCCGGGTCCGCCCGGCGGCGACCGCGGCGGCCTCCAGGTGGCGCAGCACCGCGCGGGCGTGGCCCCGGCCGCGGGCGTCGGGGACGACGTACATCCGCTTGAGTTCGGCGTCGCCGTCGCGCAGCCCGTCCGCGTCCCGCTCCTTGGCCCGCCAGCCGCCGCAGGCCACCGGCCGCCCGTCCTGGTAGCCGATCACGAACAGCCCGGCGGGCGGGTCGAAGTGGTCGGTGTGGATGGCGGTCTGGTCGCCGTCGCCGTACCTGCGGACGTACTCCTGCTGGACCTCGGCGGCGAGTTGCTGGGCGTCGGGGTGTCCGAAGCCGGTGGTGCGGATCTCCATGGCGCCCAAGGGTACGGGCCCGCCCCCGGCCCGCTCGGTGCCGGGGGCGGGTGAACCGCCAGGTGAGGAGCCGCGCAGGAGCCGCGCAGGGGCCAGGGCTCAGGCGCGGGTGAGACGGGCGATCAGGTCGTCCTTGCCGAACATCCGGGCCGCGTCCAGCGCGGAGGGCGCCCCGGCCCGCGGGTCGGCGCCGTGCGCGAGCAGGGCGTCGACGACCTCGGTGGCGCCCTTGAAGACGGCGCCGGCCAGCGGGGTCTGGCCGTGGTCGTTGGCCCGGTCGGCCTCGGCGCCGCGCTCCAGCAGGGCGGTGACGGCGGCGGCGTGGCCGTGGTAGGCGGCGAGCATCAGCAGGGTGTCGCCGCGGTCGTTGGTGAGGTCGGCGGGGGTGCCGGCGTCGAGGTAGGCGGCGAGCAGCGCCGCGTCCCCGGTGCGGGCGGCCTCGAAGAGCCGCCCGGCCAGGGCGATGACGTCCTCGTCGGGCTGCACGGTGGGATCGGTCATGGGGTGTTCTCCGCCTTCCGGTGGGCGGCCGCGCGGGCCGCTGATCGTCCTGGTGGTGCCACCGCGAACGCTAGCGGACGCCCCCGCGGCGCCGTCCGGCGCGGCGCGGCACGGCCGTTCGGGCGAATTCCGGGTGCGCGGAGCGCGGTCGCGCCAGGCGCGGGGACGCCTGAGTGCGCCGGTGCGATCCACTGGCCCTGTGCATCCCCGCCGCGCGGGACGTATACCGCCGATCCGAGTGCTCGGGTGAGATCCACCCGTTTGCCGCACCCCATCATCTATTACTTCTTGTCACCATGAAGGCACTTTCTGTACACACTGTCCCCGCCCCTCGTGAGGAGCAATCCCGTGATTCTCTCCATCTCCGGCATCGTCCTGTTCGGTGTGATCGCTTTCCTCTTCTTCCGCCGGGACGGGCTGAAGATCTCCCACGCACTGGTCTGCGCCCTGTTCGGCTTCTACGTCGCGGGCTCCTCGATCGCCCCGACCATCCAGGCGGGCGGCGCGAGCCTGGCCAGCCTGATCGGCGGCCTGAAGTTCTGAGCGGTCCCTGCTCCTTACGGCCCGGGCGCGGACATCCCACCGCCCCGGGCCTTCTGCCAGCCCCGCCCGGCCGATCCCCCGTCAGCCCGCCACCGCCGTACCCCGCGGCCGTCCCCCGCGCCTGCCCCCGTGACCGTTCCCCCTCCATGCCCTCCGGAGCCCGCATGTCCCTCACCCGCCACTTCACCCGGGGCCGCGACCTCGCCCGCAGCGCCGGCGACCACGCCGCCGACGTGTTCGCCCCGCTGGCCCTGATCGGCCGCGGCCTGCGCCGCCACGCCGAGTGGGCCAAGGACCGCTGGGCGGCCACCCCGAAGGAGCGGCGCAGCCCGACGCTGCTGGTCGGCGCGGCCGTGGTGCTCGGCGTCTTCCTGCTGCCGCACGGCCCGCTGCTGGCGATCGTCGCCCTGGTCGCCTCCGCCGCCTGGGTCGGCCGCAGCCCCAAGTCCCCGCCGGTGCCCGAGCCGGAGGCCGCCGACGTCAAGCTGCCCGCGCTGTACGCGGCACTCACCCCCTACTTCGGCGGCTACGACGACCCGGGCGCGCTGTACCGGGTGGACGGCGAGTGGAAGGCGGTGTTCGCGGACTGGGCGTTCGACCCGGACGGGCGGCTGGCCGCGCTGGACATCGTCTACCCGGCGTACTTCACCGACACCGAGCCGGCCGCCCGGGCCCGGATCGAGCAGGTGGTGCAGGGCAAGGCGGGCCGCTCGCGCGAGTACCGCTTCGACTGGGACGAGGAGTCCAACCGGCTGCGGGTGACGGCGCTGGCCCCGCTGCCCGCCGACATCGCCGCGCAGCGCTTCGTCACCGCGCCGGGCGAGATCGTGCTGGGCTTCACCGACGGCGCGGGCAGCCCCCGCACCATCCCGGTCGAGCAGGGCGGCGTCACCGGGCAGCAGCCGCCGGTGGTGTGGCGGGTCGGGCCGCGCTCGGCCGAGCCGCACCTGCTGGCGCTGGGCGCGCCCGGCCACGGCACCTCGACGCTGCTGCGCTCGATCGCCCTGCAGGCGCTGCCGCACGGCGACCTGGTGGTGGTGGACGGGGCGAGCACCGGCGAGCACGCCTGCCTGGTGAACCGTCCGGGCGTGCACACCGTGGAGACCAGCCTGCACGGGGCGCTCGCCGCGCTGGAGTGGTGCGCGCAGGAGACCGAGCGCCGGCTGGTCGCGCTGAACGCCGCCCGGCACCACGGGCTGGCCGCGCCCGCCGACGTCACCCGCCCGCTGTGGATCCTGCTCGACCACCTCACCGAGCTGTCCGAACTCGCCCACGCCGAGGGCCGCACCGACCCGCAGGAGCTGCTGGAGGTGCCGCTGCGGCACGGCCGGGCGGCTCGGGTCACGGTGGTGTTCGTGGACGCGCTGGACGCCCGGGACCGGATCTCCGCGACCGTCCACGCCTGCGCCCGGGCCCGGGTGGTGCTCGGCCCGGTGACCGTCGACTCCGGCGCGGCGGCGCTCGGCGGCCCGCTGGACATCGCGCCCGCCGCGCACACCCCGCCCGGCCGCGGCTACGCCCGGATCGGTGCCGCCGCGCCGGTCCGGCTCCAGGTCCCGGTCACCGTCGACCCGCTGGACGAGGACGCCCCGGCCGCGCTGCGGGACGCGGTGGTCGCCCTGCTGCCGCACCACGACACCCGCACCGAGGCGGCGGCTCCGGCGGTCGCCGAGGGGGTCGGTGCCGGACCGGTCGACGCCGAGCCGGTCGACGCCGAGCCGCAGCCGCGGCCGACCGATCTGACGAAGGACCCGGCGCAGGTTAGTCCGCGCCCGGTCTGGTAAGAAGACCGGTCGGGCCCGACGCCCTTCGGCGGACCATAAGTGCACAAAATGTGACACGCCGGGTGATAACACCGCCCAGATGTGACAAAACGGGCGACCATGGGTACAAACAGGGGCGGCACGACAGGCGACGTATGTCCCGGACGGGAATCTTCGTCGGAGGTCGAGCGTTGGACCCAGCGACGAAGACAGCGACCACTAGTCCTGTGGGCAAGAAGCCCGGGAGGCACGATTCATGAGCGAGCGAGCTCTCCGCGGCACGCGACTCGGGGCGACCAGCTACGAGACCGACCGCGGTATTGACCTGGCACCCCGCCAGACCGTTGAGTACGCATGTCAGAACGGACACCGCTTCGAGGTCCCGTTCTCGGTCGAGGCGGAGATTCCCGTGGTGTGGGAATGCCGTTTCTGCGGCCAGGAGGCCGCCCTCCTCGACGGCGAGGAGCCGGAGGAGAAGAAGACCAAGCCCACCCGCACCCACTGGGACATGCTGATGGAGCGCCGGACTCGCGAGGAGCTGGAGGAGGTCCTGGCCGAGCGCCTGGCCGTCCTGCGCTCGGGCGGGATGAACCTGGCGATCCACCCGCGCGACTCGCGCAAGTCCGCCTGACGGACCAGCGCCGCACCACCGCCGAAGGGCCCCGGTTCCCCGGGGCCCTTCGGCGTTCCCGCGTGCACGGGAAGAGACTGCGCGGGAACCGCCGGACGGAGCGTCCGACGGAGCGTCAGGGCGCGATCGGCGGACGGTACCCGGTGTCCGGGCCGGACGGGCCGGAGGGGTCGGCGGAGCCGCGCGGGCCGGCCGGCGGGTCGACGACCTCGCCCTGGACGACCTTGCCGTCGGGCCGGTGGATGCGCAGCTGCTCCTGCAGGCGCACCGCGTCGGCGAACCGGTCCGCGCCGACCGGGGTGGTGGAGCGCAGCGCCGAGCCGGCGATCCGGCGGCCGACGGCGCGCCACACGGCCCGGGTCGGCGGCAGCAGGAAGGTCACCGCCAGCAGGTCGGACAGGAAGCCGGGGACCATCAGCAGGAGGCCGGCCAGCACCGTCATCGACGTGCCGGTCTGCGGCTGCGCGGACTGCGGGTCCCTGGACAGCTCGACGGCGGCCCGGAAGGCCCGCGCCCCGGCGCGCTTGATCACCGCGCCGCCGAGGAACACCCCGGCGACCAGCAGCAGCAGGGTCGGGAACCAGCCGATCCAGCCGGCCACCACGGTGACCAGCCAGATTTCCAGCACCAGCCAGGCGACGACCAGCAGCGGCACGGTTCGGGCGAGCCGGCCGCGGCGGGCCGGGCGGGCCGGGGTTGCTTGCCGGGACACGGTACGGATCCACTCCATCGCGGTGCTCTCCGCGGCGGCCGGCCTCTCCGGCCGCGTCCACGGCACCACCCAGCACAACGGCCCCGGGACCCGCCGTGTTCCTCGGCGCGCACCCGGGGCCGTCGGCCCGCGACCGCTCAGGCCGCGCGCTCCGCCCTCCGCCGGCGCACCCCGCCGGCCACCGCGAACGCGCAGGCCAGCACGCCGCCGAGGGCCAGCGTCCACTCCGGCGCGGCGCCGACCCGGTCCGCGACGGTCCTCCCGTCGCGCAGCGGCACCACCGCGTTCAGCACGGCCTGCTCCATCTCGCCGGTGCGCTGCTGCACCGCACCGTCCGGGGTGATCACCGCGGAGACGCCGCTGGTCGCCGCGATCAGCACCGCCCGCCCGTGCTCGACCGCCCGCAGCCGGGACATCGCCAGCTGCTGCTCGGTCTGCCCGGTGTTGTTGTACGTGGCGTTGTTGGTCTGCACGACGATCACCCGGCCGCCCTGGTCGACCGCGTCCCGGACGATCTCGTCGTACGCCACCTCGAAGCAGATCACGTCGCCGATCCGGGCCGGGCCGAGCTGCATCACGCCGTTGTGGTCGCCGGGGTAGAAGTCCCGGGCGACCCGCTGGAGGCGGCTGATCACCTTGGACAGCTCGGTGCGGAACGGCACGTACTCGCCGAACGGGACCGGGTGCTGCTTGGTGTAGGAGGCGCCGGGGCCGGTCGCCGGGTCCCAGACGATGCCCTCGTTCTGGACGTGCTGCTCGTCGGGGCCGTCGACCAGCGCGCCGACCAGGGTGGGGACGCCGACCGCCTTGACCGCCGCGTCGATCCGGGCGTAGGCCGCCGGGTCGGTGAACGGGTCGAGGTCGGAGGCGTTCTCCGGCCAGATCACGACGTCCGGCTTGGGCGCCGTGCCCGCGGCGACGGCGGCGGCGAGCTTCTCGGTGGCGGTGGCGTGGTTGTCCAGCACCTCCATCGGGCGGCCCAGGAAGTCCATGCCGGGGCGGTCCACGTTGCCCTGGACGAGGGCGACCTTCACCGTGTCGTCCGCCGAGGTCGGCACCGGCACCGCGTAGCCGACCAGCACCAGCGCGAGCGCGCCCGCCGCGCCGACCGCGGTGCGCCAGGGCAGCTCGGTGTCGGTGCGCCGGGCGCGCACCGCGCTCAGCGCGGCCCAGGCCAGCAGGGTGCCGCTGCCCGCGACCGCGAAGGTCACCAGCGGGGCGCCGCCCAGCGCGGCCAGCGGCGTGAACGGGCTGGCGGTGTTGGCGAACGCCAGCCGACCCCACGGGAAGCCGCCGAACGGCAGCCGGTCGCGCATCCACTCCTGGGTGACCCAGAGCACCGCGCCCCACAGCGGCCAGCCCCGCAGCCTGGAGGTCAGCGCCGTGCCCGCGCCCATCAGCGCCAGGAACAGCGCCTCGATCAGCGACAGGCCGACGGCGGCGTCCCAGCCGACCGGGCGCAGCCAGGACAGCAGCACCACGAAGAACGGGACGCCGAAGGCGAAGCCCAGCCAGGCGCCGTGCCGGGCCCGGCGGCCCCGGGTCAGCAGCGCCAGGCCGGCCACCGCGAGGATCGACAGCGGCCACCCGTCGAACGGCGGGAAGGCGAACGCCAGGGCCAGGCCGCAGAGCGCGGCCAGGACGGTCCGGCCCCACCAGGCCCGGCGGCCGTCCGCCCACCGCGCCCCGCGGCCACCCGGCCCGGGCGCCGGCGGCTCCGCGTCCTGCTCGGCCACCGGCTGCTCCTGCGAAACGGGCAGTGCCACCTGCGCACCACCTCTCTACCTCGGGATCGTCTCCGCGCCGGGAGGGGCGCACGCGCGTTCCACCTCGTCCGACGTCCCAGGAAAGGTACCTCACTCCCCCGGCCGCCCCCGCGCGGCCGACGGCCCGTCAGCGGCCGACCGGCGGGCGGCGTCCGGACCAGGGCAGCGGCTCCTCCGGGGTGCGGGCGACCTGGAGCAGCAGGTCCTCGCGCCAGGGGGCGGCGACCAGCTGGACGCCCACCGGCAGGCCGGTGGCCGGGTCCCGGTGCAGCGGCAGCGGGAGCGCGGGCTGGCCGGTGACGTTGGACAGCGAGGTGAACCCGCCCCTCGGGTAGGAGTCGCGGAGCGCGGCCGCCGGGTCCTCGGCGGCCGCGGCCCGCCAGGCGCCGATCCGCGGCGGCAGGCAGGCCATGGTGGGGGTGACCAGCAGGTCGAACCCGGCCAGGAAGCCCTCCACCAGGGCGCGGGAGAGCCGCTGGGCGCGCTGCACGGCCTGCGCGTAGGCCCAGGAGTCGACGGCGTGCGCGGCGTCCCGCAGGGCCCGGTCGTGCGGTTCGACCCGGTCCGGGTCGGTGAGCGGGACGCCGGCCGCACCGGTGTTCCAGACGGTGGTGAACGCGCCCACCAGCTCCTCGGTCGGCGGCAGCGCGGTGTCGACCACGCGGTGCCCGGCGGCCTCCAGGGCGTGCAGCGCCCGGTGGACGACCGTCCGGCAGACCGGGTCGACGGCGACCACCAGCTGCCCGGGTCGGGCCGGGCCGGCACGTCCAGGGCGGCGGCGGTGTCCGCCACGGTGCGGCTGACCACCCCGCTTGCGGCCAGGGCCTCCCTTGCGGATCTTGTCGGATCGGCGCGCGGCGTCGGGCGCCCGGCAGGATCGGCCGGACCGGTCCTACGCGGTGCGGCGGTGGACGGTGCGGCCGCGGACGACGGTGCGCAGGCAGGTGGGGAGGGGGTGGCCGGGGGTGAGGTCGGGCAGGCCCGGGGTGCCGGAGCGGGGGTCGGTGGACCAGCCGGCGATGCGGGTGTCGGGGGCCTGTACGACCAGGTCGGCGGTGTCCCAGACGGCGTAGGAGGCGATCGCGCCGGGGACGAGGACGCCGTCGGCGTCGTGGCCGAGGGCGCGGTGGCCGCCGCGGGTGTGGGCGGTGAAGGCGGCGCGGACCGAGATCCGGTGCTCGGGGGTGCGGTGGAAGGCGGCGGCCCGGACGGTGCCCCAGGGGTCGAGCGGGGTGACGGGGGCGTCGGAGCCGAAGGCCAGCGGGAGGCCGGTGCGCAGCATCGCGGCGAAGGGGTTGAGGGCGGCGGCCCGCTCCGCGCCGAGGCGTTCGGCGTACATGCCGTCGGGGCCGCCCCAGGCGGCGTCGAAGGCGGGCTGGACGGAGGCGGTGAGGCCGAGTTCGGCGAACGCGGCGAGCGTCTCGTAGGTCAGGGCCTCGGCGTGCTCGACCCGGTGGCGGGCGGCCTTGACCCGGTCGAGGCCGAGCTTGTCGGCGGCGGCGCGCACGCCCGCCACGACGGCGCCGATCGCGGCGTCGCCGATGGCGTGGAAGCCGGCCTGGAGGCCGGCCTCGGTGCAGGCGGTGACGTGGTCGGCGATCTCGGCGGCGGTGAGGTAGGCGACGCCGGTGTGCGGGGCGTCGGTGTAGGGGTCGTGCAGGCAGGCGGTGTGCGAGCCGAGCGCGCCGTCGACGAACAGGTCGCCGCCGGCGCCGACCGCGCCGAGCCGCCGGGCGGTCTCGATGCCCTCGGGGCCGAGTTCGCCCCAGTAGCCGTAGACCTCGGGGCCGTCGGTCTCGGCGGCGAGGGCGAGCAGGGCGGCGAGGTCCTCGGCGGAGGAGATCTGCGGTCCGGCGCACTCGTGCAGGGTGCCGATGCCGAGTTCGGCGGCGCGGCGCAGGGTGGCGTGCTGGGCGGCGCGGCGCTGGGCGGGGGTGAGGTGGGCGAGGGCGGCCTGCCGGACGGCGTGGTGGGCGTCGCGGGTGAGCGGGCCGTCGGGGTGGTGGCCGGGGAGCGCGTCCAGGCCGGGCACCAGGGCGCGCAGCGCGGTGGTGGCGAGGGCGGAGTGGACGTCGGTGCGGGAGAGGTAGAGCGGCACGGGGCCGGCGGCGGCGTCGAGTTCGGCCAGCGCGGGGGCGCGGTGCTCGGGCCAGCGGGTCTCGTCCCAGCCGTGGCCGATCAGGGCGCCGCAGGTGCAGGAGGCGGCGAACGCGGCGATCCGCTCCAGCGCCTCGGCGAGCGAGGCGCAGTCGGTGAGGTCGAGGCCGGTGAGCGCGAGGCCGGTGGAGGTGGCGTGCACGTGGGCGTCGACGAAGGCGGGGGTGACCAGGGCGCCGTCCAGTTCGACGATCTCGTCGACGGTGTCGGCGTACGCCTCGGCGGCTCCGTCGCTGCCGACCCAGGCGACGTGTTGCCCCTCGACCAGCATGGCGGTGGCGAAGGGGTCGGCGGGGCTGTAGACGTTGCCGCCGCGCAGCAGCACGGTCCGGTCGGTGCGTTCGGTCATGGCGTCCAGTCTCGCACCGCGGACAGCGCGCCCCCGACCGGGTCAGAGCTTGGGCGGGCGGGCCTCGTACGGGGTGGACAGCACGACGGTGGTGCGGGTGGAGACGCCCGCGGCGGAGCGGATCCGGGCCAGCAGGTCCTCCAGGTCGCCGGGGCCGGGGACGCGGACCTTGAGGATGTAGTTCTCGTCGCCGGCGACGCTGTGGCAGGCCTCGATCTCGGGCAGGCCGACGAGCCGCTCGGGGGTGTCGTCGGGCGCGCTGGGGTCGAAGGGCTTGACCGAGATGAACGCGGTGAGCGCCAGGTCGACCGCCTCGGGGTCGACGATCGCGGTGTAGCCGCGGATGACGCCGCGCTGTTCGAGGCGGCGCACCCGCTGGTGCACGGCCGAGGTGGACAGGCCGGTGGCCTTGCCCAGGTCGGTGTAGCTCATCCGTCCGTCCTGGAGCAGCAGCTGGACGATGCGCTGGTCGAGTTCCTCCACAAGGCGTCAACCTACTCGATCGCGGGCGGGCTGTGCAGACAGCTCGCTGGGGGGCGCATCCGGGGGGCACATGCCAACGGAATGTGGCGAGGAACACAAGGAATGCATCACCGTGCGCCGGAGTGCAGGGTTATGACGTGCCGTCACTGGGAAGTGCTGCTGGTGGCCCGGACGACGAGAGGTTCCGGCCCGATCCGAGGGGGATCACGATGCCTTCCACCGACCAGCGTTCCGACGTCGAGGACGAACCCGGCGCGCTCGAGGCGCCCTTCGGGGCGGACTCGGGCGCGGCCGACACCTGGGAGAGCTTCCGGGTGCACTGCCCGGAGTGCGACCGCCCGATCGCGTTGATCGGGGACGAGGAGCGCCTGCCCCAGCACGCGGTGCTGACCTCCGCGTGGAACCCCTTCCAGCCGGCCATCTGCCCCGGCACCGGCCTGCCGACGGCCGAGCTGCCCGAGTGCGAGGAGCCGCCGCGGTCGGACGGCCCGGACAACCTGGTGGCGCTGCCGTCCGCGCTGGACTGGCGCACCCAGCCGTTCTCGCACGCCGGGGCGCACCGCCCGGTGCGGGCGCTGGTGCCCGCGCAGCGCGACCGCCGCGCGGCCTGACGGCCGCGGCCCGCAGAGCCGGGCCGGCCCGGCCGGTCCGACGTCCCGGCGAGGGTGCCGCCCGCGGCGCCCTCCGGGATCACCCCCCGCCCCTGACGTCCTGACGCGCGGAGCCCGGCGTCCGGCCCGGTCCGCGTACCCTTGGCCGGATGGACGCCGCCCTCCCCGCCCCGCCCGCGGAGCTGTCCGTACCGGCCGCGGCCGCGGCCCTGCTCGCGCTGCCGCCCTCGCTGGGCCCGGTGCGGCTGGTCGCGGTGGACGGGCACGCGGGCTCCGGCAAGACCACGTTCACCGGCCGGCTGGCCGCCGCGCTCGGCGGCGCCCCGGTGGTGCACCTGGACGACCTGGCCACGCACGAGGAGCCGTTCGGCTGGACGGAGCGGCTGCGCGCGGGCGTGCTGGAGCCGCTGGCGCGCGGGGTCGCGGGCCGGCACCCGGTGTACGACTGGACGGCGCGGGCCTTCACCGCCGAGCGGGCGGTGCCGGTGGCGCCGGTGGTGCTGCTGGAGGGGGTGGGCGCGGGCCGGCGGGAGGTGCGCCCGCACCTGGCGGCGCTGCTGTGGATGGAGCTCGATCCGGCCGCGGCGCGGGCCCGCGGGCAGCTGCGGGACGGGCCGGAACTGGCCGAGTTCTGGGCGGGTTGGTCGCGTGCGGAGGACGCGCACTTCGCGGCGGACCCGAGCCGCCCGCACGCGGCGCTGCGGGTCGACGGGGTCACCGGGCGGATCTCCGGGAGCACCCTGAGTGAACCGGGCGGACCGGTCTTGACCTGCGACATCATCAGGATTTAAGTTCTGCGTGTCGCGGAAATCAGTTGAATCCGCAACCACAGACACGGCGCCTCCGGCTTGTTCCCCCGTGAGCCGGAGGCGTCGTCCTGCCCTCCTCCCCGGCCCGCCGCCCCCGCCGGGATGCGATCGTCTCGCGCCATTCGAGCCGCGCGGCACCCTTCCGGATCAGCGCCGCGCCGGTACCATGCCACGCAGGCGCGCAGAGGAGCGCCCCGAGGTCTGGCGGGGGGCGTCAGTGACGGTGGAGAGTTCCGGCGGCGAGGGTCCCGCCGCGGCGGGTCCCGACCCGGACGCCGACCGCGCCTGGTCGCGGGCCATGGACGCCTACACGGCCGGTTCGTACGCCCGCGCGGAGGAGGAGTTCCGCGCCGCGGTCTACGTCGACCCCGGCATGGCGGACGCCTGGCTCGGGCTGCACGCGCTGCGCAGCGACACCGCGGGCGCGCTGCTGGCGATGCACCGGCACCGCGACCGCTTCGGCGAGCAGCGCGAGC
Organism: Kitasatospora sp. NPDC088783; assembly: GCF_044750705.1. Lineage (NCBI taxonomy): Bacteria > Bacillati > Actinomycetota > Actinomycetes > Kitasatosporales > Streptomycetaceae > Kitasatospora > Kitasatospora sp. NPDC088783. The sequence continues at coordinate 401,642 of NZ_JBIVKJ010000006.1, forward strand.
GCCACCGCCGTCCGCTCAGCTCCTGGTACTGGCTGGGCTGGTGGGTGCAGCCGGTGCTGGAGACCCCGCAGGACCTGGCGCTGGCGCACGCCTCGCACTGGCTGGACGGCCGCCACCTGGCCGAGCTGGAGCAGGCGCTGACGGACTGCCCGTCGCCGGAGCGGGACCCCGCGGTGCGCTTCCTGCACGCCTGCCGCTCCTACCTGCTCAAGGACTGGGAGCAGCTGATCCGGGACACCGACCGCCTGCTGGACGACCCGGTGCTGGGCATCGAGGCGGGCCTGTTCGCGGGCATGGCCCGGGTCCGGCTGGACATGTGCGCGCAGGCCCAGCGCCCGCTGGCGGCCTCGCTGGCGCGCTGCCGCTCCGAGCAGCCGCAGCGCAAGGAGCTGCGCTACTGGCTGGCCCGGGCGTACGAGGGCGCGGGGCGCAGCGCGGCGGCGCTGCCGCTGTACCGGGCGGTGCACCGGGCGGACCCGGCGTTCATGGACACCGCGCAGCGGCTGGCGGCGATCGCGGCCGAGGACGGGCTGCTGGACGGCGAGGCGTTCGGCGAGTACCGGGGCGCGGCGGGGCCGGCCGGGGCGCTGGAGGAGCTGGAGCCGGTGGAGTTCCGCGGCGGGTCCGGCGGGGTGAGCGAGGAGGCGTGCGAGGAGGACGGCGCCCCGGGCGCGGCCGAGCCGGGCCGGGCCCAGCTGGCCGAACGGGCCTCGGGCTCCTCGCCGTTGACGCCGCGGCTGGGCAACTGGCCGATGGCGCAGGCGATCCCGCCGGTCGGTCCGAACCCGGCGCCGGCCGCCCGGCTGGAGCTGGACCAGGCGCTGGCCGAGCTGGAGGCGATGGTCGGCCTGGACCCGGTCAAGCGCCAGGTGCGGGCGCTGTCCGCGCAGTTGCGGATGGCCCGGCTGCGCGCGGACCGGGGGCTGCCGGTGCAGCCGCCCAAGCGGCACTTCGTGTTCTCCGGGCCGTCGGGCACCGGCAAGACCTCGGTGGCGCGCATCCTCGGCCGGGTCTTCCACGCCCTCGGGCTGCTCTCCGGCGACCACCTGGTGGAGGCCCAACGGGCTGACCTGGTGGGCGAGTTCCTCGGTCAGACGGCGGTGAAGGCGAACGAGCTGATCGACTCGGCGCTGGACGGCGTGCTGTTCATAGACGAGGCGTACTCGCTGGCCAACTCCGGCTACAGCAAGGGCGACGCGTACGGCGACGAGGCGCTGCAGGTGTTGCTCAAGCGGGCCGAGGACAACCGGGACCGATTGGTCATCATCCTTGCGGGGTACCCGGACGGCATGAATCGACTACTGGCAACGAACCCGGGCCTGAACTCCAGGTTCACCACCCGGGTCGACTTCCCGTCCTACCGCCCCGCCGAACTGGCCGACATCGGCCTGAAGTTGGCCCAGGCCGACGGCGACGGCTGGGACGTGGACGCGGCCGAGGAACTGACCTCGATCTGCGGACACGTGGTCGCCGAGGGCTGGATCGACCAGCTCGGCAACGGCCGCTTCATCCGCACCCTGTACGAGAAGTCCTGCGCCTACCGGGACCTGCGGCTCTCCGGGCAGCGCGGCGTGCCCTCCCGGGAGGATCTGGCGACCCTGCGGCTGCCGGACCTGCTGCAGGCGTACGGCGAGCTGATCGACGACCGCCAGTGAAGGGCGTCCGGGAGGAGCGCGCCGGCCGGGAGGACGACGAGGACCCGGCGCCGAGAGCGGAACGCGTACGGACGGCCGGGCCCCGCCGGGTGCCCTGGTACGTCTCCCTGCCGGTCACGCTGGCCGTGATCCTGGCCCTGTTCCTGGGGCTCGGGCAGCTGGGCTGGCTGCCGGGCCTGCCGAACCCGTTCGCCGAGAAGAGCGTGGACCGCAGCCAGCCCGCGGTGCTCAAGTCGGTGCAGAACATGAGCCGCTACAACGCGGCCACCGGCAACTTCCAGGTCATCGTGGACCTCGCCAACGAGGCCAAGTTCCTGCCGTCGGCGATCCTCGGCACCCGCAGCCTGTACGTGGGCGCGGGCACCGTCGGCGCCTACGTGGACCTGGGCAAGCTCGGGCCGGACTCGGTGAAGGTCTCCGACGACCGGCGCACCGCGTCCATCACCATCCCGCACGCGCAGCTCGCGGACGCGGCGCTGGACGTCAAGCACTCCTACATGTACTCGCAGGAGCGCGGCCTGTTCGACCGGCTCGGCGACCTGTTCTCGTCCAGCACCTCCGACGACCAGCACAAGGTGGAGCTGCTGGCCGTGGAGAAGATCGACAAGGCGGCGAAGGACACCGAGCTGACCGCGACCGCGGAGAACAACACCAAGGCGATGCTGTCGGGCCTGCTGGGCTCGCTGGGCTTCACCTCGGTCACGGTCACCGTGGCGTAGCACCGCCCCGCACCCCCGGGCCCCCGTTCCTCCGGCCGCGCGGCCGGAGGAACGGGGGCCGTCTCAGCGCTGGGCGGCGGCGGGCGGGCGGTGGTCGGGGTCGTGGACCTCGCCGACCAGCTCCTCCAGGACGTCCTCCAGGGCGACCAGGCCGAGCTGGCGGCCGTCCGGGTCGACCACGGCGGCCAGGTGGGCGGCGGCCCGGCGCATCGCGGCGAGCGCGTCGTCCAGCGGCAGGCCGGCCCGCAGCACGGTGATCGGCCGCCACAGCCGCTCGGGGATCGGCGCGGCCAGGTCGTCGGCCTCCAGCGAGTCCTTCAGGTGCAGGTAGCCGAGGACGGCACCGTGCTCGTCGGCGACCGGGAAGCGGGAGAAGCCGGTCCGCACGGCGAGGCGCTGGATCTCCTCGCCGGTGACCTCGCGGCCGACGGTGACCAGCTGCTCGGGGTCGAGCAGCACCTCGGTGACCGGGCGGCTGCCCATCTCCAGGGCGTCCTCCAGGCGTTCGCGGCGGCTGTCGTCGAGGAACCCGGCCTCGCCGGAGTCGGTGAGCATCAGCAGCAGCTGCTCGCTGGTGGCCACCGAGTCGACCTCGTCCTTGGGCTCGACCCGGAACAGCCGCAGCACGCCGTTGGCGAAGGCGTTCAGGAAGGCGATGAACGGGGCCAGCCAGCGGGCCAGCCGGTCCAGCGGCGGGCCGAGCAGCAGCGCGGCCCGCTCCGGCCCGGCCAGGGCGAGGTTCTTCGGCACCATCTCGCCGATCACCATGTGCAGGAACACCACGATGCTCAGCGCGATGGCGTAGCTCAGCGGGTGCATCGCCGACTCGGGCACGCCGAGCGCGTGGAAGGCGGGCTCCAGCAGGTGCGCGATGGTCGGTTCGGCGAGCGCGCCGAGCAGCAGCGAGCAGACGGTGATGCCGAGCTGGGCGGCGGCCAGCATCGCGGAGACGTTGGACAGCGCGTGCAGCACGGTGCGGGCGCGCTTGTCGCCGGCCTCGGCGAGCGGCTCGATCTGGCTGCGGCGCACCGAGATGACGGCGAACTCGGCGCCGACGAAGAAGGCGTTGCCGAGCAGCAGGAGCAACGAGAAGGCGAGTTGCAGGGCGCTCATCGGTGGTTGTCCCGGTCCTCGTCGTCGTTCTCGTCCTCGTGCACCCGGCGGACCTCGACCCGGCTGGTGCGGTGCCGGTCGACGGCGGTCACGGTCAGCTCCCAGCCGGGCAGGTGGGCGCGCTCGCCGACGGCGGGGAGCTTGCCGAGCAGGTCGGCGAGCAGGCCGCCGAGCGTCTCGTACGGGCCGTCGGGGGCGTGCAGGCCGATCTTGGCGAGCTGGTCGAGCCGGGCCCGGCCGTCGGCGTCCCAGACCGGCAGGCCGTCCCGCGGGGGGAGCGGGCGCAGGTCGGGGGTGTCGGCGGGGTCGTGCTCGTCCTGGACCTCGCCGACCACCTCCTCGACGATGTCCTCGATGGTGGCGACGCCGGCGGTGCCGCCGTACTCGTCGACCACCACGGCCATCGGCTCGCGACGGCGCAGCAGGTCGAGCAGCCGTTCGGCGGACATCGTCTCGGGGACCAGCAGCGGCGGGGCGCACAGGTGGCGGACCTTGGTGTGGTCGCGCCGCGCGGCGGGGACCGCGAGGGCGTCCTTGAGCGTGACGGTGCCGGTGACCTCGTCCAGGCTCTCGGCGTACACCGGGAAGCGGCTCAGCCCGGTGGCCCGGGTCAGGTTGAGCACGTCGGTCGCGGTGGCGTCCTGCTGGAGGGCGGCGACGTCGATCCGCGGGGTCATCACGGACTCGGCGGTCAGCTCGCCCAGGCCCAGGGTGCGGACGAACAGCGTCGCGGACTCCTCGTCCATGACGCCGGCCTGGTACGAGTGCCGGGCCAGCGCGACGAGTTCGTCGGCGGTGCGGGCGTGGCCGAGCTCCTCCTGGGGCTCGACGCCGAAGGCCCGGACGATCCGGTCGGCGGAGCCGTTGAGGAAGGCGATCAACGGCCGGCAGGCGGCGGAGAACGCGCGCTGCGGAGCGGCCACGGCGTAGGCGACCCGGATCGGGCGGGAGATCGCCCAGTTCTTCGGGACGAGTTCGCCGATCACCATCTGGATCACGGTGGCCAGCACCAGGCCGACGGCCACCGCGGTGCCGCGGGCCGCCGAGTCGGGCAGGCCGACGGCGGTGAACACCGGTTTCAGCAGGACGGACAGCGCCGGTTCGGCGAGCATGCCGACCACCAGCGAGGTGATGGTGATGCCGAGCTGGGCGCCGGAGAGCTGGAAGGACAGCTTGTGCAGGGCCTTGGAGAGCCCCTTGGCCCGCCGGTCGCCGTCGGCCGCGGCGCGTTCCACGGTGCCGCGGTCGGCGGTCACGAACGCGAACTCGGCGGCCACGAACAGGCCGTTGGCGAGGATGAGCAGGAACGCCGCGAGCAGCAGGAGCCAGGCGGTGGTCATCGGGCCGCCCGCCTTCCCCGGCTGGAGACGTGCGCGGCGGCGCGGGTACTACCGGACGGATCGTCCATCGAGGGGAGGTGTCACTCCTCTGGTCGCGGGTGGAAGCGGGCAGCCCGTTTCTCGGGTGGGCTTTGCCGCGGTTTTACCAGCCTAGACGATACCCGAACGCTTCTCCGGGCCGGTCCGCCCCGCCCGTCCGGGGCGTGTCAGGGCCGCCCGTCCGGAGGCGGAGGTGGGCGCGTGCGTCCGGGGCGGAGGCGGGCCGGGCGCGTGCGTCCGGAGGCGGGTCGGGCGCGTGCGTCCGGGGTGGGTCAGGCCCGCTGCTCGCGGCCGGCGCCGCGCTCCTCGACCAGGTCGCGCAGGGCGCGGGCGGCCCGGATGGCCTGCTCCCGGCCGCCGCCGGGCTGGATGCCGACGGCGGCCAGCGCGGTGCCGTCGGCGAGGTCGAGCACCACCCAGGGGTCGCCGGCCCGGAAGTTGACCCGGACCACCTCGGCCCAGGAGAGCCGGCGGCTGCGGACGAAGTTGACCACGGTCAGGCCCTCGGCGTCGGCGACCACCTTGGGGCGGGCCAGCATCAGGCCGACCGCGGCGAACAGCAGGCCGGAGCAGGCCATCATCACCCGGTCGTTGAACTGCCAGCTCTCCGGCAGCACGACGGCGAGCACCGAGAACAGCACCACCAGCACGGCGCACAGCGTGTACAGCACGGCGCGGTTGCGGCGGGGCGCCCAGGTGACGGGCAGGGCGGCGGGTGCGGGGGTGGACACGGGTGGCTCCAGGAGGGGCGGGACCGGGGGTGGCGGCCCCGCCCGGTGGCGGGTCAGATGCGGCAGGCGTGGATGTTGGTGACCAGGATGGCCCGGGCGCCGATCGCCCACAGGTCGTCCATGATCCGCTGGGCCTCCTTGCGGAGCACCATCGAGCGGACCGCGACCCAGCCCTCGGTGTGCAGCGGCGAGACGGTCGGCGACTCCAGGCCCGGGGTGAGGGCGACGGCCTCGCCGACCTTCTCGGCCCGGATGTCGTAGTCCATCAGCACGTAGCGGCGGGCCACCAGCACGCCCTGCAGGCGGCGCAGGAACTGCTCGACCGCGGCGTCCTCGCCGGCCCCCTTGGAGCGGATCACCACCGCGTCGGAGACCAGGATCGGCTCGCCGAACACCTCCAGGCCCGCGTTGCGCAGGCTGGTGCCGGTCTCCACCACGTCGGCGATCACGTCGGCGACGCCCAGGTGCACGGCGGTCTCCACCGCGCCGTCCAGCTTGGTGACGGTGGCCTTCACGCCGTGCTCGGCGAGGTGCTGCTCGACCAGGCCGGTGTACGAGGTGGCGATCCGCAGGCCGTCCAGGTCCCGGACGCCGGAGAGCTCCGCGCCGACCGGCTTGGCGAAGCGGAAGGTCGAGCCGGCGAAGCCGAGCGCCAGCACCTCCTCGGCCTCCGAGGCCGAGTCGAGCAGCAGGTCGCGGCCGGTGATGCCGACGTCCAGCCGGCCGGAGCCGACGTACACCGCGATGTCGCGCGGGCGCAGGAAGAAGAACTCGACCTGGTTGTCCGGGTCGACCAGGACGAGCTCCTTGGCCTCCTTGCGCTGCCGGTAGCCGGCCTCATGGAGCATCTCCGCCGCGGGACCCGAGAGCGAACCCTTGTTGGGGACGGCGATGCGGAGCATGAGTGGCGGACCCTTCGCGTTGGCGAGCAGTGGAGCGATCGGACGGGCGGTGGAACGGGACTGCTGGAGGCACCTGTCGGAGGTGCGCGTCAGAGGTGCTTGTAGACGTCTTCGAGCGTCAGCCCGCGGGCGAGCATCATCACCTGAACGTGGTAGAGGAGCTGCGAGATCTCCTCGGCCGCCTCCTCGGGCGACTGGTACTCGGCGGCCATCCAGACCTCGGCGGCCTCCTCGACGACCTTCTTGCCGATCGCGTGGACGCCCTGCTGGACCAGCTGGGCGGTACGGGAGGACGCGGGGTCGCCGGTGGCGGCCTTCTGCTGGAGCTCGGCGAAGAGCTCCTCGAATGTCTTGGAAGCCATGATGGGCTCACCTTACGGGGTGCGGGCTGACGGACGGTAAACGGTTCCGCACCGTGGACAGTCCGGTGGACGGCGTCCACGGTGCGGGGAACCGCCGTCCGCGGTGCGGAGGGGCGGTGTCAGCTGCGGGGCGCGAGCGCCGCGCGCAGCGCGGCGGCGGTGGCGACGGCGGCGGTGACCGCCTCGTGGCCCTTGTCCTCGGCGGAGCCGGGCAGCCCGGCCCGGTCCAGCGCCTGCTGCTCGGTGTCGCAGGTGAGCACGCCGAAGCCGATCGGGACGCCGGTGTCCACCGAGACCTGGGTCAGGCCGACGGTGGCGGCCTGGCAGACGTAGTCGAAGTGCGGGGTGCCGCCGCGGATCACCACGCCCAGCGCGACCACCGCGTCGTACCCGGCGGCGGCCAGCCGCTTGGCGGCAACCGGCAGCTCGAAGGTGCCCGGGACGCGGACCACGGCCGCGTCGCCGATGCCCAGGTCCTTCAGGGCGCGCCGGGCGCCGTCCAGCAGGCCGTTCATCACCTGCTCGTGCCACTGCGCGGCGATCACCGCGACCCGCAGGTCGGCGCAGTTCTCCAGGCTCTCCGGGGACAGGACGGGGGCTCCGTGGCCGGCCATGTTCGTCTTCCTCTGTTCGTTGCTGGCGGTGGTTCGTTGCTGATGGTGGTGCGGGCGTGCGGTGGTGCGGGCGTGCGGTGGTGCGGGACGTGCGGTGGTGCGGGACGTGCGGTGGTGCGGGCGTGCGGTGGTGCGGGGGCGGCGGCTACTTGCCGTCGTCCTCCTCCAGCCACGGCAGGTCGTGGCCCATCCGGTCGCGCTTGGTGCGCAGGTAGCGCAGGTTGTGCTCGCTCGCGGTGGTGGGCAGCGGGCGGCGGGCGGCGACCTTGAGGCCGTGCTCGGTGAGCGCGGTCTGCTTGGCCGGGTTGTTGCTGAGCAGGGTCAGCGAGCGGACGCCGAGGTCGGTGAGCATCTGGGCGCCGATCGAGTAGTCGCGGGCGTCGGCGGGCAGGCCCTGGTCGAGGTTGGCGTCGACGGTGTCCAGGCCCTGTTCCTGGAGCTGGTAGGCGCGCAGCTTGTGGGCTAGGCCGATGCCGCGGCCCTCGTGGCCGCGCAGGTAGAGCACCACGCCGCGGCCGGCCGCGGCGACGGCGGCCAGCGAGGCGCTCAGCTGGGGGCCGCAGTCGCAGCGCAGCGAGCCGAACACGTCGCCGGTCAGGCACTCGGAGTGCAGCCGGACCAGCACGTCCTCGCCCTCGGGGAGCCGGCCGTCCGCGTCCAGGCCGCCGGCCACCAGGGCCAGGTGCTCGGTGCCGTCGATCGTGCCGCGGTAGCCGACGGCGGTGAACGTGCCGTGCTCGGTGGGCAGTTGGGTGACGGCGGCGCGGTCGACGTGCAGTTCGGTGCGGCGGCGGTAGGCGATCAGGTCCTCGATCGAGATGATCGCCAGGCCGTGTTCGCGGGCGAAGGCGTGCAGTTCGGGCAGCCGGGCCATGGTGCCGTCGTCGTTGACCACCTCGGCGATGCCGCCGGCCGGGGGGAGCCCGGCGAGCCGGGCCAGGTCGACGGCGGCCTCGGTGTGGCCGGGGCGGACCAGCACGCCGCCGTCGACGGCGCGCAGCGGGAAGACGTGGCCGGGGCGGGTGAGGTCGGTGGGCTCGGTGCCGGCGGTGGCGAGCAGCTTGACGGTGCGGGCCCGGTCGGCGGCCGAGATGCCGGTGGAGACGCCGTCGCGGGCGTCGACCGAGACGGCGTACGCGGTGCCCTTGCGGTCCTCGTTGACCCGGGTCATCGGCGGGAGCTCGAGCCGGTCCAGTTCCCCGCCGGTCATCGGGACGCAGATCACGCCGGAGGAGTGCCGGACGGTGAAGGCCAGCAGTTCGGGGGTGGCGGCCGAGGCGGCGAAGACGATGTCGCCCTCGTTCTCGCGGTCCTCGTCGTCGACCACGATCACGGCGCGGCCGAGCGCGATGTCGGCGACGGCGCGCTCGACCGGGTCGAGGGCGAACGGCCCGGTGGCGGGGCCGGGACCGGCGGGCCGGGGGGTGGTGGGCCGGGGGGTGGTGGGCTGGGCGCTCATGCGGCGGCTCCGGTGGGGATCGAGGCGGTGCGGGCCGCCCGGGCCTTCGTCCACCAGCTGGCCAGGCCGGCCACCACCAGGACGAAGTAGATGCTGAAGGTGAGGGCCGAGAAGACGTAGCCGTGGGTGTACGAGTACGGGACGCTGATCAGGTCGACGGCGATCCAGGCGAACCAGAACTCGACCCAGCCGCGGGCCTGGGCGTACATCGCGGCCAGCGTGCCGACGAAGATGTACGCGTCCAGCAGCGGGTTCCAGGACAGCTTCGGGAAGGCGTGGAAGAGCGCGGCGACGGCGGCGGTGCCGGCCGCGGTGGCGACGACCAGCACGGCCCGTTCGCGCCAGTTCGCGAAGCGCACCTCGACCTGGCCGGTGTCGCGGCGGCCCCGGCTCCACTGCGTCCAGCCCCAGACGGCGGCGACGATGACGATCACCTGCTTGCCGATCAGGCCGGGCACCTGCCCGCCGAGGAAGGCGGTGATCAGCACCGCTCCGGCCAGCAGTTGGGCGGGCCAGGTGAGCACCGAGCGGCGCCAGCCGAGGGCCAGGGCGCCGAGCCCGATCAGGTTGCCGGTCATGTCGGCGACCTTCACGTGCTCGCCGAAGGCGGTGAAGGCCAGGTCTCCGAACGCACTCACTTGGAACCCCCCAGGGTGTCGGGCAGGGCACGGGTGTCGAGCAGCCGCTCGACGTACTTGGCGAGCACGTCCACCTCGAGGTTGACGGGGTCGCCGACCGCCTTGGCGCCCAGCGTGGTGAGGGCGAGGGTGGCGGGGATGAGCGAGACGGTGAACGAGTCGAGGGCGGCCTCGACGACGGTGAGGCTCACTCCGTCCACGGTGATCGACCCCTTCTCGACCAGGTAGCGCGAGATCGGCTGCGGCAGGGTGAAACGCAGCACCTCCCAGCGCGGATTCCCGTCCGGGCCGAGGTCGCCGGGCTCGCGGGAGAGCAGCGTCCCGGTGCCGTCGACGTGCCCCTGCACCAGGTGGCCGCCGAGCCGGGCGCCGAGCGCCATCGCCCGTTCCAGGTTGACCCGGGAGCCGGGGCGCAGCACGCCGAGGCTGGAGCGCAGCAGCGTCTCGCGCATCACGTCGGCGCTGAACTCGCCGGGGCGGTCCGCGAGTTGCTCGTTGTCGTCGAGGACGGTCAGACAGACGCCGTTGACCGCGATGGAGTCGCCGTGCCGGGCGTCGGCCGTGACGACCGGACCGCGCAGGCGGATGCGCGAGGATGCGCCGATCTCCTCGATGGAGACGACCTCGCCGAGCTCTTCGATGATGCCGGTGAACACCCGGGTTCTCCTCGCGCTTGGGGCGCGGACTCCGGGGCGGCTCATGGGAGTTGACTGCGGACGGCACGCCGGACGCGGCTCCCCCGGGGCGCCTGGGCTTCCTCGCCGAGGCACGGGTTCGCTGCCGTCCTGCTGCGCACCCCGGCCCTCGGGTGGGCCGCGGTACTGACACGCCTGGTCCGCCGCGCACGCCTCCCATCCGGACTTTAACCGTCGGTCCAGGAATTTCACCTGGTCAACCGCCCGCTGGCTGCGGACGGGTCGCGGACTGTAACCGCCGGTTCGGATTTTCACCGACCCCGGAGTGCGCTGAACGTCACTGGTACTGCACCCACATTCTTGCACGCGCCGGTGGTCCGGCCGCAAGGACGCGTGCTGTGGCCTGGTTCACGCCGGCGGAGCACGGTGGGAGGGAATAGTTCTCCGTACGGAGGACTCCCGACCGAGGAGTTGAGCCGGCATGACGATGTTCATGGACGTCCACCACGGGATGGCCGGCATCACCGCCGACCAGTTGAGGGCCGCGCACGAGGCGGACCTGGCGGCGCAGGGCGAGGAGGGCGTGGAGTTCCGGCAGGCCTGGGCCGACCCGGACTCGGGGACGGTCTACTGCCTGTCCTCCGCCCCGTCCCGGGAGGCCGTGCAGCGCGTGCACGAGCGGACCGGGCACCCGGCGGACGAGGTGCACCCGGTGCCGCTGCACGTCTGACGCCTTCCGGTCCGGGCCGCGCGCGCCGAGTGCCGACGCCGCCCGCCGGGCGCGCGGCGGGCGGGGGTAGCGTCGGGCGGGTGATCTTCGACGCCCTGGCCGCGGACGCGATCCGCGGACCGGCCCGCCTGCGGGCCCTGTACGAGCAGCCGAGCGCGCTGGTGCGGCGCAAGCAGGTGGACCGCCTGCACGAGGCGGACCGCCGGCTGATCGGCTGCTCCTCGCTGGTGTTCGTCGCCACCGCCGACGCGGACGGCAACTGCGACGCCACGCCGCGCGGCGGCCCGCCCGGCTTCGTCGCGGTGCTGGACGAGCACACCCTGGCGATCCCGGACGCCACCGGCAACCGGCGGCTGGACACCCTGCACAACGTCGCCGCCACCGGGAAGGCCGGCCTGCTCTTCGTCGTCCCCGGCCGGGCCGCCACCCTGCGGGTCAACGGGCGGGCCTGCGTGAGCGAGGACCCGGAGCTGCTGGCGCGGCTGACGCCGGTGGGCAAGCCGCCGCGCACCGCGATCGTGGTGGCCGCCGACGAGGTGTACGGGCACTGCCCGAAGGCGCTGCTGCGCTCGTCCGCCTGGCGGCCCGAGCGGTGGCTGCCCGCCGACGCGGCGCCCGGTTCGGCCGAGATCACCCTCTCCCACGTGGGAGATCCGGCGCTCACCCTGGAGCAGGTGGTGGCCGCCGAGGAGGAGTCGCTGCGGCTGCGCTACGAGTGACCCGGGGCCCGCGAGGGGGGTCGCGGGAGGGGGGCCGGGAGGGCTTCGCGGCGGGCTGGTGCATGCTGGGAGGCACGGGATCTCCGCATAGGCGGAACTTTGGGGGGCCATAGCTTCGGCTTATGACGACATAAGCCGGAGCCCGGTACCGGGCGCGCCCGCCGGCCGCGAGGCTGGGCGGTACGCGCCCCGAGTCGAACAGGAGTACCTGCCCATGCCCCGCCCCGTCCGGGTGGCCATCGTCGGTTCCGGCCCCGCCGGGATCTACGCCGCCGACGCGCTGCTGAAGTCCGACCTGGCCGCCGCCCCCGGCGTCTCCATCGACCTGATCGAGCGCCTGCCCGCCCCCTTCGGCCTGATCCGCTACGGCGTCGCCCCCGACCACCCCCGGATCAAGGGCATCATCACCGCCCTGCACCAGGTCCTCGACAAGCCCCAGGTCCGCCTGCTCGGCAACGTCGACTACCCCGGCGACCTCTCGCTCGACGAACTGCACCGCTTCTACGACGCGGTGGTCTTCGCCACCGGCGCCGAGGCCGACCGCGACCTGAACGTCCCCGGCATCGAGCTGGACGGCTCGTACGGCGCGGCCGACTTCGTCTCCTGGTACGACGGCCACCCCGAGGTCCCGCGCGAGTGGCCGCTGGAGGCCGAGCAGGTCGCCGTCCTCGGCGTCGGCAACGTCGCGCTCGACGTGGCCCGCATCCTGGCCAAGACCGCGGACGAGCTGCTGCCCACCGAGATCCCGCCGAACGTGTACGAGGGCCTGGCCGCGAACCGCGCCGTCGAGGTGCACGTGTTCGGGCGGCGCGGGCCCGCGCAGGCCAAGTTCTCCCCGATGGAGCTGCGCGAACTCGACCACTCCCCCACCATCGAGGTCATCGTCGACCCCGAGGACATCGACTACGACGAGGGCTCGATCGCCACCCGGCGCGCCAACAAGCAGGCCGACATGGTCGCCTCCACCCTGGAGAACTGGGCGATCCGCGACGTCGGCGACCGGCCGCACCGCATCCACCTGCACTTCTTCGAGAACCCGGTCGAGGTGCTCGGCGCGGACGGCAAGGTCGTCGCGCTGCGCACCGAGCGCACCGAACTCGACGGCACCGGCAACACGGTGGGCACCGGCACCTTCCGCGACTGGCCGGTCCAGGCCGTCTACCGGGCGGTCGGCTACCGCTCCGACGAACTGCCCAAGCTGCCCTTCGACACCCTGACCGCGACCGTCCCGCACCAGGCCGGCCGGGTCCAGGAGAACGGCGCCCACCTGCCCTCCGTCTACGTCACCGGCTGGGTCAAGCGCGGCCCCGTCGGCCTGATCGGCCACACCAAGGGCGACGCCAACGAGACGGTCGCCTGCCTGGTCGCCGACCACGCGGCGGGCCTGCTGCGGCCCGCCGCCGAACCCGCCGAGGACGCCGTCGTCGGCTTCCTGCGCAGCCGCGGCGTCGACTTCACCACCTGGGAGGGCTGGCAGCACCTCGACGCCCACGAGAAGGCCCTCGGCGCGGCGGAGAACCGCGAGCGGGTCAAGGTCGTCGACCGGGTCGGCATGCTCGACGCCTCCCGCAGCGACCGGGCGGCGGACCGCAACCCGCGGTAGCCGCCCGCGGGCCCGGGTGAACGCCCGGCCGGACCGTCCAGGACCACGTCCTGCGGCGCGCCCGGCCGGGCGTTCGCGCGCGACCGCGCGGAAGGCCGCGGGGCCCGGGCCGGTCAGTCCTGCGGGGCGGGGCCGGTGCGCCGGCGGTCGTAGTGCCGGGCGACCCGGGCCCGATTGCCGCAGGAGGTCTTGCACCACTCCTGGCGGCCGTGGCTCTTGACGAAGTACCGCACACAGCGCGGCGCCTGACAGGCCCGCAGCTGTTCCCGCTCGGGCCCGGCCAGGAACTCGATCACCGCGCGGGCCAGCGCGGCGAGCAGCCGGGCGCGGGCGTCCCCGGTGGAGGAGAGCGGACGAATCCGGGCCGGTGGCTCCCCCGCGTCCCAGCCGAGTTGCGGGGCGACCGGGTCGAGCGCGGCGGCGGCGTTCAGCCGTTCCAGTGCCCGGTCGGCGGGCATCAGCCGGTGCGCGTCGGCGCGGCTGGCGGGGCCGGGGCTGACGGCCCGGGCGAACAGGGCGCGGGCGGCGCGGCGCAGTTCGAGCACCTCGGCGTGCAAGTCGGCGTCCAGGTCGGGGAGTTCGGCCGGGCCGGTGAAGCGGGTGCCGTGTTCGGCCAGCCAGGCGGCCGCGTCGCCGGCCTCCGCCAGGTCGTCGAGCACGCCGCCGTTGCCGTCGTGGCGGACGGTGCCCACCAAGTCCAGTGCGGGCCACCCCTGCCGGGTGTCGCCCTCGTTCGCCATGCGTCCGCCTCCTCGCCCGTGCCGCCGGTGCACATTCTCCCTTGCCGCGCCGATCGCTCCTACCCTAAAGTCCCTAACGCCAAAGCGAAAGACAACCATTAGGCACCGGCGAAGGAGCCCCCCATGCCCCTGCTGTTGGCCCAGATCAGCGACCTCCACCTGGACGGCACCGAGCGCGCCACCGAACGCGCGGCCCGCGTCGTGCGGTACCTGCGCGGCCTGCCCCGGCCCGTCGACGCGCTGCTGGTCACCGGCGACATCGCCGACCACGGGACGGAGGACGAGTACCGGGAGGCGGCCGAACTGCTGGCGGACGCCCCCTTCCCGGTGCTGCACTGCCCGGGCAACCACGACGCCCGCCCCGCCTACCGCGAGGCCCTGCTCGGCGAGGAGCCGGACACCGCGCCGATCAACCGGGCGCACCTGGTCGGCGGCACCGCGATCCTGATGGTCGACTCGACCGTCCCCGGCCGGGACGAGGGCCTGCTGGAGTCGGCCACGCTCGGCTGGATCGACCGCACCCTCACCGAACTCCCGCCCGGAACACCGGCGTTGATCGCCTTCCACCAGCCGCCGGTGGCCCTGCACCACCCGGTGCCCGACTCCTGCCGGCTGCGGCGGCCCGAGGACCTCGCCGCGCTGCTCGACGACCACCCCGAGGTGGTCGCCGTCCTCACCGGGCACGCGCACACCGCCGCCGTCTCGACCTTCGCCGGACGGCCGCTGATCGTCGGGCCCGCCGTCACCTGGACGCTCCAACTGCCCTGGGAGACCGAGGACTTCATCGGGCGCGACCAGCCGCCCGCACTCGCCTACCACGTCCTGGACGAGGAGCGCCGGCTGACCACGCACTACCGCGTCGTGCTCTGACGGCCCGGCGCGCACCGTGGCCACCCCGCACGCCGTCGCCGGGTTCCTGATCGCCCTCCTCCCGCTGATCGCCACCCCCGGCGCGAGCCTGGCCCTGCTGATCCGGCAGACCACCGACCACGGCCGACGACGGGCGGTGCCCGTGGTCCTCGGCACCGTCGCCGGACTGGCCGTCCACGCGGGTCTGGCGATTGCCGGACTGGCCGGGCTGACCGCGCACCACCCCGGCGCGCTCACCGCCGTCCGGCTGGCCGGCGGCGGCTACCTGATCGGCCTGGCCGTCTGGACCTGGCGCTCCGCCGGCCGGCCGCCGGCCCGCCGACCGGGCCGCGGCGGCCCCGTCCTCGTCCAGGCCCTGCTGGCGAACGTCCTCAACCCGAAGGCCGCCTCGATCTACCTGACGCTCGTCCCGCAGTTCCTGGACGCCACCCGTCCG
This sequence comes from Kitasatospora sp. NPDC088783, assembly GCF_044750705.1. Classification (NCBI taxonomy): domain Bacteria; kingdom Bacillati; phylum Actinomycetota; class Actinomycetes; order Kitasatosporales; family Streptomycetaceae; genus Kitasatospora; species Kitasatospora sp. NPDC088783. The sequence continues at coordinate 416,947 of NZ_JBIVKJ010000006.1, forward strand.
CTGACCGGCCAGGTCCTCACCCTGGCCGCCGCGCACGCCGCCCTGGTCGGCGGCTGGCTGTTCGGCTGGACCGCCCTGCTCGGCCGCGCCCGCCCGCACCCCCGCCTGCGCGCCTGGACCACCGGTGCCACCGCCGCCGTCCTGCTCGCCCTGGGCCTGCACGCGCTCGCCGGGGCCTGACGTCCGACCGCGGAACCCCGGCGGACCGGAACACGTCCACCGGCCCCGGCGGACGGGCCCGCGCGGCCCGGGGCCCTTCGGTCCAGTGACCGTTCGGTTCAGGGGCGGTTCGGTTCAGGGGCGGTTCGGTTCAGGGGCGGTCGGGACGCTCCTCCGGGGTGTGGCAGGCGCGGCGGTGGCGTCAGGGCGGGCCCGGTTGCAGTTCCGCCCGGCCCGCCGCGTCGGAGAGTTTGAGCAGGACGGCGGTGAGCAGCCAGTTCGCGGTGAGGGAGGAGCCGCCGGCGGCGAGGAAGGGGAGGGCCTTGCCGGTGAGCGGGATGAGGCCGGTGACGCCGCCGACGACGACGAAGACCTGGAGGGCGAGGGCGGCGGCCAGGCCGGTGGCGAGGAGTTTGCCGAAGGGGTCGGGCAGGGCGACGGCGGTGCGCAGGGCGCGCTGGACCAGCAGGCCGTAGAGGAGGAGGACGGCCATCGAGCCGGCCAGGCCGAGTTCTTCGCCGATGGTGGTGAAGATGAAGTCGCTGCGCCCGGCGAAGCCGATCAGGAAGGGGCGGCCCTGGCCGAGGCCGGTGCCGAGGACGCCGCCGGTGCCGAGGCCGAAGAGGGCCTGGGCGGGCTGCCGGGAGATCAGCGCCGGGTCGTGGACGGGTTCGTAGATGTCGAGCGGGTGCAGCCAGGCTTCGACCCGGCCGTGCACGTGCGGTTCGAGGTCGCCGACCACGGCCGCGCCGCCGACGGCCATCAGCAGGCCGATGACCACCCAGCCGGTGCGTTCGGTGGCGGTGTAGAGCATCACCACGAAGACGCCGAAGAAGATCAGCGAGGTGCCGAGGTCCCGTTCGAAGACCAGCACCAGCAGGCTGACCACCCAGATCGCCAGCACCGGACCGAGGTTGCGGCCGCGCGGCAGGTGCAGGCCCCACGCCTTGCGGCCGGTGAGCGCGAGGGCGTCCCGGTTGGCGGTCAGGTACCCGGCGAAGAAGACCGTGATGGCGACCTTGGCGAACTCGTCCGGTTCGAAGGAGAGTCCGCCGACCCGGATCCACCGCTTGGCGCCGAAGCTGTCGCCGGGGAAGAACGCGGGCGCGGCGAGCAGCACCAGCGCGCCCGTCATGATCAGGTAGACGTACTTCTGGAACAGCCGGTGGTGCCGGACCACGGCCAGCACGCCGACGGCCAGCAGCGCGGCGATCACCGTCCACTGCACCTGGGCGGGCGCGGCCGGGAGCTTCTGCCAGTCGCCCTTGTCGGGGTGCCAGAGCGCGTAGGAGCGGTCGAGGCGGTCGAGCAGGACGAGTCCGAAGCCGCTGAGCAGGACCGCGAGCGGCAGGATCAGCGGGTCCGCGTACGGGGCCCAGCGGCGGACGGCGAGGTGCAGCAGCAGGGCGAGGGCGCCGAGGCCCGCGCCGTAGGGCAGCAGGCCGGGCGGGACGGTGCCGCGCAGGGCCAGGCTCGCGGTGGTCCAGCCCGCCAGGCAGACGGCCACCGCGAGGAGCAGCAGGGTGAGTTCGCTGCGGCGGCGGTGTGCGGCGCGGCGGCGGCCGGCGCTGCGCGGGGCGGCGTTCACCCGGGCTCCCCCACTCGGTAGATTCTACAGTGGCGTAGATAGTGGAGCCGGGTCCGCGGTCGCGGGCCCGACCCTGCGACGACGCCCGGAACCCCGCCCCGGGTTCCACCGCCGGGCCCCGCCACCGGCACCGCCGCCCGAAGGAGGCCCCCCGGCATGACCCACCCCGCGGCCGTCGCGCCCTGGCACTGGTCGGCGCTGGCCGACACCTGGACCCTCGAACCGGCGGTCGCCGCCCTGTCCGTCCTGCTCGCGGCCGGCTACCTGGCCGGCGCCCGCCGCCACCGCACCGGCGGCTCCGGCCGCTGGCCCTGGTACCGCACCCTGGCGTTCCTGGGCGGCCTCGCGGTCTGGGTCTGGACCACCTGCTCCGGCCTCGGCGCGTACGAGCGGGTGCTGTTCACCGACCGCGCGGTGCAGCTGGTCCTGCTGCTGATGCTGGTGCCGATGCTGCTCGCCCTGGGCGCGCCCGTCTCGCTGCTGGCCGCCACCCTCCCGGCGGCGGGCCGCGAGCGGCTGCGGGCGGCGCTGTCCGGCCGGGTCTCCCGGGTGCTGATGTTCCCGCTGGTGTCCACCGTGCTGCTGGTCGCGCCGCCCTGGCTGCTGTACTTCACGCCGCTGTACGCCCGGACGCTGACCGACCCGGTCTGGAACACCGGCTTCCACCTGGTCCCGGTGCTGCTCGGCCTGCTCTACTTCTGGCCGCGCCTGCAACTGGACCCGGTCGCGCACCCGTACCCGCTGATGATCGGCGTGGTGATCACCTTCGTCGAGGTGGTCTTCGACGCGGCCCTCGCCCTGGTGCTGCTGTACGGCGGCCACGTGATCGCCGAGCCGTACTACGCGGGCCTGGCCCGCGACTGGGGGCCCACCCTCGCCCGCGACCAGTTCGTCGGCGGCAACGCGATCTGGATCCTCGGCGACCTGGTCGGCCTGCCCTTCCTGTGCGCGCTGATCCGCCGGATGATCGTCACCGGGCGCGCCGAGACGGCGGCGGTGGACGCCGCGCTGGACGCGGCGGAGGAGGCCCGGGCGGCGGCGGCCTCCGCTGCGGTCTCCCCGGCGGGCACCGCCCCGGGCGCTCCCGCGAGCGCTGCTGCCGGGGACCGGCCGTGGTGGCTGGACGACCCCAACCTCCGGCACCGCTACGGCGGTTGAGGCCCCGCACCCCCGTGTCGCCCCGCGCTGCCGCCCCGTGCTGTCGTCCCGCGCCGCCGCCCCGGTCCGGGCTACCCGACCGGCTCGCCGGCGTTCAGCACCCGTCCGGCGAACTCCGGGTCGAGGGCGACCCGGACCAGGGCGTCGGCCAGCCGGTGCAGTTCGGCCGGGTCGACCAGGGCGGCCAGCTCGGCCGGGTCGGTCGGGAGCCGGAGCAGTTCGGCGCCGGCCAGCACCCGGGCGTCCAGGGCCGGGCGCAGGTGCGGCCAGACCGCCTGCGCGTCGCGGCAGAACGCGGCGGCGCCGGCCGGGCCGATGCCGGGGAAGCGCTGGAGGAGGGCCCGGGTCCGTTCGGGGCGGTGCTGGGCGGCGACGGCGAGCTTGCGCAGGTCGCCGCCGTACTCATCCTGGGCCAGGCGGGCGCAGTCGTTGAGGCGGGTGGCGGTGCCCTCGGCGAAGTGGCGGTAGTGCCCGGCGATCAGCGCGTCCTTGCAGTGCTGCCGCCCCAACTCCAGGGTGCCGTAGGGCGTTCCGGCCCCGGCGGCGATCAGCGCGGCCGTGCCGGTGACGGCGATCGCGCCCTGGACGCGGGCCGACACCAGGTTGCTCAGCACCAGGAGCTGCCAGAGCGGTTCGGCCCGGTCCGCGAGCACGATGCCCGCCTGTTCCGGGTACGTGCCCCCGGCCGCCTCCACCAGCACCGCCACCCGTCGCCGCGTGTCCATTCCGGCCCTCCCGCCATTGATTCGCTGACGAACCGCCAGCCGTCGGGCCCGACGGTACGCGGCGGCGGCCCCGACCGGCCCGCAGCCACGCCGCGAACGCCCCGGTTCGGCCCGCGCCCGCCCACCGGGAAACGACGGGCGGACGGGACGGTCGGGGCTCCGGGGGCTCAGCCCAGCAGCGCGGCGACCTCGGCCAGCGAGTGCACCCGCGGCACGGCGCTCTCCTCGCCGCTCGGCTCGCGGTCCAGCCAGATGCCCAGCAGCCCGGCCTCGGTGGCGGCCTGCGCGTCCACGTCCAGGCGGTCGCCGACGTACGCGGTGCGCCCGGGGGCGACGCCGAGGGCGCGGCAGGCGAGGTGGAAGATCGCCGGGTCGGGCTTGGCGCAGCCCGCCTCGGCGGAGGCGGTGGTGTGCGGGACGAGCACGTCGAGGCCGACGGCGCGCAGCTTGCGCCGCTGAATGTCGCCCTCCCCGTTGGTGATCACGCCCGTCCGCCGCGACGCGCCCAACTCCCTTACCGCGCGCGGCACTTCCGGGTAGGCCCGCCAGGAGCGCTCGTAGCGCCGCAGGTAACCGGCGAACCAGGCGTCGGCCCGCTCGGCCGGCCACTCCCCCAGCCCGAGGTGCGCGGCCAGCCCGACGGCCCGGTTGCGGCGCTGCTGGTGGACGGTCGACTCGCCCGCCAGGTAGCGGTCGTACTCGACCCGTTCGAGGCGGCGCCAGAACCGCAGCACCTCGTCCCGGTCGAACTCCCGCCCGGGCAGCTCCGCCGCGACCCCGGCCAGCAGGGCCGCCTCGGCCGCCCCGTCGTGGTCCAGCAGCGTGCCGTCGAGGTCGAACAGCACCGCTTCGATCACCGCCCGCCTCCCGTCCTCGCCCCGTTTCACCCTACCGGCCGCTGACGTGCCGTCACCACCCGGCCACCGGGCGCTCACCTCGCGGTACCGGGCGCCCCGTCCGCCGGTTCCGCTTCCAGCTCCAGGAGGACGTCGAGCAGGTGGGCGGGGCCGGACCGGTGGGCCGGGTGGGCCTCGGTGCGGGCGGCGCGCGGGTGCCAGTGGCCGTCCGGGGCGGGGGCGAAGTCCAGGGCCCAGAGTTCGTGGCCGGTGTCGGCGCGGTGCAGGTGCAGGGTGCCGTCGGCGGTGTGGGTGAGCCACCGGGGGGTGCGCAGTCCGGCCCGGTAGCGGTGCCACTGCCGGTCGGACCAGCGCAGCGCGGGGACGGGGTGGGGGCGCGGTAGGCGCATCGGCGTCAGGTGGCCGGGGGCGGGGCGGACACCGCCGGGGGTGGGGAACGCCCAGTCCGGCAGCGGTTCGCGGGCGGCCAGCCAGGACGCGGGGATGCCCCCGGTGCCGGTCCGGGCGGCGACCACGCCACCGGTGATCGCGGCCACCGTGTCGACGTCCCCGCCCGCGTCGATCGCCGCCCGGAGCGCCGACGGGTAGTCGGTGAGCCAGTGGGCGGCGCACCACAGCGCGTAGGGGACGGTGTCGGCAGCGCTGGTGCGGCTGCCGTTGCCGAGCACGGCGGCGGCCGCCCGCGGGTCGGAGCGGTCGGTCAGCCCGGCGGCCTCCAGGACGCCCCGCCGCACGGCGCCGTGCGGGGTCAGGTCGGCGACCTCGCGCAGCAGGCGCTCCGGCGTGGTCGCCGTGGTGCGGGCCCGGACGGCGAGGGCGGCGGCGACGGCCACCGCGATCGCGCCGTCCACGGCCTGCGGGTGGGTGTGGGTGATCACGGCGGTGTCGGCGGCCGGACGGACGGCGGCGGCCGGGTCCTCCGCGTAGCAGGCGCCCAGCGGGGCCACCCGCATGGCCGCGCCGTTGCCGAACGAGCCCTGGCCGTCGAAGAGTTCGGCCGCCAGGCGGCGGGCGTCGCCGCCCTCCCGGACCAGCCGGAGCATCCGGTTGGCGGCCGGCCCGTAGCCGCGGTCGAAGTCGTGCCGGCGGGCGAAGGCGTGGGTGAGGTCGAAGGTGTCGATCGCGCCGCGCTCGCACTGGGCGGCGTACACCGAGCAGGCCATCTCGGTGTCGTCGGTCCACGGCCACGGGCCGGGCGGTGCGGTGCGGGCGTCCAGGTGCGCGCGGGCGACGGCCGGGACGAAGAACTGGGCGCCGAGCGCGTCACCGACGGACAGGCCCTGGAGCGCGTCGAACGCGGGGCCGTCGTGCGGGGACGGGCTGTGCGGGGAGGAGCCGGGCGGGAACGAGCCGGGCGGGGAGGCGTCGGGCGGAAAGGTGTCGGTCATACGTGTTCCACCGAACCGTGCGGGCGGGCGGGTGTCAAGCCCCGTCCCGTGACGGCTCGGTGGCTCGGCGGCTCAGTGCCTCAGTGCCACAGCGGCCCGGTGGAAAGGCCGGGCCGCCGGTCGCGCGTCGCCCGGCCGTGGCGGCGGTGGCCTGGGATGATCCAACCGTACGTCCCGGAACGGAAGGTGGCCCCATGGTCGGCACGGTTCTGATCGTCGTCCTGCTGCTCGCGCTCGGCGGCTGCACCTGCGTGGTGTGGGCCGCGCGCGGCGGCCCCGGCTGGGTGCGGGCCGTCGCCCGGGTCACCCTCGGCGTGGGCAGGATGATCCGGCGGACCGAGCGCAACCGGCGGCGGTACGGCATCACCAGCGGCCGGTCCGGTACCAGCAGCGGGGACTGACCCGGGCGCCGGCGGCCCCCGGCGGGGCGTCAGTCGGACAGGCCCAGCGGGTCCGGGGTGTCGGCCAGCAGCTCGGGCCCGTTCGCGGAGACCCGGTTGACGGCGGTCGGCACCGCCCGGACCAGGATGTCGCCGTCGGCGGGGCGGTGCAGCAGGTCGTGCAGGTCGGCCGGGTCGGTGCCGGCCGGGTCGAGCCAGCTGTCCAGGTCGTCCCGGTCGATGATCAGCGGCATCCGGTCGTGCACCCGGCCGGCCCGGTCGGTGGCGTCCGTGGTCAGGATGGTCGTCGTCGCCAGCCAGGCCGCCGGGTCGTCCTCGGGCAGGCTGGCGTCCCGCCAGAACTCGTACAGCCCGGCCATCAGCATCAGCCCGCCGGTGGACAGGAAGTAGGGCTGCTTGTACGCCTTGCGGCCGTCGGCGGCGGGCACCGGGCGCCACTCGTAGTAGCCGTCGGCCGGGATCACGCAGCGGCGCTTCGCGAAGGCCCGGCGGAACGAGGGCTTCTGGTCGACGGTCTCCGAGCGGGCGTTGATCAGCCGGGCCGCGCCCGACCGGTCCTTCGCCCAGGACGGCACCAACCCCCAGCGCAGCGTCCGCAGTTGGCGGACCACCTCGCCGGTCTCGGGGTCCACCCGCTCCAGCACGGCGGAGACCGGCTGGGTCGGGGCCACGTTCCAGTTCGGCGCCAGGGCCTCGGTCGGGTCCCAGCTCGCCACGTCGAGCAGGGGGACCAGGTCGGCGGGATCGGTGGTGGAGACGAAACGACCGCACATGCGTCCCACCCTGCCACCGAACCCCGACAACCGCACGCGTCGGCGCCGGGCGCCGGGCCCCGGGAGTGCCTCGCGGGAGTGCCTCAGGAGTAGAAGTTGCGCTCCCAGCGGTGCCCGGCCAGCACCTTCAGCTGGCGCTCGTCCAGCGGCACCCCGTCGGCCACCGCCGCGTTGCGCTCCACGTGGCGCACCGTGCGCATGCCGGGGATCACCGTCGAGACGGCGGGCGCGCCGAGCACGAACCGCAGCGCCGTCTCGGCGAGCCGGTCCGGCTCGATGCCCAGGTCGGCGGTGATCGCCGCGACCCGCCGGGCCACCTGCGCGGGCCGGTCGTCGCGGAAGTACCGCCGCCGGAAGTCGCCCTCCGGGAAGGTGGTGTCGGCGGTGATCCGGCCGGTCAGCCCGCCCTCGTCCAGCGCGACCCGGACGATCACCCCGACGCCGTGCTCCTCGCAGGCCGGGAACAGCTCGTCCAGCGGCGACTGGTCGAACACGTTGAAGATCACCTGCACCGCGTCCACCTCCCCGCTGCGCACCAACTCGACCGCGCTGTGCGGCTCGTGGTCGTTGATCGAGACGCCGAACAGGCCGATCAGGCCCTCCCGCTTCAGCTCCCGCACGGTCTCCAGCCAGTCGCCCCGGCCCAGCCACTCGTCGCTCCACACGTGGAACTGGAGCAGGTCGAACCGCTCCAGCCCGCTGACCGCCAGCGAGGTCTCCAGGCTCTGCCGGATGTGCGCCCCCGGGAAGGTCTCCGCCGGGTCCACCCCGGCTCGGGCCGGCCACTGCCCGTTCAGCGGCGGCACCTTGGTCGCCACCCGCACCCGCTCGCCGTTGGCCGCCCGCTCCCGCACCACCCGGCCGACCAGCCGCTCGCTCTCCCCGTACCCCCGGGCCGTGTCGACGAAGTTCACCCCCAGGTCGACCGCCCGGTGCAGGGCCGCCAGCGAGTCCTCCTCCCGGGCGCCCACCCAGCTGGACGCCCCGATCCCCCACGCCCCGTAACCGACCTCCGAGACCTGCACGCCGCTGCGCCCGAGTTCGCGGTACCGCATCCGTTCTCTCCCTCACCGGTGAGCCGACCGTTCCGGGACGGGACCCTAGGCGCCGGGGCCATGCGGACGCCAGGGGGTCACCCGGGCTGCTGGGTGCCGTTCGTCGGCGCGGGTGCCTGCTGCGGCTGGTACTGGTGCTGGTGGACGCCGCCGTTGACCTTGCCCTGGATCGTGATGCCGCTGAACGTGCCGCCGTTGATCACGTTGTGCAGGGTGTCGCCGCTCAGCGAGGCCTCGGCCCGGCCGTGCCAGCGCTCCAGCGCCACCAGCTCGGCCTCGCCGCTGCTGGCCGAGGCGGCCACCGCGTGCTGGAACGGCCGGCGGACCAGTGCGGTCAGCCCGTTCCGGCCCTGCTTGCCGAACTCCCCGCCCGCGTCGGGCGGCTTGCCACACTACACTCCGCGATGTGCCCCTCACCTGCGATCCGCCGACGTCGTCCCGACCGTGACGGCCACCGATCCGCGCGCCGCGCTCGGCCCGTACTTCGCCGTCCGCACCGACGCGTCCCCGCCGCCCGGCTTCCGGCCGCTGCCCGAACTGTCCGCAGCGGACGGCCCGTTGGCGGCGCGGATCGCCGAGGTGGGCCGGGTGCTGGGGACGGGCGAGCCGCGGGTGGCGGCGTCGACGGCGCACCTGGGGCTGGCAGCGCGGCTGTGGTCGGTGGCGCTCGGGGCGGCGCTGGCGACGGGGCGGGTGCCGGAGCTGGGCGGGGCGTGGTTCGCGCTGCCGCCGCAGGGGCCGTTCGACCTGTGGCTGCCGTCCGCGCCCGGCCGGGAGGCCACCGCCGAGGCGCTGGAGGCGACGGTGCTGACGGGCCGACTGGCACCGCTCGCGGGGGCCGTGCGCGCCGTCACCCCGCTCGCCCCGGGCCTGCTCGCGGGCAACGCCGCCTCCGCGCTGGTCGGTGCGGCCCGCCAGGCGGCGACCGTCCCGGCCTTCCGCGCCCCGGCCGCCGCGCTGGCCCGCGCCCTGCTGGCCCGCCCGGCGCTCGCAGCCACCGGGACGGTCTCCCCGCCCGGGCGTCCGCTGGCCTTCCGTCGGGCCTCGTGCTGCCTGTACTACCGCACCCCGTCCGGCGGCCTCTGCGGCGACTGCGTGTTCACCCGGGCGCCCCGCCGCTGAGCCCCGCTCCGGGCGGGCCGGGCCCGTGAACCCGGGATCGGCGGGTAGCAGGCAGGGTGAGGGCAGTGGGTGACGCATCGCACGAGGGGGCGGCGGGGCAGTGGCGGGGGAAGCGGCCAAGGCAGGGACAGGGGTGGCGGAGCCGGGCGGCAACCGGCGCGGTCGGCGTTCGAAGGAGGAGATCCTCGACGCGACGGCCCGCGTGATGGCCCTGCGGGGCTACGCCGCCACCACCATCTCGACCATCACCGCCGAGACCGGGCTGCCCCGGAGCGCGATCTACCACCACTTCCGTTCCAAGGGCGGCCTGCTCTCCGCCGTGATGGCGCGCGGCGCCCGCGACTTCTTCGCCGCCATGCGCACCGCCCACCGCGATCCCCCCGAGGGCGGCAGCCACCGCGAACGGATGGCCTGGTACCTGGACCGGACCGCCGAAGTCCTCGCCGCCCAGCCCGACTTCATGCGGCTGCACTTCCTGCTGCTGCTGAGCGACGAGGCCACCGAGGCCGAGGTCGCGGAGATGAACCGGCGGGTGCGCGACGAGGCCCGCGCCCACATCCGGGCGATGATCTCCGCCGTCTTCGCCGACCAGGGCCCCGAGACCGCCCGGGCGGTCGCCGAGGAACTCGACCACTTCACCCTCGCCGGCTTCGACGGCGCCTTCCTCACCTCCCAGGCCGACCCGGAACGCACCGTCGCCACCCAGACGGCCCGCCTCGCCGACGCCCTCGTCGCCCTCGGCGAGGCGTCTGCCGCGCGCCGCAAGGGGCTTTCCCCGCAGTTGAGTTGACCCTCCGTCGGGGCGTTCGGGCGGTCAGGGGTGGCGGCGGTCGGCGAGCTGGGCGGCGAGGACGGCCGGGGCCTGGGCGAGCGAGGGGCCGTACCAGGTGAGGTGGCGGCCGTCGAGGAGGGCGTACGGGAGGCCCGGGAAGGCGTCCGGCCCGTCGGTGGCGGTGAAGCGGTAGGGCTCGTCCGGCAGGAGCAGCAACTCGGGCTCCAGGGCGTGGAGTTCGGCGAGCGGGAGGCGCGGGTAGCGGTCGGGGGCGCCGGGGCGGTCGGGGTCGTCGGCCGGGAGCAGGTCGACGCCGAGGCGGCGGAGCAGATCGGCGGCGAAGGTGTCCCGGCCGAGGACCATCCAGGGGCGGCGCCAGATCGGGGCGACGGCCCGCACGGCGCGGGCGGGCGGCTCGAAGGACCATGCCTGCCGGGCGGCCACCAGCCAGTCGGGGCAGGGGAGTTGGAGGACGTCCACGAGCAGCCGGTGGAGCGAGGCGAGGGCCTGGTCGAGGTCGCGGACGCGGGTGGTCCACACCGGGAGTCCGGCGGCGCGCAGCGCGGCCAGGTCGGGGGCGCGGTTCTCCTCCTCGTTGGCGATCACCAGGTCGGGGCGGAGCGCGCAGATCGCCTCCACCGAGGGGTTCTTGGTGCCGCCGATCCGGGCGACGTCCAGCCCGGCGGGGTGGGTGCACCAGTCGGTGGCGCCGACCAGCAGGCCGGGGGCGCTGACGGCGACGGCCTCGGTGAGCGAGGGGACGAGGGAGACCACCCGCCGGAGCCCGGGCGGCAGCCGTACGTCGTCGCCCTCGTCGTCCGTCAACCGCCGCGCCGCGTCCATGCGGGACACGCTACTGAATTCGGCGGCCAATGACGCATTTTTCACGAATTCGGAATGTCCGGGCGCCCGGATTTTCCCGACATCACGCCGGAATCGGATTCGCCCGCCGCCACCACCGCACGAAGAACCCCGCGAACCCCGGGTGTACGGAACGGGAACAGGCCGGGCGCATTTCCGGTTCGGGGCCACGGTTCGGGCCCGCGATTCGGGGACGACCGCTGCACGGCCGCCCGAGCCGCGGTCGCATCCGGTGCCCGGGTACGGGTTTACCGTCGAAGGCGTCCCCGCTCGGGGACCTGGTGGCGGGAGCGGGCGAGATGAGCGGGAGGGGTGGTCCGGACCGGGTGCCGGCCTCGTGCGCGCTGCCCGTGGCGGAGCGGCCGCTGCGGGCGACGGAGTGGGACGCACTGTTCGCCGAACGGCTGGAGCGGGTCTCGCGGCCGGAGCCGTTGCGGCTGCGCCTGGTGCTGCGCGGCGGCGAGGGCGTCGAGGAGCGGGTGCGGGAGCCGGCCGGACGGGAGGGCGGCTGCTGCTCGTCCTTCGCCTTCGACGTCGCGGCCGACGGGGGCGCGATGGTGCTCGGCATCGCGGTCGGCGCGGCGCACGCGGCGGTCCTGGCGGCGCTGGAGCGCCGGGTGGCGGCGGCCGGGAGGGCGCGGTGAGCGGACCGCGCAGGTCGCCCGGGCGGCCGGGGTGAACGCCCGGACCCTGCGCTCCCACGAGCGCCGCGGCCTGCTGCCGGAGCCCGACCGCTCCCCGGGCGGCCACCGCCGTTACGACGGGCGGGCCGTGACCGTGCTGCGGGTCGTCAAGGCCGCCCAGCGCCTCGGCTTCTCCCTGGAGGAGGTCGCTGAGCTGCTGGAGACCGGCCGCCACCGCCACGGCCGTCCCGTTCCCGGGCTCCAGGAGCGCGCCCGGCGCAAGCCGGCCGAGGTCGAGCGGAGGATCGCCGACCCGGCCGCCGTCCGCGGAGTCCTCACCGCGGCCCTGGACGCCGGTTGCGACGACCTCACCCGGTGCGCCGGGACCCCGGGCTGCCCCGTTCCCTTCACCGGCCCCGCCACGGCGGACGGCGCGCCCCGGTAGTGCCCGGTAGTGCCCGGTAGTGCCCGGTAGTGCCCGCCCGGTAGTGCCCCGGGGCACAGCCGCTGCGGGGCGGCCGCCGCGAGGTCAGAGCCAGTCGTTCCGGACGGCCTGGGCCCCCGCCTGGAAGCGGCTCTCGGCGCCCAGCCGGTTCATCAGGTCCTGCATCATCCGGCGCACCGTCCGCAGGGACAGGCCCAGCTTGCGGCCGGCGGACTCGTCGGTGTGGCCGTGGCCCAGCAGTTCCAGCAGGGCGCGCTCGGACCCGGTGAGGTCCTGGCCGTCGCGGGGGGCGGGCTGCCCGAAGTCGGTTCCGCTGCGCCAGAGTTCGTCGAACAGCGCGCACAGCGGCTGGATCAGGGCCGCCCCGTGCAGCTCCAGCGCGCCGCGGCGGCCGTCACTGGGGTCGATCGGCACCAGGGCGATGCTGCGGTCGACGATCACCAGCCGGATCGGCAGGAGCGGCACGGTGCGCGTCAGGCCGCCCAACTCGGCCAACCACCGGGCATACCGCAGGGTGTCGGGGTCGTTGCGGAAGCTGTCCTGGAAGATGCTGCGAATGACCACTCCGCGTTCCAGCGCCAGCTGATTGGGGTGCTTGCCGGCCTGGATGGAATCGGGACGAACTGCTCCCCCCCGCATCAGGGAGAGGCATTCCCGGGTCGCGGTCGCCGCGAGTTCCTCCAGGCGGTCGCGGACGGCGTCGAGGGATTCCAGCCGCAGGACCTGCTCGTCGTCGGGCCGCCGGTCGACGTACTCGGCGGAGAGGGCGGCGATCTCGGACCGGGCGCTCTCCAACTGCTGCTGGCGGAACAGCAGTTGATTCTGGTTTCGGGCGAGTAGCCTGGTCAGCCCGACCTCCGGGCTGACGGCCCGTAGCGCGTGGGAGCCGCCCGCGGGCCGAAGCAGCGTCAGTTCCAGCAGCTCGTCCAGTGCTTCACGCACCTGTGCTTCCGTCAGGCGCAGGCTCGTGGCGATCCGCTCGACCCCCGCGTCCGGCTCGGCCAGCAGGGCCCTGTAGACGCCCTCCGTCAGGGCGTTCAATCCCAGTACTTGCAACACCGCGACACCCTCCCCGTATCGATGATCATCATCGGTGCACGGCGGCCGGGGACGCAATGCTTTCGCAGGCGAAATGATCTGGCACTTAGATGCCGAGTGACTTGATGCCACTTCTGTAGTCGTGACATCGCCTTCCGTAGGCGGCAAGCTCTTCCTCGTCAGCGGAAAACGCCGCAAAAACCGGGACGAGTTCCGCGAACCACTCACTGACACAGCAACCACTCACGGGTACAGCATGGGTACGAAACAGGAGAGAACAGTCGTGGCTCACTCGATACGCATCGTATGCACCGGTCTGATCGCCGCATTCACCGTCGGTCTGGTCTCCGTCGCCGCGGACGGCCTCGCCGCCGATCACTCGGCCGTCCGACACTCCGTCACCGCCTCGGGCTTCGACTGGGATTCCGCTCCTGCTTCACCCCCCGCACAGAGTTGACCGGACCTCGTGCAGTTGGTCGCGGTGACTCTCGTCCGTTCCGATCCGGCGCCCTCGCAACTGACGGCTGAAGCGGTCACCGACCTGATCTGGGTCCACAGCCGGCACGAAGACCGAGTGGAACACATCCGCACCCGCGTCGACCTCAACTGCTACCGCATCGCCGCCGCGATCATCGCGGACACCCCGGACGCGGCGACCATGAACCTGCGCCACGTCTGCGAACGCGCTCTGCAGCAAGCGCCGGCCCTGCGCGGCTGGTGCCTCGCCCTCACCTGAGCCTCCGCCGAGAGCTCGACCGGGGCCTCCACCGAGAGCCCCACCGAGAGCCCTACCGAGGGCCACACCCGGACTTCCACGCAGACCTCCAGGGACCGAGCCCGCGGCTCTCCCGGCCGCACGAGGCCGTCCCGCCCGGAGGTCGAGCACCACCTGCCCGCCGCCGCCGTCCGAACACCTCGGCCCGGCCCGGCACATGACGTCCAGTCGGGAAGAGACGACCCCGACCGCGACAGCCCCCGATGGCCGACGCAGCGGTCGTCCCAGGCTCCCTCGGCCCCGCCCGCCGGTCTCCGCACGCCCCGAGCGGCCCGGCCCGCCCCCGGCGGAACCCGCTCCGGCGCCCCGGCGACGGCCGAGACACCTCCTCCCTTCCCCTTTCCCGAAAGAAGGCTCCTCGCCATGCGCGTCCTCGCCAAGATCGCCACCGCCGCGGCCATCGCCGTGCCGATGCTCGTCGCCATCCCCGGAGCGGCCAACGCCGCGGCCACCCCGTCCGGTTGTTCCAGCGTCACCCAGATCGGCAGCACCGCCTACCTCAACGTCGGCGGACAGACGATGGCGTCGGTGAAGCAGTACAAGGGCTGCGGGAAGAACTACTCCTACCTGTACGTGTGGGAGGGCTACCGCAACACCCACAGCAGCTGGGACGTGTGCACGGCCATCGTCACCGGCGGCGGGCACGACGTCCAGGACCCCCGGTGCGGCCACAACTCCGTGGAGCTGTGGTCCTTCGGCGCCGCGACCCTGGCGGAGTGCACCCAGGGCCTGGGCTGGACGGGCTACGGCCCCATCCCCTACCCCAACGACGGCGACATCGCGGTCAAGACCGACGTCCGCTGCTGACCGTCCCACCCGCGGCGACCGCCGTGGCACCGGCTCCCGGAACACCGGCGACCGTGACGGCCGTGACGGTCGCAACAGTCCTGACAGCCGTGACGACCGCACCGGCCGGCCGCACCGACCAACGGTGCCGCTGAGCGCCGCCCCGGCCGGGAGCCCCTTCGACTGAACCCCCGCCCGCCCGCTGCCCGCTGCCCGACACCGGGACGGGAGTAGGGCCGGGGTCGAGATCCATCCTCCACCGAACCAGAAGGAACCATCGCATGGCATCCGCCATCAAGACCCGCAAGACCGCCGCCCGACTGCTCACGGCCGCCGCCGTCCTGAGCGGCCTGGTACTGAGCGCCGCCCAGGCCAACGCGGCGACCCCGACGCCCCGTACCGAGGCGGCGGCGGCCACCGCGCTGCCGACGGTGAACATGGAGGCCACCGTGCTGGCCGCCCAGATCGACCCCCGGCGCGCCGACAACACGCTGACCCCGGGCGCCAAGGACTCGGTCCTGGCCGTCGAGCGGGCCCTGCAGGCCCGCGGCCTCCTCGACGCCAAGTGGGTGGACGGCTACTTCGGCACCACCACCATCACCGCCTACGCCGCCTACCAGCGCTCCCTCGGCTACACCGGCCTGGCCGCCAACGGTCTGCCCGGCACCACCTCCCTCACCACGCTCGGGCAGGGCCGGTACACCGTCACCCAGCAGATCGGCCCCGGCGCCCACGTGCAGCGGAACGGCTACACCATCGACACCCGCACCCAGAACATGCTGACCGAGGCCGAACGCCTCCTGGGCTACAAGCTCACCCTGGACCAGGGCTCCTACAACCCCGGCGGCGACCCCACCTCGGCCGGCACCCACGACGGCGGCGGTGTCGTGGACATCAACGTCGACGGCATGACCAGCGCCACCCGCACCGCCGTCGCCAAGGCCCTGCGCCAGGTCGGGTTCGCCGCCTGGGTCCGCAACCCCAACCAGGGCGACTGGCCGTGGCACATCCACGCCGCCGCGATCAACGACACCGACCTGTCCACGCAGGCCCAGAACCAGACCGGTGACTACTACCTCGGCCTCAACGGCCTGGCCAACCACGCCGCCGACGACGGCCCCCACGTCCCGATCCAGACCTGGGAGGAGTACCAGCGCACGCACTGACCGCGCGGTACCTCCCGAGCACGACCCACGCACGGCCCGAGCACGACCCAGGCACGACCCGATCGCCCGTCAGCGCCCGTTGACGGCACGTCACCGAGAGAGAAGACCGTGAAGAACATACGCAACATGATCACCGTCGCCGGCACCGCCCTGGCGCTGGCCGTCCCGCTGATCGCCACCACCTCCGCGCCCGCCTTCGCCGCGTCCCGCGACGGATCCTGCGGCTCCGGAGAGTTCTGCTACTACTACAACAGCGACGAGGCTGGCTCGGTCTCCGACTTCACCGGCTCCCTCAGCAACTACGGGGACAGCCAGCCGGACTGCTACGAGTTCAAGGGGTCCGGCGCCGGCCAGGGTCTCTGCGTCAAGAACAACGCCGCATCGGTGTGGAACCGCAGCAGCCAGACCGTCCGCGTCTACTACAACAGCGGCTACGCCGGCTCCTACCAGGACTTCGCCCCCGGTGCCAAGGGCAACCTCAACTCCACCCTGAAGAACAACGACGCCTCCCACAAGTTCCTCAGCAGCTCCAGCAACGACAACGAGAGCCCCACCAACGACTTCGACGGCGGCACCCGCGGCTTCGCCGCCAAGAACTGCACCGCCTTCGCGGCCTTCCGCATCGCGGACCGCCTCGGCATCCCGAACTTCAGCAACTCCTACGGCGGCACCACCTGGGGCAACGCCAGCACCTGGGACGACGCCGCCCGCCGCCTCGGCATCAGCGTCAACACCACCCCGACCGTCGGCGCCATCGCCGTGAACGACACCCACGGGGCCTACGGCCACGTCGCCTACGTCAACGCGGTGTACTCCGACGGCTCCTTCGACGTGGAGGAGTACAACTGGAACAACCCGCTCGCCTACGGCACCCGCAGCCACCTCAAGGTCAGCAGCGCGGAGTCGTCCTTCCAGCACATGATCCACTTCTAAACCGCCACCGACCGGCCCCCGGCAGCGCCGGGCCGATCCGGTGAGCGCGCGGCCCACGGCGGTGTGACGAACTCCGCCGGAGCCGCAGCGGTACGTGTCGAAGCCCCGTCGGGCAGGTGACCCTTCCAGGTCGCCTCCGTCCGACGGGGCTTCGACGTGCGGTCGACGTGCGGTCGGCGTGCGGTCGGCGGGCCGCCGACGGACCGACGGCTCGCCGACCGCTGCCGCGGTGCCGCAACGCCGAGGCGCGGGTGGCTACTTCAGGTAGGGGCCGTCGGTGCCGACCTTGCCCGGGGCGGCGTTCCTGCCGCCCAGGTCGAGGACGTAGACCCGCAGGTTGCCCTTGCCGGGGGCGGGCACGGACAGGGTGCCGTCGGTGACGGTGCGGACGGCCCCGGAGACGGCGTCCCGGTACGTGCCGTTGGGGACGCCGGTGAAGGTGGCGGCGTCGGTGACGGTGACCAGGGCGAAGGAGTCGACCCCGGCGGCGGCGTCGGTGTAGCGGCGCTTGAAGGACATGCCGCCGGTGACGCCCTCGGTGGAGTACTGCCCCATCTGCAGGGCGGGGATCGCCCGGCGGATCTGGTTGAGCCGCTGCACCTGCTTGACCAGCGGCTGCTGGAGCGTGGCGGCGACGGCGCCGCTCGCGCCGGAGACGACGGAGAAGTCGGGGGCGGTGACGCTGCCCTCGACGTGGTCGCCGTAGTACGCGCGGCCGGTGGTGGCGAGCGGGCAGGACGGGCCGCAGTCGATCTGCTTCCCGGCCTGGAACTCGATCTCGGAGCCGTAGTACAGGGTGGGGATGCCGCGGAAGGTCCACATCAGCGCCATGTTCTCGGCCCAGGCGTCGGTGCCGCCGGTGTAGCGCACAGCGGACTTGTTGGGCCCGTAGTCGTGGCTGTCGACGTAGACCACGTTGTAGGTGGCGTCGTTGGTGGAGTCGTCGGAGTCCTTGCCGTTGTTGTACGCGTTGTGCGCGTCGCCGAAGTTCATGTGCATCCGCATGTCGATGATGTTCATGCCGGAGAACTTCGAGTGGTCGGGCGCGTGGTAGGCGTTGCCGTCCAGGAAGGCGTTGGCGGACGTCGGCTGGTTGCCGGTGCCGAGCTGCTCCTCGTAGGTGTACTGGTCGAGCGCGGCCTGCGCGTCGTCGGCGGTGTAGTCCTTGCGCTCCTTCCAGGTGTAGAACTGCGCGGAGTGGTTGACCGAGCCGCGGTTCCACTTGTCGTTGACGAACGCGGCGACCTCGCCGAAGACGAAGAAGTTCTGCGCCTTGGCCGGCCCCCAGTCCCGGGTGACGCGCTGCTGGATGGCGGGCAGGAAGCGCCGGTTCCAGGTGACGCGCGGAACGTGCACGGCGGTGTCGACCCGGAAGCCGTCCACGCCCATGTCGATGTACTTGTCGTAGGCGCCGATCAGGTAGTTCTGGACGTCGGCGTCCTCGGTGTTGAAGTCGGCCAGGTCGTCGGCCAGCCAGCAGGAGCGCGAGTCCTCGCCCTCCCAATTGCCTATCCAGCACCGGTGGTAGTACTTGGACGGGAACATGCCCGAAGTCGGGCTCGGCCACTGGCAGTTGTAGATGGTGTAGCCCTCGGGGCTCTTGTACTGGGTCGGGGTGCCCCAGCCGACGCAGGTCTGGCCGCTGGGCTGGGTGGTCGACCACAGGTCGCCGTTGTAGTACGACTTGCCGCTCTTCGGCTCGACGGTCAGGCCGTCGTACTCGAAGCCGGGCTGCTTCTCGTCGTAGTACCAGGACCACTGCGCGTCCCGGACGCCGTACACGGTCGGCACGTACAGGCCCTTGGTGCCCCAGCGGGAGCTGTGGTTGTAGACCACGTCCTGGTAGACCTTGATGCCCTTGGCGTGGGCGGCGTTGATCAGGTCCTGGTAGGAGGCCCCGGCCGACTCCAGCCGCGGGTCGACCCGGTAGAAGTCGTAGCCGTGGTAGCCGTGGTAGTCGTAGTCGGAGCGGTTGAGCACCACCGGGGTGATCCAGATCGCCGAGAAGCCCAGGCCCTTGACGTAGTCGAGCTTCTGCACCAGCCCCTTGAAGTCGCCGCGGAACATCGGGTCGCCGTTGGCCGCGTTGCCGGACTTCACGTCCTGGTTGCCGCCCCGGTCGTTGGACGGGTCGCCGTCGTAGAAGCGGGCGGTGAGCACGAAGTAGATCGGGTCCTTGCGCGGGTCGGTGCCGATCATCTCGCCGGGCCGGGCGGCCGGCGGGGCCTCCCCGGTGGTGGCGACCGCGGCGGCGGAGGCGGCGGAGACGTTCCCGGCCGCGTCCAGCGCCTTGACGGTGTAGGTGTAGACGGTGCGCGGCTCCAGGCCGCTGTCCGCGTACACCGTCGAGCCGACGTTGACCACCGAGGTGCCCCTGGTGCCACCGCTACGGGTGACCCGGTAGCCCGTTACACCCACATTGTCGGTGGCCGGTTCCCAGGTCAGCACGACGGAGGTGTCGGTCGCGGCGGCGGCCACGCCGCTCGGCGCGCTCGGCGCGGTGGTGTCGGGGACGACGGCCGCGCACGGGTCGGCGGCGTTCGCGGTGACCTTGCCGTTCTGCACGGTGCTGACGCCCGACGGGAGGACGTAGTTGACGCCGTTGTTGTTGTCCCAGGTGCCGTTGCCGTTGTTGAACGTCGCCGCCAGGGTGGCCGCACCGCCCAGGTCGACGGTGCGCCTGTACCAGCCGGGACAGGCGAGCGTCATCCCGACACCCGGCACCGCCGTCCACGCCCCGCCCGCCGGGGCGTAGTGCAGGTTGACGACGCTCCAGCCGACCACGGCCGTCGAGTAGAACACGGTGGCGCTCTTCCCGGCAGGCGGGCTGCTGCTCGCGGACGGGGACGCGGACGGGGAGGTACTGGTGGACGGACTCGGGCTCGGGCTCGGGCTCGCGGTCCCGGCGGAGCACGGCGCGGTGCTGCCGACGACGCCGTCCTTGACCGTCACCACGCCCGTCCCGAGGGCGTAGTTCCTGCCGCCGTTGTTGTCCCAGGTGCCGGAGCCGTCGGTGAACGTCGCCTGCAATCCGGCGGCGCTGCCCAGGTCGACGGTCCTCTTCACCCAGTCCGTGCAGGCCGCCTCCATCGCCACGCCCGGCACGGCGGTCCACGTCCCACCGTTCGGGGCGTAGTGCAGGTCGTAGGCCGACCAGTTGCGGGACTTGGTGAAGTAGTAGACGGTCGCGCTCGCGCCGGTACCACCCTGTCCGCCCGGGCTCGGACTCGGGCTCGAACTCGGGTTTCCGGTACCGCCGTTGTCGTCTCCGCACGGGTCGCTGTGGGCGATCACGCCGTCCTTGACCACCACGGCGCCGGTGCCCAGGGCGTAGTTCTTGCCGCCGTTGCTGTCCCAGGTGCCGGAGCCGTCGGTGAACGTCGCCTGCAACCCGGTGGCGCTGCCCAGGTCGACGGTCCTCTTCACCCAGTCCGTGCAGGCCGCCTCCATCGCCACGCCCGGCACGGCGGTCCAGGCCCCGCCGTCCGGGGCCCAGTGCAGCTTGTACGCCGACCAGTTGCTGGTCCTGGTGTAGTAGAAGACGGTGGCGGTGTTGCCGCCGACCGCCGCGGTGCCGGCCGCCGCGCTCGCGGCGGCGCCGAGTGGGGCCGTGGACAGCAGACCGGCGGTGAGCGCCGCTACCGCGGTGAGGACGACGGCGGTGGGGCGCCTTCGGTGCCGTGCTCGTCTGATCAAGGGAGTGCCCCTCGTACGGGGCCGCAGGCGGTGGGGAACTGCCTTGCGGCAGGGGGTGGGTGGGGGAACTTGCGCAAGAACCTGCAAGAACTTCCAGGAGGTTACTGAGACATGACCGGCCTGTAAAGACTTCTTGACCTCCCCACTGCCGGGCATTCCGCCGAGAATCCACCCCACTCGCCGAAAATTCTTTCCGCAACCACCAGTGGGGACAGTGGAACTGACGCTCCGTCAACTCGCCACCATCGGAAGCCCCTTCGGCTCCCGCAGCGCGCGGGTCACGACCACCGCCACCGCCACCGCGCCGGTGAGGGCCGCGCAGCCGAGCAGCGAGGCCCGGGCGCCGACCGCCCCGGCGAGCGCGCCCCAGACGGGGTTGGCCGCGGTGAGGGCCGCGCTCTGGACGAGCGCGAGCAGCGCCTGCACCCGCCCGAGGTGGGTCGTGGGCGCACCGGACAGCACGAGCGGGCCCAGGTGGCAGGCGAAGACGCTGGAACCGGCCCCGACCAGCACCGCGGCCGCCCCGGCCCAGGCCGGGGCGGGGGCCAGGGCGAGCGCGGCGGTGCCGAGGGCGGCGATCCCCAGCCCGAGGACGATGCCGCGCCCGGCCCGGCGGAGCACCCCGTACCGGGCGGCGGCCAGCGAGACGCCCAGCACACCGAGCGCCTGTCCCCCGGCCGACAGCCCCACGGCGCCCGCACCCCAGGCGTGCGCCCGGACCAGCAACGGTCCGAGCAGCCCGACCACCGGCAGCACCCCGGCCGCCGCGACCGCGGCCACCGGCAGCGCGACCCGCAGCGTCCGGTCCCGCCGCACCACCCGCAGACCGTCCGCCAGTCCCGCCACCAGGCCGCCCCCGCTCCGTCCGACCTCCTCCCCCTCCCCCACCCGCAGCCCCACCCGCAGCCGCAGCGTCACCGCGAGGACCGCGAGGAAGGTCACCGCGTCGGCGACCGCCGCCCCCGCCAGGCCGACGCCCCCGACCAGCAGCGCGCCGACCGGAGCGCCGAGCAGCACCGCCACCTGGCCCCCGGCCTGACGCAGCGCCAGCGCCCGGGACAGCTGGGCGGGGGCGACCAGCAGCCGCGGCAGCGCACCGCTCGCGGGGAGCTGGAAGGCGTCGACGGTGCCGATCAGCAGCGCGAACCCGATCAGCGTCCACCGGCCGCCACCCGCCGCCCGGTCCACCACCGCCAACGCCAACGCCAGGACGACGACCACCATCGCCGCGTCCGCGAGCAGCGCCACCCGCCGGGGCCCGTACCGGTCGACCACCGCCCCGCCGAGCAGCAACAGGACGGTGCGCGGCACGGTGACCGCGGCCAGCACCAGCCCGGCGGCCGACCCGCCGTAGCCGGCACCGGCCCAGCCGAGGGCGGCGGCGAGGGCGGCGTCCCCGACGGCGGAGACCCGGGTGCCCGCGAACCACCACAGGTACGCCCGGGGCAGCCCGGCGGCATCGGCATCGGTATCGGTATCGGTATCGGTATCGGCAGTGCTGGTTCCCATGGCGGCCGACGCTAGGAACCTCGACCCGCTCGAAGGCAAATCCCGTCCCCGCGTGCCGTCGGTCCACCAGCGGGGTCGGGCCTCCACACTGGCGGGATGTGCCACTACTGCGGGTGCCGCGAGATCCCGCTGATCAAGGACTTCATCCGGGAGCACGAGGCGGCCACCGACCTGACCGGGGAGATCGCCCGCCTACTGGAGTCGGACGACCCGATCTCGGCGGGAGCACTGCTGGCACCGCTGGCCGCCGAACTCGCCGCGCACTGGCGGGGCGAGGAGGACGGCCTGTTCCGAGTGATGCGCACGGACCCGGAGTTCACGGCGTACATCGACGCCCTGGAGACCGAGCACCGCGCCCTCGCGGACCTCCTCGCCACCACCGACCTCGCCCGCCCCGCCGACCGTTCCGCCCTGCTGACCGCCTTCGCCGAGTTGCACGCCCACATCGCCAAGGAGGAGGACGGGCTCTTCCCCGCCTCCCTGATCGCCCTGACCGCCGCCGACTGGAACACCTCGATGGCCGCCTGGCGGGCCGCCCACCCCGACCGCCGCCCCTCCCCACCGGGCTGACCCGACCTCGCGGGCACCCGGCGCGACGCCCCCGGTCAGCGGGTCCGGTGGTGCGGTGCCGGACCTCGGCGCCCGGCGCACCACCCCGGCGCGCGTCCACCTGCCGAGTATCCGGGTGGATACGCAGTGTCACTACGTGCCCGTATGATCTCTGCCGGTGGCACCGTCCAGGGGAGATCAGTGAGCGAGCAGATCAGCGTGGACCCGGCCGAGTTGAGGGCTTCGGCCGCCGCCTCGCGGAGCATCGGTGAGGAGTTGCGGCGGCCGGTCGCCGCGGCGACCGGTGCCAGCCGGGCGACCGGCGGGGAGCTGGCGGGGTGGTCGGTGGGCGCGGAGTTGCAGCGCCTCGCGAACGGGTGGGCGCCGCCGCTCGGCGGGCTGGCGGAGCGGCTGGCCGCCACGGCCGCGGCCCTGGAGGCCAGTGCGCAGGGGCACGAGTGGAACGACGACCGGATCGCCGGGACGTGGCGGAAGCCGGGGGCGCGGTGAGCGGCGACTTCGCGCTGCTCCGGCGTTTCGACCCCGGCGGGCTCCGGGACGCGGCCGAGGGCTGGCGTCGGCTGTCCGCCGCGGCGGAGGACGCCAACGGCCGGCACCGGCACCGGGTCAACGGGCCGCTGCGGGCGCACTGGCAGGGCAGGGACGCGGACAGCGCGTTCTTCACGATGGAGTCCACCGAGCAGGAGCTGGAGGTCGTCCGGGTGGAGGCCGAGTCGGTGGCGCTGGTGCTGGACACCGTCGCCGACCGGATGGACCAGGCCAGGACGAACCTGTCGAACGCGCTCCGGCGGGCCGACGAGTGGAACCTCCCGGTGGCCGACGACGGCACGGTCGGCCTCCCGCCGCAGGCCGCGTCGGACCGCCACGACCCGGACGCCCGCGACGAGCGGCAACGCCGGACCCTGCTGCGCGCGCAGCTCCAGGGCCGCATCGACACCGCACTCGCCACCGCCCGCGAGGCCAGCGACCAGGGCGCCCGCGCGCTCGGACGGCTCGGCGCGGACATCCTCACGCGGCCCCGGGTGTTCGGGGCCGCGAGCGAATCGGCCAAGGACGTCCGGGACGTCGCCGCGGACCTCTGCCTCGCCGCCCCGTACCTCCCGGCGAACGAGGACCCCGCACGGGCCGCCCGGTGGTGGAGGTCGCTGACGCCCGAACAGCAGCAGCGCCTCCTCGCCCTGCACCCCGAGGAGATCGGCCGCCTCGACGGCCTCCCCGCCACCGTGCGGGACCGGGCCAACCGCCTCGTCCTGGAGCAGCGGCTCGACGCCCTGAAGGCCGGCGACGCCAGGGGCTCGGGGCTGACGGCCGACGAGTACGGCCGGCGCGAGACCGCCCTCCGCGTACTGAAGGAGACGCTCGACCGGCGGGACGGATCGGACGAACAGCACCGGCTGTTCCTGCTGGGCCTGGACCCGCGGGGCGACGGCAGGGCCATCGTGTCCACCGGCGATCCGGACACCGCCGACCACACCGCCGTCCTGGTGCCCGGCACCGGCACGACCGTCAAGGAGATGCCCGGTCAGATCGACCGGATCAGCAGGTTGCAGGACGCGGCGGAGGAGGCGGCTGCCCCGGGGCAGAGGATCGCGGTGGTGTCCTGGCTCGGCTACGACGCGCCCGAGGTGAGCGGCAGCGTCCTCACCCGCGGCCGTGCCGAGGACGGTGCCGAGGACATGCGTCGCTTCACCAGCGGCCTGCGCGTCTCCGCAGGAGACCACCGCAGCCACCTGACCGTCATCGGCCACAGCTACGGCACTACCGCCGTCGGAGCCGCCGCAGCCGGGGGCCAGGGCCTACAGGCGGACGACATCGTCGCCATCGCCAGCCCCGGCATGACCACCGGCACCGCCTCCGACCTCCACATCGATCCCGACCATTTCTGGGCCGGAACCGCAGCCGACGACAACATCAGCCTCGCCACCGGTCTGACCCTCGGCCCCGACCCAACCCTCGGTGTCTTCGACGGGAACACCCTCGCCATCGACACCTCCGGCCACAGCGGCTACTGGGATCCCCACAGCGAGAGCCTGGCCAACCAAGGGAAGATCATCGCCGGTCGGCCGCCGAATACCGTCGACAACCACCGCGGCGAGCCCGATGCCCTCGTGCCCGGCCTGTGACACCCGAACGCCGCCCGGACAGAGACCTTCCGATGCACCGATCGAGCACACCTCCCGGACACCGCGTGCCAACCCGCGCCGCTGTCGTCCTGGCCCTGTCACTCCTCCTGGGAGCCTGCGTGAACAGCCCCGATCCGAACGAGCCGCTGCCTGTCATGGCCAAGAGTGAAGCCGAGGCATGGGCCCAGCACCTGACCCGGTACCTGGCCCAGACCGCCGATGTCGCCCTGACTCCGGACAGCGTCAAGCCCTACTTCAGCACCTGCGAGGGCAGGAACGGCGAAGTCGCCGCCGACGGCCGATACACCCTCGCCTACCACGCAACGGGCGCCGTCCCCCGGACTCAACATCCCGATGCCGTCCGCAAGATCAGGTCCGCTCTCGAGAAGGACGGCTTTACCGTCACCGGCTACCGCGAAACAGTGCAGGACCGGCCCGACGTGCTCCTGTACGCCAGGCACACCGAAGGGCGCTACTTCATCGACGTCAGCACCGGCGGGGGCACCGACCGGCTCACCTTCACCGTCAACACCCGCTGCCTCATGCCGCCTCCCGCCCCCTGACCGTCGCGCACCGGGTCACTCCAGGGGGTCGCGGACCACCTCGGGGAGGTGGAGGACGGCCTGGAGGGCGATGTAGAGCTCGGCGGAGTCGAGGCGGCGTTCGGTGGAGCGGCCGGAGAGCTGTTCGATGCGGCGCAGGCGGTAGCGGACGGTGTTGGGGTGGCAGTGGAGGAGTTTGGCGGCCTTGTCGGCGGAGCCGTCGACGGCGAACCAGGTGGAGAGGGTGGTGAGGAGTTGGTCGCGCTGGCCGTCGGGGAGCCCCGTGACGTGGCCGAGCACCTGGTTGCCGATCCGGGAGGCGGTGGAGGGTGCGCTGGCGACCAGCATGGGGAGCGGGTTGGCGTCGAAGAGGGTGACCGTCTCGTCGGGGCGGGCGGAGCTGGCGAGGGCGACCTGGGCGAGGTGGAGGGCCTGCGGGGTCTGGTCGAGACGGGTGTAGCAGGGGCTGACGCCGGCCCGGCGGACGGTCTGGCCGCGCAGGGTGTCGACCAGCAGGTCGATCGCGGCGGCGGCGCGCATCGAGACGATGCCGATGTGGGCGTCGGGGGTGAGCCGCCAGGCGGAGCCCATGTCGTGGGCGCGCAGGGTGGGTTCGATGTCGGGGAGAGCCTGCCGGGCGAGGCCGGGGGCGTGGGCGACGACCACGGCGAAGGTGCCGTCGTACGGGAGGGTGAGCATGTCGGCGGCTTCCAGGACGGAGCCGGGGTTGCCCATGCCGCCGCGCAGCACCACGTCGACGAGGGCGGAGCGCTCCTGGTCGCGGCGGACCATCAGCAGGGCGGTGGTCTCGTTGAAGGCGTTCATCATGGCGGTGGTCGACTCCTCGTTGAACCGCCAGACGTCGGTGGCCATCTGCACCAACTCCTCGCTGGTGGCGAGGCCGTGGCGCTGCGACTCGGCGGCCATGGTCTCCCAGAGGTGGGCGAAGCCGACCCGGAACGCGGACTGCACGGTGGCCGACGGGACGCCCTGCTCGGCGCGCAGCCGCCCGGTGCGGCGGGGGGCCTCCAGGCTGAGACCGTCCTCGTGGGCGAGCCGGCGCAGGGTGAACTCGATGTTGCTGCGGACGGATTCGGCGAGGTCCCCGGCGGGCAGCGGTCCGGCGCTGCGGTAGACGGTCATGGCGCCGCGGATCCGGCGGACCGTCTCCTCGGTGAGCGCGGTGAGTCGGTTCAGCAGGTGGCCGGCCAGTCGCGCGGCCGAGTCGGGCGGCGCGTCGGTGAGTCGGGTGCCCATGCGGTGAGCCTAGGCGGCGCGCGGTGGCGTGCGGTGGCGCGTCCGGTGGGTGCGGAGGCGCGCCGGGCGGCCGGGGGCGGCGTGGGGTGCCGGGACGGGCGGCGGCCGGACGGGCGTTCCCCGGGTGAGGGCGGGGGCGGGTGTTGACGCGGCGTCAGGCCGTTGGCGGAGCGTTTTGTCGCGGCCCACAGGCCGGGCCGGGCCGCGGCTGTCCGTCCGGACAGCGTTGGTGCCGGCGGGGCCCGGGGCGCGCCGGGCGGCTCTAGTCTGCTGCCCAGACCGGCCCGGACCCGCCGGGCCGGACCGAGTGGAGAGGGCACCCGTGATGGAGAGCCCCGCCGAGCTGCGCCTCGACCTGGTGATGGACCTGCTGCTGTCGCCGGAGGAGGCCTTCCCGGTTCCGGCGCGGCTGGTGTACCGCACCGACGACCCGTACGCGGTGCACGTCGCCTTCCACGTCGACTCGGCGCAGCCGATCGGCTGGTTCTTCGCCCGGGACCTGCTGGCGCAGGGGCTGCTGCGGCCCACCGGGCTGGGCGACGTACGGGTCTGGCCGGCCTCGGTGGACGGGCGGCGGACGGTCGCCCTGATGCTCTGCTCCCCGGAGGGCGACGCCTTCCTCCAGGCTCCCGCCGCCCGGGTGGCGGCCTGGGTGCGGCACACGCTGCACCTGGTCCCGCCGGGCGGGGCGGCCGAGCGCGACCGGGTGGACCGGGCGCTGGACGCCCTGTTCGCGGCGAACGCGGCGAACAGGGCGGGCGGCGCGGGCGGGGCGTTCGAGCCCGGCTGCTGAGGCCGGGCCGGGGGCGCTGCCAGCGGCTCTCAGCGGGCCAGCCGCCCCAGCAGCGCGGAGGCCGCGGTGATGCCGGCGCCGGTGGCCAGGGCGAGTACGCCGAAGTCGAGGGCGAGGTGGGACGGGGTGCCGATGAGCAGGCCGCGCAGGGCGTCGACCTGGTAGCTGAGCGGGTTGGCCCGGCTGACGGCCTGGAGCCAGCCGGGCATCAGGTCGACGGGGTAGAGCGCGTTGGAGCCGAAGAACAGCGGCATGGTGATGGCCTGTCCGATGCCCATCAGCCGGTCGCGGGTGAGCACGATGCCCGCGATGGTCATCGACAGGCAGGAGAAGAAGGCCGAGCCGAGCACCACCGCGACCGCGACGCCCAGCAGCCGCAGCGGGTTGGCGGTCATGCCGACGCCGAGCACCGCGGCCAGCACCACCACCACGGCGGCCTGGATCACCGCCTTCACCCCGGCGGCGAACGCCTTGCCGGTGACCAGCGCGGCCCGCGGGGTCGGGGTGACCAGCAGTTTGGTGAGCACCCCGGAGTCCCGCTCCCAGATGATCATGATGCCGTAGAAGATCGCGATGAACATCGCGGACTGCGCGATGATGCCGGGCGCCAGGTAGTCCAGGTACGGGATGCCGCCGGTCGGGATCGCCTTCAGCCGGGTGAAGGTCTCCCCGAAGATCAGCAGCCACAGGGCGGGCTGGACCGCCCGGGTGTACAGCTCGGTGCGGTCGTGCCGCAGCTTCTGCAGCTCGACGGTGCACATCGCGACGACCCGGGCCGGGACCACCCGCCAGCCCGTGCGGGCCTTCGGCGGTACCAGCAACAGGCCCAACTCGGGCCCGGCGGACGGGCGGTGCTCAGCCGACTCGGCTTGCGGTGCGGCGGGTGCGGCGGACATCCGAGAACTCCCCTTCCTTGGCGTCGTCGGTCAGCGCGCGCCCGGAGAAGTGCCGGAACACGTCGTCCAGGGTGGGCGCCTGCTGGGCCGGGTCCTCGACCCGGACCCGGGCCTTGAGCTCCTCGGGGGTGCCGAGCGCGCGGATCCGGCCGCGGTCCATCAGGGCGATCCGGTCGCAGTGCCGGTCCGCCTCGTCCATGTAGTGGGTGGTGACCAGCACCGTCATGCCGGTGGCGCGGCGGACCGCGTCCACCCGCTCCCAGACGCCGGCCCGGGCGATCGGGTCCAGTCCGATGGTGGGCTCGTCCAGCACCAGCAGCCGGGGCGCGCTGACCAGGGCCTGGGCCAGTTCGAGCCGGCGCACCATGCCGCCGGAGTAGGTGCCGGCCATCCGGTCGGCGGCCTCGGTCAGGTCGACGGCGGCCAGCGCCTGGGCGACCCGTTCGGCGCGCTCGGCGCGGGAGACGTCGAAGACCCGGGCGAACAGGGCGACGTTCTCCCGCCCGGTCAGCCCGGAGTCCGCGGACAGCGCCTGCGGGACGTAGCCGAGCAGGCGCCGCACCCCGGTGCGTTCGGCGGCGCAGTCGTGGCCGAACACCCGCACCATGCCGCGGGACGTCGGCAGCAGGGTGGTGATCGCCCGGATCGTGGTGGTCTTGCCCGCGCCGTTCGGTCCGAGCAGCCCGAACACCTCGCCGGGGCGCACCGTCAGGTCGACACCGTCCACCGCCCGGGTGACCGGGCCCTTCCCCCGGCCGTGGTGGAAGCTGTACACCAACTCCCGGCACTCGACGGCCGGTTGGTCCTGTTCGCTCATGCCTCCGTACTCCCCTCTCCGGCCGCCCTGGCCCGCAGGCCGGCCGCGACCGCGCGCAGGGCGGGCACCGCGGCCGCCAGGGCCGCCCGCTCCGCCTCGTCGAGTTCCGCCACCACTTCGCCGACCAGTTCGGCCCGCCGGACCCGCCAGGCGGCCAGCCGCTCGACCGCCTCGTCGGTGACGTACAGCAGCGCCGCCCGCCGGTCCGCCGGGTCGGTCTCACGGCGCAGCAGACCCTGTCCGACCAGCTGGTTGACCAGCGTGGACACCGAGTTGCCGGCCAGGAACAGCTCCTCGGCCGCCTCCGAGACCCGCGTCCCGGGCGTGTCCGCCACCAGGCGCAGCAGTTCGACCTGGGCGCCGCGCAGCCGCGGCACGGCCAGCCCCGCCCGCAGCCGGCGGCGGATCAGCCGCTGGATGCCGACCAGGAGGACGGAGAGCTCCTCCGCCTCCGCCGCCGTTCCGGTCTCGGCACCGTTCGGCACCGCCCGTTCACCGGGTTCCGGGCCCTTCGCCAGGTGTTCGCTCACCCTTCGATTTTAGCTCTGAATGAGAGGTATCGGTCGAGGGGTGTCCGGTAAAGAGTTCCGCAAGCTTCCGGGAACGCCGCACCGGAACGCCGCACCGGAGCACCGGAGCAGCGCGCCGGAACGCCGTCGGGCCGGGCCGCGTTGCGCACGCGGACCGGCCCGGCGGGAGGGGTGGAACAGGCGGGGTGGAACGGGCGGGGTGGAACGGGCGGGGTGGGACGGGAAGCGGGCTCAGCAGTCGTCGAACGCGGTGCACACCGCGCCGCCCAGCGGGTTCAGCACCGCGTCGTCGGAGCCCCCGGACCAGGCGGTCTTCGGGTGGCCGCCCTTGGGCAGCTGGGCGTGCAGGGTCAGTTCGGCGAGCGAGCCGTCCTTCGCCGTCAGGTACTCGCGCACCTCGGTGCTGCCGCCGCCCGACTGCGGCACCGTCAGGGTGGCGGCCACCGACGCCCCGTCCTCGACGGTGACCTTGACGGTGGCGCCCGGCACGGTGGAGGCGCAGCCCTTCAGCCCCTCCGTGACGCCGGTGAGCAGGGCGTACGCGCTCTGCGCCGCGGCGCTGCTCTTCGCGGACGAGCCGAAGCTGGCGATCGTCTCGTCGGCCGACCAGTCCCCGGCGGCGCCGCCCAGTGCGGCGGTCTCCACGATCGGCACCTCGGCGAAGGAGTCGTCGCGCGGGATCTTGCAGAGTTCCTCGATCCGCAGCCTGCCCTTCTCGCCGAGCACCTTCGCCGGGCCCGCCTTCCAGTGCAGCGCGGAGTTCAGCGGCACGGACTTCGGGTCGATCCACACCCCGGCGGGCAGCCGGCCGGCCTTCCCGGGGGTGGCCTCGGGCGCGGCCGGGGTCTTGGACGCGGCGGGGGACTTGGCGCCGTCGGCGGACGGCGCGGCGGAGGCGGCCGTGGCGGTGGACGCGGTGCCGGGCGCGGCGGAGGCGGCGGAGTCACCGGTGTCGGTGCCCTCCGGGTCGCACGCCGACAGGACGGCGACGGCGGACAGGCAGGCCACCGTGGCGGCGGCGAGGCGGAGCGAACGCACGGATGTATCCCTGGGGAGTTCGAGGACGGTGGAGAGAGGAACGGGGAACGGGCCCGGCCGGGACGGGGCGCGGCGGGGGCGGCCGTCCCCGGGCGGGAACGGCCGTCCCGGCGGGGGCCCGGTCAGTAGCCCTGCGGCTTGTGGTGCGGGTTGGCCTGCGGCACCTTGCTCGCCAGGTCGTGCCCGTCCGGCGCGACCTTGTACCTGCTGCGGATGTACGTCATGGACGCCGCGACGTTGGCCACCGGGTCGTAGATGTCGGTCGAGGTGCCCTTGACGTGGTTGGCCGCGAAGGTGCTCGGGATGCACTGCCAGCCGCCGCGCGAGCAGTTCGCGGGCTTGCCGTCGCCGACGACGGCGCCGTGGGCGTTGCTGTCCCAGGCGTTGATCTGCGAACCGGGCGCGTTGTACGAGGACTCCCGGGAGGCGATGGTCAGCATGCCCTCGGTCCAGGCGGCGCGGGCCTTCGGGTCGGTGACGCCCATCGCGTCCAGGGCCTGGGAGATGTACTCGCGGCAGGCGGCCTCGCCGCTCCGGTACTTGCCGGCGCCCTGGTAGCTGACCTGGCCGACCTTGATCGCGCCCTCGTGGGAGACCGTCGGCGTGGGGTCCTCGCCGTGACCGCCGTGGCCGCCGTGGCCGCCGGTGGGCTTCTTCGGGCTGGTGGGCATCGGCTTCTTCGGTCCGGTGGGCTTGGCCTCGTGCGTGCCGCCGTGGCCGCCGGCGGGCTTCTTCGGGTCGGCCGGCTTCCCCGGGTGGCCGCCCTGGCCGGGTTTCCGGACGCCCTCGCGGGCGCGCCGCTCGGCGTCCGCGTACTGCTTGACGATGACGCCGAGCTTGTTGACGTCGCTGCCGAGGTTCTTGGTGAGCTCGTTCTTGGTGGCCTCCAGGGCCGCGACCTGCCGCTCGATCGCGCCGACCCGTTCACGCACCTGGGCGACCACCGCGCCGAACCCGATGACGCCGCCGAGGGCGCCCGCCGCGAGGTCGGTGGTGACGGCCCTGGCCATCACGCCCTTGATCCGGCCGGTCCGCTGGGACAGTTCACCCATCCGCTGCTGGATCGCCTGGAAGTCCTGCTGGATCCGCGCCAATTCGCCCGGTTCGTAACCGAAACCCGCTGCCATTCCGTGTCCCCCCGTAGGACCTGACCTGACGTCTGCTGAGGTCGTTTATCCCATCACATCGCGTCGTGACGCAATCACCGGACCCTCCGGTTCGGCTACCGCGCGTACCCTTTGCCCGGGTTCTGCAAACCCGGCGAACGGGTGTCCGTCGAGATGCCCGGGCTCCCCCGGCACGCGATCATGGCTGGTGCGGACCGTCCCGTCGGCGGGCCCGTGTACGGCTCACCGCCGTCGACCGCCGGCGCCCGACCGGAAAGGCTGGGTCTCGATGTTCCAACTCCTCTGGATTCTGTTGATCGGTTTCGTGCTGGGCGTGCTGGCCAAGCTGATCCTGCGCGGACCGCAGTCCATCCCGTGGTGGCTGACCATGCTGCTCGGTGCGGTCGGCGCACTGCTCGGAAACCTGGTGGCCGGCTGGATCGGCGTCCGGCACACCGGCGGCATCGACTGGATCAGGCACCTGCTCCAGATCGGTTTCGCCGTCGTCCTGGTGGCCTTCGTCGCCCCGGCCTGGAGCAAGTCCCGCTCGGGCAGGTAGCCCCCGCGGTCCACGGCCGACCCACCCACCGCCCGCCCGGCTCCCTGCCGGGCGGGCGGTGGCGTGCCGGGGGTCCTCCCGGGGACCGGGCGGACGGCGCGGCGGGCGACGCGGTGGGCGACGCGGTGGCCGGTCAGTCGAAGCGGGAGCTGCGCACCGGCCCGGCGGAGCGGATCCGGTCCCGGCTGCCGGTCGCCCAGGTGGCGGCGGCGCGGGCCGCGAAGCCCGCCAGCGCCGCGTCCGGGTCGGGCGGGGTCGCCCCGTCGCCCGGGTCGGGCTCGGCGGAGGCGGCCAGGATCTCCCGGGCCAGCTCCTCGGCCGGGCGCTCGTCGGCCGGGGACGAGGTGACCTCGCCGTCCCCGGCCACCGTCATCCGCGGCTCCCAGGGCGCGACGATCCGCTGCACCAGCAGGCCGCAGACGTCCGCCGACACCGCGGGGGTGTCCGTCCAGCAGGTGGCGTGCTCGTACAGCAGCTCGCCGGGGGCCCGCTCGTGCAGCGCGGAGAGCACCTCCCCGTCCAGCTCGTTCAGGTCGTACGCCACCACCAGCGTGTCCGGCGTGCCCGGCCGGTACGGGGCGGCGGGCAGGCCCAGCAGCTCGGCCGCGGCCAGGCCGAGCGCCCGGCTGCCCCGGTCGGGCAGCAGCGCGACGGCGGCGGGGCGGCGGCCGGTGGCGTCCAGCACGACGCGCAGCCGCTCCAGGCCGAGCCGGCAGTCGTCCCAGCCGCCCTGGAAGTACGCCCAGCGGCCGGTCATCCCGGCGTCGTGGCCGTACGGGGAGAGGGTGGCGAGCAGGCCGCCGGTGAGCACGTGGTGCCAGCCGCGCAGGTCGGCCGGGCCGGCCGGCGGGACGGCGGCGGCCCGGGCCAGGGTGCGGCGGATCCGGTCGGCGGCGGGGCGCCAGGTGTCGTCGGGCGCGGAGAGCTGCCCGAAGACCTCCCGGGCGAGGTCGAGGTCCCCGGCCATCAGCGCGTTGTGCACCAGCAGGTAGCGGTCGGGCCAGTCGCCGGTGACGTCCCGGTGCTCCCGGAGCAGCTCGACGGCCTCGTGGTGCCGCTCGCCGTCCTCCAGCGCGACGGCCAGCTCCAGCAGCACCTGCCGCGGGTTCACCGCCGGCCCGGCCGGGCGGGAGCGGCCGAACAGCCGCCGCTTGGCCGCCTTGGCCTCCGGCTCGGCGGCGGCCTGCCGCGCGCCGCGCAGCGCCTGGCGCAGCGCGGGGACGGCGAACTCGGACAGGCCGTGCTCGATGCAGGCGTACCCGTACGCGTACAGCGCGGCGGGGCCGGACGGGTCGGCGGCCAGTTCGGCGGCGGCGCCCGCCAGGTCGTCGATCCCCACCAGCTCGGCCAACTGCCTCACTGCCGGGGCGAGTTCGGCGGCGCTCAGGCCGTCGGCGACGCTCCGCAGTTCCCGGACGGCGCCCTGCGGGTCACCGGCGTCGAGCAGTTCGCGGGCCTTGGTGAGGTCGGCGTGCACGCAGTCTTCTCCTGGAGTTCGGGGGTAGGGGGTGGTCCACGGGGCGCTCCGGCACCGGCCGGGGCGCGCACCCGCCCGATCATCGCCGCGGCGCGCCGTTCGGCCAAACGGTTTTCCACCCGACGCCCGGCGGCCCGGCGGCCCGGCGCCGGCGCGCCCCGCTCCCGTCCCCTTCGCTGCGACCGGTCCGCCGGCGTGTCACCGTCCGGTCCCGATGCGGTCCGGAATCCGCGTCTTCGCCCCGGCGGCCCGACGGACGGCCGTAGCGTCCTGCCCCGTACCGCCGCACGGGGTCCAGCCGCCCCGTCCGGTCGGCCGCTCCGCCACCACGCACCCGGGAGGAACCCGCCATGACCAGACGCCGGCCGCTCGCCGCCCGCACCCTGCTCGCCACCGCGGCGCTGGCCGCGACGCTCACCCTCGCCGCCTGCGACCCGGAGGGCACGGACGCCGACGCCGCCCCGCCCACGTCCACGTCTGCCGCGGTTTCCGCGTCGACTTCGGCTTCGGCTTCGGCGTCGGCTTCGGCTTCGGCTTCCGCGTCCGCGTCGGGCGGCAAGCGCGCCCTGGCCGAGGCCGCCACGGCGGGCGGCCTGACCCGGGCCACCGGGGACGCGCAGCTGAGCGACGTGCCGGTCGACCCGGGCGAGATGCGCGAGGGGATGACCCTGGTGGAGGCCAACTACCGGCAGGCGAAGGGCGGTTCCGGCCGTCCGGTGCTGTTCGCCGGAGTCGACAACGTGCCCGAGGACCCGAGCAAGCGCCGCGAACACCTGTGGCGCGGCCTGATCGACTACGCGCTCGGCGAGGGCTCCACCGGCAGCCCCGGCACCTCCGTCGCCTACCCGGCCGGTCCGCTCGGCGGCAACCTGGAGTGCTTCCCGCTCGGCGCCGACGCCCTGTGCGGCTGGACGGACGCCTCCACCGCCGCCGTCGCGCTGTTCCCCGCCACCTCCCCGGCGGACGCCGCCGCACGGTTCGTCCGGATGCGCGCCGACCTCGAGCACTGAGAACCACCGAGAACGCCGAGGACACCGAGGACACCGGCCGGACGGACGGACCCGATATGCCACCAGTCCCCTTTTTCACCAAGGGGATTGACGGCTCCCGTTCCGTTCGGAAACCTTCCCGACCGCTCTCCCGGCGGTCGGGCCCCGGCCGGCCGCGAAGGACCGCGACGCGCTTCTCGGGAGTTGCCCGGACCGACGCCGGCCAGGGGCCGGCGTCCGCCGGGAGGGGAGGGCTCCTTGTCGTGGCCCGGGCCAGAAACCTAAGGTCGTCAGGCACCCCGTCCCCGCCCGCAGAGGAGTCCGTTCCCCATGAAGCTGCTGCGCATCGGCGCGCCCGGTGAAGAGTTGCCGGCCGTCCTGGACGCCGACGGCACCGCGTACTCGCTGGCCGGGCTGACCGGTGAC
The DNA here is from genome assembly GCF_044750705.1 of Kitasatospora sp. NPDC088783. NCBI lineage: Bacteria > Bacillati > Actinomycetota > Actinomycetes > Kitasatosporales > Streptomycetaceae > Kitasatospora > Kitasatospora sp. NPDC088783. The sequence goes on from NZ_JBIVKJ010000006.1 coordinate 451,900, forward strand.
ATCGACGGGGCGTTCCTCGCGGGGGGCGGGGTCGAGCGGGTGCGGGCGGCGCTCGCGGCGGGGTCGCTGCCGGTGGTGGCGAGTGCCGGGGTGCGGCGGGGGGCGCCGGTCGCCCGGCCCGGGAAGGTGGTCTGCGTCGGGCTCAACTACCGGGACCACGCGGAGGAGACCGGGGCGGCGATCCCGGCGCGGCCGGTGGTGTTCATGAAGGACCCGGCGACGGTCGTCGGCCCGGACGACGAGGTGCTGGTGCCGCGCGGCTCGACCCGGACGGACTACGAGGTGGAGCTGGCGGTGGTGATCGGGCAGCGCGCCCGCTACCTCGCCGACCCGGCCGGGGCCGCCGCGTGCGTCGCCGGGTACGCGGTCAGCAACGACGTCTCGGAGCGGGAGTTCCAGCTCGACTTCTCCCCGCAGTGGGACCTCGGCAAGTCCTGCGAGACCTTCAACCCGCTCGGCCCCTGGCTGGTGACCCCGGACGAGGTGCCCGACCCGCAGGCGCTCGGCCTGCGGCTGAGCGTCAACGGCGAGTCGCGGCAGGACGGCAGCACCGCGCACATGATCTTCGATGTGCCGTACCTGGTCTGGTACTTGAGCCAGTACATGGTGCTCAACCCCGGCGACGTGATCAACACCGGCACGCCGGCCGGCGTCGCCCTCGGCCGCCCCGACAAGCCGTACCTGCGGGCGGGCGACGTGGTCGAGCTGTCCGTCGACGGCCTCGGCACCCAGCGCCAGACCCTCGCCGACGCCTGACGGGCCGACGGCCGGCAAGGCCGGGCCGGGGTGCTAGAAATCCCTGGTGGACGATCCTTCCGAGCCCCCGGCCCTGCGCGCTTTCGTGGCGCTCGCCCCGCCCGACGAGGCCAAGGACGAGCTGGCCCGGGCGCTGCGCCCCGCCTACGAGGCGTACCCCGGGCTGCGCTGGAACCGGATCGAGGACTGGCACATCACGCTGGCCTTCCTCGGTGAACTCCCGTCCGGCGCGGTCCCGTTGCTGCGTTCCGCGCTGTCCGGCGCCGCCGTCGGGCGGCCCGCGCTGCGGCTGGGGCTGCGTGGCGGGGGCCACTTCGACGGGCGGCTGCTGTGGAGCGGCGTCGACGGGGACCTGGCGGGGCTGCACCGGCTGGCCGAGGAGGTCCGGGGCCTGGTGCGCGCCCGGGGCATCGGCTTCCGGGAACGCCCGCTGCACCCGCACCTGACGCTGGCCCGGGCCCGCCGCGACGACGCCACCAGCGTCCCGGCGAGCGCCGCCGTCCTCGCCGGGTTCACCGGCCGGAGCTGGTGGACGGCGCGCCTGCACCTGGTCGGCAGCAACACCGCCCGCGGCCCCGGCCCGATCCACTACCGCGACATCGAGTCCTGGCCCTTCGCCACCGCCGGCCGTCCCGACCGCACCGTCTGAGGCCGCGCCGCCCGAGGTCGCGCCGCCCGAGACCCGACCGCCTGAGGCCCGACCGCCCGAGGCCCCGCCACCTGGAACCCCACGGCCCGGAACCCCGCCGCCCGGTCCCCCGCGAACGTTTCACCCGCCCCGGCGGCCCCCGGAGCTGCGCGGACGGCCGGGGGCACGGGCGCGGGATTGACAGCCCCGGCCCGCCTTCCCACCATGGGAGCGCTCCCAAGGCGGTCGGCGCACGCACCGGCGACCGCCCCGCGGCACCGTACGCCGCACCGCCCTCACATCCCCCGCCCCCGTCCGGACCCGGGGCCGCCGTGGCGCGGCCCCGGGCCGGCGCCCCACCCGGGAGGAACGACCCCCATGCTGTTCCGCAGGAGATCAGCCGGGCCCCGCCGCCCGCTCGCCGCGGCGGCCCCGGCCGTCCTGGCCGTGCTCGCGGCGGCGCTGCCGCTGTCCGCCCCCGCCGCGGCCGCCGACCCCGTCCCCGTCGGCGACACCACGGTCACGGTGAACGCGAACGCGGGCCTGGGCACCGTCGACCCGGCCGCGCTCGGCGTCAACACCGCCATCTGGGACTCCGCCATGAACGACCCCCAGGTGGCCTCGCTCTACCGGGACGCCGGGATCGGCGCGCTGCGCTACCCGGGCGGCTCGTACGCGGACATCTACCACTGGGCCGACCACACCGCACCGGGCGGCTACGTCGCCCCGGGCACCGGGTTCGACGCGTTCATGGGGACGGTGCGGGCGACCGGCGCGCAGCCGATCCTGATCGCCAACTACGGCTCGGGCACCCCCCAGGAGGCGGCGGACTGGGTCCGGTACGCCAACGTCACCAAGGGCTACGGGGCGAAGTACTGGGAGATCGGCAACGAGATCTACGGCAACGGCGTCTACGGCAGCGGCTGGGAGAACGACACCCACGCCGACAAGTCGCCGGACCAGTACGCCCGGGAGGTCAAGGCGTACGCCGCGGCCATGAAGGCCGTCGACCCGACGGTGAAGATCGGCGCGGTGCTGACCATGCCCGGCAACTGGCCGGACGGCATCGTCGCGGCCGGCGACAGCGGCGACTGGAACCACACCGTGCTGGCCGCCGTCGCGCACGACGTGGACTTCGTCAGCGTCCACTGGTACCCGAACGCCGGCGGCGGCGAGCAGGCGCTGGCCGCCGTGCGGCAACTGCCCGGCGAACTGCGCGAGGTGCGCAGCCTGCTGGACCGGTACGCGGGCGCGGACTCGGCGCGCATCGGCATCGCGATGACCGAGGTGAACTCCGACTCCGGCAACGGCGCCCTCACCAGCCGCCCGAACGGCCTGTTCGCGGCGGAGGCGATGAGCACCGCGCTGGAGAACGGCGTGTTCAGCGTCGACTGGTGGGACACCCACAACGGCGCGGGCCCGATCACCACCGTCAACGGGGAGACCGACTACGGCGACATGGGCCTGCTGTCGAACGGCAGTTGCACCGGCAGCGTCTGCGAGCCGGCCGTGAACACCCCGTTCGCGCCGTACCACGGCATCAAGGCGCTGGGCGCGCTCGGCGACCCCGGCGACACCATGCTGGCCTCCGGCGCCTCCGGCCCCGACGTCTCCTCGCACGCGGTGCTGCGCGCCGACGGCGACCTCGGCGTGCTGCTGCTGAACCGGAGCCCCGCCACCACCCACACCGCGGACCTGCGCTACCTCGGCTTCACCCCCGGCACCGCCGCCCCCGCGGTGCAGCGCTGGGCGCCCGGCGACCCGGGCCTGGTGGACGCCACCGGCACCGCGACCGCCGCCTCGGTGACCCTGGCCCCGTACTCGATCACCGTGCTGACCGTGCACGCCAAGCCCGGCACCGGCTCGTCGGCCGCCACCGTCGGCACCCCCGGCGCGCCGCGCGCCACCGCGGTGGACGCCACCACCGCGACCCTGTCCTGGCCGGCCGCCACCGGTGCGGCGGACCGCTACGAGGTCTACGAACAGCTGGGCACCACCGTCCAGTTGATCGGCTCCTCGACCGGCACCTCCACCACCCTGCGCAACCTGCCGCCGGGCTCCCGGCACACCGTCAACGTGCTGGCCCGCGACCAGGCCGGACGCCTCTCCCGGCCCTCCGCCCCGCTGACCTTCACCACCGGCACCCCGGACGACAGCACCTGCACCGTCTCGTACCGGGTGACCAGCGGCTGGGGCAACGGCTTCGTGGCCGACGTCGTGGTGAGCAACACCGGCCCGGCGGACCTGAACGGCTGGACGCTGGACTTCGACTGGCCCTCCGCCGTACAGTCCGTCGGCTCCTGGTGGAACGCGGACATCGCCGCCACCGGGCAGCACGTCCGGGTCACCAACGGCCGGGACAACGCCCGCCTGGCGCCGAACGGCGGCACCTCCGCCGAGTTCGGCTTCGTCGGCGGCAACAACGGCGCCAACCCGTCCCCGACGGTGTTCCGGCTGAACGGCACGGTCTGCCGCAGCATCGGCTGACCCTCCGCACCGGGCCGCCGCCCGCGCACCCGGCCGGGAGCCCCGCTCCCGGCCGGTCGGGCGTCGTCGACGGGCGGTCAGGTCTCGTTGCCGACCGGGGCCGGGGACGGAACCGGGGCCGGGGCCCGGGTCGCGGTGGACGGGGAGAGGGCGGCGGCGGTGAGGACCAGGAGCAGGACCGGGAGCATCGCGGCCCGCAGCCCGTGGTGCTCGCCGAGGAAGCCGAGCGTCGGGGGGCCCGCGAGCAGGGCGACGTAGCCGATCCGGGAGGTGAGGGCGATCCGGGCGGTGGTGTCGGGGCCCGACTCCCCGGCGGCCGAGAGCGCGAGCGGGAAGCCGAGGGCGGTGCCCAGGCCCCAGAGCAGGACGGCGCAGCCCGCCGCGGCCGGGGAGTCGACGAGCGAGACCAGCGCGATGCCCGCGGCGGTGAGGAGCGCGCCGCCGCCGAGCACCAGGGGACGGCCGAGGCGGGCGACCACGGGGCCGCCCGCGAAGCGGCCGGCGGCCATGGTGGCGGCGAACCCGGCGTAGACCAGCGAGCCGAGGCCGGCCGGCATGTCGTGGCCGTCGACCATCAGCAGCGGCAGCCAGTCGGTGGCGGAGCCCTCGGCCAGGGTCATCGCGAACACCACGCCGCCGATCAGCAGCAGCCGCGGGTCGAGGTAGGGCCGCCGGTCCGCCGCCGTCACCGCCGGGGCACTGCCGGGAACCGGCGCGTCGGCACCGGCGGCAGTACCGGCGTCGGCACCGGTGGCGCGGCCGAGGCCGGGGCGCAGGCCCGGCAGGGCGAGGGCGAACAGCACGGCGGTCACCAGCAGGACGGCGGCCAGGTGCCAGGGGACGGGCAGGCCGATCGCGGCGCCGCCCGCGCCGAGGGCGGCGCCGATCAGGGTGCCGAGGCTGTAGCAGCCGTGCAGGGCGGGCAGGACGGGGCGGCCGTACGCGCGTTCCACGTCGGCGCCGTCGACGTTGCTGGCGACTTCCGAGAGGCCCACGCCCGCGCCGATCAGCAGCAGGCCGAAGGCCACCAGCGGGGCCGAGGAGAGGGCCGCGCCCAGGGCGGTGGTGCCCGAACTGGCCAGCACCAGGCCCATGCCGGTGATGATGACGGGCCGGGTGGAGAACCGGGCCACCAGCGCGCCGGCCGCCAGGATGCCGAGCATCGAGCCGATCGACATCCCGAAGAGCACCAGGCCCATCTCGGCGGTGGAGGCGTGCAGCCGGTCCCGGACGTCGGGGGTGCGGGTGACCCAGGTGGCGAGCGCCAGCCCGGGTATCCCGAAGCAGAGTTGCAGGGCCCGGCGGTGCCGGCGGACCGCCGCGCCGGGCGGCCGGGGCTCCGAGCGGTCCGCCGGACGGACGCCCGGCGGGGCCTGCACGGGGACACGGGACTCCGGGCTGGACTCCATGGGAACGCGGGCCTCCGGGGGACGGGACAGGCGGAGCGGACGGAACGGGCGGAACGCGCCGAACGGACCTGAGAAGCGGACCGGTCGGTGCCCCCACGCACCCTAGCCGCGCCCCGCCCCGACCCTCCGCCCGGGGCGGAATCCCGCGTTCCGGTGCGCCCGGCCGACCCCTCCGACGTGCCGGTTTCAGACCGTCTCCGAGCACCGAAATGGGAGAGCGCTCTCCCGCTTGACATGCATTCTCCCAGCTCCGCACACTGCTGGGGCGAGAGAGCGCTCTCAGCGCTCCCCTCTCTCTCGCTGCGCGCCCGCACATCCCACCCCCACCTGCACGCGCACCCGAGGAGCCGTCAGATGCTCGCGCCACGCACCCACCTGCACTGGAGGACGCCGCTGTGCGCCCTCCTCGCCGTCGCCGCCCTGCTGGCGAGCCTGCTGCTCGCCCTGGCCCCGGCGCCGACCGCCCAGGCCGCCGGGACCCTGCTCTCGCAGAACAAGCCCGCGACCGCCTCGTCCACCGAGAACGCCGGGACACCCGCCTCCGCCGCCGTCGACGGCAACACCGGCACCCGCTGGTCCAGCGCCGCCGCCGACCCCCAGTGGCTCCAGGTCGACCTCGGCACCAGCCAGGCGATCAGCCAGGTCGTCCTCCAGTGGGAGACCGCCGCCGCCAAGGCGTACCAGCTCCAGCTCTCGACCAACGGCTCGACCTGGACCACCGCCTACTCCACCACCACCGGCACCGGCGGCACCGAGACGCTCAACGTCAGCGGCACCGCCCGCTACGTCCGGGTGTACGGCACCGCCCGCACCACCCAGTACGGCTACTCGCTCTGGGAGTTCCAGGTCTACGGCGGCTCCTCCGCGCCCGGCACCTGCGGCACCCAGAACGCCGCGCAGAACCGGCCCGCGACCGCCTCGTCCACCGAGAACGCCGGGACGCCCGCCTCCGCCGCCGTCGACGGCAACACCGGCACCCGCTGGTCCAGCGCCGCCGCCGACCCCCAGTGGCTCCAGGTCGACCTGGGCACCGTCCAGACCGTCTGCCGGGCCGTGCTCCAGTGGGAGACCGCCGCCGCCAAGGCGTACCAGCTCCAGCTGTCCACCGACGGCACGAACTGGACCACCGCCTACTCCACCACCACCGGCACCGGCGGCACCGAGACGCTCAACGTCACCGGCACCGCCCGCTACGTCCGGGTGTACGGCACCGCCCGCACCACCCCGTACGGCTACTCGCTCTGGGAGTTCCAGGTCTTCACCACCGGGACGGGCTCCTCGCCCAGCCCGAGCCCGAGCCCGACCTCCGGGACCGGCACCGACCCGTTCTGGGGCGACACCAGCACCATCCCGCCGGCCTCGAACGTGCTGACGGTCAAGGTGCTGAACCGCACCAACGGCGCCTACCCGGACAGCCAGGTCTACTGGAGCTTCAACGGGCAGACCCACTCGATCGCCGAGCAGCCCTACCTCGACATGCCCGCCAACTCCTCCGGCCGGATGTACTTCTACCTCGGCTCGCCGACCAGCCGGTACGCCGACTTCATCGAGTTCACCGTCGGCGCGAACGTGTTCAACGGCAACACCACCCGGGTCGACGCCTGGGCCCTGCCGCTGGCGATGCGGCTGCACACCACCGACGGCTACGACGTGCAGGTCGGTGACGCGCAGTCGGTGTTCAACGAGAGCCGCACCCAGCTGTTCCAGGACTTCGCGAACGCCGTGCCGCAGGAGTTCAAGGTGCTGGCGCAGACCGAGGCCCCGTACCGGATCATCGCGCCGGGCAGCGACCCGAGCTTCCGCACCGGCGGCGTGAACGCCAACTACTTCACGGCGTACGCGAATTCGGTCGGCGTGAACGAGTCCACCTCGAACATCTTCGGCTGCGCGGGCACCCTGGCCGGCGACCCGGGCATGTGCGCGGCGCTCAACCGGCACGTCGCCACGCTGCCGCAGAGCCAGTGGTCCGACCCGAGCAAGTACTACGCGGCGGGTCCGGCCAACTACTACGCCAAGTTCTGGCACGACCGCGCGATCGACTCGCTGGCGTACGGCTTCCCGTACGACGACTACGCGAGCCAGTCCTCCTACATCTCGCACGCGAACCCGCAGTGGCTGGAGGTCGCGGTCGGCTACTGAGCCCGGCCGCCCGTCCGCCCCTTCGACCGCCGTCCGCGAGGAGATCCGTGAACGCACGCGCAGCACGCCCACCGGGCTCCGCCCCGGTGCCCCGCCCCACCGTCAGAACGCTGTGGACGGCGGCGCTCGCCGTCCTGGCCCTGCTCACCACCCTGCTGGTCTCCGGCGCGCCCGCCGCGCAGGCCGCCCCGACCCTGCTCTCGCAGAACAAGCCCGCGACCGCCTCGTCCACCGAGAACGCCGGGACACCCGCCTCGGCCGCCGTCGACGGCAACACCGGCACCCGCTGGTCCAGCGCCGCCGCCGACCCCCAGTGGCTCCAGGTCGACCTGGGCACCGTCCAGACGGTCAGCCAGGTCGTCCTCCAGTGGGAGACCGCCGCCGCCAAGGCGTACCAGCTCCAGTTCTCCGCCAACGGCTCGACCTGGACCACCGCCTACTCCACCACCACCGGCACCGGCGGCACCGAGACGCTCAACGTCAGCGGCACCGCCCGCTACGTCCGGGTGTACGGCACCGCCCGCACCACCCAGTACGGCTACTCGCTCTGGGAGTTCCAGGTCTACGGGACGGCCGGGAGCGGCGGGGGCGGGGCCGTCTGCGGCACCCAGAACGCCGCGCAGAACCGGCCGGTGACCGCCTCCTCGCAGCAGAGCGACGCCTTCCCGGCCGCCGCGGCCGTGGACGGCGACGCGGGCACCCGCTGGTCCAGCGCCGCGGCCGACCCGCAGTGGCTCCAGGTCGACCTCGGCTCCGCGCTGACGCTCTGCCGGGCCGTGCTGAGCTGGGAGGCCGCGTACGCCACGGCGTTCCAGCTCCAGACCTCCACCGACGGCACGAACTGGTCCACCGCCTGGTCCACCACCACCGGCACCGGCGGCACCGAGACACTGGACCTCGCCGCCACCGGTCGGTACGTCCGGGTGTACGGCACCGCCCGGGCCACCCAGTACGGCTACTCGCTCTGGGAGTTCCAGGTCTTCACCGGCGGCAGCGGCGGCAGCACCAGCCCCTCGCCGTCCCCGTCACCGTCCCCGTCCGGCGGGGGCGGCGGCTGCGGCACCGTCAACGCGGCGCTCGGGCACCCGGCCACCGGGTCCTCGGTGCAGGACGGCAACCCGGCGTACGACGCGTTCTACGCGACCGACGGCAGCACCCTGACCCGCTGGTCGAGCGAGGTCGGGGAGCCGCAGTGGATCGTGGTGGACCTCGGCGGGAACCTGCCGGTGTGCCAGGTGGTGCTCCAGTGGGAGAACGCGTACGCCAGCGGGTTCCGGATCGACCTCTCCACCGACGACGCCAACTGGACGACCGTCTGGTCCACCACGACGGGCACCGGCGGCACCCAGACCGTGAACGCCTCCGGCACCGGCCGCTACCTGCGGCTGTACGCCACCACCCGGGCCACCGGGTACGGCTTCTCGCTCTGGGAGCTGGCCGTCCGCACGGTCGGCAACCAGACCGTCACCATCCCCCCGCCGCCGCCGAAGCCCGCACCGGGCACCTGCCCGTGGGTCAACCGGCCGGACGTGCCGGTCGCCACCCGGGTCGCCCAGCTGATGGGCGCGATGACCCAGGAGCAGAAGGACCGGATGCTGTACGGCGACGGCTCGGAGGTGTACATCGGGCAGATCGCCGGGCAGCCCGGCCTGTGCATCCCGGACGTCAACTTCGAGGACGGGCCGAGCGGCGTCGGCGACGGGCTCGGCGGCGTCACCCAGTTCCCGGACGGCGAGGTGTCCGCGGCCACCTTCGACACCGACTACGTGCACGAGTTCGGCGTGGCGGTCGGCCAGGAGTTCGCCGGCAAGGGCGTGAACGTCTCGCTCGGCCCGACCGTCAACATGGTGCGCGACCCGCGCTGGGGACGGGCCTACGAGACCTTCGGCGAGGACCCGTACCTGAGCGGGCAGATCGCCAGCGCCGACGTCCAGGGCATGCAGAGCCAGGGCGTGATGGCCGAGGTCAAGCACGTGGCCGCGTACAACGTCGAGCAGCCCTCGGCGCCCGGCAACGAGATCGTCGACACCCGCGCCCTCCAGGAGATCTACCTGCCGGCCTTCCAGACCGCGATCGAGAAGGGCGGCGCGGCGGCGCTGATGTGCGGGTACAGCATGGTCAACGGCGAGTACTCGTGCCAGAACCCGGCGCTGGAGAACGTCGCGATGTACCAGCAGGCCGGCTTCCAGGGCTTCATCACCTCGGACTGGGGCGGCATCCACTCCACCGTGCCCTCGGCCAACGCGGGCGAGACGGTCGAGATGCCGTTCAGCGGCTTCTTCGCCACCGCGCTGCTGCAGGCCGTCGCCAACGGCCAGGTCACCCAGGCGACCTTCGACACCATGGTCTCCCGGGTGCTGACCCAGATGTTCCGCTTCGGCATGTTCGACAAGGCGCCCAGCGGCTCCAAGACCGCCATCGTCGCCACCCCGGCGCACCGGGCGGTCGCGCTGCGCGGCGCCGAGGAGGGCACCGTCCTGCTGAAGAACAACGGCCTGCTGCCGCTCGACGCCAACGGCGGCCGCTCGCTCGCGATCATCGGCACCCAGGCCGGGCCCGGCACGCTCACCTCGGGCGGCGGCAGCGGCAACGCCACCAGCTCCGGCACCTACACCCCGCTGTACGGCATCCAGCAGCGCACCGCGGGGACGAACACCACCGTCGCCTACAACGACGGCACCGACCAGGCCGCCGCGGTCGCGCTCGCCAGGTCCTCGAACGTGGCGATCGTCTTCGCGGCCGACGACTACGGCCACGAGACCGCCGACACCACCACGCTCACCCTGCCCGACAACCAGGACGCGCTGATCTCGGCGGTGGCCGCGGCCAACCCGAACACCGTCGTGGTGCTCAGCAACAACTCCGCGATCATGATGCCCTGGCTGAACCAGGTCGCGGGCGTGTTCGAGGGCTTCTACCAGGGCCAGGAGTTCGGCGAGGCGATCGCGGCGCTGCTGTTCGGCGACGTCAACCCGTCCGGGCACCTGCCGATCACCTTCCCCGCCTCGCTCTCCCAGGTCCCGGCGAACACCCCCGCGCAGTGGCCGGGCACCGGCGGCACCGTGCAGTACTCGGAGGGCCTGAAGATCGGGTACCGCTGGTACGACACGAACAACCTCACCCCGCTGTTCCCGTTCGGCCACGGCCTGTCGTACACCGGCTTCGCGTTCGGCAACCTCCAGGTGGGCCCGCTGACCAACGGCCGGGCGACGGTCACCGCGACCGTCACCAACACCGGCGGCCGGGCCGGGACGGAGGTCGCCCAGCTGTACGTCGGTGCCCCGGCCGCCACCGGCGAGCCCCCGCACCAGCTCAAGGGCTTCCAGCGGATCACCCTGAACCCCGGCGCGTCCGGCACCGTCACCTTCACCGTGACGGCGCACGACCTGGCGCACTGGGACACCGCAAGCAGCAACTGGACCGCCACGGCGGGCAGTTACCAGATCCTGGTCGGTGACAGCTCGCGCAACCTGCCGCTGACCGCCACCCTCGCCAACCCGACCACCGTCGTCGCCAACGCGATGGACTGACCCCGTCCCCTTCCCGTCCCCCGGCCGGGGGCGCCCTCCTCGGGGCGCCCCCGGCCCTCGTCTTCGCCGCTTCTCGGCTTCCCCGCTTCTCCTCGGCGGCCGCGGCGGCCTCTCCGACCGTCCTGGCGCCGGGTATCGGGCGTCGGGCGTCAGGCGTCAGGCGTTGGGGTCGAACGGGATGCCCGCGGGCATCGCGTGCGCCAGCGCGTACGCGAAGTCCCCGTCGCCGATCTTGATGATGGCCGCGCCGAAGTCGGCCGCCAGCAGCTTGTCGCGGTAGCCGGCCGGGTAGCCGTCCCAGCCGACCAGGCGCGGGTAGAACCAGGTGCCGGTGGCGTTCTCGGCCGGCTCGTCGTTGGCGTTGGCGAACCGGAAGTCGTGGGTGGAGACGCCGTCCTTGTGGTAGACGATCTTCGGGTGGGTGCCGTCGAAGCGGATCGCCGAGCGGGCGGCGACCTGGTAGCCGCCGTGCTGGGAGACCGACACGTACTGGACCTGGTCGTCGTGCACCCACACCAGCACGTGCTCCCAGTCGTGCCGGTGCCCGATCGCCGCCGGGCCCAGGGTGGCCTGGTCCTTCTCGAAGTAGCTGGCGTACATCAGCGCGCACCAGCCGTTGTTGCACCTGGTGCGCGAGTAGGTGTTGGAGTCGGCGAGCTGGGCGTAGTCGTGGCAGTGGCCGTTGACGTCGCCGCCGAGCTTCAGCCCCGGGTTGATCGTGCCGTCGGCGCCGATCGCGGCCGTGGCGTAGCAGCCGTCCTTGTCGTAGTCGTACGCCGGGGAGAAGGTCTGGTCCAGCCCCGGGGCGTTCTGCGGCAGCCGGGTCAGCACGTTGGCCCCGGCGGAGGTCGGCAGCGCCACGACGAGCGCCGTCGCGGCGGCCAGGCCGAGCAGGGCCCTGGCCGGAGAACTCGGCTTGCGCATGGTGGCTCCTCGTCAGCCGTCGCGTGCGGTGCGGTTCGCCGCTCCGGGCGGCCGACGGGCCGTCAACTCCGGTACGGGCACGGCGAATCTAGAGCGGGCACCCACGACCGTCAAGGCGTGGACCGGGGCGTCGAACGACCCCCGCGCCGGGCGCGCCGACGCGGGGGTACGGGGTGGTGCACGAGGGGTGGCGCACGAGGGGTGGCGCACGAGGGGTGGCCGGGCGGGGAACGCCGGTCGAAACGGGGCGGCGGCGCGCCCGCGGACTCCGGCGGCGCGTCCTCAGGCTTCGGCGACGCGCTCCAGCCAGTCGCCGAACAGCGCGCTCTCGTGCGGGGTGAACACCTCCAGGCCGGGCAGCGCGGCGCGCAGGGTGACCGCGGCCGTGGCCGGGACGGAGAGGGCGAGTTCCCGGGGGTCGACCAGGACAGTGCTGCGGACCGCCTCCCAGGCCAGGTCGGCCAGGGTGGTGTCGCGGCTCTCCTCGGGCTGGTCGATCAGGGTGAGGACGACCCCGGTGCCGGCCGCCCGGATCAGGTCGACGGCGCGCCGTTCGGGGACGCGCAGCCGCCCGGCCCGGGCGACCCGGCCCACCCGCTGCCGCAGGATCCGCAGCCCGGCCTCGGCGGCGGACCGCCCGTCCGGGCTCGGCGCCGTGGTGTGCATCAGCCGGAACAGGGCCGGATTGACCAGGCCGAAGCCGATGTGCAGGTCCCAGCCGGCGCGCAGCCCGCGCACCGGGTCCTCGTCCGCGTCGACCGGCGGTTTGCGCGCCATGTAGGTGGCGAAGCCGTGCTCGGCGACGGCGTCCAGCAGGCCGTCCTTGTCGCCGAAGAGGCGGTAGATGGTGGGGGCCTGGACGCCGGCGGCGAGCGCCACCGAGCGGGTGGTGACCGCGTCGGGGCCGTCGGCGGCGAGCAGCCGGGCGGCGACCTCGACCAGCCGGGCGCGGACGGCGTCGCGCGAGGTCTGCGGGGGGCGGGGACCGGCATCGTTCACGTTTCCAATGGTATCTCACGTTTGTTATCGGTGAATTTCCAGTGCTAACGTCGAAAGCGAAACACCGATAACACGTGGAGTGGACCATGATCGTCATCACCGGAGCCACCGGCGCGCTCAACGGCGCCACCGTCGACCACCTGCTGGCCCGCGTCCCGGCCGCGGAGATCGTCGTCGCCGTGCGCGAACCCGCCCGGGCCCGGCGGTTCGCCGACCTCGGCGTGCGGGTGCGCCGCGGCGACTACGCCGACCCGGCCTCGCTGCCCCGCGCCTTCGAGGGCGCCGACCAACTGCTGCTGGTCTCCGCCAGCGACCCGGGCGCGGACGCCGTCGCCCTGCACCGCACCGCGATCGACGCCGCCGTCGCGGCCGGCGTCGGCCGCGTCCTCTACACCAGCCACCAGGGCGCCCACCCCGACAGCGCCTTCAAGCCCGCCCGCGACCACGCCGCGACCGAGCGGCTGCTCGCCGACTCCGGCCTCGCCTGGACCGCCCTGCGCAACGGCTTCTACGCCCACAGCCTCACCCACCTGGCCGGGCCCTGGCGCGAGACCGGCACCCTCACCGTCCCCGCCGACGGCCCGGTCTCCTGGACCGCCCGCGAGGACGCCGCCGAGGCCGCCGCGGTCATCCTCGCCACCCTCGGCGGGCACGGCGGCCCGGGCGCCGACGGGCACGACGGTCCGACCACCGACGGGCACGGCGGTCCGGCCGCCCGCGGGTACGACGGCCCGGTCACCCTCACCGCCGCCGCGGCGCCCACCTTCCACCAGGTGGCCGACCTGGCCGCCGAGCTGTCCGGCCGCCCGGTCCGCTGCGTCACCGTCGGTCCCGAGGAGTGGGTGGCCACCCAAGTGGCCTCGGGCACACCGGAGTTCATGGCCCGCTTCACCCTCGGCATCTACCAGGCCGCCGCCCAGGGCCACTTCGCGGGCACCGACCCGCTGCTGTCCGCCCTCCTCGCCCGCGAGCCCCGCACCGTCCGCGACCTGCTCGCCGACGCCGCCTGACCTGACACGGCGGAGGCCGCCACCCCGGCTCGCGGGGTGGCGGCCTCCGGTCGGAGCCGCTCCGAGCGGTGCGGCGTCAGCCGGTGAAGGCGGCGGTGCCGTTGGGGGTGCCGAGGCCGGTCGGGCCGTCGTAGCCGGCGCCGGCCTTGCAGAGGTAGGAGGGCGAGCAGGAGCCGTTCGAGCCGGAGGTCACGTCGAAGAGCGCGGAGGTGTGGGCGTAGGGGAAGGACGCCGGGCTGGAGCCGCTGGAGGGGTTGCCGCCCAGGGCGTAGACGCCGGCGATGATCGGGGCCGCGGCGCTGGTGCCGCCGTAGACGGCCCAGCCGCTGCCGCCGTAGGTCTGGTAGACGGCGACGCCGGTGGCGGGGTCGGCGACGGCCGAGACGTCGGCGATGGTGCGCTTGGTGCAGCCGGTGTCCTTCTGCCAGGTCGGCTTCGCGTCGTACTTGGAGCAGCCGGAGCCGGTGCCCTCGGTGGAGTTGGTCAGCCAGACGCTCTCCGACCAGCCGCGGGCGCTGGAGTCCCGCTTGAGGGCGGTGCCGCCGACCGCGGTCACGTACCTGGAGGCGGCCGGGTACTGGGCGCCGTAGGCGGAGTCGCCGGAGGAGACGGTGATGGCGACGCCCGGGTGGTTGAAGTACGAGGAGTCGTACGAGGTGTCGGCGGAGGACTCCGAGCCGCCGTAGCTGTTGGAGACGAACTTGGCGCCCAGGCTCACCGCGGTGTTCACCGAGGTGCCGAGGTTGGCCATGGTCGCGCTGCTCGCCTCGACCAGGATGATGTGGGCGTTGGGGGCGATCGCGGAGACCATGTCGAGGTCGAGCGATATCTCGCCCGCCCAGCCGGAGTTGTTCGCCGGCAGGCTGCTGCCGCCGGTCTGGTTGACCTGCTTGAAGCACCCGCTGGCCTTGGTGCAGGCGGGCAGTCCGTACTGGGAGCGGTAGACGGCCATGTCCGACTCGGCGTTCGGGTCGTTGTACGCGTCCACGATCGCGATGGTCGTCCCGGCGCCGCCGTTGGCGGGCAGCTTGTAGGCGCTCAGCAGGTCGCTCGGCCCGAGGCCGGACGGGGTGGCGTTCGGGGTGACGCCGAGCTGCCGGACGCCCTCCACCGTGCTGGTCACGCGCAGCGCGTGACAGGCCACGGTGTCGCCGTGGGCGAGGGTGTCGCACGCCTTGACCCAGGACGTGCCGTCCTTGCCGTACACCTGGGGGTCGGCCGCCGCGCCCGCCGGGGCGGCGGCCGTGAAGGCGGAGAGGAGGAGGGCGGCGGTGCCCGCGACGGCGAGGGCCGTACGGCGGGCTGCGGCGGAAGTGCGCATGCGGAAGTGCCTCCTTGGCTGGGGTAGACCGGAAGCGGTGCAGGCCGGGCCGCACCGGCGGATGGTGTCCGCCCGCGTGGCCGGGCCGGGCCTGACGGCGGGATTCGGGGCCGCCGTCGAACCGGGGAGTCCGTGCAACACCGGACTGGCGTTCGACAGTAGGCGGGCATGCTCATGCCCAACAAGCGGCCCGGGACGATCCGAACCGCACCTTTACCCAACGGGCCTGACGCTTGGCCAGTCGACGCCCCTTCGCCTGGGGAGGGTTTGCCTCCGCTTCCGCCCCCGGCCGCCCCTTCCGCCCCCTCCGCCGCTTCCGCCCCCGACCCCCGGGGACCCGACCGTGACCGTCGCCGGACCGGGCGGTGACACCGTCACAGTCCGGGAACAGGCCGCGCCCCTCCCCTGTCGCGGCGCGCCCGACACCTGCCACAGTGAACCGGTCGCAGGCCACGGGGGCCGGACGGGAACGAGGTTGGCAGATGAGAACACGTCTGGCAGGAGTGCTGCTCGCCCTGGCACTGGCGGGCGGCAGCGCCACGCTGGCCACCGGCACGGCGTCCGCCGCACCGCGCACCACCGCGGTCACCGCCGCCGCCCAGCAGGCACCCGCCGCCGCACCGGCGGCCGGCACCCAGACCCAGCCCCAGGCCCCGACCGGCCAACGGGCCCAGCACGCCACCCAGTTGGCGAAGAGCAAGGCGAAGAAAAAGAAGAAGTCCAAGGGCGGCCTGATCGGCTTCCTGCTGGTGTCCGTCATCGTGATCGCGGTGATCGCCCTGGTGATCTGGCTGATCTTCCGCAAGCTCCGCCGCCCCTGACCCGGCCCGGTGCCGCCGACGCCTCGGGCGTCGGCGGGGCCGCCGGTAGCAGGTTCGGGACGGGTCAGGCGGAGGTGTTGCTGGCCCAGATCGCGTCGCCGATGCCCTCGCCGCCGTTGACCTTGTAGACGACCAGGTTGCCGTCGTCCTGGGCCTTCAGGTAGGCGCGGCCAGACCAGAACGTACCGGTGGACCACAGCAAGGTGGTGCCGTCGGCCCTGTAGACGAGGACGTTGCCGTCGTTCTGGATCTTCAGGAAGGCGTTGGGGTTGCCGGCGGCGTTGCTGTGCCACAGGACGGTGTTGTCGCTGAGGCGGTACAGGACGAGGTCGCCGTCCCACTGCATGGCCAGGCGGGTGGTCGTGGTGTAGACCTGCTGGCCGGGGTTGAGCCGGCTCTCGGGGCGGAAGGTGGTCGCGCTCCAGATCGAGTTGGCGACGGTCTCGGCAGCGTCCTTCTTGTACAGCGCGAGGCTGCCGTCGTCCTGGAGCTTGAGGAACGCGCCGCCCTGGCCCCAGGTGTTGGAGCCCCACAGGGCGCCGGTGCCGTTGGCCGGGTTGCCGTCGGACTTGTAGAGGACGAAGTTTCCGTCCGTCTGCACCTGCGCCCACGCGCCGCTGTTACCCGCGGTGTTCGAGGACCACAACACACCGCCACCCACCTGCTTGTGCGTGAGCACCAGGTTTCCGTTGGTCCCCATGGTCAGCTTCAGGTCCGGACCGGTGACCGACTGGCCGGACGCCAGCTTCGTGCCCGCCTTGATCAGCGTGCTGTCGGCCGCCACTGCGGTGGAGATCCAGTTCGCGAGGTCGTCGGTGCGGGTGGCGTAGGCGCCGGTGCGGGTCTCGGTGGCGGGCACGCCCACGCAACCGCCCTGCCAGGAACGGGAGACGACACCGAGAAACGCGGCCACGCCGTTCTCGGTCCGCCACACCGGCCCGCCCGCGTCGCCAGGACCAAGTTCCTGTCCGACGGTCAGTACGACAAGCGGGCCGAGGACGAGCGGATCCAGGTCGCGCAGGTCTACTCCACCGGCGGCAGCAACGTCCGGGCCGCGGCGCGGCTGGCGCTGAGCGGCACCGCCGCCGACATCACCGAGTTCCTCCAGGTCGGCCAGTTCGTGGCGCGCTCGCGCGACCAGGAGCACGCCACCGTCCAGCAGTTGGCCGACCAGGCCACGGCGGCCGGCAAGCAGGCCGCCGTCGAAACCGACGCCGCCAAAGACGCCTCGGCCCGTGCGGTCGCCGCAGCCCAGCTCGCCAAGGAAGCCGCCCAGCGGGCCGCCGCCGAGACCGCCGCCGCCAACGGCGACGCCCAGCACGCCGCCGCCGCGGCCAAGCAGGCCGCAGCCGCCGCGAGCACGGCGATCGAGGCCGCCAAGGCGGCCAACAACTCCGCCCGGGTGGCCGCCAACGCCGCCGAACAGGCCGCCTCCGCCGCGACCGGTGCCGCCCAGGCCGCCGCAGGCGCCGCGGCGACCGATCGCGGCCAGGCCGGTGCCGCGCGTGCGGCAGCCACCAGTGCCCGGGAGGCTGCACACGGCGCGGAGACAGCCGCCCTCGCTGCCGACCAGGCCGCGAACGCCGCCACCGCGGCGGGTCAGGCCGCCGACGCGGCGACCAGCGCCGGCAACAACGCCAACACGGCCGCGGACGCCGCCCAGCAGGCCAGCGACCTCGCCGACCAGGCCGGCGCGCACTCCGACGAGGCGTCGGCCGCCGCCGCAGAGACCAGGACGCACGCCGCCGCGGCCACGCGGGCTGCCGGTGCGGCCGCCTCGCTCGCCCGGAAGGCAGCGAGCACGACAGCCGAGTCCCGTGACGCGGCGCGCTCCGCCGCCCAGCGGGCCAACGCCGCGGCCCAGGCCGCCGACGAGGCTGCGGACCACGCCGTCGACGCCAACACCGCCGCCCAACAGGCCGCCGCGCACGCCCAGGCGGCTCAGGAAGCGGCCACCGCCGCCACCACGGCCGTCACCACCGCGCAGTCCGTCCACACCCTCGCCCAGCAAGTCGAGGCTGAGGAGCTGACCGCCCGCACCAACGCCGGCATCGCCCAGGCCCGCACGCTGAAGGCCAAGTACGACGCCGACGCCGCGACCAAGGCTCAGGCCGGCCAGCGGCTCAAGGACCTCGATACCCTGGCAGCGCAGCGCGCCATCGAAGCCGCCCAGCCCGGCGCCGACCAGCACACCGTCGCCGTGAACGGCCGCAAGTTGGCCCTGCAGACCCTCACACTGCGCGGCTCCTGGAGCCAGACAGCCGCCGAGGTTGCCCTGTCCGGCGATGACGCGGCGGTGGTGGACTACGTCCGCACCGGCTGGACGAAGGCCGCTCAGCAGAACGACCGGGCCCAGATCCAGTACCTCGCCATGACCACCCCGTCCAACGAGGTGCGGGCCGCCGCGAACGCGGCCATCACCGGCGACCCGGCCCAGTACAAGGGGTTCGTCGCGACCGGCCAGTACCAGCCTGCCGCCGAGGACCTGCGGGTCTATGTCGCGCAGATCATCTCCACCGGCGGACCGGGCATCCAAGCGGCCGGCCGGGCCGTCCTCAACGCGGGCGGCGTCACCGGCTACCGGGACTTCATCACCACCGGCCAGTACACCGCCCGCTACGAGGACGAACGCGTCCTCGCCGCTCAACTCGTCAGCTCGGGAACCCCGTTGGTGAAGTCCGAGGCCCGGATCGCTCTCGAGGGCCCGGCCCCGCAGCTGCACGGCTTCATCACTACCGGCCAGTTCATGGCCCAGCGCGAGGACAGGCTGGCCGCGACCCACGCCGCCCAGATCGACCAGCTGATCGCAGAGAGCGCCAGCGTCGCCTATACCGCGCAGAAGAACGCCGCCGAAGCGGGCAAGGCAGCGGCGATCGCCCGCAACGCGGCCGTCGAGGCTGACAACTGGGCCAACCAGGCCGCCGGTTCGGCCGCCCAGGCACAGACCTACGCCAACCAGGCGGCCGCCTCGGCCAAGAGCGCGGAGACCTCGGCCGCCGTAGCGGCCCAGTCCGCGAAGAGCGCGGCAGCTGCCCAGAAGGACGCCGCCGAAGCGGTGGTCCGGGCGACCGACTCCGCCGATAACGCCAAGTCGGCCGCGTACTCCGCCAGCATCGACGCGGACACCGCCTTCTCCGCAGCGCAGGACGCCAGAACGGCGGCTCTGGCTGCCGGGCAGGACGCCTTCGCCGCGGCGCAGGCCTACACCAGCGCATACAACGATGCGTACAACAAGCTCCTCGCCGAACAGGAAGAGGCCCGCAAGGCCGCCGAGGAAGCCGCAAAGAAGAAGAACGACAGCTGGATCCCCGACTGGCTCTCCTCTGCCATCGACACCGGCTATCAGTACATCAAGCCCTTCCTCAATCAGGATCTATGGCAGGGCGTCGCCGAAACCATTCTCGGCGGCATGATGATCACCGACGGGTTGGGCCTCGCCATTGCCGGCGGCATAGTCTGCTTCGCCACCGACGGGTTGGGCTGCGCACTTGTCCCGGAGGCCCTCGCCGCTGCCGGAGGACTCATCGCCGGAGGCACCGGATTTCTTGTCGACGGCCTACTCCGCTTCAAGGACAGTTTCGGCACCGCACTACGGGAAGCCCGCGACAGCAATCCTGGCGGAGGTGGCAGCGCAGCCGCTCGAACCGCCACCCCCCTGAAGCCGTCCAGAGTGCCCGACCCGAACGCCAAACCGACTGGTGATCCCCGAGCAATCTTCCCCAAGGACGATGCGGAGACCGTCCGGGCTCACACTCGGGAGAACGAAACGGCCGACTACTGGGCCAAGCAGGGATACGAAGTCCACCAGAAACCGAGGGCGGACCCGGAGAACAACCCGCTTGACGCGGGCCTCAACCCCAAAAAGGAACCGGACTACCGGATTGAGGGGTACATCGTCGACTGCTACGCTCCCAGCACGGATAATATACCAAGCATCTGGCAATACGCCAAGGACAAAGTCGAAGAAAGACAAGCATTTCGGCTTATCGCAAATACTGTCGATTCAAAAGTAAATATCCCTGCACCAATAAAGCAGTTCAAGGACTGGCCGATTACCAATCTTCAGCAGGTCATAGTGCAGGATGCCGGAGGAAATTTCATCTACATCTATCCGACTCCCTAGCATGAAACTCCAGAAGGGGATGAAAAATGTCTGTCAATCATAGAATCTACCTAGACACAGATGAGTCTGCGCAGCAGATTGCATCCAGGATTTCCCTCCTACTCCGGGAGAAGGGGCTGATTTCGGATCACCTCGACGCCGAGCAACTCCTTGAGGGAGGCATGGCTCGCATGGTGAGTGGCGCACAGATCCAGGTCTCGCCCTATGAACCAATGCCGTTCGATGTCATTAGAGAGAAATTCGGGATTTCCCCTTCCATCCAGGTGCGGATTCGCCCCAAGAAGGAAGAACCGTCCTTTCCACAAGAAGACGACATCGCCATACTGGCAGCAGCCCTCCTCGACGGCATCTCTGCCGACATGGCGCTTTCCTACAACTTTGAGACGGCCTGGCTGATCCGTCGAACCGACGGACTGATTCTCCACGAAAGCCCCTCCCTTTGGCCCGAGCACAGGCTGGCCCTGATCCGGAGCCCGTACAGGCGGGAAAGTCATCACCTATAGAAATAGGGTCGATCCAGAAGCCCTCGCAGGGCGCCGGCGCACCGGTGCCCTGCGAGGGCGCTTACCGCAGCACGGCACAACCGTCCGGGCGATGTCCTGCTGCGGTCGGACCGGACCTTGTCGACGGCCCACCTGACGGAGGACGACAGCTCCGGCCGGCCGCACTGCGGGTGTCGCCGTCCGGGCGGGGCCGGCGGGGTCAGGGTGCGATGTTCTCCAGGTCTTCCAGCAGGCTCGGGTGGGTGGGCGTCCAGCCGAGGGCGGCGCGGGTGCGGGTGCTGGTGGCGGGCTGGTCGGTGGCGAAGATCGGGCCGAGGAAGCCGAAGTCCTCCTGCGGGACGGGCCGGACCGGGAGGTCGAGGCGGCGACCGATGACCGCGGCGATGTCGCGGACCTTGTCGCCCTCGTCGGCGACCGCGTGGTAGACGCCGCCGGCGGGGGACTGCTCCAGGGCGAGGCGGAACAGCACGGCGGCGTCGCGCGCGTGGACGGCGGGCCAGCGCTGCTCGCCGTCGCCCGGGTAGCCCGCGACGCCGGTGCGGCGGGCGGCCTCGGTGAGCAGTCCGGCGAAGCCGCCGGCGCCGTTGTCGTGCACGGTGCGCGGCATGCGCACCGCGGAGCTGCGCACGCCCCGGGACGCCAGCGCGAGCGCGCGGGCCACGGTGCGGCTGCGCTCGGCGACCGGGCCCTCGGGCAGGGCGTCCTGTTCGGTGGCGGGCCGGCCCGGCACGGCGGGGGTGCCCGAGACCACGACCAGCGGGCGGTCCGTGCCCACCAGGGACTCTCCCAGCGCGTCGACGGCGGCGGCCTCCTCGGCCATCGCCCGGACGAACGCGTCCGGCGCGCTGAAGTCGTTGCCGAAGGCGAGGCTGATCACGCCGTCGGCCTTCCGGGCGCCCTCGCGCAGGACGTCCAGGTCGGTGAGGCTGCCGCGCAGGACGTCGGCGCCGGCCGCCCGGGCCTTCGCGGCCGAGGCGTCGGAGCGCGCGAGCGCGGTGACGCGGTGGCCCGCGGAGAGGAGTTCGGCGAGGACGGCGGATCCGATCAGGCCCGTCCCGCCGGTGATGAACACGTGCATGGGAGTCTCCCCAGAGTGATGCAACAGGTGTCTCATCAATGTACACGCGATGCGCCACCTGTCGCATCACGTACGATGGCGACATGCCACGATGGAAGCCCGACGCCCGGCAGCGCCTGGTAGCCGAAGCACTGCGGCTGTTCGCGGAGCAGGGCTACGACGCCACCACCGTCTCCCAGATCGCCGAGCGGGCGGGCCTGACCCGCAGCACCTTCCACCGCTACTTCGGCGACAAGCGGGACGTCCTCACCGCGGGCCGGGAGACGCTCGGCCGCCTGCTGGCCGACGGCATCGAGGCCGCCCCGCCCTCGGCCACCCCGCTGGAGGCCGTGCGCGCCGGGCTGGAACACGCCGCCGCCGCGATGACGCCCTTCAACCGCGAGATCAGTCCGCTGATGCGGGCGGCGGTCGAGGCGAACCGGGAGCTCCAGGAGGGCCTGGAGCAGAAGCACGCCGGCCTCGCCGCCGCGATGGCCGAAGCGCTCGAGAGGCGGCGGGTGCCCCGACCGGCGGCGCGGATAGCGGCCGAGATCGGCGTGCTCGCCTTCACCACGGGGTACCAGCGGTGGAACCCCGAACGGGACGACGAGGAACTCGCCCCCCACCTGCGCGCGGCGTTCGAGGAACTGCGCTCGGCCGTCACCGACCTGCGGTAGCCCCGGCTGTCCCGGCAGGCGGCACCGACCTCGGCGACGTCGTCCGCCCCCTCTCTTCGACGACCCGGTTGACGCGACGCCCACCGACCCGGACGATTCCGCGGGCGGGGGATCATGGTGCGTCAGCATGTGGTCATGGAGCCCGCTCCAGGGCGGTCCGGTCGAGTGGAACAGGGAACGGGATGAAGGTCGGGTTCGGGTGGAAGCTGCACGGGGACGGGCGGGCGCCGCGGCCGGGGGCGGTGGTGCGGCCGGACGAGCGGCTGTCGTGGGGGCGGACGGTCGGGCTCGGGGCGCAGCACGTGGTGGCGATGTTCGGGGCGACGTTCGTCGCCCCGGCAAAAGCATGATGAGACCGAAGTCCGATGGTAACTCGCCGCCTTGCCGTTCCCAGGCCGCGCGGGAGGTCGCGAACCTCTTCCAGAAGACCCCGAACAGCTTCTCCGCCCTCGCAGACCACTGGTGCTCCGTGGCGCCTGCCGACGCCTCCGCAGGGGTCAGCGAACCCGGCGTCGCCGACCGGTGGCTCCGGTGGTGCGGGCGACGAACGCCGCACGTCCTTCACCCGCATTGTCAGCCGGCGCTGTCACGGCCGGTCGGCGGTCGGCGCGGTTCAGCAGCTACGTGAGGGCGGTGGCGCGGGCCAGGTCGAGGAGGCTGTCGTTGAAGTGGATGTCGGCATAGGAGGAGCCTTCCGCGTTGGCCTTTCGGGCCGTGGTCCATTCGGCGAGCGCGAAGGGGAGTTGGCCAGCCGGGACTGGTGGGACGACTACCTACCGGGCGTCCTGGCGTGTCGCCGCCTGGGCTGACTGGACGCGGTGCGCACCAGCGGGGGCGCCTTGGTCCTGGTGGAGGACACCACCCGGCTGGTGCTGGAGAGGCCGGAGAAGATGGGGCTTCGGGAGGTGCCCCCGCCGGGGTGAAATGGGTACCTAGTGCTGTGATCGCACAGGTGAGCGCCGGGCCGCTTGATCACGCGACGAGGGCGAATCTGCCGCCCCAGCGGAGTCCTTTCTCGCTGCGGACGCGAGCGCGCTCGCTTCGCTGGGCGGCCAAGATATCGGG
This sequence comes from Kitasatospora sp. NPDC088783, assembly GCF_044750705.1. Classification (NCBI taxonomy): domain Bacteria; kingdom Bacillati; phylum Actinomycetota; class Actinomycetes; order Kitasatosporales; family Streptomycetaceae; genus Kitasatospora; species Kitasatospora sp. NPDC088783. The sequence goes on from NZ_JBIVKJ010000006.1 coordinate 475,349, forward strand.
GTGGCGGACGTTGGCGTTGCACTCGCGCAGATACCCAACTTGAATCCGTGATGTCGGTGTCTGCTGCTCGGTGATGGGGTTCGGCTTGTGGCTTCCCCGCGACGCGGGAGTACGAGGATGATGTCCGCGTGATTCGAGACCTGCCGCCGTTGCCGTTGCCCCAGTACGCCGTGGTCCGGATCGGCTGCACGCCGCAGGTACCCACAGAGATCGCCGCCGATCTGCGGCAAACCGGCGTGCCGGCGGGACTGATCGGCTACGAGTATCGACCACTGGCCGAGGCGGCAGTCCTGGACGGGTTCGGCGAGGGCGGGGTGGTTGTCTTCGGGTCCTGCAGTCTGTTCGGGCTGATCGGCATCGATATGGCTTCGTACCTCATCGTGCACATCCCCAGCACCGAGGCTTCGGTCGTCAACCACGTGAACCGGGACCTGGGGGCCTTCCACCGGTGCGTGGCAGCCACTATCGCCCGCTTCCCCTTCTACGAAGAACACGAGGAGGACCGGTTCGACCAGGCAGCGGACGACCTTCGCGAGCTCCTTGCCACCCTCGACGCCACCGCGCTGGCACACAACGGGTTCTGGGAGACCCTGTGTGACGACGTCGCGATGGGCGACTACGCAAACTGGGAGAACTGAAGCGCATCAGCTCTCCAGCATCAGACCCGTGGCCGTCAGGCAGCCGTCGATCACCTCCGGCCGGTACTGCAGCATCTTGAGCTTGCGCTTCACCGCGCGGGTGATCTGGCTGAGGTCAGCAGCAGCGAGGTTGCCGATGCCCCGCTTGACCAGCGACCAGACGCCTTCCTGCGGGTTGAGGTCCGGGGCGTAGGTAGGGAGCTGGAACACCGTGAGCCAGGCGGCGTTGGCCTCGGCGAACTCCCTCAGCGGCGCGACCAGGTGCATGCGCAGGTTGTCCCACACCAGGACGATCGGACCGCCGAGCTGATTGTGGGCGCGGATGATCAGATCGCGGTAGTCCTTCCACCCGAAGCCCTTCGGCTCGTCCCTGCGGCCCCGGTACTCGCGGATCGCGTAGATCAACCGGGACCGCTCACCGGGCTTGTAGCAGGTCATCCCCGCCATGGAGACACGGCCCGAGCCCCGTCCGCGCACGCGGACGACCGGGGTGACGCCCTGGCGGCCCCAGGTTCTGGCGCGCGGCGGCGTCATCGACTGGCCGGCCTCGTCCTCGAAGACCACCCAGGCTCCGTTCACCGCCGCGGTGCTCTTACCCGCGGCCAGACCTCCCGCTTCCACAGCTCCACCGCATCGTCATCATGCTCGATCGCGCGCCGGGCAGGTTGCTGCCACGACCAGCCGTGCCGACGCAGTAGCCGCCATGTGCCCTCCACGGTGTACGAGACGTGGAACAGCTGGCCGATCATCGTCTTCACCCGGGCCAGGGTCCACCGCTGGTCGGTCCACCCGTGTGCCAGCGGGCCACGATCCAACTCTCTTTCCAGCCTTGCCATCTGCGCGTCAGACAGTCGAGGTCGGCCAGGCGAGCCCTTTGATGCAACCCCAGCCTCGCCGTCCTCCCGCCACTGGCGCCGCCAGCGCTCCACAGACCGCTCCGAGACCCGCAACACGGCGGCGATCTCCCGGTTCTTCTCCCCACTCTCGAAGCCAGCCACGGCCTGGAGCCGGACCCGCTCCCGCGCGGCCCTCTCGGCGTCGGTCAAGCCACCGCCCTGCGGATATCTCACCGCATCAGGACTACCGAAGCCACCCGCGCGCTGTCCGGCAAGCAGCCCGACATCACCCGATCAAGTTCAGTAAGGTTGATGAATTCACGCTTCATGCCACGCAGCGCCTGGAGCGGCGCGGGGTTTCGGCAGAGGATGCTCAGGCCGTTCTTGGGAGAGAGCCCTTCTCTTACTACCACGATGATCAGTGGAAGATGGGCTACTATGATCCCCGGTCCAAGATATTTGTCGCCAAGACTGTCGACGGGAACGTAAACACCGTGATGACCAATGTGGACCAGGCATACATTAACCGCCTCCAGGGAGGGCGCTAACCATGGCGGACGTTAGAGTTACATACGATCAGAAGGCGAATGCGGCGTATGTCTACTTCGCCGATCCGCAAGTGCGCACGCGGGTGGCGCGCATGTATCCCTGCGATCCCGTCGAGGTCGGGGGCATGATCAATCTCGACTTCGACGAGAGCGGGTGCCTCATTGGTATCGAGGTAATGGCGGCCAGTTCAAAGCTTCCCCAGCATTTGCTCGACATGGCGGAGCGGCTCGACACAGAGGGCTCTTAAAGGCTGCCAACGGGCTTCCGAATCACTTTCTCGAATTTGGAGCTTCCCTCCTGTTTGGCGTGCTAGTTTCCGAGACGCCGGTGGGTGTGATTCGGAAATCTTGACGCGCCTTTCAGGGGAAAATGCTTCTCCGGTTCGTGGCTCGAAAGAATTGAGCCAGTCGAGTTTGGGATGCACTTGCAGATTTCTCGATAGTATCAATCGGCTCCATAGAATCAGGCTCACAAAGACCGTCAGGTGAATTGTTCGGACTTTGGGTGAGGATTTCTTCGGGCGCTGCCTGGCGTCTTCGGAAGTGAGCAAGCCGCCCCCATCGGAGATTGATCCGGTGGGGGCGGCTGCGGTGCTCTCGGGTGTCTGACGGCAGTAGTTGACGGCAACATCAGCGGACGGGTACTGCACAAAGCGATGGGTCGTCGCCGTCGTCTGGGTTGGTGGTGACCTCGGAGTGCTTGCCGAGGGTACGGCCGAGGAGGTCGATGGCGTCGCGCTGGAGGCGGAGCCGGACGTGTGCGTAGACGGTGGCGGTGACGCCGATGTGGGCGTGACCGAGGAGTTCCTTGATGACCACGAGTTCGACGCCTTGTTCCAGGAGGAGGGTCGCGGTCGAGTGCCTTAGGTCGTGGAAGCGGATCTGGCGGAGGTGTGCGCGGCAAAGGAGTGCGTTGAAGTGGCGGGTGAGGGTGGCAGGTTCGATGGGCTGACCATCAAGCCGGGTGAAGACGTGGCCGCTGTCCACCCAGCTCGCGCCGGCCTTCTCCTTCTCCTGGGCCTACTGCTTTCGGTGAGCGCGGAGTGAAAGCAGGCAGGGGCCCGAGAGGGCGATGCGGCGTTCGGAGCTGACTGTTTTGGTGAGGAGGGTGGTCAGGCCCCCGGTTCGGGTGCGCTGGAGGGTGCGGCGGATGCTGGCGGTGCCGTTGACGTGGTCGAGGTCTTCCCAGCGCAGACCGAGGAGTGAACCTCCCCGGGTTCGGTGGGGACTCGATTTCGTGTAAGGATTCGAGTCATGGCACGTCCCTCTTCCTACCCGCCTGAGCTGCGGCGTCGTGCGGTGCGCATGGTCGCCGAGGTTCTCGGTGACCACCCGAACGAGTCGGCCGCGCTTCGGGCCGTCGCGGAGAAGCTCGGTGTCGGCTCGGCCGAGACCCTGCGCAACTGGGTCCGGCGGGACCAGGTCGACTCCGGGCAGCGCCCGGGGACGACGACGGAGGAGTCCGCGCAGATCAAGGCGATGAAGAAGGAGATCGCCGAACTCAAGCGCGCCAACGGCATCTTGAAGGCCGCAGCGAGTTTCTTCGCGGCCGAGCTCGACCGGCCACACCAGCGCTCGTAGCGTTCATCAACGAGCACCGGGACCGCTTCGGCGGCGTCGAGCCGATCTGCCGCGTGCTCGCCGAGCACGGCTGCAGCATCGCCCCCTCCACCTACTACGCCCAGCACAAACGTCTGG